>NZ_CP036262.1:0-601382 GCF_007741495.1 Roseimaritima multifibrata
ATGACAGTGACCCTCGACACTATCGAATTGCTGCAACCCTCTTCGACGCATCGCCGCCAAAAAGGTGGTGAGGGGACCGCGCTATTGCCCCATTTCATTGCAGGGCCCGAGAACGCGTTCGCGTTATTCGTCTGCCGCCAACAAGAATCGATCAGTCTGCGGGGAAATCCGTTATTGCTGGTCGGACCGACAGGGTGTGGTAAGACCACTCTGGCAATGACGATTGCCACGCTTGAACTAGAGCAGCACAACGGGGATGCATCGATGCTGTATCTGCCGGCAGCCGATTTCGCGAGAAACTACACCAATGCGCTTAGCGCTGACGATTTAGAGCATTTTCGCGAACGAACCGACTCGATCGATTTACTGGTCATCGATGACGTCCATTCGATAGCGGAGAAACCGTCCTCTCAAGAAGAATTGGCGGCCCGCTTGGAATCACGCGACCGCCGGGGGATGCCATCCATCTTAACGTGCCGGCGGCTTCCATCAGAATTTCGTGGGATCCGGCCATTATTAGCCAGTCGAATGCTACCTGGATTAACCGTTTCTTTGCGTCTGCCAGGGCAGGAAGCTCGCCAAACGATCATCGAACAATTGTGCCAGAAAAACTCGCTAAAGATCGACCCGGACTGGATCGATCTGCTTTGCCGAGGCTTACCCGATTCCCTCTCGGTTCGCCGGCTAGCGGCCGTCGTCAACCATTTGCGTCTGCTGGACGAGAACAAAAAACCTATCGACGCGGTCGCGATCCAAGCCGCAATAACCGTTGCCAGCGGTGGCAATGAACCGACCATTGGAGCGATTGCCAAAGCCGTAGCTCGCCGATTCCAGCTAAAAACGGCTGAACTGAAAAGCAGTACGCGACGTCAGCAAGTCGTAAGGGCTCGAGCCTTAGCGATGTACTTGGGCCGCCAACTTACCGCCTCCAGTCTGCAGCAAATCGGCGAATATTTCGGAGGTCGTGACCACAGCACGGTCCTCCACGCCTGCCGAAAAACATCCGAACTACTCGCCTCCAATAGCCAGTTAAGCCAGACCGCCGACGAAGTCCGCGAACAGCTCCAGACCGCATAAGAAATCGTTTTGACCGACTGACCGCGTGATCGAGAGCAGCCGTTTAAGCAAAGGAAATTGAATATCCGACGCCTGCAGGGAATTATCGAATCATTGGAGGTCGCTGAAATCGTAGCGGAAAAAAGGCTCGTCCCACGCGAAATGCGAAACGAAAAACCGATGAAACCGCCCACCCACAACGCTGAACGGGCCACTCCGCACTCACTCGCCAGGAAACGACATTCCGGCTTAAAAAGAAACAATGACACGATCAATGAACGGGTCGAATGGACGATGACGCCCTCCATTTCATTTCGCCACTATTTTTTTTGAACATCTCAAAGTTCCCAGTGGGCACAAACCGATTCTTTTTTTGCTGTGGATAACCCGTTCAGATTTCGTAGCGCCGCGGTGCAGCCAATTCCTGCGACTTCAACCGGCAAACGTCGACTGTCGAAAACGACCCTCTCGGTGAACATTTTCCGTCCAACTCTGAACGTTAACAGGACTGGTTATCCACCGGATGTTATCGTCCGCAACTGCTTGCTATCAAATAGGTTACAACCAGGAAAACGCCCTTTTCAACAATTTCCGCCGCCGCTTTACTACGACTACGGTTATTTTTAAATAGAAAGAGGCTATTTCTCTCTGAGCAATGGAGCTACGACACGGAGCGTCTGGAAGCTTTCCAGATGGTGGACGCTGTATTTCCTGCCACGGTTGCGATACAGTTTGGCGAAGCAAGAATCAAACATGAAACCAAGTGTTGATTGAGATCCGGAATGAAAATCATCTGTGAACGTGAATCCTTGGCCGCCGCTTTTCAGCTAGCGGCGAGCGTCGCTCCCGCTCGGTCCCCTAAGGAAATTCTTCAAAACGTGAAAATCAACGTGTCCAATGGCCAGGTCACGATGACAGCCACGGACATGGAAGTCGGGATTCGGCTGGATCTGGCGGAAGGGATCGAAATCGAAACCGAAGGGGCCGCCCTGCTTCCGGTCGCTCGGACCGGAGCGATTCTGCGAGAGAGCACCGATGAAAAACTGACGATCGAAACGGATGGATCGGGCGTTCTGATTTCAGGGAATCGCAGTAAGTTTAAGCTTCCTGGGGCGAACCCAGATGAATTCCCACGGGTCGTTGGTTTCGAGGAGGAATCCTACCACTCGATTCCAACGGGACTCTTTCGGCAGATGGTCAAACGGACGGTTTTCGCTACCGATGCGGAAAGCAGCCGATACGCGTTGGGAGGCGTCTTGCTGGAATTAGAAGGCGATTCGGTGCTGGCCGTGGGAACCGACGGTCGCCGATTGGCCAGAATGCAGGGAACGGGAACTTCCGTAGGCGATCACAAAACCACTGGCACAAGCACCATCGTTCCGACGCGAGCCATCCAGTTGATGGAGCGGGCCGTCGACGAGCAGGACGAACAAATCCAGTTGGCGGCTCGAGCCAACGATCTGTTGCTGCGAACCCATCGCTGCACGATCTATTCGCGTTTGGTTGAAGGTCGTTATCCAAATTGGCGGCAGGTTTTTCCACAGCGGGAAAACGCGTCTCAGATCGATATGACGGTCGGCCCCCTGTTTGCCTCTTTACGGCAAGCAGCGATTGTGACCGACCGGGAAAGTCGAGGGATCGATTTCACTTTTGCCGACGGGACCCTCAAGATGGAAGCCAACACCACCGGACTGGGAGAATCGGTCGTTGAAATTCCGATCGCCTACGAGGGCGAATCGGTGACTCTGACGATGGACCACCGGTTTGTGGCCGATTTTTGCAAGGTTCTGGATGCTGAAACGAATTTCATTCTGGAAATTGAATCGGGTAAGTCCCCTGCTCTGCTGAGCACCGAAGACGGCTATGGCTATGTCATCATGCCGATGGCTCGCGATCGATAATCCGATTTCGCTTGGTTTAACGGTTGCCTTCGGTTCCTTTGGAAAGAGAAAACCTGTGCGGAAATTGAATTCAGGAGATCCTGACGAGCGGCGTAACAGCCGTTATCCGCGAAAGATGGGATCCATCATGAATCAACTGATGGCCCGTCGAGGATACGCTCAGATCGGTGGAAATGAGCATTTGCGAACGATCATTGAACCGTTGATTGGTAAAGCCCTCTCGTCCCATATTCGCATTGGGAATCTAAAACGGGGCGTTCTTGAATTGTATGCCGCCGATTCAGTAACGATGCAGGAGCTGACGTTCAAGAAACGCAAGCTCCTACGTGGGATCCAGGCCGCCCTTCCAGAAGGCGGGTTCAAAGATATCCGCTTCCGCGTCAGCGTCTAAGAACTGACTTTCAGCGTGATCGGATTCGGGATTTGTTGGAACGCGTTGTAAAGTGCAATCCCATCGCGAAACCGTTTGCTCGGAACCGGTTCAATACATTTGCGAATCAAAGACGCAAACGGAGCGGCAAGTCCCCGCCGCAGTTTCGTGTATTCCGGCAGAGGCGGCGTGAAGGGGTATTCGGGCAGGACGCCGGCAAACAACCGGTAAAGGACCAGACCGAGCGAGAAAACGTCGCTGCGGAACGTCGCTTTCCCCATCGCTTGTTCTGGAGCGACATATCCCAAGGTCCCCGATCCCGACTGAGCCGCCAGCGGTTTTCCTAGTCGAGCCAACCCAAAATCGGTTAGGCAGATTCGATTGTGTGGAAAGAGAATAAAATTCTCGGGTTTGATATCGCGGTGAAGGACGTGATTTTCATGAGCATAAGCGACCGCTTCGATCATTTGCGAAGCGTAATCGAGGGCGGTCGCCCGAGCGATTCGCTTGCAGATTCGGTCGGCTAGCGATTGTTCGCCCATCGGGAAAACCATGACCAATTTGCCATCGATCACCCGAGCATCTTTTAGCCGGAGGATATTGGGATGGTCCAAGCGAGCCATGATGCGAATTTCTCGCGTCACGTCTTCAAGGCAATGGTAGCTATCGGTGAACGTATCGCTAGGAATTTTGATAGCGACACGTCGATGTTCCAGTTCGTCCATTGCCGCGTAGACCGTGGCAAAACCGCCTGAACCTAGTCGTTTCAAAAGTCGGTACTTGTCCAAACGAGTACCGACCCGAATCGTTTTCAAAGACGAATCGTTTTTGCCGCTAGTAAATAGCTTTAGGGCCGCCGCCATATGCTCAACATCATTGCGTGGATGAGACATCAATTTCCGTATACAACGGTTATCGGCATAGAGGGGGGGCGAGTAATAGCGATTTTGTTATTTCGGTCCGGGGAGAGTGTTTTATCCGGAAGCCAAGGCTGCAGCAAGCTGTTCATAAGTCCGTGAGGCATCCGTCGTGCTACCGGGATTATCCAGGGCAATCTGGTACAAATGCTGTCCGCACGGAGTCGGATATTCCCCGGTCACGCAAGCTTGGCATAACTTGTCAGCTGGCAGTTCAATGGCTTGGGCGATCGCTTCAACGGGAAGGTAACGCAGCGATTCGCAGCCAAGATGGTCCGCCATGCGTTGCTGATCTTCTAGGGTCAATTTGCCATTTGCGAAGTACTTTGGACCGATCAATTGATCGATCGTGCTCATATCGATCCCGTAGAAACAGGGGGCAATGATCGGAGGGCAAGCGACGCGGACGTGGATTTCCTTAGCCCCTCCCACTTCGCGAATTCGATCCAATAAAGCGTTCATCGTGGTACTGCGAACGATCGAATCTTCGACCAGGATCACTTTCTTACCCGCCAGAACCTCACGCAGCGGCGTGTATTTGCGGGCCGCTTTCGCTTTGCGAGCGATCCCGTTTTCAATAAACGTTCGCCCTGCGTAACGGTTTCGCATCAAACCTTCGCGGCTGGGTAGGCCTAGGTTAAAGGCCATCGAATCGGCGGCCGCTTTACTGGTATCGGGGACCGGAACAACGATGGTGTCCTCGGGGTCCCAGTCGAAGCGTGGGTCCGCTTTTTCCAGTTTGGCTAATTCTTCCCCAAGTCGAGTTCGACTGAGGTAGACACTTCGATCATCAAGCGTGCTGGCGACGTTGGCGAAATAGACCCACTCAAAGAAACAATGAGCCGTTTTGGGGCTGGGAGCGATCGATTCAATCCGCATTGAATTTCCATCGACCAGGATCGCATGTCCTGCAGGAAGCGAGTGAATCTGTTCCGGTTCGAATCCCAAGTTCAATAAGGCGACGCTTTCGCTGGCAGCCACAAAGACGCGGCCATCGTTTGCGTAACACATCGGTTTCATGCCCAGTGGATCACGGGCAATGATCAGTTCCCCTTTGGCGGTCAGCAACGCCATACAGTACGCGCCGTCAAAATCTTTGATGGCTTCTCGGATCAATTCAAACCAGTCGGGTTCACCACTCGATTCGCTTAGCAGACGGCCGATTTCATGGAGGATGATTTCGGTGTCAGTATCCAATTGCAAATGATGTTCACCATTCTCCGTCAAACGCTTTCGCAGCAGCCCGTAGTTGGCTAGTTGGCCGTTGAAACAAAAACTGAACCACTTTCTTTTGTGGATATGTTTTCGTTCAAAGGGCTGGGCGTAACTGCGGTCGTCTTCTCCACAGGTGGCGTAGCGGACATGCCCGATCGCAGCGCGTCCGGTCAGCTGCTTCATCAGGGATTCCGACTTCGCCCGATGGTTCAGGCGAAAGACTTCGGTCACGCTGCCGACATCCCGACGGGTTTTCAGGATTTGCCGTCGTTTGGCGGAATAGCTGGTCATCCCAGCGGCCAACTGACCGCGGTTTTGGATATCCAGCAGCAATCGCGGCATCAATCGCGAGATCTCGTCAGGTCCCTGTTTTGTGCAGATAGGGCTATCTGGCACATTATTCAGGTGATAGATCGCGGCGACACCGCATTCGTGAAACAACTCGCTCATACGTCGGTTCGCTTTTATTTCAGCGTGGTAATCATCAGTCGAACATCGTTTCCAAAGAACGAATGTAGTCAAGAGCGGCGTCGCTGTCGTCCACCGTCACACCACGTTCGCGGCCAGCCGCATCACAAGCGGCCAGTTCGAGCAAATCTTCGTACCAAGGTTGCTGCCTTAATCGGCGTCGGGCTCGAGCTCCTAAGCTACCATCACGCAGCCCATGGGCGAGCATATGATTCGCGATCAGCCACTCCGTTCTGGGGGTGATCAAACCATCTAACGCTTCTAAACCAGCTCCTACATGGTCCTCTGGATCGATCGCTTTGCCAATATCATGTAGCAGGGCTGCAAGTAAAAATTCTTCATCGTAAGGCATCGCTTCTCGAGCCAATTCAAAGACCTGAAGGCTGTGGTACAGGGCGTCCCCTTCAGGGTGGTACTTAGGATGCTGCTGAACCCGTTCCAAGGGGACCAGAAGGGCATCGTATATTCGCCAGCGATCGACAGGATTTTCTTGTTCCATCACCGATTTTCGAACATTCGATTCAGATTGTTCGGTTTCCAAGGCAATCATCCGGATCAATTCAGTCGTGGTTGCTCGAGGGATCGGTTTCCCATCGATTGAACTGCGGAAACGGTGTCCCAACAGGGAGGGATGATAGATTGTCAGTTCGATCGGATAGGTGTCGCGAATATGGATATGTGTAAAGACGCGGCACTCTCCGTCTTTAACAATCCGTTTGCGTTCCAGTTCACATTCCAGCCCATGATCTTCCACTTTGCGAGCGACCGCCGAAGGATTGCCGGTAAAGACATGGATATCGATATCGGACCCGTCGCGAACATGCCCTGTTAAGACACTGCCAATAAGACGCGGGTGGAACATCGCTAATTGCTCCATCCACCAGCAGGCTCGTTGCCGCATCGCCAACAACCGATCTTCGTGCCCCTGGTTGCCTTCGATCAGGCGTGCAAACAATCGGACTTCGTCCCGAATTTCTGCGTTGCTGGGTAGATCCGCGGGGCGAACCCAACCGGTGACAATCCGGCGGGCGGCTTTGCGTTTGGCTTGGAAATACTCGGACTCTTCGCGGGAATACAGCAGACGGGCTGCTTCCCACGCAATTTTGCGCCGTAATTTGGAGAGGCTCATTCGGTCGCGGCACGATTACCGCGAAGATGGAAGAGAGATTCAAATTCAAAAGAAGGTCCCCCCAGTATAGGCACCCGAACCACGACAGGAAAGGTTTACGAAGCGGAGCGGACAATTCGCCTCCCTTTCCTATCGTTGACGGTTCTTGATTGGCGGTCGACAATGGCTCTTTCTGTCCTGTATTGCATTCGTTTTCGCGCCGAGTTGATTCATGAACCAGTTGCAGTCTCAAGATCCAGAAATTTGGCAAGCCATTCGTGCTGAAGCTCGACGTCAGCAAGAAGGGTTGGAATTAATTGCCAGCGAAAACTACACCAGCTTGGCAGTGATGGAAGCTGCCGGCAGCGTGCTGACAAACAAATATGCCGAAGGCTATCCAGGACGTCGTTATTACGGTGGCTGCGAGCATGTCGACGTTATCGAATCCCTGGCGATTGATCGAGCAAAATCGCTATTCGGTGCCGATCATGCCAACGTCCAGCCCCACTCGGGATCTCAGGCCAACATGGCTGTCTATCTGACGGCATTGGAACCGGGCGACACCGTTCTGGGCCTCGATCTGGCGCAGGGGGGACACCTGACCCATGGGATGAAATTGAATATCAGCGGACGGCTGTACAATTTCATCAGCTACGGAGTCGATCGCCAGAATCAGCGGCTTGATTTTGACCAGATCGCCAAACTGGCCAAAGAACATAAACCCAAATTGATTGTCGCTGGGGCGAGTGCCTATCCGCGTGAAATCCCTCATGATCGGTTTGCCGAAATCGCTCGCGATTGTGGTGCCAAACTGATGGTCGATATGGCCCATTACGCTGGATTGGTTGCCGCCGGTCTGCATAACAGTCCTGTCCCGTTTGCTGATTTTGTCACCACAACCACGCACAAAACCCTGCGTGGACCTCGAGGTGGTTTGATCATGTGCCGTGAGGAATACACCAAAGGGATCAATCGAAATATCTTCCCCGGAATCCAGGGCGGCCCATTGATGCACGTCATCGCGGGCAAAGCGGTCTGTTTCGGAGAAGCTTCGCAGGACGCGTTTAAGGCCTACGGTCAATCGGTGATCGATAACGCACAAGCGTTGGCCGAAACGCTTCTCGGCGAAGGCCTGCGACTTGTCAGCGGAGGAACCGACAACCATCTGATGTTGGTCGACGTCACCGCGGTTGATTTGGGCGGCAAGGTGGCGGAAGCCACTTTGGAACGTTGTGGGATTACGGTCAACATGAACATGATCCCCTTTGATGAACGTAAACCGATGGACCCATCGGGGATTCGAATTGGAACCCCTGCCCTGACCAGTCGTGGCATGGGAGTTACAGAAATGAAACGTGTGGGCGGTTGGATCGCCAAGGCTTTGAAGAGTCCTCAAAATGAGTCTCAGCTGACCGAAATTCAAAATGAAATTCGTGAAATGTGCAAATCCTTTCCAGTACCCGCTGCGAATGCACCTGAGTACAGCCCCGAATAGCGTCTGATCACAGAATAGCGTCTGATCATACGCTCATCCGATTTTGATTTCTCCTTCCTTATTTCTGCCAATTGCGCATCAGGAAATCCCATGGCTAGCTCCAATCGAATTTTGATCGCTGACGATAACGCAGCGAATCGTGAACTATTGGAAGTTCATTTGGCGTCGATTGATTGCGAATTTGAAACGGCAGTGGATGGACAAGATACGCTCGATAAAACGGCAAGCTTTCATCCCGATTTGATTCTGCTGGATGTCATGATGCCCAAATTGAGTGGGTTTGAAGTCTGTAAGCAAATCAAAGAAAACCCGAAGACCAGCGGGATCATGATCCTGATGGTGACGGCACTGAATGAGTTAGGCGATATCGAACGAGCGGTTGCAGCGGGGACCGATGATTTCCTGAGCAAACCAATCAGCAAGGTGTCGCTGCTAAAACGAGTTGACACGATGTTGAAGCTGAAAGGGACGGTCGAAGAATTAGAGCGTCTGCGAATGTATATCCGCGATATGGAAGACGGCAGCCGCCCCTCCGCTTAATGGAGCTGTAATTCGATTAGGTGTCGCTGATTCTCCTGAAGCTGTTATCCCTCGCTAACGCATTTTGAAGTAGCGTTTTAGAGGTGATTGCAGTGGTCAATTGTCCTGATTTCCGTACTCTTGCGGATGCCTCAAATCATTTGGCTATTCCCGCACCTTTTTAGCTCCAAGTATCGAGAGTTCCGTTTCCGGGCTTGCTCCGGCGGACTCGCAATTGGCAGCTACCTTATTGGGCGATCAAAAGGTTGTTCTCCGCCAGCCCCAAATCGCCTAGGCGATTTGGGGCTGGCGGAGAAGGATGAAATAGCAAAGAGGCATGGGGGTAGCTGCCAGTTGTTGCCCCGGACCGGGACAAGCCCGGCGGAAGCAAACTAGCCAACTCCCAAAAGCGCAACATCAAAACTTACGCAGCGGGTTGGGATCTTTCGATATCTTGCCGTACAGCAGCAACCGTCACGCTCTCCGCAAAACGCGACACGAAAAGATCCACCAGCTTCGCAGTATTCAATCCAATGAAAAAACGCCCGTTGGTTTCCCAGCGGGCGTTTTTTTGCTTTAAGCAGAGATCAAAAGCTCTTCACGCGGTTAGCGTGTTGGATCGAATCCAGTTTGAGCGATTTCCTCTTCTTCCTGAATGATGATACGTGGAGTCACCATCAGCATCAGGCTGGAAGCGTCACGACCAATCGCCGTGTTGCGGAACAGACGGTTGATGTACGGCAGCTTGCTCATGATTGGCAAACCACGTTCACCGCGGCCTTCTCGCAAACGTTTGATTCCACCCAACAGGATCGTTCCTCCGTCCGGTACGCTAACGGTTGTGTTCACGCTAGTGAACGCAAACGTCGGCAACTGAACGGTCGAACCTTGGGTGATTCTTTCGTCTTCATCTTCTTCGACCGGTTCCCCAGTATCGGGGTCGGTCGTCGTGCTAGACGAACGCGTGGTGCTGCTACCGGTGTAAGTGAATGTATCGACGTCTCCGATCTGACTGAAGAACGGTACCAGAGTCAGGCGTACGAATCGTTTGTCATCGCTGACAACCGCTTGCACATTCAGTTCGGTACCTTCGTTCAAGACCACGATGATCGGCTGTTGAGCGACAGCAAAGTCACCGACAACCGGCGAGATACTAGTCACAAACGGTCGTTGTGAAACGTCTTGGATCGAAGCCGATTGACCGTCAAACAAAGTCACCTTTGGTGCCTGCATCACGTTCGTTCGGTTGTCCCCTTGGGCTGCTTGGATAAAGAAGAAGGCTTCAATATCACTCAGAATTGCAAATCCAAAGGTACTTAACGCTCCAGGGTCAACGCCACCGAAAATCGGCGAGACATTGAAGTTCTGGTTAGCGAATTTAATGTCAAAGTCGGACGTGAACTGACCGTTTGGACCAGCCAAACCGACAGATACCGAGGACCCACTATCATCAGCAGGCAGGATGCCGCCAGTGTTGTCATCGATCGAGAAGTCAAAGTCGACACCGATTTGTTCGAAGAACGAATCCGATAGCGAGATGAAGCGAACTTCAATCGTGACCTGGAGGTTCTGCAGACGACGCAAGCTGGCAAGCAGTTCCAAAATTTGGTCGTGCACGTCACTCGTCGTACTGATGACAAGGCTTAGGTTTTGATAATAGGGGGCCATCGTACTGGGGCCACCCATCGTGTCTTCCCAAGTCTCAGGAGCAATCGTTGTCTGAATCAACTGCATGATTGAACCAAAGTCAGCCAACGACCCTGCACCCGATGCACCACGCATTGGATTGGATCCGCTGCCAGGCATCATTGGGGACATCCCGTTGCCGTACTGAGCCAAAACGTTGGGGTTTTGGTTTGCCAGTGCTGGTTGAGGACCGCCCGCATTAGCGTGCATTCCCATTGCGGAAACCGGCATCACTTGAACATTGGTTGATGCGGTTGTCATCTGGTAGGCAGCCCGCAAGGCTCCCGCCAATCCATCTTCATAACTGGTTGTGAAGTTCGGGATCGGAGTCACCAAGTCGGCAACCTTATAGGTTTTGACAATCATCTTCCCACGTTTCACTTCGTTGGTCGTGATCTGTAGGACTTCGTTTCCGATGGTGTAGGTCAATTCGAATTGGCCAAGGATCAGATCCAGGGCACTCTTCAGCGAGATCGGTCGAGTCAGGTCCAGGGTGACTGGAGTGCTGCTATCGACTCGAGCAACGGCCAAAGCTTTCTCATCGACGAACATTGGAATCCCGGTGACCATTTCTAAGGTCTTGAGGACTTCACCAAGTGGTTGGTTGCGAAATTTGACATCGACTTCCGTGGAAAGCAGACGTTTGATCTCTTGTTCCGCAGGGCTCATCTTGTCGTTTAGATTGCTTAGCCCAAGACGTGCTTCGGAAAGGGAGGCCCATTCGTCAGCGTCCATGAAGCCCACCGATTGATCGGGAGCAAGCATGTCAAGGTTTTGAGCATCCTGAAGCTGCGTGATAAACGCATCTTCATTGTTGTCTTGGATCTCTTTCGCAATCCGGCGACGGACCTGGATCTGACTGACGCGGAACATCTGAGTTCCAATCGTCGAATCAGGGCTAAGGGCTTTCACCTGTTTGGCGATAACCTGAGCTTCAGCAAACCGTTGCTCCGACATCAACTGGTCAAACGTCTGGACCTTTTCGGCGATCAAATCGTCGATTTCAAGACGTTCACTTCGTTCGTTTTCAAGATCCGTACGGACCTGTTCGTTGCGAATGTCCAGTTCAATATCGGCTCGATTTTCTTCAACATACTTCTGCTGTTCGCGAATCGCACGGTCGACCATGGCCAACAACGTTTGCTTAGCGGAAGCGTCGACATCGGCGTCGACAACGTTCTTGCGTAGTTGATTGATCCGATCGAGTGCATCGAGAGGTTTTTCAATTCGGTCTTTGTAGGCGACACCCAGTTCACTGGTTACCTGACGGTACAGCCGTTGGCGATTCGCCAAAGTCTCTTGATCGACTTGATCAAGGGGTGACAACGCTTCCTGACTGTTGTTCGCAGAAGCAATCGGCTGCTGCATCAGTTGTAATTTCGCCTGTAGCTGACTTCGGATGGCCGAATCCAGTTGGGCTTCGTGTTGCCAAGCTTGAACAAACAAGCGGCGAGCCTCTTCACGGTTGCCCGCGGAAAGAGCGTCGACTCCCTGTTGGTAAAGCTGTGCTCCCACGCTTTCGGTTCCCGGAGGAGGCGAAAGTCGCGATGGTTCGGTTGCCTGAGCCGGGGTGGCGGCTGCGGGGCCCGAATTTGAACTGCTGTAGTCCGCACGCTGAATGTCTCCTGCAGAGCCAGTTGCTCCAGCAATCGGTGCGGTCGCACCTGCCTGCTGAACTGGATAAGGATTCATGTCACCGGCGGAACCGGTTGCACGACGTTTGGCGGCAGCTTCGACGTCAAGCGTTAGCTTGCCGATCGCTGAACGCATTGCAGAACTTTCTGCAGGCGTCAGTTGGATCTGCTTCGCTTGATTGGTCTTTTGCATCGCCGTTGCAATGTCGCCCTTGTCGTAAGCCATTCGAGCTTGAGCGATCAGGCTGGCAACTTGTTGTTGACCAGTTGTCGCGGGGGCTCCAACGGCAGGCAGCATGTTGGCGTCGATGCCAGCTTGCAAAAGGACTTGGCGGAGTTTTTCAGCATTCGCTTTCAAACCTGGCTCTTGAGCTGCCAAAGCAGCCACTTGACGATAGCTTCCAACCGCAGACACAAGGTCGCGGTTTTGCAATGCAACTTGTGCATTGCCTAACATTGTTTGACCACGCACCAGTGATGACTCACTGGTTTGGGGCGGCATGACCAACGGGGAACCCGGGGGTTCTACCGCGGTCGCTTGGGGCGCTTGGTAGGTGAGGACCGCAGCACATGCAGCAGCTACCAACCAAATTCTGTGTTTCGTAGTCCCAGTCAACGCGACACTCCTTCTTCGCGGTTGTGTTGGTGCAGCCTGTCCACGCGCGACAATTGCGAATTGCGGCAAGCTTGCCCGTTCTCATTCTCCGTCACCACAAACCATCCATGGTTGCAATAACGAGTTGCTCGGGGGGGAGTACCAATCCGCGGGCAGACCCGTCAAGGCCGGTTTTTTAGAAAGTGGGGAAAAACCCGTTTCTATCGGATTTGAATTCTCAGCAGATAACTGTCCGCAGTGATGTAAAGCCAGTTTTGTTTGCGATTTGGCCCACCAAGCGTACAGTTGCTGGTTTTTTGTCCCGTTAGTATGCGCCCCAATAATTTCCCCTCCGGAGAGAAAACATAGATCCCACCGGGACCGCTGCCCCAAATATGGCCGCTTTCAGAAACGGTCAGCCCATCGGGTAACCCAGGCAACTTGCCGACCTGGTCGGTGGCGTCATGCATGACCGTTCCCGCCCCCAAGGAACCATCGGCGGCGATCGGGAAAGACATCCAAATCGCATTGCTGGGATCGCTCTGAGCCACGTAAAGCGTTTTCTCATCAGGGGATATCCCAATCCCATTGGGACGTTCGAGCTGTTTGCTACCCAACTGGAGCGTACCGTCGGTTGATAGACGGTAGACGCCACAGAAATCGAGTTCGCGGCGATGGTCGTCGGCTCGCTCGGGTAAGCCATACGGTGGATCGGTGAAATAGATGTTTCCTTTGGAATCGACAACCAGGTCGTTCGGACTGTTCAGCCGTTTTCCCTGATAGGCATCGACCAATGTTCGTTTACCGCCATCTTTGGTCAGGACCGATAGCCGCCGGTCACCATGTTCGCATGCTAGCAATTGGCCTTTGCTGTCGAGTGCCAATCCATTGCTTCCCGGTTCCAACCCGTAATAGGTTGTCCCGGTGTAGCCGCTGGGCTGCATGAAGCGAGAAATTCCGGTGTTGGGATCCCAGCGGAAAATGGTGTTCCGGGGAATGTCCGAGAACAGCAGATGCCCAGCGTCTGGATTGTCTTGGTCAGTGACCCAGACGGGTCCTTCGGTCCAGGTAAATCCACTTGCCAGGACTTCGATTTTTGCAGAGGAGTCAAGGACAGCATCAAGTGCCGGATCGAGACGTTCGATCTGCCCCATGGTTTGCGGAGTCTGAGCATGGGCCGGTGATTTCAGGCCGAGCAACGAACCGATGAACAGCAACCAAACCACCGCAGAAAATCGCATTCGCATATCGTCGCCTTCAATTCAAATGGGGGGAAACAAGTTGTCCCCCCAATTGTAATCGATCTCAATAGCCATTCGGGCTCGGAGCCGAACCCAATGAATTTGATTTTTGGCTTTTGATGCTTGGCTTCTTAACCGTCGAAACGTCCCAGACAAAGCGTGACGTTCTGGCCGCCGAACCCAAAGCTGTTGTTCAATGCGTAGCGAACTTTGCCAGGGCGTGCTTCGTTTGGAATGTAGTCCAGGTCGCAAAGAGGATCTGGAGTGTGGTAGTTGATCGTTGGAGGCAGAACGGAATCACGGATCGTCAGCAGGCAGACGATCATCTCGGTGACTCCTGCAGCGGCAATCAGGTGTCCCATCATGCTTTTGGTACTGCTGATCGGGACGTTGGGAGCATCGTCACCAAAGACGGTTCGGCAGGCCAGCGTTTCAACCTTGTCGTTGACGGTTGTACTGGTTCCATGAGCGTTTACGTAGCCGATATCCGATGGGTTTAGGCCGGCATCTTTGATCGACATCCGCATACTCGCGATTCCGCCATGACCATCGGGCGGGATATCGGTAATTCGGTAGGCGTCGGCCGTCGTTCCGTAACCGAGGACCTCTCCGTAGATGGTGGCTCCACGTTTCCGGGCATGTTCCAGTTCTTCCAGGATTACCATTGCGGACCCTTCACCGAGAACGAACCCGTCGCGGGTCGCATCAAACGGCCGACTGGCGGTCGTGGGGTCATCATTCCGCTCGCTAAGTGCCGTCAGCAAATTGAATCCGGTGACACCAAACGGATGGATCATGCTATGCGTTCCGCCGGAAAGCATCACATCGGCGTCTCCGCGGCGGATGATTTCGGTCGCTTCGCCAACCGCTTGGCTGCTGGCTGCACAGGCGGTCAAGCAGTTGTAGTTTGGTCCCTGGGCATTAAACATTCCAGCCAGGTGGGCCGCTGGCATGTTTGGTTCTTGTTCCAATTCCATCGCGGGATTCAGGGTGCGTAGCCCTTCGCGAATGAATTCGGTCGCGTTGTATTCGCCACTTTTGAGGGCGGCGGACATCATGTTGGCAAACGCGGAGAAATCTTGGTTTCCTTCGCCGCTGCCCATGTAGATTCCGAAACGCGTCGGATCGATTTCGACATCTTGGATGCCACTATCGGCGACCGCTTGCTTGGCAGCACCCGCGGCAAATTTGGTGTGGCGGCCGCGATATTTCCATTCTTCAGCCGATTCACCGGAGTCCGTGATATCCCAATTTTTCACTTCAGCTGAAATTTTGGTTGGGAATCCGCTGGCATCGAACAGCGTGGTGTAACCGACGCCGCTTTCTCCCTTTTGAAGACGGGACCAAACAGTGTTTACGTCATGACCCATGGGGTTGATCATGCCGATACCGGTGACAACGACTCGACGACGCATGGCAAATGACGGATGGGGCAAGCGGAAAGGAGGGTAAAACGTTATTTACAAGTTTGACGAGATAGCCAAAGGCTGTCCATCGGCATCGACAGCGACATGAAACAGTTTCATCAGCCGAAGCATGACCAGCAGATCGCCATCTTCAAAGAGCGATTGGTCGCCAAAGCGTTTTTCATCCAAGAAAGCAAACATTAAATCGATCTCGGCCTGCAATTCACCGTTGATATGGCTGGTGCATCGGCAGGTTGCCCCTTGTTCTTGGACAAAATCCAACTGAGCCGCATACTCCAGCTGATCGCCAGGCTGAGCTAATTGGTGGTAGACCGCTTTGTTTACCTTCGCCAAGACGACACGTTTCTTGAAATCAAAGTGCTCCGCAACCAAGATTCCGCTCAATTGAGCGATCCCTTCGATGATCAGCGTTGGCGGGAGGAACGGGTGCCCGGGCGAATAATTGTCGATCGCCTCCTCGTCCAAGGCCACATTTTTAATCCCCTTGGCATGACTGCCGCTCTGGAATTCGGTAAAGCGGTCAAGCCACAGCCAACGCATGGGAATTCACTTCAAAAAAGAAACAACTGAAAAAGTGCATATCTCAAAGAAGAAAAAAGGTGCCTTGGGCATATCACCAAATGCCCAGGCACCTGTTACTTCAGATCATGTGGCAGCGAACTAAGCCGCTTTGGATTTGACGTACGAGCACATGTCTTGAACGGTCAACAAGTTGCCGAAATCTTGGACACGTGGGTTTTTTTCGAAGTTTTCGAGGTTTGCCCAAGGCATACGTCGCTTCAATTCCAACAATCCCTCAGGGGTGACCTTGCCGTCATCGACGTAGGTGCTGTTGGTAAGAATGTCTTCTGGCCAAAGTTCTTCACGAGGAATCTGGATATCGAAAGCTTTTTCTAGTTTGAAAACGATGTCCAAGAAATCGATCGATTCAGCACCTAAATCGCCAACCAAAGTCGCTTCAGGAGTGACTTCGTCTTCGTCAACGCCCAATGCGTCTTCTAGGGCTTCGCGAACCTTGGCGAAAATTTCTTCGTCGGTGTGTGCCATCAAATCGTTCCTGCAAAGAGGGAAATTGTACGTAAACGAGTATCTAGGAAGGGTTACGCTGTTGTGGAAGCTTCATCCAAAGAAAATTGATCGCCAAACAGTTCAGTGAATTGCTTTTTGATCCTTTCACGAATGTAAGCATCGGTTCCTAACCGTGCGTCATCCCCAGTCGATTGCTTTTTCATAACCAAGCGAGCGGAAACCGTGGTGCGGTCCCCTTTCGCTGCAGTTGCCTTGACCGTGATCAACGATCCATCTGTCTTAATTAATTCGGCAGTAATCTGGAGTGTCTCGCCCGGAGTTAAAAAATCTCCGAATTTGACGCTTTTCGCTTCGTGCAAAACAATTAATGGACTCTCGAATCGATCTCCCGTGCGGATCATCCAGATCGCCGCTTGATGCAAGGCTTCCAGCATCATGACGCCCGGCATGACCGGAAAACGCGGGAAATGGTCTAGTAAATAGTCTTCATCGGCTCGCAATGTCCGCGTCGCGACCAATTTACTACCGGGAACAAGTTCGGTGATTTTGTCCAGCTGGCGGTAACGCATAAACGGATTTCGGATTGGATAAAGAATTAAGGAACGCCATAGAATACTTAGACCTCATACCTTCCTCAACCGGCCTTTTCGTTTCCCTCCACTTTGCCAATCCGACTGAGGCCCTCAAAATAGGTTCGAAGTTCTTCATCTGTCAGTGACTCTTACTCCCCCTAATTAAGCAAGTGCCTTTAACCCCTTTCGAACCTGATAACGCTCCCGATCCACAACGTGTTCAATTGATCACCGAGATACAGACGGTGATTGTTAAAGTAGGAACTCGAGTCCTCACAGGTGGCTCGGGACAACTAAATCTTGAACGTATCAAACAACTTTCCGAGCAGCTTTGCAGGATTAGCAATGCAGGCTACCACACGGTCTTAGTCAGTAGTGGGGCCGTCGGCGCCGGGATGGGAAGGCTGGGAATGACCACCCGACCCACTGGGCTAGCAAAATTGCAGGCCGTTGCCGCTATCGGCCAGTCGTTGCTCATTCAGGCCTACGAAGACGCGATGTCGGAAATGGGCTACCACGCCGCTCAAGTCCTGCTGACGGCCGAAGACCTCAGACATCGCACGACCTACCTCAATATTCGCAATGCTTTGCTGCAAATTCATGAATTAGGGTCGATCGCCGTCATCAACGAAAATGACTCGGTGGCTGTCGAAGAATTGATGACCACCTTCGGAGACAACGACCGAATGGCGGCGGCCGTGTCGGGGCTCCTCCAAGATGCCCTGCTTGTCATGTTGTCCGATGTCGATGGACTGATGGACGGTCATCCCCGGGAAACGACCAGCCAGGTGATCCCCGAAGTCGAAACGATGGGCAAAAGTATCTGGAATTTGGTCCTTCCCCCAGATAGTGACGGAATGAGCAAAGGAGGAATGGCCAGCAAACTGCTCGCGGCTTCGACCGCAAACTCCTTCGGCCACTCGGCGATCATCGCCGCCGGACACACCTCCAATATCCTTGACCGGATTTTCGCGGGTGAACAGATCGGAACGCTCTTCCTTCCTTCATCCGAGCCTCTTATGGGACGGCGGCGTTGGATCGGGGATGCGGCCGCGATCGCCGGCCAGGTCCATATTGATGACGGAGCCACCGCAGCAATCTTTGATGGCAACAGCCTGCTTTCGATCGGAATTGTCCGCTGTAATGGCGGTTTCCAACGTGGCGATTGTGTTGAAATTTGTGAACCAAGCGGGCGAGTCGTCGCACGAGGGCTGACCAATTATTCTTCACAGGAATTGGAAAAGATCGCGGGCGTTCCAACCGATCGAATTGCCGATGTTTTGGGACATTGTCCCTACGATGCCGCTATTCATCGGGATAATATGGCGATTGGTGGCGAAGAAGAGACCTACGCAGTGCCGATGGACTTATAGGGGCGACTCACATTCGTCTTTAGTTTCGCGAGAGCGAATTTTTGGTGTTTGTGTTTCCGTTGATTATGCTTAAGGGAGCCCTCTGCGTCGCAGTGTGCGGTTTAATGGGGTATAATTAAGCAATGAGCGTTGGATTTCAAAAATGGTTGTCATTTTGACGGTACAGTGTGGCAGTAGTGCCACACTGTAGTCCTTTTCAGGAAACATTTTAAAATCCTTTTGTTTTTATTAGTTTTTTTAACTCCTTTGATAACCTTGGGTTAAGTGATGTAGGAAGTGGTAATCCCGGGGTTTGGTGCGGCGATTGCGACGAACGAATTTGCTGGAAAGGTCTCTAAGAAGAGAGCATCGTTCTGCTTTTAAAATTAACACCCGCAATGGATTGCCTGCGGAGAATCACCGATGACAACTTCATCTGATAATCGTACCCCCTCGGCTCCCCGACCAAATGGTGAGCATTGGGCTGAATTAAGCCAGACGTTACCAACGTCGTCTGTTGCACAATTAAGTGATTGGTTTGATACGCAACTGGCGGTTTTGGAAGAACGTCAGGCCCACTTTATTACGAAGCGGTCGCTTAAGAAAAGTCTGCGTCGTTAATCCGTTTTGCTGAAATCGCTGCAGGAATCCGTTGGGATTTTTCAGATCTTAATGTCCTCTGCTGCGATTTTCTCCGGGGCGGAGGAAGCGAAGGTATCAAAACCCTCGTGATGGACGTTGGTTTTCTCTACGTTAAAAACGGCGAGCCCGTCGAATTCGGAACCGCCGTTTCTCAGGGGCTGTTATTGCTTCTTCGCAATCAAAAACGTTGAACGTCTTGTGACACTTGTCGTCTAAATGATCGGCGTACTTGGTTATGGGCTGGGTTGAGGATTCGCTGCAACTTGTTTTGGCGACTTGTCTTCCCCACGCCTGTGTTCTTTGCGGAGGAGAAATCTCCGAAATCGACGAGCAGAATAGCGAACGATTTTGTACGGTTTGCCATCGCTATTTGCTAGCAAGTCGTCCTGTTCGATCCTGCGATCGCTGTGCGATGCCGCTCCCGGCCGGGGGCCAAACGGGCAGTCGCGACGATGCCCCAGACGCCGATCCCGCTGAGGAAGCACGTGCCGGCTGCGTTCACTGCCGGGACGATAAATTGGCTTATCACCACAGTTTTGCCCTTGGGACCTATCGAGGGGGCCTTCGCGAGGCGGTCATTCTGGCCAAGCAGGCGAATCGTCGGGTCGTTATGCAAGCACTAGCGGTGATGGCGGTGAAGGCCGACCGACAGGCATTGCTCGATTGCCGGTGTGACCTCGTGGTTCCCATCCCGTCCTATTGGCTGCGGCGTCTCCGCCGCCGGGGGACTCCAGCTCAGGTCATGGCGGAAGTCTTTGCAGAACAGCTAGAATTGCCGTCACGATCTTTCTTGCGACGAACCCGATCTACCCGTAAACAAGGGACCCTGTCGGTAACCGATCGGCGTAAAAATGTAGATGGTTCCTTTGCGTTAAATACGGGCTATGTTTTCAGGAGGGATAATGCAGCTTTGCGAAATCGGCACGTGTTGTTGGTGGACGATGTCCTGACAACCGGTGCAACCGTTAACGCGGCGGCAACTGCTCTTCGTAGAGCGGGGGCAGACGCAGTAACTGTGGCGGTTATCGCTCGAGCGACCGGTTGATAGCTTTTGGCACTCAACACCTAGCTATTAACTCTCAGCATTTTGCTCTTAGAATTTGAATTCGATACCCTCTCCCCTGATTGATTACCTAACCCGATGACACCAGTGCACAGCGCTTTGCCACCTGAGCCCAAACCAGGTGCCAGTCCTTTCCGACGTGCGGTCCTCCGCGGTCTGGGAGTGGTGATGCCGCCATTGTTGACGCTCGTTCTGTTCATCTGGGCATGGAACGCGATTGAGAGTTACATTCTTCGTCCGGTGGAAGCGGGGATTCGTTATACGCTTGTGTTGTCACTAAGCGATTCGATCACAACCCCGCCAAAGGATGCCGAGCCGCTTGAGCCGGGCGGGTTTTCCAAAGGGTATATCGCCGATGGAGTGACTTATATTCCCGATCCAACCGGGAAACGGTATCTGCGCAGCGACATTTTCCAGTATGTGAACGAAAATTTGGAGCGGATGGGCCCCTATCAGCCAGCTCCGGCAACCGCCAATGCCTACTGGCATCGGTATGTCGAACTCCGTTATTTGCCCCGCTACATGGTCGTACCGATCTTCTTGATCGTGTTCTTGATCGTGCTGTACTTCCTTGGGCGACTGTTTACCCATGGGGTGGGTCGTTGGCTGGTGAATCTGTTTGATAGCTTTGTCAGCCGATTGCCGGTGATTAGCAACGTTTACGGATCGGTCAAACAGGTGACGGATTTCGTCTTCAGCGATCGCGATATTGAATTCAATCGTGTGGTTGCCGTCGAATACCCCCGAAAAGGAATGTGGTCGATTGGTTTCGTAACCGGCAATTCAATGGCTGATATCACGGCCGCCGCAAATGAACCCTGCCTGAGCGTCCTAATGCCGACTTCGCCAATGCCGATGACCGGGTTCACGATCACCGTGCGAAAGAGTGAAGCGGTTGATTTGGACCTGACAATCGATCAGGCAATCCAGTTCGTTGTCAGCTGTGGCGTGGTGGTTCCGTCGAACCAGCAGATCGGTCAGTCGGGACGTTTGCAACTGAATTTGCCACCGACCGACTGATAGTGCGGCAGCACTTTCAAGGGGCTGCATTTCCATCGGCTTGGATTGTCGTCTTTCCCTGGGACGTGAAGTCGATAAGTGACGGATTCCAAGGCAGTCACGTAGCGACGCTCGCCCGAGCGTGGGCAGACCGGCAAGAACCACTGTCTGGCGACGGTAGCGTCGGCAGTTGCGTAGCTATTCTCGCTCGAGCGAAAGGCGACACGTTGCCAAGCCGCTCAACATAAATTCACAGCCTTCCTGCGAAAGAAGCTTTGAGGGGGCGTTCTTTGGGACACTCTATTCGGCCGGCATGGCTGCCAATTCGATTGCCCAGTCCGGAATTAACGTCGGGATTTCGCTGCGGACCGGGTATCCCCATTGTTGGTCTTCCGTCACGAGTAACTGTTCGATCGGTTCTGTGACGGCTCGTTGACCGCGGTCCTGAAGGGTGCCAGCGGTAACGCCTTGATTACAGCGGCTTACCAGATCATCGGAAGCTTGCTTGAGCGGTTGATTGGTGATGGGGCAACGAATAAGTGCTAGCAGTTCTTGGTCGATCATGGGCCTTGGGAGGGGTCCGATTCTATTGAGAATAAATCATGAAAAAAGGATTTGGTGCCGATAAACCATCGTACCATGCAATTTGTTGGATGCTGCGCTTGCTAGCGCAAGAAGATCTGCGGGAGAAGCGTGAAAACGCTCTAGGGACATTATGGTCACTTCCCTACACTCCCCGCTTCGGCGAAGGAACGTCGACCGAGAGAATCTATCCGATACAGTCTGCTGACGGAGATGGTGCATGGATGCTGCCAATCAACGACGTACGTACGTCATCGCGATATTGTTGTGTGGACTGGGGTATGGTTCACCATTTGCCTATGGGCAATCCTCTTCTGTTCGCACTCAAAATTTTGTAGTGAGTGCACCTTCGCCCGCTTTGGCGAAAGCCGTAGGCGATGCGGCGGAACAGTACCGGAGCCAACTTGCTGAATATTGGCTTGGTTATGAATTGGCACCGTGGGAAAATCCTTGTCCCATTCGTGTCGTCGAAGGACCTCAGTTAGCCGCTCAAGGAGTGACGCACTACGATATCCAACCGGTCCGAAATTTTCGGATGGAGGTGGTCGGTAGCTCGGAGCGTATTCTTGATAGCGTTTTACCGCATGAGATAACGCATACCATTCTGGCAACGCACTTCAAACAGCCTCTGCCCCGCTGGGCGGATGAAGGCGTTTGCACGATCGTTGAACACCACAGCGAAAAATCCAAACATGAATCCCATCTTCGGGAATTCTTGCGATCCCAACGCGGGATCGCGATGAACAAGCTGTTTTTACTGCGGGAATATCCGACCGATATCCACCCGATGTACGCTCAGGGATATTCGGTTTGCCGGTTCCTGGTCGAACAAGGTGGCCCACGCGTCTTTATGCAGTTCCTGGGGGACTACATCCAACAACGCAGCTGGACCGATTCGGTGCAGAAACACTATCAGTACGAATCACTGGCCGAACTTCAACAATATTGGTTGAAGTGGGTTGCTGATGGCAGCGGCGACGCACGCCAGTATGTGAAGGCTCCGCGACCCAATGCGGATTCGGATATTGTCCGTGTCGCGTCGGCAAGCACTCCGCTAGGACCGGCAAGCACTCCGCTCGGCTCGCTGGCTCCATCAGAAATCCCGTCTGCCACCGGTAGGGGCGATGCTCCCGCAACGGTTCGTGCGGCACGTGATGCTGGAAGCTGGTATCACTCTCAGCGAGACCAAATTCAACCTCGCTCACCAGGTGCTCCACAGCCTAAAGCTTCGACCGCTTCGGAAGATTCCCCCTACCAGCCGACGATTCGTCCTCGTCAATCCCGGCCACAACCGCACACGGTTGCTCAGCCACAGCCAGAACAAGGGATGGCACCCGCGCCTCAGTGGCCGGTTCCGACTTCAGGATCGACGAATACTACGGGTGCGTCGACGATCTGGCGATAGCTTACTTTTCTTCAGCCTTTTGATCGTCCTGCAGCAGTTGGACGATCTCTTGGTGTCCTTGGTTTTTGGCAAAGATAAGAGCGGTTTCACCATCTTTCTCTGCCAGCGTTTTGTCGGCACCACTGGCTAATAGGCGTTTGACGATTTCGGTCTGTCCCTCGGTTGCGGCGATCATCAATGCCGTCCAACCTTCATGACTGTCCCGCATGTTGACTTTGGCTCCTTCGCTAAGCAGTAGTTCAACGGCTTCTAAGTTCGGGCCGCTGGCGGTCACCATCAATGCCGTCCGATCAAGGACGCTGGTGTGATTGACGTCTGCCCCATGTTCCAGCAGTAGACGCATCACTTTGGTGTGCCCATTAAAGCCAGCGAACATCAACGCGGTTTGCCCATCGGGATCGGGAGTATCGACATTGATTCCTTGTTGAATCGCCTGTCCAATCGTGGCAATTTCTCCCGCCCCTGCGGCTTGAAAAAACTGTTCGTCGCTGACCGTCCGCTGTTTGGGGGACGCCACAGTGGGAGTGGATGCCTGCTCGGTAGTCCCTTCAGCAACGGTTTGGTTGGGAACTGGATCGGGCACGGGGCTGGCCTGCGGAACCTCCTTCGCTGTTTGGTCGGGGGTATCGGAACATCCCACCAACGCTAGACAACAAGCAACCGCAACGCCTTGCTTAAGGAGGTAGCGAGACATCGATTGGTGGTACTTGTGCATTTTGTACATACAGGATTTAGCTTGATAATCGGACAGATTGGGGAATCAGCCATGCTAATCGAGTTTACATTATTCCACTAGGAATATGTCATCCGCAGGGGGAAGCCGGTTCGCAGGGTTGAGGGTCAATTTCCCTACGGTCACAAATCGCATCGTGCCAGTGACCGCCGTCAGATCGTATTCGCCTCGCCCGGCCATCAACAGGTGGGCGGATTGAGCGTAGATCGAACCGGAAAGGACGCACGATTTTAACAGATCGTTAGCTTCGATGATCAACGGTCGACGATCGTCTCTTTCCTGGAAAAACAATAGATTGTTGTAGGGGCTGCCCGGATCGTTGATGCCGGTCAATTCCAGCCGACTGACCGCTTGAGCGATAAGGACGCTGGGCAACAGATCGACCGAGCCAACCACCGGTTCCAGAAGATCCAGTAAATCGCCGGAATCAGGGGTGGCGGGGGCACCTGCGGGAGCGCCGATGTAGAACATCACCCCTTCGCCGACGACGCTTCCGGTCAGCAATGCCAGCGAGTGTTTGGTGATCGGATGCCGCCCGGTTAGAAAATAGATACCAGGTTCGAATTTAACTTTTCCGGAAACGACTTGAATCCAGTCGTAGACGCCGGGATGCAGGGTGACGGTCGGTCCGATCAAAGGAAGCCCAACCACCGTCACTCCACCATACGAGCCACCTGAATTGCTAGGGATCGGTAGGCTGCGGTAGGGGTCCCGTTTGGGAAGTCGATTCGCTTTTAATACACAGTGCGATCCAGTGAGCGCCGCATAGTTCCCGGGATGGTCGACGCCACCAACAACGCGTATTTCTTCAGCGCGCAGGCCGACCAGTCCCAGACCGGGAAGGACGGAAATCCCATGGGGGGGCAAAAGGCCCAGCCCACATCGATGACCGTCTTCGTCCAGTGTCCCGTATTGGCTATTCACATGGACCGCTCCGTAGACGTCCAGTCCACCCAGCCCTTCTACTTCAAGACCAGCAAGTGAAGCGGAGCCTCCGATCAAAGCAGGAATGCCAAGGATATTGATCTGTTGATGTTGTGGATCGAGTGCGATCAGGGTTGATTCGATCCCCGATCCGCCGATGAAAGCAGTAGCCGTTGTATGGACCGGTTGACTGGCCGGCCCGGCAAAAAAACCACCAAATACCGACTTGTTAGCAATCATAAGGTCGACAGAAATGGCTTGGTCATTGCCCGCATAACGTCCGGCGATCGGTGGTGAAGTGATTTCTACGGTCGCTTCGGATAGGTCTCCGTGCGTATCGGCAAACGTGTAACCTCTTGAAATAGCCTGGTCCGCTGAATCGAATCGCAACAGATCGGCGGCGGTTGATAGCGCCAAAGCATCCGCAGAATTTTGCAGACGTCGGTGCTTTCCAAGCATCGCACTGCCGTCATAGACCATGGTCGCAACGGCGATAATCATTGACATCATCACCGCAATCGTGATAACGATCTTTCCCTGTCGTTTCGCAGTCCGCTGCCGACGATAAGAAGCTGGGACTGAGTGCATGGGTGTGGCAAACATTGAAGGTACCTCAGTTGACGACCAAAACTTCAGAGACTGCTGACAATCGAGTTTCGTCCCATGGGGCCAGCGAACCCACGATCGATTGGTGTGTGTATTCAAGGCGAATCGTTGCCGCCCCGTTTGCTCGTTCTCCGACATCGTGCCAGTCAACTTGTAAATCAACGTCGGCGGTTTTCATCGTCGGTAACAGCTGAAGCGCTTGATCGTTGATTCCAGTCAGTTGGTCGATGGAACCCGACATGGCGATCGGTTCCAAAAGAAGAGCTTCGTCGGGGAAATTGCCACTTTGAATCGACAAGGTTCGGCTAACGTTCCGAGCCGTCGCTGACAACGCATTCGAGCGAAGCACCAATAATCCAAGATCCAGACTAAAGAAAATCGCGATCAGAAAGGTTGGTAATACGATGGCGGCCTCGACGGCGGCCACCCCATGGCGGTTATTTGCACAACGTTGGCTGCGAAGTGAGGTCACGTTACGGAACCATATCGCAGGTCTATTTTCGGCTTGGATTCGATGCGAAGATTTCATTGTTTGCCCCTTGTTTTGGAATGTTTAGGCCGATTCCGTCGGTGTGGTTACAAGCTTTGCCCTAAGGAACATTACCTGTACCGGCGAATGGTTTGCCTGCGATGGATGTCGGTTTCCACGGGAATAAACTTCGACACGATCAGCGGCTTAAATTTGTATTCGATATCGACGGTCACCAAAAAGAACAGATCGTTCTCCGCAGTGGCGGTGATCGTGATCTCCGGCGCGTCCTCGGCTGGGACCTTCAATTGTTCTAGTTCTTCAGTCACGATGTCGCGGATCGATGTCTCCCAGGCCGCTTTCGTGTCGTCCACAAAGTTCTCGGACGCACCGTAAAGGGCTCCGCGTTCCGCAGCTTGAGTGACAATGATTTCCGCGTGGTAGATTCGCGAATAATCGATTGCAGCGGCTACCAGCAGCAACAGGACGGGCGTGATCACCGCCGCTTCAATTGCGGTTGAAGCATGACGCCGATTCGTGATTCGAGACTTTCTTGGTCGACGATGAAGCCCATAAGGCGTGCCGTGATTACTTTGCATCGGGGACTCCAAAGGCGATCGCAAGTTGGATGAACGCTGGACCCGCGACGACGATAAAGATCGCTGGAAGAATCAATAGCAGAACAGGAAACAGTATTTTGACGCTGGCGCGCTGCGCCATTTCTTCGGCGTTCGCTTCACGCTGGTTGATCATCATGCCAGCATGATCTCGCAACGCGTCCGAGATATTCGTGCCGTATCTTTGAGCTTCGCCGGTGTACATGGCGAGTGTTTTTAAAGCATCGAAATCGGTCCTCGCTGCAAAATTAGTCAGGGCTTCTTCTAAGGTTGCACCCATTGCAGTGTCCCGCTGGACGACGGCCAATTCGATAGCCAACCCCGGATGGGCGATCTCCATTTCTTCCGAAACGCGTTTAATGGTAAATGGCAACGTCATGCCAGCGTCTAAGCAAACGATCATCAGTTCCAGCAGATCGGGAATCGATTTTCGCAACATGCGATGTCGACGTTGGCCCATTTTCGTAACCCAGCCAACGGGCAAATAGGCTGCGACGACCATGATCGCTGCCGCAATGCATAGGGTGACGCCAAAGATCTGTGTCACTTCGCTAAAGAACAGCAGCAAACAACCGCAGGCCCCGGCAAGCAAGAAGATCACTCGAATCACAAGGTATCGACGGGCGGCACCCGGCGCATAATAACCAGCTCGGGAGAGCTGTTTTTGAACGGATGCCTTGTTCCCAAGATGGGGCATGATCGCATCAAGTCGCCGCCACCAACCGGTCGTTTTGCGGTCGGTCGCTTCGGCGGTGGTCGCATGGGCCAACGCTAAAGTTCGCTTGTGCAATGCTCGACCGTATGGGTCGACCTGCCGAAGCAAAATATAGAAAAAGCTGGCGGTGCTGACGAACGCAAGTCCGATGACGATCCATTGAGCGGTATTCATGGTATTTCCAGTGGTCCTTAGACGTCTATCCGCACGATGCTCTTGATCCACAAAGTTCCCAGGCCTTGAGCTGCGGCAGCGGCAACGAGGATCATCGGACGTTCGATCAAGGTTTCGATGTAATCAGGTGAAAGAAAGTACAACCCTAGAAAAGTTAGGATCGGCAACGCTAACAAAACGATGGCTTGCATCCGACCTTCGGCGGTCAAAGACTGCAGCCGTTGTTCGAACTTTTGACGTCGCTGCAACGTTTTTGACAAATTGTCGAACACGGAAACAATATCGCCTCCGCTTCGTGATTGGACCAACAGAGCGACCACGAACATTTGCAGTTCCATGACCCCACCACGTGCTCCCAAATCACGAAGGCTTGAATCTCGGCTTAGCCCCAGTCTCTGTTGGTCACAGCAGAGGGCAAATTCCGTAGCGATGGGAGCTTCGAAAGCCTTTGCAACCGAATTCATTGCAGCAGGAACCGTCTGTCCGGAGCGAACGGCGCGACCCAAAAATTGTAGGACCATCGGAAGCTGACGCGAAAGTTTGCGACGCCGTCGACCTCGTTGAAATTTCAGATAGAACAGGGGAATCGGCAGCCCAAGTGGAAACAATAGGATGCCGAGGATTCCAGCAAACAGAAAACCGAGTGCACTACTGATCACTCCGCAGCCGATCGCTAGGATGACAATCGTACGGACCGACGTTTCGACTCCGGATTCTTCCAACAACCGCTCGATCATACGAGTCGTCATGGCTCGGTTGTCGCCGGTCCATAAGCGTTCGCTCTCTTGCTTGAAGATCGAAGCTGTGGTGGTATTGTTGGTCGCTTTGCCCGAAGTCAAATCACGCAAACGAGATCGTAGCGTGGCGGGATAGCCACCCGCCCAAACCGTTACCGATTGGGACATCACAAAAACGACAGCCGAGATGCTGACAAAAACCAGCAGAGATATCAGCAGCGGAATCATATGGTTTTATCTCCCCAGATGCGATCGATTCGAGCGTCTGAATTTGGTGAGGCAGTGAATAGGTCTTTGGGGGGCTGCCATCCTTGGTTCATCAGTTTTTCAAGGCAATCCGGGACGATCCCGCATGCGCTGAAGTGGCCGATTGGTTTTCCTTCTTTGTCCACCCCTTCCTGATTCCACGTAAAGATGTCGTGGATATTGATGGCATTGCTCATCATGCCAGTGATTTCAGATATCTGAATCACCTTACGGGCTCCCGATGGCAGGCGGGCAACTTGCACAACCAAGTCGATGGAACTGGCGATTTGCCGTTCAATTAGTTGCATCGGTAGTTCCGGTGCGGCCAGGTTGGTCAACATGCTCAGTCGCGAGAGGGCTTCTCGACAATCGTTTGCGTGTAAAGTTGTCATCCCCCCGTCGTGACCGGTGTTCATCGATTGCAGCATGTCAAAAGCTTCTGCACCGCGACATTCGCCAACAATGATTCGATCGGGTCGCATTCGAAGTGCGTTTTTCAGTAGGTCACGACAGTTGATTTCGCCTTTGCCCTCTAGATTTGGTGGGCGTGTTTCCATTTTGGCAACATGCGGCTGCTGCAATTGGAGTTCAGCAGCATCTTCGATCGTGACAATTCGTTCGTCTGGCGAAATGAATGCAGAGAGGGCATTCAATAGCGTCGTCTTCCCTGCCCCGGTCCCACCTGAAACGAGAATGTTGGCTCCACCGCGAACCGCGGCTCCCAGGAAGGTCAGCATCTCTTTACTGATTGCACCGTGGGCGATTAGATCCGACGCGGTAAGGGGCCGGGTGGCCGCACGGCGAATCGAAACAAGGGCCCCATCGATTGCCAATGGTTTCACCACAGCGTTCAGACGACTGCCGTCCGGCAACCGAGCGTCGACAATCGGGCTCGATTCATCGATTCGGCGTCCGACACGACCAACGATCCGTTGGACAATTTCAATCAGGTGATCCAGGCTCCGGAAACAGGCCGTGGAGGGTTCGACCTTGCCCCGTCGTTCGACAAAAACACTGTTCGGACCGTTGATCAAAATATCGGAGATCGTCGGATCATTTAGCAATGGTTCTAGCGGACCGAATCCAAGCGTCTCGTCGACCAGTTCGTCGATCAACCGAGTGCGTTCGGCCTGGGTTAAGAGGTCGGTGTGTCCCCCACAGAGATGTTCCGCTGCGGCGCGCAACTGAGTCACCATGACTTCGGTGGAGACATTGTTTAGGACCCGCATGTCCATGCCACTAATCAATTTCTTATGCAACTGCACTTTCAATTCTGAAAGCCGTTTGGCACGAGCGTCTTGAGGGACTTTTTCGAGACTACGGATCACGGGAGACTTTCCTGACTATTTTGAGGTGTATAAAAGGAACAGCACTCTTCTTTAATTTGCGTGCGCCACGGCAAGGCCCAGCTTTTTAAGGATTCGATTGCGGAAACCCGTAGGTTCCTGGGGGACTTCGCCACTGATCAAACGCCGTGCGTTCAACAGTTGGGTTGACATTCCGCTGGTCGGATAACGGGTGATCACCGGTTGGCCAAGGTTCGTACTAACCGTCTGGGGGACCGGATCAAAGGAAACCGGATAGACCTTGACGTCATGCAACGCTTTGCGGATGTCACGGATATCGGGATGAACCCCGTTGTCAAAATCGACCGTGACCACATGGATGTGTTCGATCGGAATGCTCGCATCCAGCAACCGTACCAGTCGATATTTCGTACGCCAAAGCGCTGCAACATCCAGTCGAGAGCACAGCACAATGGAATCGCATTGCAAAATCGAATCGATATGATGATGGGTCGTGTAGTCGTCAAATGCGATTACGGTGGGAACGTTCTTGGCGCGCGAGTGCTGGAGCAGCGGCCGAGTGACGGTATCCAGAACGGGCGCATCTAAGGGAGCGCCGCGGCTTCCAGAAAGCAGTTTGACTCCTGACGGATGAGGCGTTAAAGCTTCGGCGATCATTTGATCGTCAATGCTTGGGTGGGCTAACAGATCATCCATCGAATACTGAGGATCTAACTGCAAACGAGCAGCCATTGCGGATCCCCAAAACCTTAATTCCAGCAAGTTACAGGTCCCTGAAACCTGTGCAAAATCCGCAGCAAAATTGATCGCTACCAAGTCTCCATCACTGACATCGCCGGTGGTGAGAACTGCGATTGCACTTGTGTTGGCAGTCGAATGACTACCTGATTTGATTCGGCTGACCAGTATCGGGATCTCGTTTTCTAGCGATCCATGAACGTCGATGTAGTCGTATGCTCCACTTCGGATGCACTCCACGACAACGCCTGGTTCGGCTACGGGGCCGACAACAATGATGCGTGCGTCGGTGCTACTTGCGAGACGCCGCACCAAGCCGAGATTGGCTTCACCTGCCTGCCGAATGCCAATGAAGATAAGGTCAATCGTGGAATCTTTACGAGCCTTATCAATCCAATCAGGATCGGATGAAACCGATTCGCAATCAATCCCGCAGAGGGTTGCGCTTTCTAAAATAGTGGCATCTAGTGAAGCGTCATCACTATAGACAATTCCAAACATAGGACTTATTCGATTTCGAGAATAGATTCGCACTGATGAGAGGAACCGCAGTGACAGAATGGTATTCTGGATATCTGTTGGTTGCCCCTCGAAGGCTAGAACGGAATCGAATGCTTGGTTTCGACTTTTCCTGCGAAAATAGGCTGTGGCAAAAAAACAACGCGAACGCAAAAAGCTAAAAACGGCATTTTTGCTAGAGAAAAATGGCAAGAAGACTCTTCAGGCGGATGTGTGCTTGCGGCAAACCGCATCGCCAACCGATCGGTGGGTGATCGGTAAGTGAGGCAGCCAAGCTGGATCCTCGTCGATTCAAGTGCCTGTAGATCAGCTACCGACGGTGATTCGTTCGGGGCTGTTTTTGGGTGTTTGCAGACGTCCCATATTTTAAAAAGGGGTGCACTGGAGGCAGGTCGAAGGACGTTCGGCGGCGTGGAGAAAATTGGATTGGATGGGCGCATAAAAAAACCGCACGAAGTCCGACAACTTCGTGCGGTTGATTGAGTCGAAGTGTTAGCGTTCCGGAGAACTAAGCACTTTTGCTCATTGGAAAGTGCTTTCCTTTTCCATTGATGACATCTTCATCAATGGTGTAGACGGTTCCTTCGGGTTGGTCAGGCAGTTCGTACATGATGTCTAGCATGACTTCTTCTAGGATCCCGCGAAGACCACGAGCCCCGACACCCTTATCGATCGCTTTCTGAGCGACTTGATACAAGGCTTCGTCGGTGAACTTCAGGTCACATTTTTCCATTTGGAACAATGCTTGGTACTGTTTTGTCAGTGCATTCTTTGGTTCCTTCATCACCTGAACCAAACCTGCGGCGTCGAGCGGACGAAGGTTGCTGACAACGGGTAGACGTCCGACAAGTTCGGGAATCAGCCCAAATTCTAGGATGTCATCACTTCGAACTTGACCAAGCAACGTGCCGACATCGGAATCGTCGCGATGGCTGGAACCACCACCGAATCCAAGCTTACGATCGCCTAGTCGTCGACGAATGATGTCGTCGATCCCGGTGAACGTACCACCACAGATGAATAGGATATTGCTGGTATCCATCTGGATGTACTGTTGTTCGGGGTGCTTTCGTCCACCTTGAGGCGGAACATTGGCAACCGTCCCTTCCAACATCTTCAAGAGGCTTTGCTGCACCCCTTCTCCGGAAACGTCTCGAGTGATGGAGACGTTGCTGCTGGTCTTGCCAATCTTGTCGACTTCGTCGATGTATAGGATCCCACGTTGTGCGGCTTCGAGATCAAAGTCGGCAGCGTGGAGCAGTTTCAACAGAAGGTTTTCAACGTCTTCGCCGACGTATCCAGCTTCGGTTAGGGTTGTTGCATCGCCGATCGCAAAAGGAACGTTTAGCATTCGTGCCAAGGAGCGGGCGAGCAGTGTTTTCCCACTACCGGTTGGTCCGACCAGCAGGATATTGCTCTTCTCGATTTCGACGTCGTTGCTACCTTCCCATTCATTGTTCAGTCGTTTGTAGTGGTTGTGGACCGCTACAGCGAGAACTTTCTTGGCGTCTTCTTGTCCGATGACGTACTGACTTAGGTGTTCTACGATTTCGCGAGGAGCCGCGATATCTCCAAACAGAGACTTAGAGGGTCCGCGTCGGCGTTGTTCTTGGTCCAGGATGGACTGGCACAATTCAATACACTCGCCACAGATGTAGACGTCTCCCGGCCCTTCGACCAGCGGTCCAACATCTCGATAGCTTTTGCGGCAGAACGAACAAAATGCGTTCTTCTTGGTCGTTCCACTGCCACGGCGGGCGCTAGGGGTTTCTTTGGAAGTCATGCACGGCTCCTTGCTGTGTTTGTCAAACGCGACGGCGGCGCGGCCCTGAGCCAAGCTCGAAACGTTGCGTCGTCATACGTGTCCGACAACGGACTGGGAAGGTCCACAGCTCGAATGCTTCCCGTCGACCCAGAATCGGTGGGAGAGCTGACGCAGAGGGTGTCTGCAATCAGCAACCGGTCTATAGGGGCAAAGCGGGTTCGGGGCATCCGTGTCCTCGAATTTCGAGCCAATCGTGGGGTTCAATCAAAAAATCAATATATAAAGCGGTGACGTCACATCACCCCTCTGGGGTTTGTAACGACGAGCGGTTTCACCTGCGGTCATCCTGACCACATTCGTATCGAAACCTTTGCCTCTCATTCGACGCCCATCGATAATCGCTTGGTTTGTTGCAGTTGCCCACAAGTCTGCCGCAATCATCCAGAGACGTTGAATGAGACACGTTCCTCACCGAAGTCTATCTTTCGGAATTTCAAGCTACGGTTGTCAACTCGCCGATTCGATTCTGGCTAATTTGCTAGCGATTAGCGAGTTAGCTCCCCGTCTTGGGCGGTGGAATCCCAACAACTTGCCACCATGAAAACTCCATTACCAAGCATGACAGTCATGTTCGGTACTGTAGAAGTAATCGGCATGCCCGGAGTTGTTGGTAGGTTCGTGCTACTCGGCAGACTTCGCTGCGTTGTAGTCGAATGATATGCAGTGTCCCATCCGAGGGTCCAGCGTTCTTGTTAAAAAAAGAAAAGAAAAACCGGTTTAGTGCTTGACGAATGGGCGTCCGGACGTTTTAGGTGACGCGAAATCGAGCCGATAGCAGGATGGCTGGGACCACTAACGCAAATAATCCGCCTCCCCAGGCCGGGCCCGCCCCTAACAACGCGATGGCGGCACAGAACGGGATTAAGGTCAGGATCGATATTTTGATCAGGATTTGGATCTTCGCGGGACTCGGGTCCGAGATCGCTCGAATGCCCCGCACAAAAACGGCCAGGGCAATCAATCCGATCAGCATGGGAAATGAGCGGCTTGGCGAAAGATGCCAGATTTCCCCTGGGGCGGCTAAGCGAGGCGCGAATGCCAACACCAACGCGCCCAGCATTGCAATGATCAATCCGATCGGAAGGACCGCCGATTTCTGCTGGGCCTTGGCTTCGTGACGTGCCATGCAGGTCACGCCCGTGATATACAACCCCATTCCGGCAGCAAATGCCAAGACGTGGGGTGCGGCAAAATCGTTTTCGCTTCCCGTCCCGATCCCCGCGAATTCCAGTGCCGCAGGCATTGCGGTAACGGCCCCCAATAAAAAACTAAGAAACCGACACAGCCCCATCACCACTGGAGCGATGATCGTTTGTTTTAGAGGCCCGTCGTAAGCGACGATCATGACCGCCAAAACAAGCCCCACGATCGCTGGTCGGAGGTTCCATACGTAGTCCGTTGCGGGGATTGCACCGCTTAACCCTGCGGCGCCAACCCCGGCAGCCAATAGGAACCAACCTGCGCGGCCTGCCACAGCAAGGGATAGATGCCCAGCTGGAAGAGGACGATGAGGGCGTTCCACACGGTCCTTTTCAACGTCAAACCAATCATTTAGCACCATCCCTGCCCAGTAAAGAAGAACCCCTGCGGCAACAACACATAACAACCGTCCGATCGGAGACCCGCTGTGGGCGACCAACACATACCCGGCGGTAACGTCCGCAAGAATGGTGAATGTGTTTGGGAAACGGACGAGCTGAGCCCAGCGATAGAGGGATGACGGACGGGACAAGTGTAGGTACCTCGGAACAAAGATGGGTGCAGGATTTTGCGATTGTAGCGAATGGAGCGAAGGGTGCCGTGGAGGGGGAAGAGAACTACCCAATTCTGTTTTCGTTTAAAGCGACCTCCTTAATCGCGACCTAGTCTTTTTGGAAGGCCGTGCAATCTGGGCGGCCGTGACCACAATCCTATTTCTTCTTGGAGTTTTTTCTATGGCTGGTCGTCTGAAACGCAAAGGATTTTCTCTATTGGAAATCATTGCTGCCGTGATCATCTTGGCTGTTGTTGCCGCGGCGACTGTGGCAACCGTTGCTCCGATGCGACAGAAAGCCGATGACAAAATGGTTATCCAAGAACTGGCAACACTGAACAGTTTGGCCAATACCTATTTCATCGAATATGGCAGCTTCCCCGCCAGCATCACCTCGCTGCGTACCACGGGTTACTTGGCTTACACCACGACCGAGGATAAAGCTCGTTATTCACGCTTGAATAGTCGTTACAAATACGATCGTTCAACCGGAACGTTTAGCGAGAAATAATCCATAGTGAATATTGCTCCTGTCCTATACCTTCCCTGTTGTCCAGCCCTTGTGCGGAACAACAGGGATTCGGATCGCGTTCACCGCCCTGGAGTGACATTGCTAGAAACGGTTCTTGCGGTGGTCATTCTTTCGGTCGCAATGGTGGCAACATCCGCACTGGTTCGCCCCGGGGTTTTTGCTTCGAGTGCAACACGTGGTGCTGCAGGGGACGCGGCCAGCTTGCTCCGGTTTGCTAGACAGGATGCGATTCTGAAACGTTCCGCCGTGGATGTCGAATTGGTGAGTAAAGGGGGCGTACAGCATCTGTTTATCACCGTTCAACCCAACGCCTTTGATTCGGGATCTCAAGTTCTATGGCCGCTTGCTTCGACCGTTCAGGTCACCGGAACGCCGACTCGAATCCGATTTCTACCCTCGGGCGACGCCGATTCAAGCCTTCGCTGGGACTTGATCGACGATTCTTCTCGACGCGAACTGCAAGTTCTTGCCGCCGGCGGTATCGTGCAGCAACGCTGATGGAAGTGATCGCGGCAACCGTGATCACCAGTTTGCTTCTGATCCCATCGCTTTCGATGTTGGACCAGACGAAGCGCCTAAGCAATCGTCTGGAGATCCGTGAACATCTGGTTTTTGAAGCGGAACGATTGCTCGATTTCCGCAAATATGAACTAGCGGATGACACACCGTTCATGCAGGCTCATGGACGAATCAGCGGGACGGTTTCTACCGGGTCCTTGGCTTCTCGAGGGCTCGCCCAAGGACGTTACCAGTTGACGACGATTCAAGATGGGACAGTCTCTTCCTCTGCGATGGAATTACTCGATTTACAAATCGTTGCTTGGAACGATGTCGATGGGGATCGATCGCTTGATCCCGACGAACCAAGCGTCCACTTGGTCAGCAAGTTAATGCGCCCTCCCCTTTAGGCATCGCGATCTGACGCCGGAGTTTGCTTTTTGCCTCTTCAAAAGTGCTCGTTCTATGTTGGTTGCTCATTATCCTTTACCGCTTGTCCGCACGCATTTTCATGGTGCATCGCCGCGGCAGGCGTTTAGCCTTCTAGAAGTGATCGCGTGTATTTCGCTGGTCGGAATCATGTTGATTCCGCTTGCCGGCATGATGCGGGCCTCTGCGCATGCTTGGGAAGATGTCGAAGCCGAAGGAGGTCAAGATGCCGATCTTCGGTCGGCTTGTCGCTGGGTCCAAAACACGTTGCGGAATGCGGATCAGGTTGTGAACGTTAACGCCGAATCGGTGCAGTTTACCGCCGCAGGCGAGCTCCAGACGATCCAGGTTCTGCGCAATCAACTGTGGTTGATCGCCCCCTCCAATCGGACGCTGATTGCGGACGCGATTGCAAAGATTGAATGCCAACCGCTGCGGCGAGCGTCCGATTCGCAAATCGTTGCAGTCGATTTTCAGCTGACCGCGGTCTCGGTCAGTGGAGTTTCGATTCCCAGTGTCGGTACGGTCGCAACGCTTGATGCATTGAGGCTTCGATGAACAGGTTCCACCAAAAGACAATTGTTGGGTGCTCGGTTATCCGTCGACGACGCGGAGCCGCGTTGTTGATTTGCATGTTGGCGGCCGCGGCGGTTTCCTTGTCGGCGATGGCCATTTTGCGGTCTCTTCATCGTTCGTCACTTCGGACGCAGAGTATTGAATCGATCGCGGCTGATCGACAGGTGGCGATGGGAATCGCCAATGCTGCGGTTTCCCAGTTGAAGGCGAATCCAACTTTGTCGGGGGACCTCTACTATCCGTCGCTAAGCGAGGACGCAAGAGTCGCGGTGACTCGCGTCTCTAGCAAGGAGACTTTGCTGACGGTTTGGCTTTTTCCGGCAGCCACACAACCGGCTTACATCCGCACCGTTGATCCCTCCAAACTGTAGATTTCTGATTTGGGCGTTGGTCTGGCAGAGGTAAACCGACGAGGGGACGTGTTCGTTATCGCGGCAAAGATCCGCCAGCTACCACTCCCAGTAGGTCCAAGGCCCAGGCCCCGAAGCTTCCGGAGGTTGTTCGATGAAGCCATCGCTGGCCGCTAACGCTACCAAGTCTCCGGATCCCTTTCCGGGCACAATGTTTGCGTTCCCTTGTGAATCGATTTTGACAAGACGCAGCCACCACAGCGGAAGCGTTTTTGAGGGTGGGTCTACCAATGGGATCGCAGGTGGATGGCGTTCGACGGCGCCTTGAAAACAAGCTAACAAAGGAAGGAGGAATCTTCTTGCTCCGACCGCGGCACTAACCGGGTTGCCGGGTAGTCCCAAAATTAACTGACCTTGCTTGGTGACGGCTGCCAAGATTGGTTTCCCCGGTCGCAACGGGACGCGGTGAAAAACAAGTTCCCCGCCGCATGCCAGAACGGCTGCCGGTACATGGTCATAATCGCCCATTGAAACCCCGCCGGTAAACACAACCACGTCGGATATAGCCAAAGCCTGGTTTAGTTTCGTCTGGATGTTGGGAAGCGAATCGATGACGCGCTGGACAGGATGCAGATGCACATCGGGTCGATGGATTAACATCGCCTGTAAGGTTGGTCCGTTCGAATCACGCAATTGCCAAGGCGTTACCGATTGTCCCACCGGTTGTAGTTCGTCACCGGTGACAATCACACTGACCCGGACCTGTTTTTGGACTTCGATTTGGGAAGCTCCAAAATTTGCGGCGGCTGCGATCGCGGCGGCGTTTAATAAAGTCCCAGCCTCCAAAACCACTTCACCGCTGGAAATGTTTTCGGCTTGTCGTCGGATGTTGTCACCATGCTTCGCCCGCCTAGCCGAATCCCGCAATGTGATCGAAGTCGCTGATTCTTTGGTCTCTTCGCGACGGATCACGCAGTCGAACTCACTTGGAACGATCGCTCCTGTAAAAATTCGGACGATTCCCTGGCTCGAGCCGGAGGGAGGCGCGTGCCCAGGGCGGCTTTCTCCGCAGACGTCTAAACTTCCAGGGTTGGCTAGGTCTTGCATGCGGAGGGCGTATCCATCCATCGCCGAAACGTCGGCGGCGGGGCTGTCACGGTCGGCGGTCAGCGACGTCGACAGGATTCGCCCGGTCGCTTGATCCAATCGGATTCGCTCGCTTGAAGTCCGCTGAATTTTGTCGCGCAGCTGTCGCACGGCCCCCGCTGGGGTCCATGGACTGGTGGGATGATTAGGATCGTTCATGAATGGCTGTCGAGGTATTGTTGGTATTGTTCGGGGGTGTTCAGATTCGCCGGTACCGTTTTCGGTAGGGAAACCAAAATTGGATTGGCATTTGCCAGCCAGCGGGAAAGACTGCGAGACTTGGAAGTCGCTAGTTGTTGCAGCGAATCGGAAAAACAACAGGGATAGATGGCAAGCATCGGTTCTGCAAACGATCCGTCAAAGGTCGCCGCGATCGGGCGATCGGGATGAAGTGAGAAGGTTCCAATTAACTCACTCAGATGATCGGAAGCGATGCCAGGCATATCGAGCGGGATGACCAACAGCCCGCGGATATTAGGATCCTGCGAAGCCCATTGGACGGTGGTCGCGACTCCTCCTGCGGGGCCCAGGTCCGGAAACCGATCGGGAATGAATTGTACGCATCGTTTTGAATCGGGTGCCGATTCGGATGAGTGTTGATCTGACGATCGGCCCGCTACCACAACTTGCGAACAGACTGTTAGCAGACGTTTGATCGCATGTTGCAAAAAACTGTCGCCACTGGGAAGCAACAACTTGGCCTTGTCGGATCCCATCCGCAGTGATTTGCCTCCTGCAAGGACGGTTCCGATCAACGCGGTTTGAGGCGGCAGTGGCTCGGGGGGAGGATTCGCAGAACTAGACATCGCGTGTTTCGGCTTTAGCAAGCACATCTTCCACCCAGCCGCGGTTCCGCATCATGGCTGGGAAACCGAGTGTCGGAGCCGTCAACAGGGCCACATGTCGCAGGTCATCGCCACTGCAGCTGGCTTCCAATGCCTTGCGGCAGTGAGAATGGGCGGCTCCCTCTTGTCCGGAACTTAGTGAGATCGCCAGTTTGACCAGTGCGACCTCGCGATCCGATAGCGGACCAGATTCCCGTGCTGCCTGACCCATCGCTTCGTAGGCTTGCATGAATTCGGGATGCGTTTGGTGCATCTGTTGATAGCGTTTGGGAATCATTCAATAGGTCCGGATGATGACATTTCAGGGCTTTCAGCTGCGGCAGGGCCGAGCGGTCCACGATCATGATTCGACCGAGGTCGCCGCTAGCGGTGCCATGGCTTCAGTTTAGCAAAGAACCGATCTTGGCATTTGACGTCGTTTTAAGAGGCCCATGGAATGGCTTTCTACGATCAAATCGGTTTGGTAACAGAGCGGCACTCGGATCCTTGCAGGCATTGCGAATTGGCAGGGAGGCCGTATCTCTCATCAGGGGGTTTCACCTTCTCCGTTCAACCATGACAATCAGGGTTTTGATGACCGCTGCTTCATGAGTGACTTAAATGTGCGGAATCACTGGAGCCATTTGGAACCGGCCCGATGGGGCGATTACGCCCGCTCAAATCCAGGGCATGGCGGATGCGATTCGTCATCGCGGACCCGACGACGAAGGGTTCTATAACGCCCCGTTTCACCGAGACGCAGCGGGCGACGTTCCAGGTGTGGGGCTGGGGTTTCGTCGGTTAAGCATTATCGATCTGGAAGGGGCTCGGCAACCACTCTGCAACGAAGATCAATCGATGTGGATGGTCTTCAATGGCGAGATCTACAACTACCCCACCCTGCGGCGAAGATTGGAGGGTGCTGGCCATCAATTCCGAACCGATGGCGATGGGGAAAATATCCTGCATCTTTACGAAGATGTCGGGCTGGATTGCTTTTCGCATCTGAATGGCATGTTTGCGATTGCGATCTGGGACGCGAATCGTAGAAGATTGGTTTTGGGCCGTGATCGTCTGGGGCAAAAACCGCTCTATTACACGATCCAAGATGGTCGTCTGTTGTTTGCCAGTGAATTGAAATCTTTTGCGACGATCCCGGGCGTTCTTGAAACGATCGATCCAGCGGCGATTGATGAATTCTTGACCTATCAATACATCCCGCATCCAAACACGATTTGGAAGGGCGTTTTCAAATTGCCGCCTGGTCATTGGGCTATCTATCAAGATGGGCAGCTGACGGTCAAACGATACTGGGACATCGCGTTTGATCAGGAAGAAAAGATCTCCGAACCCGAAGCGATCGAACAGCTGCGAGAATTGCTGACCGATTCGGTACGCTTGCGGTTGCAAGCCGACGTTCCTGTAGGAGCTTTTCTGTCAGGTGGGATCGATTCTTCGTTGATGGTTGCCTTGGCACAAAAACAGCGTACCGATCCGATTCGTACCTTTAGTATTGGATTTCCCAACAAGGACTTCGATGAAACCGCCTATGCCCAGCAGGTCGCCGATTATGTCCACACCAAACACACGCGTTTCGAAGTCCAGCCCGACGGCGTGTCGATTATCGATAAATTGGTCTGGCACTATGATGAACCGTTTGGCGATTCCAGTGCGATTCCAACTTGGTACCTGTCGGAGCTGACTCGCGGTGAAGTAACGGTTGCTCTGTCGGGGGATGGCGGCGACGAATTGTTTGGAGGGTATGAACGGTACCGGGCCCTCTGGCTCAGCCGAAAACTGCAGCAGGTTTTCCCGGTTCACAAACTGCCCGGTCTGGGGTTGATTCAGAAACTGCCCGATTCCTCCCGGCGGCGAAGCATTGTTCGACGCGGGAAGCGATTTTTAGAAGCGCTCGGCCAGCCTGCCCCTCGCCGCTATCTGAACTGGCTGCAGATTTTTCCGGAATCGATGCGCGCGGAAATGTATGCCGATGGCTTTGTATCGCAGCTGCCCGGCGAAGATCCTTTTGAATTTTTGCACGACGCGTGGAAGCGAAGTGATGGGCGTGACCTGGTGACGCAGGCGTCGATGGCCGATCTGCAGACCTACCTCCCGTGCGATCTGATGACAAAAGTAGACATCGCTTCGATGGCCCACGGGTTAGAGGTCCGTCAGCCGATGCTTGATTACCGTGTCGTCGAACTGGCGGCCCGGCTTCCGGTGGCGATGAAATTTCGTGGTCGTCGGGGCAAGCTGCTGCTCCGTTCGACTTTCGAAAAAGAAATCCCAGCTTCGATTTGGACTCGGCCCAAAATGGGATTCGGCGTTCCTATTTCCGATTGGTTCCGCAATGAGCTAAAACCGATGGTTCATGACCTGCTGTTGGACCCGAACGCCAAACTAAATCAGTACATGCGGCCGGAAGCGATCGCATCGATGGTCCAGCTACACGTTTCCGGTCAGCAAAACCACTCCTATCGTTTGTGGAATTTGCTGGTGCTGGAAAAATGGCTCCGCCGCTGGACTGGCGGAAGCCAGCCAGTTCAGTAGGGTAAGGATTCTGACCTGAGCGATGCCATCCGGGAGCGATATGTGTTATTACATTGGATGCTGAACGTTTTATGTATTGCTAAGGATTCGACGTATTTACGCGGTTGCAACCAAGGAGAGGGACATGCAGGATACACTAACCGTTATTTTGGCCGGCGGACGTGGCTCGCGTTTAGAGCCGCTGACCCGCGATCGAGCTAAGCCAGCTGTTCCGTTTGGGGGGCTGTACCGGATCATTGATTTCGCACTCAGCAATTGTCTGAACAGCGGAATGAAACGGATGCTGGTGCTGACTCAGTACAAAGCTCAAAGTCTTGACCGGCATTTGGACGTCGCTTGGCGGAACTATTTCTGCCGCGAACTGAACGAGTTTATCGATGTCGTTCCCCCCCAGCAGCGGATTGCGGACAACTGGTATCAAGGGACCGCCGACGCGGTCTATCAAAATATCTACGCGATCGAGCGTGAACGTCCGGAACATGTTGTGATCTTGGCGGGAGACCACATCTACAAGATGAACTATAAGGCGATGGTTGAATATCATCGGCAACAAGACGCTGATATTACGGTCGGTGCACTGCGAGCAACGGTCGATGAAGCGCGCGAGTTTGGGGTCATGCAGATCGACGAATCGCAGCAAATCATCGGTTTTCAAGAAAAACCAGCAAACCCTCAGCCGCTGCCCGACGACCCCAATGTCTGTCTGGCGTCGATGGGAATCTACGTCTTTAAAGCGCGTTACTTGTTTGAGCAGCTTTGCCGGGACGCCACGAATGAAGAAAGCCGCCATGATTTTGGTGCCAACATTATCCCGACCGCCATCGGCACTCACCGCGTTTTCGCATTCCCCTTCAAAGATGAAAATCGAGATGCAACGGGAGACATTAAAAGGGAAGCCTACTGGCGTGACGTGGGGACGTTAGATGCCTACTTCGAAGCCAATATGGACCTGATCCATGTCGACCCTCAACTGAATTTGTATGACCAAGCGTGGCCCATTCGTGGTTTCCAACCGAATGTGCCCCCCCCGAAGTTTGTGTTTGGCAGCAACAATACCGAGTCGGAAGGTGGGGAGCCTCAACGACGCGGCGAGGCTCTCGATTCCATCGTCTGCCAAGGAGCGATTTGCAGTGGTGGGAGTGTTCGACGCAGCATCATTGGTCCGGAAGTTCGCATCAATAGCTTTGCTACCGTCGAAGACAGCATCCTGTTTGAAGGTGTCGACGTCGGTCGTCATGCGAAGATTCGGCGAGCGATTATCGATAAAGGAGTATGCATCCCCGCAGGAATGCAAATCGGCTATGATTCCGAACAGGATCGTCAACGTGGATTTACGATCAGTCCCGGAGGTGTGGTGGTGATCGCGCGAGGTGAGCGTGTCGATACCGATCCGGTTGGCTCATTCTAATCCTGAATATTGACGCAGACTTTGTACGATTCGGAGCGATTTTATTGTGATTAGCCCGCTTACCCTGTTTGCACTTGGCCTAGTTATAGGTGCTTTGTTGCTTGTTGTAGGGGCGTACGCGGGGGTTCGGATCGGGACAAAACGGGCTCGGGCCGATCAGGCGGCCGACCGGACTCGCGTCTTAACTTTGCTTCAGGAATTGGGTAGCTGGACCCATGAATATTCGGGCAACGTTTCGCGGTATCAGGATCAGCTCGATGTAATTTCCAAAGCGGTTCAAGCGGAATCGCAGGAAGGCCCCAACAAAGTTATGCAGTTGTTGGAGCAAATCATGCGCAGCAACAAGGATCTGAAGAAACGCCTGGACGCTGCCGAATCTCAGCTAGACAAACAGACGCAGCAAATCGAAAGCTACCTTTCCGAGGCGCGTACCGACGGGCTAACCGGTTTGGCAAACCGCCGGGCTTTCGATCAACGACTGGAAGAAATGTTCTCGGCCTATCGAAAAGGAAATGGTCGCTCCTTCGTGTTGGCTTTGGTTGACATTGATCATTTCAAGCAAATCAATGATCAGTATGGCCACCAAGCAGGTGACGAGGTCCTTCGGCAAGTGGCAACCCTGATCGGAGAACGCTTAGAGGGTGCTTACCTGGTGGCACGATTCGGCGGCGAAGAATTTGCTGCGATCATGCCGACACCGCTGCGATTAGCGGCGGATCGAGCCGACAAGGCCCGCCAGATTTTGGCCGCTCAATCGCTCGATGCCGGAGACCTTTCCGTTGCGGTCACCATCAGCATCGGATTGTCGGAACTGCGTGACGATATGGTCAGTGGACCGTTGGTTCGCCGAGCCGACGAAGCGTTGTATGCAGCCAAGGGCCGGGGCCGAAATCGGGTCTACTTCCACGATGGTAGTGACACCATTCTAGTCGGAGCGCCCGAAGTCATTTCTTAGGTTTGTTCCGTTTTATTGTCGCCTTTCGCTCCATGAAAGTCGCTTTACGGGAGCGTTCTTTCGCGGGGCGAAAGGCGACATTCACTCTGCGGTTCTAATTGATCGCCAAATCGGATTCGATTGCCTCACGCATTTGGTTCACGCCATTCCGACTGTACCCTTCCCAGACTCCGGTGACCTTTCCGTCGCCATCGATCAGAATTGTGGTGGGGAACGACATCCCGTGACGGCCTAAAACCTTCGCTGCCGCGACGCGTGTATGTCCGTAAGGGTCGCAGTAGGTTGGGATTTCGATTCCGATCTGGCTGTAAAATTCAAGGGTCGCTGTGCGGAGGGATTCAAAGCTGTTGCTCCCTACCGAGGGCTCACACGAAACCGAAACGAAACGAAAATCATCGGCAGACATCAAAGTCACCTCTGAAGCCATTTCAGCGATTTCAGCGTATTCTTGCCGGCATGGCGGACACCAAGTACCCCAAAAATGGAGCAAGATCACAGGCTCTGCCGAACCTTCGGTCGGGGATATTTCCAGCGAAGCTGCCTGACCGATCAGCGGCATCACGGAAATGTCCGGCCCCGGCTTTCCCACTGCTGGGTGCTTTGTTGGGTTGTGGCTGTTCGTTAGCATCACAAAGACCAGTCCACCCACAGTCAAAATGGACACTAACCAAAAGATCCACGGACTGCGGTCAGCGATTTGCTGCTGCGGTGGAGGCAAGCCTTTATGATTGGAGTCAGGACTGGACATGAAAAATTCCCGCGAGCGGCCGATGAAAAACCGTATGATACTAAAACGCTACTTGGATAATGGTCAAGGCAAAGCCATTTCCGTCATCGTCTTTTGGACCTTCCTCGGGTTAGGGACTCTAAATGCGGTCGCACAGAATGAATCAAATCCCTCCAGCAGCGGCGTCATAACCGAAAACTTGCCAATTGTCGGGGACGTTCTGCAGGAGAAGGTAAAGCTGGCAGAGCCGCGTTTGACCGAAAGTAGTGGGTTGGCTTTCTCGATTCGAAATCCTGATCGGCTTTGGACTCACAACGATTCAGGCGATGGAGCTTGGCTATATGCGTTTAACCGACAGGGAAAAGCGACCGGCCGGTGGTTCTTAATGAGCGTCAAAGCGAACGATTGGGAGGATCTCGCTAGCTTTCAGGTCGATGGCCAATCGTACATCGTGATTGCCGATACCGGAGACAATGATGCAAAGCGGAGCGACATAAAACTCCATTGGTTCAAGGAACCCGATCCGGATGACTCGGGACGGCTTTTCCAAGGCCAAGTCCAGACCATTCGGGTCCGCTATCCATTTGGGGCTAGAGACTGCGAAGCAATTGCTGTCGATCCGAAGACCAAGTTGGTCTGGTTGGCGACCAAACGCTGGCTTCCTAGTTGCGATTTGCTAACCGTTCCGCTGGCCGCGTCGGATGATCTGGTTACCGCCACAAGTGCTGGCGTTTTGCCGTTACCCATGGTGACCGGGATGGATATTTCCGCTGATGGTCAATCGATGGTGATCGGAAGCTATTTGAATGCGGTTCTGTTTCACAAAAAGCAAGTCGCCGAAGACTGGTCAACTACGTTGCGTTCGGACCCACTCTCGTTGGCGATGCCAAAACTGAGACAAATTGAGGCCATTGCCTTTGATCTTCAAAAGAGAATTTGGGTGACAAGTGAAGGAAACCCCGCCTGGCTCGCCCCGGTTGCTGCGGAACCGGTAATGGAGAAGTAGAGGCGTTCTGCCGTGATGATTCATAATCCGGCATGTATCGGCAAACGCGATAACGCAGTGGTGTGGTCCCCCTCTCCTCGCTTTGGTTTGAGGCTCCTTAAGTAGGGATGAGTAGGGAAATGTGCCCGACGCTTGGAGGCAGTTCCATGCCAGCTTGCCTGCCTAGAAGCCAAGATTGGAAATTGAATTGCATCTCGACAACAACGTCCGCATCCGGTGGCGGCCTGAAAAGCATCGCTGCTATTTGTAAATTGTTCGTTTCACGGCGATTACTGAATCACCGAGAACCCGTACTGAAAGAAACACCATGTATGAAATTGAACTGAAGTACCGGATTTCGGACCCGGATACCTTCCGGAAAAAAATCGTTGCCCTGGGCGCCGCGGACGACGTTCCCTGGGAAGACCATGCGGATACTTACTTCGCTCATCCTTGCAAGAATTTTGCAGAAACGACGGAAGCTTTACGGATTCGCCGAATCGATGGGCATTCCAGGGTGACCTATAAGGGGCCTAAACAGGGTGGTCCGGTCAAGGTTCGGCAGGAATTGGAATGGCTGTTAGAGGGAGAGGACAAAGATGGTAGTAATCTGTTCACCCTGTTTGTGGCCCTTGGGTTCCAACCTGTGACAACCGTCCAGAAACGCAGGCAAAGCCTAGCGATAACCTGGGATGAGCATGCGGTTTGCGTCACGATTGACCAGATTCCTGAGGTGGGATCGTACAGCGAACTAGAAGTACTCGCCTCCTGCGACGCAGAAGTCCCGGCAGCAAAAGCGGCTTTGCAGCGGTTGGCGGAACAACTTGGCTTGACACAACCGGAGCCGCGGAGCTATTTGGCACTGCAGCTGGCTCGCCAAGAAGAAGGCCAAAACCCGGCGGATGGGCTTGAAAATCAAAGCAATGTTTGACTTTTCCTATCAACGCTGTCTAGATTGGTATCCTTAGCCTGTCCAAGTTTCTCTCGAATTACAAAGGTTGATCAATGCGTAAGATCCTGTCATCGATGTTCGCAGTTGCAATCGTCGCGTCAGCGACAGTCTGGGCAACCGAGCCAAATTTGGAAGGCGTGAAATGCGTCGTCGCGCCAAAAGCGGCCTCGGCAGACAAATCCGCCGAGTACAAAGAAGGCCACGTCTACTTCTGTTGTGGCGGATGTGCGTCAAAGTTTGCAGCCAACACTGAAGAGTTTGCTCCGAAAGCAAATCATCAGTTGGTGTCGACCAAACAGTATGAACAGAAGGCTTGTCCTTTCTCGGGTCAGCCCGTCACTGCCGATAAATCGGTAAAGGTTGCCAACGTAGAAGTTGGTTTCTGCTGTGGTGGATGCTTGAAAAAGGCATCCAGCGAAGAAGGTGATAAGCAGATCGCGATGCTCTTTGGAGATAAGACTTTTGTGAAAGGCTTTCAAGTCAAAAAAGAAAAGCCAGCTGTTCAGTAACGCTTGAACAGAACGATCCGAAATTTGCAAACGACGTCTCCTTTAAAAATGAGGCGTCGTTTTTCATTGGTATCTTCGCCTGCAGGCGATTGCTGGAGGATAAACCCATTCGGTTCCGGTTGTGATGACTGCCAGGGTTTTGTCGCTGATTGTTCGCGATCGCCTGCACGTTGTTTCACCGCGATCTTTCGCAATAAAAAGAGGCCTTCATTGGACCGGTGAAATTTTCTTTTCGGGCGTCATGAGGTAATACCGCAACCTACGTTTCAATACGAAAACTAGGGTATGCCCAAAATGAACAATCGAATCAAATCGAAAACCCAATCGAAGCGTGTATTCGGTTTGCGGATCGCCGAGAACGTGTTGCAATTGTCCGTTGCAACGCAGGGGTCCGATGGCGTGTATGAACTAGAAATCGACCAAGTTTTCAATCGTGGCGAGGCTGGCTGGTTCCAAGAAGAAGGTGCTCAACAGCTACGTGAGGGATTGGTCGAACTTGCGTCGAAATGGGAAATGCGGCATCAATCCGTTGCCGTATCTTTGGATGGTCATTTCTGTGTGACTCGAGTTGCGATGGGGCCTTCCGATCGCGTCGACGAAGAAACCCGCTCGCTTAACGGTCGTATCCAGCGTTATCTCTCCTTAGGGCCAGGAGAAAAGATTACCGGTTACGCTCGAGAGACACTGAACCCCGAAGTTGATTATTCGGTCACCGCGGTCGGAAATCGTGTCCTGATTCAAGAGATCTACCAGGCGCTCCGTTACGCGGACATGAGCGTCACATGGGTTGAACCTTCGCTGGTTTCGTTGGCCCGGCTGGTTGAGCGCGGTGGGATGGGAGACCAGCAACCGATTTTGCTTGCGGACTGTTCAGGAGATCAATGGGATATTGGAATCGCTTACCAAGGTCGTTTGCTTCTTGATTATCGTCCAGTCGCAGCACGGTCTGTTGAGGGGCTTCGAAATGTCCTGCTAGGTCACGTTTCACGACTGCGAAGGTTTTGTGACCGACATCGAGAGGTCGCTGCCGGCAATCTAGAACAGCTGCTTGTCTGTGGTGCACCTCAAATGGTCAGTGAGGCAATCGCAACGTTCCGAGGTCAGGATGAATTAGAGGTCTCTGTGATGCAGATTCCTGAATTGCCTAGTCTGTATCGGTTGAATACTCAGCAGACCCAAGATAATAAAATCGCCGCAGTCGCTGCCGTTTTGCCGCTGATTGACGATGCTGCGGAACCGCTGATCGCGGATTTATTAAGTCAAGTCCGACGGGATTCGGATCTGAGCATTTCTGCAATGGTCCTGCGACTTTTAGCCCCCATTTTGGTTGCTGCCGCGATCCTTTTACCGATGTGGGCTTTGGTCGCTAAAAAGCGAAACGCACTGCAGGACATGAATACCATGACACAAAATGTTGAATCCCAACTGGATGAAGCACAGGTGCGTATGGGCCAGTTAATGCAGAATCGGGCGCTGACCAATCATCTGAAACAGATCGATTGGATGACTCAGGAAACCCCGTGGCACGTACTGCTAAATCAAATCACCCGATGCTTGCCCGATTCGGCAAAGATCAACGAATTGCGGTGGTTATCGGGAAATGAGATTCTTATCGATGGTGCACTGCATGATGAAACCATGGTCTTTGACATTATTGGATACCTCAGGCGTTTGCCTTTGATCGAAGAGGTCGCGCTGCAAAGCACCAGTGGCGATGGATCGGACGGTCAGATCCGATTTGAAATCAAAATTCGTACTCGTATGCTCAACGACACTACCCCCCATAGTGAGTCCCCTCATGCGTAATCGGTACTTTCGTTATATCTGGGCGATCGTCCTATTCGGAGCGATAGGTACTGTGCTTCTGTTTGGTATTCGATTAGTCGATGAGTACCTTACGCTTGAATCGGAGGTGCGTGATATGCAACAGTTACAGCAACAGTGGGATGCGACACAAATTCGTACGCAATCTCTCCGAAGTGCGGAACAAAGAGTGGTAAATCTGTTAAATGAACTGCAGCCTCGCGAGGTCAGTGACGATCGGATCGCGGAGATTCGCGACCGAATCATTAACATTGTTCGGGACGCCGATTGCCAATTACGGAAAACACAGTTAAGTCCAACGGCGGTTCGCAGTTGGGCTGAAACGAATGATGATCCTCGACAGCCAGGATTTAGCATGGATCAGATTCCCTCGGGATATGATCTGCATGTCTACACATTGGAACTGCGGGTTCAAGGGCTTTTGGCAGCGATCCAAAAAGTCTTGCAGGCGTTGTCGCAAGAGCAATTCCTGATGACCACCGACGTGATGAACTTGTCGTTGGTGGATCAGCGCGGAGAGGTTGAGATGAGCCTTCGGGCGACGTTGTATGGACTGGTGAAACGGCAAGCAGAGACGCAAGACGATTTTTAGAGAGTTCCATGAAGGTGAAAGCACGTCGGATTGTTCTGATAGTTGATTTAACAAAATTGGATCGCCATGGATGGCGCAGCAAAAGGACAGCGCAGTGACAGGTGTCACCATATCTTTTTGATATGGGTGGGATGTGTCATTTCCGTGCTGATCGTTTTTCCGTTGCGTTCTCATGCCCAGACGCTGACGTTACCCTCTCCGACGTCAACGGACCTCTTAGAACCACCGGCTGTGGTCGTCGATCCGCCTCCGTCACGCTCGACCAACCGTGATGTTGAATCGATCCTAAAGACACCGGGAAGCGTTACGTTCCGTAAGAGTCCACTTTCTGAAGTGATCTTTTCGATCAGCGATGTTTGGGGAGTGAACATTGTTGCTGGCGGAGATATCAATGGCGAGGTCACGGGAAGTTTTCAAGATGTGCCACTGGCCGAAGTCCTGGGCGCAGTGCTTTCAGCAAACGATTACGCATACAAGCAAACAGGCAGTAGTTTGGTTGTCTTGCCCAGCGGTCAGGTCGGACAGGATGACGCGACCTTTGCATCGCGCGTTGTTACCCTTCCTCGAGGCGTCGAGGATCCAACCGAAATGGTTGAAGCCGCTCGGCTACTGCTTAGCTCCAGAGGTCAGATTCGGCCGATCAGCGGAACGGGAACGATTTTTGTTCTCGATTCGGCCGAACGTGTTGATCGGATTGAAGCCTTGTTTGGGCAGTTGGGGACATCGGGAGAACGGTATCGTACTGTCCCTTTGAGTGAAGCGAAAATTGAAACGATCGCGCCGGGGGATGTGGCGTTCAGAGAAACGAACCCCCAGCCGGGCGATTTGTCCGGCGGCGAGATCATTTACTTTACGCCTCAGTTCACCGATGCTGAAAATTTGGTCGAAGCCTTACAGGGGGCGGTCGATCCGTCGACAATTATCAGTCTGTATGCGGAGGAAAATCGGATCATCGTGCGCGGCGACGCCGAACAGCTTCGGCTTGCTTCGCAGATAGTGAATCAGCTGGATCGCCCTCGCCCGCAGGTCCGGATCACTGCACTGATCTATGACGTCAGTTTGGATGACATCGCCAACTTGGGAATCGATTGGGCTCATGGTTCGGGCGACGGCAGTTTGACTACCAGTGCAGGTAGTGGTTTGCTGGCGACCGTTGCCGATGGGGCAACGTTGGAGGGAACCAATATGGCGATCTCTATGCTTAAAGATAAATTCAATCTTGGCGTCACGATCAATGCCTTGAATTCCGCCGAGGGTGCCAAGTTGTTAGCCGACCCGACCATTACGGTTTCGGATCGCAATGAGGCTGTCATGAAGATCGTGCAGAAGATACCCGTGACGACCATTGGTCAGTTGGGCGATTCTGCGGCCACGTTCTCTTCGGTTACATTCGAAGAAGCAGGGATCATTCTGACCGTTACCCCGCGGATCAGTCGCGATGGGACGGTTCAGATGGTGGTCCAAACCGAGTTCAGTGTCCTTACCGGGAATCTAAATGGGCAACCGATCATTGACACTCGGACCGCCAATACCAGCGTTCGCGTTAGCAATGGACAAGCCTTCGTGCTCGGGGGACTGAGGCAAAAGAGTGTCAATGAAAAAGTCAAAGGCGTTCCTTGGTTAAAAGACATGCGCTATGTCGGTGGGCTGTTTCGCAGCCACGAAACCGAAGTTGTGGAAAGCGAACTGATCGTATTTATCAAACCAGAAATTGTCGGTCCCTACGATAATTCAACTCCACGTGAGCAGGCGGCGATCTGTGTTGGAGGTCTGGAATTGGATCGTATTCCACGTGCCGATTTGCGGCCGTTTATTCCCGATTGTGGCGACCCCAATTGCCCCTACCATTGCCCGCCGCGAAGAGTGAATGGCGGTGGTTCGGCACAGATGGCGATGATCGGCGGCTTTGGAATTGAGAGCTTACCTGCGGGCTTTTTGCCAGAGGGAGATGTACTGGACCCCAGTATGTTGCCCGGTATGAGGGTGGACCCAACGGTCATGCCGCAGCGGCAAGAATCGCGGTTTGGACCCAAGCAGAGTGAACCGCTATACCAAACGGCCGATCGTTCGGTTGGTGGGTATGCTCGTGACCAACCCGTTCAAGACTATTCCGAACGGCTGGATTCGCCTGTCCGTTTCTAACGTTGATGAACGCGCGTATCAATCAAACAACGAGGCGTTCCAGGTCAAATTACCTTGCCTTAATTTGACCGATGGAGGATCGATCGATACGACCTCAATACCCTGTGTTGTTTCCCCGACCGCCAATGTTCGGGACACATTCTTAACTTGCAGGAGGACACGGGGGCGATCGACTTTGACAAAGCCCAAGACGCGGATATCTGTCATCTTGGCGGTTACGGGCTGGATGACAACGGTTTCGGAGGGGAATAGAAAAGGATTTTCTCGCTCGGGAAACGGATAATCGATCGTGACCATGGAGGGATCGACAGGGACACTGCCCTTTGTTGCGTAGGTTTCGCGAACCGAAGGAGGGGCATGTTCTAAGGCCAAGGGAATCAGATCACTGGCCGAATGTCCGCACCCACCTACCGAACCCAACGCCAATACGCTGGCTAGTGGATACGCCAGGGATTTGGTGAGCGAGCGGGTTCGATCGGCGAACATTGGAATGTTTCCACAGTAGGACGGATAGGTGAGTTCGGCTGAAGTCTAGGTTTTTTGTTGGTTTATGGTGTTCCTCTCGCAATTTCTGCTGCCTCACCTAATAGGGTGAAACCGTTTGGAAGGGGGACTGGCAGGATCGTGCCGGTTCTTCAGTCGGTTGCCTGGCAATCCAATTAGCGGTTTAGCCTGGCTTGCTGGCCCGCCTGTGGCATGAGGTTCCCTTTTTTGAAGGGGATCTGTTTGTCACGTTTCCGTTTTCGCTCCGATCGGAGTAGATTGGGGGCTTGGAAGATCCAGCAAAATTTCTAAGTATCCAGCGCGTTGCGAGTCCAGCATGTTTTCTTTTCGAATCGTTTCTCTCTTGTTGATCGTTTTCACGACCGGGTTGGCACGGGCTGCCGAGCAACGTGCTCCCAACGTGATCTTTATCTTGTGTGATGATTTGGGCTGGGGAGATCTGGGGGTGTTTTATCAAAACCAGCTAACCAATCACCCTCATATGAAGACGCCGCACATCGACAAGATGGCCGAGCAAGGATTGCAGCTTCGAGCGCACTACTGCCCTGCCCCGGTTTGTGCGCCCAGCCGAAGTACGCTTTTGACGGGTGTGCACCAAGGGCACGCGGTCGTACGGGATAACCAGTTCGACAAGATGTTGGAAAACAATCACACGTTAGCCACTGTCATGCGAGATGCTGGTTACAAGACAGCCTTGATCGGTAAATATGGATTGCAAGGAGACGGATCCGACGCCGATAGCTGGCCCGGGTATCCGACCAAACGAGGCTTCGATGAATTCTATGGCTACGTTCGCCACAGGGACGGTCATTTGCATTACCCAGCGAACCCTTACCCTGCCGGTGACAGCCCAAACCACAAAGATCCCAAAGAGGTTTGGCACAATGATCAAGAAGTGAGTGCAGGTCTGAGCGGCTGTTATACGACGGACCTCTTCACCGCTCGCAGCAAAGATTGGATCGCGAAACAGGCGACGCAGCATCCTGAGCAACCCTTCTTCCTGTACTTGGCGTACGACACGCCGCATGCTGCTCTGCAAGTTCCTGCGGTTGAATACCCTGAAGGAAGTGGATTGAATGGCGGCCTGCAATGGCTTGGTGAACCCGGCAAGATGATCAATACCGCCGTTGGAACGATCGATTCCTATCGCCACCCCGATTATGCAGATCAAGAATGGAGTGATGGTGCTATTCGATTCGCCACCATGGTGCGAAGGATTGATTCCGCGGTTGGCGATTTACTGCAGACGTTGCAGGATTTGGGTATCGACGAAAACACCTTGGTTGTGTTTAGTAGCGACAACGGCCCCCACCGAGAATCTTATCTAAGCAATGTGAAGTACGACCCGACAGCATTCAAATCGTATGGTCGTTTTGACGGGATCAAACGGGATACGTTGGAAGGCGGGATTCGGGTGCCGACACTTGCTTGGTGGCCAAGTCATATCAAGCCCGGTCAGGTGACGCATGCTCCTTCGCAGTTCCATGATTGGATGCCAACCTTTGCCGAAATCGCAGGGGCCCTTTCCCCTGCCCGGAGCGACGGGGTTTCGTTGCTTCCAACGTTGCAAGGAAACCGTAAGCAGACTCCCAGCACGATTTACGTCGAATATGTAAATAACGGTGCGACGCCAAATTACTCCGATTTTGCTCCTCTCCATCGCGGGCAGAAGCGTCGCCAAATGCAAGTTGTGCATGTGGATGGATTTAAGGGGATCCGCGTGAACATTCAGTCTGCGAAGGACCCCTTTGAAATTTATGATCTAGCGAAAGATCCCCAAGAACGTACCAACCTGGCTGGCACCTCCGATCGATTTCGCCGTTTGCAGCAGAAGATGCAGGACAGGGTCCTTCAATTGCGACGCCCCAATCCATCGGCTAAACGGCCTTACGATGATGCACTGGTTCCAGCGGTGGACGGTTTGCCAGAAGAATCGATCGCGGAAGGGCTTCATTGGCGGGCCCGGAATGGCTCGTTTGCTTATGTTCCAAGCTTGCAGGGCCAGACGCCCGATCAAATCGGGACGGTTGATCATATCGATCTGAAGCAGATTTCTATCGCGACAGGTGCCGTGGAGTGGAGTGGCTACTTCAAAGTGCCTGCGGACGGTGATTACACCTTTACCCTATCGACCAGTCGCGGAGCATTCCTGCGTATCCACGATGCCGCGGTTATCGATGCGGATGCTCAGTACGAAGCTGGGTCTGACGTTACCGGGACGATCCGTTTAGCAAAGGGGTGGCATCCGATTCGTCTGACCTGCCTGAAAGCGGAGGCGGACGATTCGCTAACCCTGACATGGGCGGCCAGCGATTCAGAGCCGCAACCATTCGTCACCGCTGATTTGCGGCAGCCGTAGAAACGGTTACCAGTATTTTTCGAATCGGATGTGGCCAACGCCTGCGGGTTCATCGTTATGGACGAACCCTGCATCCTGCAAAATCTGCAACATCCCCGGTGCCTTGAGCGGCGGGGCGCCGGGTGGCGTATACCCGATCATGGCGGGATTGCCACAAAGGAAGACGTGGGTGGTCGCCGGAGTCAGTTCCGTTTGGCAGATGGTTGCTAGTTCCCCCGACTGATACAGATCTTGAATGTATTGCTTGCCGACGTAGTGAGGGTGATCTGGATCAATGTTGGCAGGTTCGCGGGTGGTGAAATTCAAGGAGAGGAAATTGGGGTATTGCTGCATCAGTTTTTGATGGATTTCGCGATAGGCGAAATCCCCCAGGTATCGCCCTGTTGTGGCCATGATGATCTTGCCGCGATGCCCATCGCGCAGCAGACGGGCGGCCATCGCATTGTGAGGAGCTTCTCCGGTTCCGGTTGCAATCAGCAGGAGCGTATCGTCCGGTTGAACGCCTCCGAGGACGTAATGTCCCACGATTTTGGATTCAACGCACAATCGATCCCCGGCGTGTAGCTGAAATAGTCGCGGGGTTAATGCTGGCGGTTTGCCGTCGGCCGTTCCGGCTTCACGGACCAGCGTGATGTAGAATTCCAAGTAGTCAACGTCATCGCAGGCGGCCAGATTTCCTTGCTGATCTAGCATCGGACAGGAAATTGAATAGGCGCGACGGACCAGTTTCCGCAGCCGTTTGGGCGGGACGGTCTCGCTTTGGGAGGGCTGGATCCTCGATTCCCAGTACCCCATCCCCAACGCAACATATTGTCCGGGCTGAAAAGGCGCGTGAGGGGTATCGCAGCGGATACGAAACCTCGCCAAATTTTCGTGACAGTCGATCCTTTCGATGACTTCAGCGTTGTAGTGCTGGGCACGTAACTGAACTTGCTCAGTGGCGTCTGGAGGTGACTCTTGAAGAGGCTGAGGCAACGGGCTGGTTCCTGGCTTTACGGGTGCTAAATGGCCCTCAGTCGAGCCGAGTGGTTGTGGAGTCGCCGTAAATATCCCAGTTAGGATCGTTGGCTGCAAGCTCGAATAACCATAGCTATGGTCGATTTACCGCATTCGGGCTACAGTAGCTCGAAGGCACTTGCTTAACCCTTGCAAAAGCATATATCGGAATTCCTAACCCAACTTGGAAACATGGCTCACACGATTGTAATTTTCGGGGCGTCTGGTGATTTGACCAGCCGCAAGTTGATCCCGGCTATCTATCGGTTGTTTCAAAAGAAACGCTTGCCAGAAGGGACCCAAATTGTTGGCGTTTCGCGGAGTGCCTTTGAGCATGAAGCATGGCGTGAACAGCTTGAAGTAACAACTAAAAAGTATGTGGGGGATGCGTTTAATGATTCCGTGTGGGGGGCATTTCGCGAGCAAATTTTCTATCAGCCTGGTGATATCCAGGAAGAATCCGACTTTCATAAGCTGGCCGATTTTCTCAAATCGATCGAACCAGAAGGGCCGGTAGAACGGGTCTATTATCTTTCGACGAAGCCTCAATTGTACGAAAAAGCGATCGCTCAATTGGGGGCGGCGGGGCTGAACGATGATTCCGATGGGGATCGTCGTGTGATCATCGAGAAACCATTCGGTACCGATCTCGCTTCAGCGAAGGCGTTGAATATCGCGACACATCGCGTATTTCGTGAAGATCAGGTCTATCGCATCGACCACTACCTGGGCAAAGAAACCGTTCAGAATCTGTTTGTCCTACGGTTCGCAAACAGTATTTTTGAACCGCTGTGGAATCGCCATTTCATTGACCACGTGCAAATTACCGTAGCCGAAGAGGTACCCGTTGGTCGACGCGCCGGATATTACGAAACCGCTGGGGTGCTCCGTGATATGGTGCAGAACCATCTGCTTCAGTTGATGATGATCACGGCGATGGAGCCACCGGCTCGCTTTGATGCAGACTTGGTCCGCGATGAAAAGGTGAAGGTCCTGCATAGCGTCCGCCCGAAGACCGGTGGCGATTTTGCCTCGGAATCCGTGCGCGGGCAGTATGAAGGGTACCTTCAGGAAGAAGGGGTTCCCAAAAACAGCCAAACGGAAACCTTTACGGCCGTGAAATTGCACGTTGATAACTGGCGTTGGCAAGGCGTGCCATTTTATCTGCGTAGCGGCAAGGCGATGTCGTGTCGAACCACGCAGATTGTGATCCAGTTTAAGGAAGCACCCCATTTGTTGCTCGGATCCAAAACGCGAATCCCAACTGCAAATCAATTGGTAATCCAGGTTCAGCCCGCCGAAGGTATCCAGCTGCATTTTCAAACCAAGGTCCCCGATACCGAACTGAAAACGAAGCTTAGTTCGCTTGATTTTCGTTTCCAGCAGGATGGCGGACAGGAAGGGATGCCTGACTCGTACCAACGTTTATTGCTAGATGCAATGAATGGGGACGCAAGCTTGTTTGCTCGTAGTGACGAGGTCGAACTTGCCTGGGGAATCATCGATCCGTTGTTGGCTGCGTGGCGAAGTCCCGCGTCTCCTCCACTGCAAGTCTATCCTCAAGGGGAATGGGGACCGCAGGAATGTACTCAGTGGATGACGGAGCAAGGACGCCAATGGTTCGATGTCTGTCCTGTACTGAGAGGCTAGAACGTGGAACCACTAACCAGTCGTGCGAACCCCCGCTTGCGACACGCAGCACGCCTGCGAACGGGACGTTATCGTCGTAAATCGGGGGAGTTTCTTGTCGACGGCTGGCGTGAAACCGGCCGAGCTTTGAACGCTGGTATCGAACTGGTCGAACTGTTCGTGGAAGCGGGGCGATTTGAATCGTCTCGTGCTTCCCTGCCCGCTTGGGTTTCGGCGGTTCAGAAAGAACAGAAACTGACGTTGGTGGCCTCGGGAGTGTTTGAAAAAGTGGCCTACGGCGAACGAAACGAAGGGGTCGTGGCCCTCTTTGCGACTCCCTCACGGGAGCTACAGTCGCTTCGCTTGCCAGCGATTCCGCTCTTGTTGATTGCGGATCAAATTGAAAAGCCAGGGAACCTCGGGGCGATCCTTCGGTCCTGCGATGCTTTCGGCGTCGATGCTGTTTTATGCAGTGACTGTGCGACCGATCTTTTTCATCCCAATGTGATTCGGGCAAGCTTGGGAACGGTTTTTCAGCTTCCGGTGGTCGCTGCAACGGGGCCGGAAGTCCGAGCATTTTTGGCTGAGCAGAAAATTGGCTGTTTGGCCGCTCGCGTCGATGCGACTCAGACGCTTTGGCAAGCCGAGATGACCAACCCGATTGCCTTGGTCGTCGGTGCCGAAGCCGATGGCCTTGGAAAAGACTGGGATTCGCAGGGAGTCACGATTCCAATGAGTGGTATCGCAGACAGTTTCAACGTTTCGGTGGCCGCCGCCCTACTGGCTTGCGAGGCCCGCCGGCAGAGGGGTGCGTGACTCCGTTTACCAGAGCAGTCCGCAGAATCGTTAATGCTTGACAGGGCCAAGTCCGATATCTAGACGGGATGACCTGCCGACTCTGGCAGGATTTAAATCCAAAGATGTGCCATGGGGGGCGCGTCAATCGGACCATTGAAGGCCAAGGATGCGGCATGCTTTCTAGCAAACATGAACGACGAATCACCCGGAAAGTGTTGAGGGCTACTATCGCTGCGATAGTGGTTGCAACAGCAACCCCTGTGGTGTCAGCAGACTCGCCGGTCGAAAAATCGAAGGGTGTGTTGCCTTTGCTGCCGGTGAATGTCGGACCATACAAGTCGGATGCTTCTACTGGGATCTTAAAACCAGAAGCTGACCAAGGACTTGGGGCACATCCGAATCCATACTGCAAAACCGCTCCGCCCGTAGCCGACGAGATCTCTTTGGTCTCGGGACAGCGGCAGCCGACAAAATTGAAACTTGATCAGGCGCTGGCTGACCTGTTGCCGATATCACAGAACTCCAAGTCGCCAGCGGAAACTACCGCTGCCGCATCGGTTGGAATTCCGGAACATCTATGGGAACCGCCGTTGCTGTCGACCGATGGTACGGTCGAATTGGTGCGTCCTCGGACGACAATGCGACTGCGAGCGCTCTCCAGCCCGGACCATGTGCCAAAGTCCAGATTACAACTGAAGCCGAGTGGAGCGGTTGCTTCGCCGGAACCAGATTCTGCACCGGTGAACCGACATCTATCCGATCAGGTTCGGCTGCCGGTATCCCTGTCGCTATCCGATAAGTCAGCATTGAAAATGTCACTTGGGGATATGGAACCAAGCAGTGATGTTCAGGCTCCCAAACGTGATAGCGAGCCGGTTACGATGCAACTAAGTTCACCGTTGCCGAAACGAAAGGCGATCACTCTGACGATGTCCGACGCGTCTCAAGGGACGTCTGAAAATAAGTCGCCGAACAAAGGCTTGATCATCGCCTCACGTGAAGCCGACCTGCCAATCCATCGCAATCAATTTGCAACGATGCCTACCGAATTTATCCCCGTTCCGACCGCGGAAGCTTTGCCTCCAGCAGCGTTGGCAGAGGAGCCTCGTCCTCTTCTGAAGGAAGTTGAAAAACCGAAATCCGCACAATCGGCGTTTGGTAAGCTGTTCCGAGGGAAAGCATCGAAGCCTGAGACGCCGGCGCCCATGGAGGAATCGGTGATCGCGTCGGAGGAGGCTTTGCCGGTCACCCCTGAAGCGGAAATCGTGCGTGAAAATGCACAGATGTCACTATCACTGACGGATGTGGAAAAACCGAAATCCGCACAATCGGCGTTTGGTAAGCTGTTCCGAGTGAAAGCATCGAAGCCTGAGACGCCGGCGCCCATGGAGGAATCGGTGATCGCGTCGGAGGAGGCTTTGCCGGTCACCCCTGAAGCGGAAATCGTGCGTGAAAATGCACAGGTGTCACTATCACTGACGGATGTGGAAAAATCGAATCCCGAGAGTGCTGCGAAACAGATGGGATTTGCGGTTTCAAGGCCTACTGTAATTTCCATGGATGCCGCCGATGTGAAGCCACTAACGTTAGACGGTAGCCTCAAACACTTCCGAATAGAAAATCCATCGATCTGCCAAGTGCTTTCGGTGGGAAGTTCGGAGTTGCGAATTATCGGTCAGATGCAGGGCCAGACACGACTGATGGTGTGGCTCGAATCGACACCTGCAAACCAACCTCTCCGTTACCAAGTCAATGTTCAGCATTTGGAAACAGAGGCTGACAAATTGGTTCAGACTGCGACGCAATTGAACCGGGTGTTGGCAGCGAATTTCGCTGCGTCCGATGTGGAGGTTTCGGTGTCCTCAGCACGGTTGGTTGTGACCGGCCAAGTTGCGGATGACGCTCAAGCAAGACAGATTTTGCAGTTGATCCGCAAAGCCTGCTTGGTGCCTGTTGTTGATCAACTCTTAGTACGTTGATATTCCCTTTTTGATTCTTCTGTTTGCTCCACTCAATGTTCAATCCGGCGGCTTGAAGTGTCGGGATGCCGTTTTGCCTAGAGGTTAATAAAATGTATCGATCCACAATGACGAGCAACTTCCGACGCTTTGTCTTTTCCACTTTGATGGGGATGAGCGTGTGCTGTGCAGCTTCCGCAAATGCTCAAGAGAGCGGACTTGCCGGAGGACATGAAGGGATTCAACTAGCACCGGGTGAGCGGATTATCCGTTCAATTGATAACGAAACCGGTCAGTCCATCCCATTGTATGATGCCCAAACAAATCAGCCGCTTGAGCGTTCATCGGCTCTCGGTTCTGGCGTTGCAACCGGTGCCGGACACGGTCCTCTTCATGGACATTCCGGGCATCATCCAAGCGATTGTGCTTGCTCGCAGTGTGCGGGCGCCGCAGGTGCTTACAACGGTTTAGGTTGTTTCGGCGGCTGTGCACCGGGTTACTACTTTCGCGCAGAAGCCCTGTACATAAAGCGTTCAGGCGATGAAGGCCAAACGCTCAGCCGCAATTTTCAGCTATCTGAATTCGACTATGAACTGGGGACTCGGTTGACGCTGGGGCGGACATTCGATTGCTTAGATGGATACGAGTTTGTCTATTCGGGCATCTTCGATTGGGGAAATTCTGGTTCGATAACCAATCCTGGGAATTTGGATTCTGTCCTGACGACCGACTTGGTCAATCCGGCGAATACCGTAAACGTGGATACTTTCGCAAACGCTGATTTTCAAAGCCTGCGATACGAAGCTGAATTTCATAGTTTTGAAATGAACCGAACCTACCGAGGTTGGGACGTCGTTAACATGCTTTACGGGTTTCGTTACATCGATTACTCGGAAGACTTTGGTTTCAACAGTACGAATGGTGCTGGGTTAAGCTCCGTGCGAAACTCGGTAGAAAACGATCTGTTGGGGGCTCAGGTTGGAATGGATTTGGCGTATCCGCTGGGAGAAAGACTCTGGTCGTTGTTCCGATCGCGAGCCGGAGCGTTCATCAATTTTGCGGATTCGAGCACTTCCTTTGTGAACGGCGATGCAGTGAATCCCGGCAACCAACGTACGATCACCGCGTATGAAGAAGACACAGGCCTGACCGGAATGATCGAGATCGGCGGATCGCTCCGATACCGAGTTGGACCCGCCCTGGCACTAACGGCCGGCTACGAGTTCTGGTACCTCGCGAACGTCGCAACCGTGCCTAGTCAGATCTCTCCTGTCGTCGTTCCCGGATACGGAGCGTATGTCGGAAACGATGAAGACATCTTCTTTCATGGGGCCGTCTTTGGTGCTGAGTTCGATTTTTAGGGTATGCTGGGGATGAAAGTAGCTGACAAGCATTTGTCCCCGAACCTGTTGATGAATCGAATCTACTTTGAGTACCTCGTCTGCTGCGAAACCGTTTGAGCCTCGACGCGTCGCTTTGATCATTGAGACTTCCAGTGTCTATGGTCGGGATCTTCTGCGAGGGGTATTGCGGTTCATGCGACTGCACGATGAATGGGCTGTGTTCTTAGAGCAGCGTGAGCTTTCAGCAAAACCTCCCGCGTGGCTGAGGACGTGGGATGGCGACGGAATCATTTCCCGTGCGACGACTCCCAAGCTGGCCGATGCGATCGCCGCGACGGGGGTCCCCTTCGTCGATCTAACCGATCGTGGTCGAGGCTACGACTTCGTCTCTTTGCGTTCCAACGATGACGCCATTGGGCGAATGGCTGCGAACCATCTGCTCGATCGAGGTTTTCAGAATTTCGGCTATTGTGGCTTTCAATCGGAAGCTTGGTCGGAACGCCGGTTGGTTGGCTTTCGGTCGGCCTTGGCAGATGCCGGATATGAATGCCAGGTCTACGAATCGTTATGGGAAGGTCGATCGGCAAATACTTGGGACGTGGAAAACCAACAGTTGCTTGAATGGATCGTCGCCCAGCCAACCCCGCTTGGGATAATGGCTTGCAGTGATATTCGAGCTCAACATGTTCTCAATGCTTGTTTCGTGGGACAGCGGAAGGTCCCTGAAGAAGTGGCCGTTGTCGGCGTCGACAACGATGAATTGCTTTGCCAGCTCTGCCACCCTCCGCTTTCTAGCATCATCCCAAATGCTGAAGGGATTGGATTCCGAGCGGCTGAACTGTTGATGGACCAGATGCAAGGGAAGGCACCTGTAGCGAATGAGGAAATCGAACCGCTAAGCATCTGTGTTCGTCAGTCGACCGATGTTGTCGCCATTGATGATGCCGAAGTCGCCGCAGCGATTACGTTCATCCGTGAACATGCCTGTCGCGGGATTACCGTCACGGATATCACGCAAAATGTCGCGGTATCCAGAAGCACGCTGGAGCGAAGTCTTCGGAAGTACTTGGGGCGGACTCCGCAACAAGAAATCCGCCGTGTCCAGATAAAGAGGGTGCGGGAATTATTGGCCAGTTCGGATCTAACCGCGGAACAAATTGCGATGCGATGCGGATTTGAACACCCTGAATACATGCATGTTGTCTTTAAACGATCTCAAGGGATGACGCCTGGAGAGTACCGAAAGACCGTTCAGTCTTGAAAAGTGCGTGATAATATATCTCAGGAAAACAACGCAGAGTCTCATTGTTTGTTCTCCTGGATGCGGCGATGCTGAAGGAACTGGTTCACGGTTCTCAATACCTAGGTCGTTTCATGCAACGTCTCACGTTTCTCTGGATCCTTGCTTTCTGCTCCGTTGGCTCGTTTCCGTGGGAGAGCACCGCGGTTGCGCAAATACCGGTGGAGGATGTTTGGCAATACACGTTCGAGCCGCCGGCTGGCGGGTGGTCCAAAGTTGATTTTGAGGATTCATCTTGGGCGACCGGCACCGCTGGCTTTGGAACGCATGGGACCCCTGCGGCAAGGATCGGCACCGTTTGGGATACCAGCCAAATCTGGCTCCGGAAATCTTTTCGAGTCTTAAACGTTCCGAAGCGATCCGCACTTCTGATTCATCATGATGAAGACGCCGTTGTCTATCTGAACGGGAAGCAAGTTGCCTCTTTGAAAGGTTGGTCGGATCGCTACGACATCGTTGAATTGTCCCCAGAAGATCAGCAGGTCCTGAAGTCTGGAGTAAACACTCTGGCGGTTCACTGTCGGCAGAATAACGGCGGGCAGTTTATTGACGTTCATGTTATCGATGTGGATGCGGTTCCTGTCCTTCCAAAGCCACCACGGATGACGAAGCCGTTTGCGTCGGAATTGTTGACGCAGTGGGGGGCTACTTTAACGCCTGAAAATGCCTGGACCGAGTATCCGCGGCCACAGCTTCGGCGTCCGGATTGGGTGAACCTGAACGGCGAGTGGCAATACGCGATCACATCGATCAAGCAAACAGAAGTTCCCGCCAAATGGGACGGACCAATTTTGGTTCCCTTTTCCTTGGAATCGAAACTAGGGGGCGTTCAGTATTTGCTGGGCGATGATGAGGCGCTCTGGTACCAGCGTACTTTTATAGCGACCAAGGCCGCCGGAAAACGAACTTTACTGAACTTCGAAGCGGTGGATTACCACGCCGAAATCATTTTGAACGGTCGCCATGTTGGAACCCATGTAGGAGGGAACGATCCCTTTTCGGTGGATGTTTCACTAGCCCTGCAAGACGGACAGAATCACTTGGTGGTGCGCGTGGAAGATGCCACCGAAAAATGGCAGCTGCGAGGTAAGCAGGCACTGCAACCCAACGGAATTTGGTACACGCGCGTTTCCGGAATCTGGCAAACGGTCTGGATGGAGCAAGTTGCGGATTCCTACATCGAAGACGTCACGATCCAGACGGATGCGGAGAGCCGTTCCATTCATCTGCACGTTGACTTCGCTGGTCGCGAAATGGCATCACCTCGTTTGAAAGTGAGCGTTTTTGATAGTGAGAAGGAGGTTGCCACCGCGGATACGCCGTCGAGGGAAGTTTCCATGACGATCCCAAATGCCAAGCTCTGGAGCCCCGATTCGCCTTATCTATATCAAATCAAGGTTCAGTTATTAGGTGAATCTGGCCAGGTTGTTGACACGATTGAAACCTATGCTGGAATTCGAACGATCGGGAAAGTGCGAGACAAAGCTGGGCACCTGCGGATGACCTTAAACGGGCAGCCACTCTTTCACTGGGGGCCGTTGGACCAAGGCTGGTGGCCCGATGGATTGCTGACGCCTCCCTCGGATGAAGCGATGTTGTTTGATATCCAATATCTCAAAGATGCTGGATTTAATATGATTCGGAAACACATCAAGGTCGAACCACGGCGTTACTACTACCACTGTGATCGATTGGGGATGTTGGTTTGGCAGGATCAGGTAAGCGGCGGAGCAAGTCCGCCATGGACTCGTTTGGCTCCCGATCCGCAGGATGCCGCTTGGCCTGCGGAACCGCACCAACAGTTCATGCTTGAATTGGAGCGGATGATTGACTCGTTAGAGAATCATCCATCGATAGTTGTTTGGACTCCATTTAATGAAGCTTGGGGTCAGCATCAGTCGGTTGAAGTAACCAAGTGGACGGAGAATCGCGACCCGTCGCGGCTCGTTAATATTGCTAGTGGCGGGAACTTTTGGCCAGCCGGTGATATCGCGGATCATCATCAGTACCCACACCCAGGATTTCCCTTTGATGCCAATCGGTATGCTGATTTTATCAAGGTTGTCGGCGAATTCGGCGGCCATGGTTATCCCGTGGCTGGGCACCTTTGGGATGCGAGCCGAAACAATTGGGGTTACGGCGGACTGCCAAAAGACAAAGCCGAATATAAGCAGCGATATGTTCAGTCATTGGAAATTTTAAATCGACTGCGACAGCAAGGGATCGCCGCGGGCGTTTATACGCAGACCACGGATGTCGAAGGGGAGATCAACGGTTTGCTCACCTATGATCGCAAGATCATTAAGATTCCGGCTGAAGAGTTAGCCGAGATGCACAAGTCTCTTTTCCAGCCTACCAGCAAGGATGACTCGGAGCGGTAGCGGGGGGCCGGTTTCGCAGTGACGGCGACGCGGAGACACGGAGACACGGAGACACGGAGACACGGAGACACGGAGACACGGAGACACGGAGACACGGAGACACGGAAAAAAGCACCATTCTGTTTGGGATGGTTTACAATAGGCAGGTTGGTTGGAGCTGTCTTTTGTTTCTTGAATCCGTTGAAAACCCTTGTACTGAGAATATTGGATGTTTTGTCGTAGTTATTTGGTTCTGGTGCTGTTGGCGATTGGTATGACATGCCAAGCAGGCGAACGCCCGAATATTGTTTTTGCGTTTGCAGATGACCTTGGCTGCTACGCGGGGGCTTATGCGGACGCTGCCCATCCGTCACCAAACGACGTAATTAAGACACCGAATTTCGATCGTGTTGCCCGCGAGGGGACGTTGTTTGATAACGCATTCGTGAGCGTTCCCTCCTGCACTCCGTGCCGAGCCTCCGTAGTTTCAGGCCGTCATTTTTTCCGCAACGGAAGTCATTCGCAATTGCACCATCCTTGGGTCGATGGTGTCCCCGATCCTTGGGCAAACGTTCGGGGGTGGCCGCTGACATTGCAGGATGCGGGGTACCACATCGGATGGTCCTACAAGATGCACATTAGCGAAGATCGGATGGGTGGAAAGAAGCGAAACTATCGCCAAGCCGGTTCGGCATTTAACCGATTTTCACAAACCGTTTCCAAAGCGAAAGATCCACAGGCTGCTAAGGAGCGGTTGCTGAATGAAGTCCGCGGTAATTTTGATGCGTTCTTAGGCGATCGAACAGACGATCAGCCGTTTTACTACTGGTTCAATCCAACCAACACCCACCGTGATTGGGTTCAAGGTTCTGGCAAGGAATTGTGGGGAATCGATCCCGACGATTTACAGGGAAAATTACCAAGTTTCCTTCCCGATCAACCGGTCATTCGTGAGGACTTCGCAGACTACCTTGGCGAAGCGATGGCGTTTGATGCAGCGGTTGGAGTCTTATTAGAAACACTGACGGAACGTGGCGAGCTGGAGAATACGATTGTCGTTATCAGCGGCGATCATGGAGCTCCCGGATTTCCACGCGGCAAATGCAATCTTTACGATTTTGGAACGCGCGTTCCGCTAGCGATTCGCTGGCCTGAAAAGATGGCTGTAGGGAGGCGGATTTCAGCACCGGTTAGTCTCATCGATTTGGGAGCGACCTTTTTGGACGCGGTGCAGGTTCCGCCCACTGAAGTCATGGATGGGGAAAGCTTGATGCCTGTCCTCTCCAAAGCGGCCGCTCCAGCCGCAGACGCGTTGCGTGGTTACGCAATCACCGGTCGCGAAAACCATGTACGCGATTCCAGGCCTGGCGGCCTGCCCTACCCGATGCGAGCGATTCGCACATCCGACTACCTGTACATCATCAATTTCGCAGCGGACCGTTGGCCGGTCGCGGAACCACCGTTAGCGTCTCCAATCGAGAAGGGTATGCGGAAACGGAACGGTAAGCCGGCGCGGCCAATGGATATCGATTACGGACCCACTCGCAGTTTTTTCGAGGAATTTGAAACCAGCGAATCGATTGCCAGAGAGTGGCAACTTGGATATGGAAAGCGTCCAGCCGAGGAGCTGTACGCGGTCAACGAAGATCCCGACCAGGTCCATAACTTGGCCGCGAACCCAGCTTATGAAGACGTACGTGCCGAGCTGCGGGCAAAGTTGATGGAGGAACTGCAAACCGGCCAAGATCCCCGCGTAGTCGACCCACAAGCCGGATTCGATGCACCACCCTACGCACCCGGCGACCCCGAAATGGGACGCGTCCTCCCTCCTCTCCTCCGGGGACAGTGATCGACTTTTTCGGGGACAGTGAACGCAAAGCCGCGGTGAACTACCATTGCAGGGACTTGTTGCTACGCAATATCGATGTTTTGGCCTGAGGATTCCCGCTTGCAGCGTTTCGGACATCGAAATATTGCGTATTTAGCTGCGATTGGCTGGCTAAGTACGCACCGGTAGCGTCTGCGACACGAATGTCCCTTTTTTTATACCGGCGAATGGCTTGTCGGAGCTATGACTGCGTACGGGTAGTGACCTGCCCGAGACCCGTCGCGGTCGAGCTCTGCTGATCAGCGGCTGCTCGCGCGGCTATTCGCTCACGAACAACACGGCAGGCATGCTTTCCGAGTTGTGTTTTGCAGCGGCGTTCGAATTGCATGTTCCGCTCGGCAACTTGGGCGATATTGATTGTTTCGCCCCTTAGGTAGATTGGTGTTTGAAGCTTTTGTTTCGTCAATGCTTCGTTCGCCTGTAGTTCGGGGCGTGATTCCAGTGCTAGGTGCCAGAGGAGGCGTTCGTATGCTTCAAGCCGCATCGGGAGGCAGCCACGACGCAATTGTGGTTCTGCGGTGGTTCTCAGCGAATTTGTTGCTTTTTTGCCTGCGACGCGAACCTTTTTGCCGTCCACTTCACTGCTCAGTTCTAGAGGGGCGAGCCAGTTTGATGAGTCGACTTGGTCATCTTCCAGTGTCCGTAATCGCTCGCCAATCGAGACTTCCTGGTAGTCTTCCAGTGAATCGGCTAGACCGGCCCGAAGCGGATTCAGATCGACGTAGCTCATGCACGCTAGAACGTCGGCTTCGTCTAGCAAACGATTCAGTTTGAATCGCTCTTCAAAAAACCTGCCAGTGCAATCGTCTTCAATATTGCACTCGCGAGCGATTGTCTGGCACATCAGACGAACAAACCAGGAGATATTGGAGAGTCTGGAACGAAGTTCTTCAACGCGTTTAGGGTCATTTACGATCTTAGAAATTTCGCTTTCCTGGATTTTGCCTCGATGTTTTTTGGGAACACGTTTGCGAGAAAGGACAGAGAGCCAGCGTACGGCAACTTCGCGATCCGTAAGCTTTTGCACTAAATCCGGGCGATTGCGGAGCACACAATGCCAGTGATTTGACATGATTGCGTATGAAAGTACGTCGACACAGAGGTATTTGCTTAGGAACTCCATTCGATCGCGAAACCGGTTGCGGCGGTAGGAGTAGTCGATCCCGGTATAGGGGTCGATTCCATGTAGAAAACTTTTTCTGACTGTGCGGTTATAGACATGATATACGCCTACCTCTTTTTTAGCGAAGATTTCGTAACGGCCTAGTCGACACATGGCACTGCCCTCCCATGAAAGTCAAGAAATTAGATTCAGCCAATATAACGCAGTTTCGTTGGCTTGCATCAGAAAAAAAGATTGCCTTTTTTATTTCGGTTGAAATGAACAACTAAGTTGATCGCCGTGTTGCACTTGAGTCGCGAGATGAGCTGGTTTTGTGGTTTTGCTAGCACAATAGTTGGTGAATCGTGTTTGGTTGTTGAGGCTAGCAAGATCACTTTGGGGACATCGCTGAAAAACCGGTCGGTGCGTTTGGCTTTGCGTGCACTGTCCCCGTAAGAGTTCTCGTTGGTCTTGCGTGTACTGTCCCCGTGAAAGATTTTGGTTGCGAGAATCGCTAAGTCGAGCACCAAGTTGCACTTGAGGAGAGGTTTGAGCTAACTTCATAGATTTGCTAGCACACTGTGTGGTAAATCGTGTTTCCCTGTTGAGGCTATCGAGGATCACTTTTGGGGCATCGCTGAAAAGCAGTCTGGATGGTTGGGTTTGCGTGCACTGTCCCCTCGGGAAATTGCTGAAAAGCAGTCGGAGCGTTTGGCCCTGTGTGCACTGTCCCCGCAAGAGTTCCGTCGGAGCGTTTGGCCCTGTGTGCACTGTCCCCGCAAGAGTTCCGTCGGAGCGTTTGGCCCTGTGTGCACTGTCCCCGCAAGAGTTCATAAAGTTGAGCTGTACTGATCGAGAGAATTTGTGAATAATGCCATCGCTGTTGCGTTCGTTTGCTTTGGGAGATTTCGTAACCAACCAATGCGAACGTTCGTAGCAGCTTCTAATCCAAATCTTTGCCGTGCTTACGAAAACGGCCTCCTTTTTGACGGACCAGGATTGGGGGTGGGGGCTGGTCGGTTTTATTTGCTTGGCTTGGCGACTTGTTTTTATTTTGCCCTGGGGCCACCGGCGATTCTTGGGCGTTACAATGGTCTCCTGATCTAACGTAATTCTCTGCGGCGAAACGTCGCGGTGGGTGGCTTTTCCTTTTCCTTCGATCACCATTTTGTGGACGACTGAAGCGATCTCTCTTTGTGAGGTAAATCGGATGTCGGATCCGCGACGTGGAATTCCTCCTGGCCGACTTGTTGGGCTGGGGATGGAACTGGCCGTCGTGATTTTAGTGGCCACTGGATTGGGCTATTTGGTCGATACTTATCTCCTCAAGGCGGAGCAGCCTTGGGGGTTAATTTGCGGTTGTTTGCTCGGATTTGCGGTTGGCATGACCAATGTGGTTCGCGTCAGTCGCAATTGGTAAGAACAGCTCGGAAACCTAATAAAACTGATGACTCTCGCGAAACCCATGGTCGATCCTCGTCGTGTTGCCGTCGCTACGGTAACCGTTTGGATGCTGCTGGCCGGTGGTCTTTTGGCGATGGAGTCGGCGACGGGCGCGGTCGTCGGTCATACGCTGGCACAGATTGTTGGCGGGATCTCGTTGGGGATTGCCCTGCTGGGCATCGTGCCTCTGCGGATGGCTTGTCGTGGTGCCGCCGCAGGCGAGAGCACTTCGGTGATGGCCGGGGTCATGATGTCTCTGTCGCTGAGGTCCTCTTTAACGATTTTCTTTCTGATTTTGGCGTGGAAAACGGGTATGGCCCCTCGACAACTAGTCGGCCTGTGGGCCATCTTCTGGTACGCCAGTCTCTTGGCAACTGAAGTAGTCGTTGTGGTCCGCCATTTCCTTGCCACAAACCGTCCTGATTCGCTGCTCGGCATTCCTGCCACGAAGCACATCACGGAGTCCCCTGCTCGATGATTTCCGCTTTGCTATCTCCGCTCGTTCCGACGTTTGCCTCCGCCGAAGGTGGTGGGCACGATCCGGTCGATCACGTTTTGCCGCATCCGCTGCATCACGAGCCGTTGTTCACCTATGACGTGCCCGGCATGGATGGGGACATGCCGTTTCTGCATATCTACGACGGCATCTATAGTTTTTACATTACGAATCACATGCTGATGACCCTGTTTTCAGGGGTGTTGGTCGTGGTGGCTTTTTGGTTGGTTTCGCGTCGCATTCGCCCCGTCGGTGATGGGATCAAAGCGGTTCAGACAGAAGGGCGATTTGCTCAGCTGATGGAAACCATGTGCGCCTTTGTCCGAGACGAGGTCGCGCGGCCTAACCTTCAGCACCTGACGGACAAATATATTCCGTATGTCTGGACGATCTTCTTTTTCATCCTGTTCTGCAATGTGCTGGGTTTGATCCCGTTTGGTCCTGTGCTGTACTTGCTTACAGGTAATCAAGAGTTTACGCATTGGGGTGGAACCGCAACGAGCAACTTGGCATTGAATGGCATTTTGGCTTTGCTTTCTTTTGTCGCGATCATTGTTATCGGGATTCGTGAATCGGGTGCGGCCGCCTTTTTCGGACACTTTAACCCGATCGGCTGGGATCCTAAGATGTTGCCCATGGCTTTGGGACTGTATGTCCTCGAGTGGATGGGGTTAGTGATCAAATGTGTGGTCTTGGCCATGCGGTTGTTCGGCACGATGATGGCTGGCCACTTGGTGATCGCCGCCTTTATCGCATTGATTTTTGCAGCTGCTGAAGCGAGTGCAAGTTTGGGATATGGCGTAGGCATCGCGGTCCTGATGGGCGGGACAGTGTTGACGTTGTTGGAACTGTTTATCTGTTGCTTGCAAGCCTTTATTTTCACCTTTTTAACTGTCTTGTTTATCTCCGCTGGTGCGGTCCATCACCATCATGGCGACGGTCATGATGACGAAGAATTGGATCCGCTAAGTGATGCAGGGCAAATGGATATGGACAAGCTGTTGGACCCGGCCCGGTTAGGGCCAGCCACCTAGTTTGTTTCTGAAGCACAACAAAAAATTACTTTGACCTTTACCTTTCGGCTTCGGCCAAACCAACCCCGACTGCACACCGTTGACAGTCTTATTGACAGGAGCGACCTGAGAGATGTTTGAATTCGCATTGATGATGGTAACTTTCGCCCAAGAGACCGCCTTGACCGTTCCTGACTGGGGACGTGCAGGTATTGGTGTCGGCATGGGATTGATCTTGATCGGTGCCGGATTGGGCATTGGTCGCATCGGTGGTTCGGCTGTTGAAGCGATGGCTCGTCAGCCAGAAGCGAGTGGACAGATTGGTACCAACATGCTGATCGCTGCCGCTCTGATCGAGGGTGTGACCGTGATCGCGTTGATCCTTGCGTTCATTCTGCCGAGCGTTAAATAGGTTTTCGCCCCGGTTTTGAATCGAACGAGACCACTGATTGTCGTAGGAAATCAAATGACCCGATTTACATTGTGGATGCTGCTGGCGATGGTGCCAGTGATGGGAATCGCTCTAGCCCCAGCCTCGTTGATGGCTGCGGATGAAGCGGTAGCAGGTGAGGTGGAAGGAGCGGAAGCTTCGGAAGATCACGAACATGCGGCCCATCCGGCTAGCCCTCTGCTGAACGTTGATGTTGGGTCCGCTATTTGGAATCTGCTGATTTTCGGCACGGTCTTTTTCATTCTTGCAACCTTTGTGTGGCCACCAATCCTGAAGGGATTGCAGGCTCGTGAAGACAAGATTCGAACGGATCTTGAAGGAGCGGAGGATGCTCGCAAAGAAGCGATTGCTCTTCGAGGCGATCTGCAGAAACAACTGGATGACGCTCAGTCAAAAGTCCAGGCGATGCTTTCGGATGCTCAGAAAGATGCCGATGTAAAGGGTCAACGGATTGTGGCTCAAGCGAAGGAAGCCGCCGAACGGCAGCTCAATCGCTCGATCGCCGAAATCCAGACCGCCAAACAGGTTGCCCTGTCCGAAATGGCAGGCCAGACCGCCGATATCGCGATGACGTTGGCCAAACAGGTCGTCGGTCGCGAATTGAAAGCCGATGATCATGCGGAGCTGATTCGTCAGTCGCTTGACCGTCTGCCTAGCAATAACTAGTAGCAAACTGCGTATCCCTGTGGCTTTTGTCACGCTTTGTTTTCTCACCTGCTGACGGGAATCGATGCAAGAGTCGATCAAACACGAAACGGTCCTCGACACGGGCGCTGAACAGCTAGGCGCTACGTACGCGACGGCTCTGTTGGCGGCTGCCAAATCAGAGGGTGCGGTAGATGAAGTGCTGTCCCAGTTGGGGCAATTGGTCACTGAAACGCTCCGTCAGCACCCTTCCTTGGCGTCGGTGCTTGAGTCTCCGCGGGTCAACGTCGAAGAGAAACAGCGGGTTCTCGATCGGCTGCTCGGAAGTCAAGTTCATCCGGTGTTGCTGCGGTTCCTGAAAGTGACTGCAGTACGCGGTCGGCTGGAATACCTGTCGGCCATGCTGCGATCGGCTGAGACTCAGCATAATGAAGCGGAAGGTCGCTTAGTGGCGGAAGTTCGTTCGGCGGTCCCTTTGACCGATACGCTGCGAAAACAAATCCGCGAACAGTTGTCAAGCAAGTTCTCCAAAGACGTTCGTTTGATCGAACAGGTCGACCCTGCGGTGATCGGAGGGGTTGTGATCCGCATTGGGGACACCGTCTTCGACGCGAGCGTTGCCCAACGGCTGGAAGCGATGTCGCAGAAGGCGAGTAGTGGTTTTGCAAAGCACCTGCTGGAACGTTTTGATCAGTTCGCAAGCGACGCTAGTTAGTTCGAAATTTACAGATAACCATCCTTATTTTTTACACTCCCGCCCCTCCCGGTAGGAAAACAGGCGAATGAAGTTTAACTCCGACGAAATCGCTTCGGTCCTGCAACAAGAGATCGAGCAGTTCGAAAATAAAATCGACGTCCGCGAAGTCGGTACCGTGCTGGAAGTAGGGGATGGTATCGCTCGCGTTTACGGTCTTTCTGGTGTCATGGCCGGGGAAATGGTTCAATTTCCTAACGAGGCAATCGGACTGGCTTTTAACCTGGAAGAGAATAGCGTTGGGGTCATCATTCTTGGTGACTACCTGACTATTAAAGAAGGGGATGAAGTCCGAGCCCTAGGGACATTGCTTAGCGTTCCCGCTGGCGATGCCGTTATCGGTCGAGTCCTCGACCCGCTGGGTAACCCGCTGGACGGCAAAGGCCCTGTTCAGACCGATATTCGCCGTCCTGTCGAAGTGATCGCGGCCGGCGTTGCTGAACGGCAACCTGTGACCCAACCGCTGCAGACCGGTGTCAAAGCGATTGACGCGATGACCCCGATCGGACGTGGCCAACGTGAATTGATCATTGGTGACCGCAAAACGGGTAAAACCGCGGTCGCTATCGATGCGATTCTGAATCAAAAAGATACCGGCGTAAAATGCTTCTACGTCGCGGTCGGTCAGAAAGACAGTTCGGTCGCCGGAATCATCGACGCTCTGAACAAATACGGCGCGATGGAGTACACGACGGTTATCGTCGCGGGTGCTAGTTCCCCTGCAACGATGCAGTACATGGCTCCCTATGCCGGTACCGCAATGGCCGAAGAATTCATGTTTAACGGTCAGCACGCTCTGATCGTTTATGATGACTTGTCGAAACAAGCGACCGCGTATCGTCAGATGAGTCTGCTGATGCGTCGTCCACCAGGTCGCGAAGCGTTCCCCGGGGACGTCTTCTACTGTCACAGTCGTTTGCTCGAACGTTCGGCTCGCTTGTCGGATGAACTGGGTGGCGGTTCGTTGACCAGCCTGCCGATTATCGAAACCTTGGAAGGTGAAGTTTCCGCTTACATTCCAACCAACGTGATTTCGATCACCGACGGGCAGATCTACCTGCAACCTGACCTCTTCTTCTCTGGGGTTCGTCCCGCCATGAATGCGGGGATTTCGGTCTCCCGCGTCGGTGGTGCTGCTCAGATTAAGGCGATGAAGAAGGTGGCCGGAGGTCTTCGATTGGACTTGGCAGCTTTCCGAGCTCTTGAAGCGTTTGCTCAGCTGGGTACTGACCTGGATCCGGACACACAGAAGCAACTGGATCGTGGTTACCGAATGGTTGAGCTGCTGAAACAGCCTCAATACAAACCACTTAATGTGACCGAGCAGGTTTTGGTGTTGTACGCCGGTACCAATGGTCACGTCGATGATGTTCCTGTCAAAGCAGTACAGCAATGGGAGACGGACTTCCTGCAGTTTGCTCATGACAAGCACCAGGCTTTGATCGATTCTTTGACCGAAAAGGGCGAATTGACCGACGAAATCGTCGATAAAATCAAAGCGATGATCGTCGAGTTCAAAGGAAGTTATAAGCCTGTTGCCGCAGAATAAGCATTGAATCAGCAACCCTATTTCACACCGCAGTCGCCAAAATCGTCGGTTCCCGGATACTCTGGGAACCCGACGAACAGCGAAAAGAATTTTGCCGTGTTGGCTCATCTAGGTGGCGTTTTAGGAGTGTTGGTCGGAGGGGTGCCAGGTTTCCTGGGGCCGTTCCTCGTATGGGTTTTGAAGAAAGATGAATCGGCTTATATCGAAGCCGAAGCTCGCGAGGCACTGAATTTTCAGCTGACGTTGCTGATTCTGTATCTCGTGATTTTGGTGATTGGGTTTCTCAGCTGTTTTGGGATGGTGTTTGTGTTGGTGCCGATGATCATGCAAGTGATCTTTGGTATTCTCGCCGCCGTGACCGCCAGCAAAGGGATCCCCTATCGCTACCCGTTTAATATTCGCTTGATTTCATAACGCTGGACCGCATCAACCACCATGGCCAACGCCCGCGCCCTCGATAAACGACGGAAGTCAATTCGTAACATCCGCAAAATTACGCGGACCATGGAATTGATTGCGACGGCCCGCTACAAAAAGGCCATGGACCGCGCTGCTGCGGCAACGGCGTATACACGGCAGATCACAAAGATCGTTGCCAGCCTGTCCCAGGCCGGATTGAGCGTCGAACACCCACTGTTGGAATCTCGCGAGAATCCGACCAGTGCCAAACTGTTGGTATTGTCCAGCAACCGCGGACTGTGCGGCGGTTACAACGGCAGCGTCCTACGAGCGGGTACCGAGCGTTTGGCGAAACTGGCAAGTGAACTGGAGACAGTTTCGTTAGAGGTGAGCGGGAAACGTGGTGTTTCCGGAATGAAATTCCGTGGAAAAACCGTGGATCAAGAATACCTGCAGTTCGACGATCAGCCAAAGTATGAAGAAGTCGCGGCGATCGCTGAACGCTACCTCGCGCTGTACACCGCCGGCGAAATCGATCGACTGGACGTTACCTACACAAAGTTCATCTCGACGAGCAAGCAGGTTACGGTTGTCGAGACCTTGTTGCCGCTGGGTTCACTGGCGGATGAAGACGAAGCAGCTGAAGAAGGCGGAAGTGCTGGCGACTATGAGTTCCTGCCATCGGCGGAAAGCATTCTGGAAGAAGTGGTTCCGACCAGTTTTAAAGTCCGCTTGTTTAAGTGCTTCCTCGATGCGGCGGTCAGCGAACAGATCGCTCGAATGGTCGCGATGAAGAGTGCGACCGAGAGTGCGGGAGACATGATCAAAGAACTGTCCCGAACCTACAACCGGGCTCGGCAGTCTCAGATCACCGGCGAAATTATGGAAATCATCGGCGGCGTCGAAGCGATGGCAAACTAGAAGCCAATAGATCCTAATAACATGTAACCATGCCCTCGCGGATGTGGTTTAGAAAAAGACAACTCCAACCAACCCAAGCAACGATGTCTACCGATACTGCACAGACCGTCGGCCGTGTCACCCAGGTGATTGGTTCTACGTTTGACGCTGAATTCCCCGAAGGCAAACTGCCTGCGATTTACAACGCTGTCACCGTACAATCGGAGCACAAAGGTGTTTCGCTAAGCATGACTGGCGAAGTTCAACAGCACCTTGGTGGGAACCGCGTTCGCTGCATCGCCCTTGGTAGTACCGACGGAATGATGCGTGGAATGGACGTCAACGATACCGGCAAACCGCTGACGGTTCCTGTCGGAAAAGCGACCCTGGGACGTGTTTTCAACGTTCTTGGCGATCCGATCGATAAACGTGGCGATGTCAAAGCGGACGATTACTGGCCGATTCACCGCCAGGCTCCTCCTGTTTCCGAACTGTCGACCAACACCGAAGTCTTCGAAACCGGGATCAAGGTTGTCGACCTGCTAACCCCGTTTGTGCGTGGTGGTAAAGCCGGTCTGTTCGGTGGAGCCGGACTGGGCAAAACGGTTATCCTGACCGAATTGATCGCTCGTATCGCCAGCAGCCACGGCGGTTACAGTGTGTTCGCCGGAGTCGGTGAACGAACTCGCGAAGGGACCGACCTCTGGTTGGAAATGCAAGACACCGCGATCGGCGATACCGGTCGTAAGGTTATCGAACAAACCTGTATGGTCTTCGGTCAGATGAACGAGCCACCAGGTTCGCGTCTTCGTGTTGCCCTTTCGGCACTGACGATGGCGGAATACTTCCGTGATACCACGGGTGCTGACACGCTGTTGTTCGTCGACAACATCTTCCGTTTCTCGCAAGCGGGTTCGGAAGTTTCCGCGTTGCTTGGGCGTATGCCATCGGCCGTGGGTTACCAGCCAACCCTGGCGACCGAAATGGGTGCTTTGCAAGAGCGGATCACGTCGACCAACAAGGGAGCTATTACATCGGTGCAAGCCGTTTATGTGCCTGCTGACGATCCGACGGACCCTGCTCCAGCGACGGCCTTTAGCCAGTTGGATGCGTTTATCTATCTGGAACGTTCGATTTCGGAAAAAGGTATTTACCCTGCTATCGACCCGTTGGCGTCGAACAGTCGTATCCTGGATCCGCAGTACGTCGGCGACCATCACTACAACGTCGCTCGTAGCGTGCAAACGATCTTGCAACGTTACCGCGAATTGCAAGACATCATCGCGATTCTTGGTGTTGATGAATTGTCCGAAGAAGACAAGATGATCGTTCATCGTGCTCGCCGACTGGAACGCTTCATGTCGCAGCCGTTTTTGGTTGCGGAAGTCTTCACCGGTAAGAAGGGCGAAATCACCCCGCTGGCGGACACCATTCGAAGTTTCGAAGGGATCTGCAACGGGACCTACGATCACTTGCCAGAACGAGCCTTCATGTACGTCGGTGCAATCGAGCAAGTTGAAGAGCAAGCTAAGAAGATGGCCGAGGAGGGCAAATAACCGATGTCAATCCGCTGCTTAGTCGTAACCCCTGAACGAACCGAAGTCGACCGTGAAGTCGATTTTTTGACGCTCCCTATGTTCGATGGAGAACTGGGGATCGGAAAAGATCGTGCTGCCATGATTGGTCGCTTGGGCTATGGGCGTCTGAAATTGAAGAGTGGCGGAGAGGTAACGGAATACTTCATCGATGGTGGCTTCGCCCAAGTCGAAGAGAACGTTGTTTCGGTGCTAACCGGACGGGCGATCCCCATCAGCGAACTGCAATCCGATGACGCGAAAGCGGCATTGGAAGAAGCGCTCGCATTACCCGCGGGTAATGCCGACATGCAGGCGTTGAAAGAGACCGCCGTCATGCGAGCTCGTGGGATGACCCGCACCGTCGCTGGGCACTAGTGCCTGGTGCCAAAGTACTAAAACGCCATGTTTACCGGTCTGGTCGAAACGCTTGGTCAAATTGTGGACGTTATTCAGGATCCGCCTGGACGACGCCTGCGGGTTGAGTGTGGGCTTGTTGCCGATGGGATGGCGGTCGGCGACAGTATCGCCATCAATGGATGCTGTCTGACAGTTGTCTCTTTTCAAGGCTCTCAAGCCGATTTTGAAGCGGGCGAAGAGACTCTCTCGCGGACCAATCTTGGCAACTTGCAAGTGGGCTCTGCAGTCAACCTTGAGCGTGCGCTTGCCGTTGGCGACCGGATGGGCGGGCACTATGTCAGCGGCCATGTCGATACGTTGGCAACGTTGAATCGCCGTGAAGAGGATCCGCCTTGGGCAAAGCTTTGGTTTGACGTTCCCCAACAGTGGACACGGCAAATGGCCCCCAAAGGGAGCGTGACGATCGACGGCGTCAGTTTGACTCTCGTGGACGTTTTGTCCACTCAATTCAGCGTCGCCCTGATTCCCCATACCCTAACGGTCACGACTCTGGGACAATTACAGACGAAGTCCCCAGTTAATATCGAAACCGACGTGCTCGCTAAATATGTCGGGCGCTTTTTGGAAACCCAAGAACGATGGCCGAACGCCAAACAGCCACCTACCTGAACGAACGTTTCGCTGCTGCGGGTTTACGCCCGCTGACACGTTTCGGTCAGAATTTTCTTATCGATCTAAATTTGCTGGAATTGATTGCACGCTCCGCGGAAATGCGGAAGACGGATGTGATTCTTGAGGTCGGGACCGGGATGGGGTCGCTGACGACCTTTCTTGCCAAAGCTGCCGGAGCGATTGTCACGGTCGAAATCGATGACAATTTGGCTCAGCTTTCCCAAGCTGAACTGGAACAGTTCCCGCACGTCAAACAGCTGCACGTCGATGCGCTGAAGAACAAGCACACGCTCGCGCCGGAATTGATGGACAGCGTCCGGTTCGCGATGGAAAAATTGGGCGAAGAGTCGCGATTCATGTTGGTTGCCAACCTACCCTACAACATCGCAACCCCATTGATCAGCAACCTGCTGGTCTGTGATACGCCTCCGGATCGGATGGTTGTCACGATTCAGAAAGAGCTGGCAGATCGAATCACCGCGGCACCCGGTTCCAAAGATTATGGTGCACTGACCGTCTGGGTTCAGGCTCAGTGCCGTCCGGAAATCGTGCGAATCATGTCCCCTCAGGTCTTCTGGCCTCGTCCGAAGGTCGATTCAGCTATCCTGCGAATCGATTTGCAGCCCGAGCGTCGAGCCGCCCTGCCCGATTTGAAATTCTTCCACGAAACCGTGCGAGCCCTCTTTTTCCATCGACGCAAATATTTGCGAAGTGTGGTCTGCAGCGGCTTTAAGGGGCGGCTGGATAAAGCGCAAGTCGATGCGGCTTTGGCGGCAGCCGGGTACACCGGCGGCGAGCGAGCTGAGCAGTTGCACGTCGAACAGATTATCGGTCTGACCGAACACCTGCGACAAGCGGTGATTTCAGCTTCCGAGTCTTGAGGTACCGGAGCGAGTTTTGAGATATCGGAGCGGTGCAAACCGCCCGGTCGTGCTGCCGGAGATCTCCCGTTTTGCCGGCAGCTTTCGCTGTTCTGCGGCGAATTAGGTCGATCTATCGGCTGGCCGCGGCAAAAGGGTGCTGGGATTACATACACCCGGGAGTGATAAATGTTGGTTTTTACGAGCATTTATCGCTGAAATGGTGACAGGCGTGAATTATTCTGAAATGAGGCTTGTCTGTTAGATGAGCCAATTTTGGATGTTCCTCAATGTCACTTGGAGTTTCTCACGCCATGAAACGTCTGTTTTCAACTTTGTCTCTCGCGCTAGCCCTTGGGTTTGTCCTGAACGCCGCAGTTTCGGCTCAAGATGCTGCGGCTCCTGCGCCGCCAGCGGCAGAAGCGGCTCCTTCGCCATCCGATGTGGCTCCTCCAGAACCACCAGCAGTGGAAGCCCCCGCCCCTGCTGCAGAGGCTCCAGCTCCCGCTCCTGCAGCCGAAGCTCCGCCAAAGCCAGTTGCTGAAGCGGCTCCAGAGCCGAAGCCAGCCGAAGAAGTTGTCGAGCCTGCACCGGTTGCTCACGAAGAAGTCATCGTCGAAACGAGTGGTTGCTGTCAGCCAGTTGTTTCCTGTTGCCAGCCAGTTCCGGTTTGCTGCGAACCCGCACCCGTTTGCTGCGAGCCAGCACCAGTCTGCTGCGAACCAGCACCGGTATGCTGCCAGCCACGTCATCGTCACGGTTTCTTCAAGCGTCGTTGCCGCTAAGTGCCGTTTAGGAAATGACGCTCCTTGACGGGAGAGTGTTTCTCAGAATTCGGGCGGTTTCTGAATCGATTATCGATTCGGATGCCGCCCTTTTTTTGTGGTTTCTTGGAATCAATTTTGTCGGTTGGTTCATGCATGGCGTTCACGTGACTGCCTGCAATGGCCTATCGGACGACCGCCAGGATGCGTCTTGATCGGTTGCCTAATAGAAAAAGAGGATGCCCTTTACGGACATCCTCTTTTGGGAAATCGAGAGTCGCTAGGATTTGGGGACCAATTCGAAATTGATCTCGTTGCTACCCGACTCGACGGTGATTTGGCGCGGTTCCAATTTGACATTCTTGGGACCGTTAGCCTTTGGCGGTGGAGGCATCGTTTCGTCGACTTCACCGTCGCTGGGAGGACTGCTCATCTGATAACTGATCTCGTGCTCTCCCAGCAATGCTCCGGGACGGTTGTGCAAGTAATACGCTTCGTACTTGCCTTCCTCATCCGTGACCGCCAGAGAAGGTCTTCCTCCGGCGGTGGGAGTGATTTCAAGGGCTACATTGGCGAGCCCTTTTCCGTCATGCATTACGACGCCGTGAACCGACCCGAGGGGCGGACCATCCTTTCCGCAGCCTGCCAGAAAACTAAAAGCCAAGCAAGGAAAAAGGATGCAACGGTTTAGTACGCTCATCGTCAAAACACCTTTACTACCAAAGGAAAATGCAAATTAAGCCGTAAGCCAGTGACCTGGCGATCTTGCGAACGCGTCGCATTACTGCGTGATGACGTAGCCATCGTCTCGCCCGCAGAGGGCTTGGAAGACATTGCGGAAGTCGGTTGAATCCGAGACAAACCGAATGGATCCGTCTCCCATCACAAACTGCACTCCCGAGGGATGGGCCGAGCGGTAGCCGTTGTGCAACGCCGTTGACCACTCCATCGTGTAGTTGCCGACGTTCAGGCTGTTGATCGGATAACGCGGGACGGTGACGTTTCGCGTCCATCCAAGCCAAGCGTGGAAACCGCGACCCGCTGACCACGCGCCCCCTTCACCGCGACCTGGACGAGTGTCCGTTTTGCCGCCATCGGTTCGATACATGTAATTCGAATGCTCGCCGACCATCAGCGTATTGCTGGTTCCGTCGATCACATTTGCGAAACGAGTCCCGCGATATTTGCTGTTCCATAGCGAGATCACACCGGAATCCTGCATCCAGCCATATCCGGTCCAGACGTTGTTGCTGCCGTCGCTGCGGGCCCCTGGGGTGAGTCCCGTTCCAGGTTCATAGTAGTACCCGATATTGGCGACATATTCGGGGATCTGGATATCGTAGTTTGATGGTGCTCCCAGTCCGGTCGTTCCCGCGGTGGCGGTATGAGAGCGGAAGCGTTCCAGCGGACTGGACGGACACCAGAAAGCGTCGACGCGTAGCTGAGACATCACTTCCCAGTTGCGGTTGGGGCCTTGGCGATCGCTGAAGTCCGAGTCGATAAACACCATCTGGTCGTAGGCCGCGTTCTGCTCGAGGAATGGCAGGATCATCACCATCCATGATGCGCCCATATTGGTCGTTCCCTCAGGCGAGCAAACGTTCCCAGGGAATTTTTGGAATGTGTCGTGGTAGTTGTGAACGGCCAAGCCAATCTGTTTCAGATTGTTGCTGCACTGCATTCGACGGGCCGCTTCGCGTGCTGCTTGCACTGCCGGCAGCAAGAGACCGACCAGTACTCCGATGATCGCAATCACGACCAGCAGCTCGACCAGGGTAAAACCACGCTGCGTAGATCGCCGTTCGCTGCTCTGAATAGAACCAAACATAGTGAACCTCATCGCGTATAAAGAAAAGAATCGATGTGGAGACCAATGAAGCAAGGGACTGGTATCTTTCCTCCTAAACAGACGCCTCGGAAAGGCTTTCAGGGGAGCCTAGGTTTCCCTAGCATTCGTTAGAATGCCTGTTTAGGTTGCTTCAAGTCACTTAGGTTCCAGAAAAGCACAGGTCGGATTTCTGTGCAATCCCTCTTTTGGTTGGATTGGTTTTTCCGGTGCAATGGTTCGGTGGCAATTTTTCGCTGTCTGGGTGGCCGTTGTTCCGGAGCGATACGATGCCGGCCGAGCTACCCGATTCGCTTATCCGCGGCCTCCTGGAACCGCAGGCAGAACCGTTGTCGATCACACAAATGGCCGGTTTTCCAATGTTTTGCAAGGCGACTAGCGGAACCTCAGCCCGGTTGTCGAGGTACATCCATGCGAACGAGCCCGGTGGATTATTGGAGTGAGCTTGCAGCTATTTGTCCGCCGATTCGGCGTGGGCTGGGAGCGTTTATTTGCCCTCCGGACGCTGGTCCGCGGTTTCCCGTAAACGCATAAAAGATCGCGGGCTATCGCCAAACGACTGGCTCTCAAGCTGTTTTCAGCACGGTTCACGGAACCTCAGCCTGGATGTCGGGGCGCAGCCAAGCCCACGGAGCAATTTGGGCTATGGGACTATCTGAGCTGTCCGCCCTAGAAGTCAGAATGGCTGATGAGGCATCCAAGCCATTCGTTTTAGAGACGACCGCATCAACAGTTCGTGATATGCACGCACTGTCCGGGTCGTTCCCGGCGGCATCGTTAGACGAGGCCTGACCCGGAAATCAAAAAAAGCGAGGGGGGATTGTTAATCAAAGGCCATCCTGCCAATCCAGGCTGAGGCCCAAAGCGACAGCCTACGGCAAGCGAAGAGTCTCCTTCACTCCCACCTCCTTCACTCCCACCTCCTTCACTCCCACCTCCTTCACTCCCACCTCCTTCACTCCCGCTTCCACTGCCCACCTCCAATCAACCCTTCACTGCACCGGCGAGCATTGCTTGGAATTTTTCAAACAAGTAATGGCTATCGTGAGGTCCCGAGGCGGCTTCCGGGTGGTACTGGACGCTGAACGCTCCCGATTCCTTGTGACGCAAACCTGCGATGGTGTTGTCGTTTAGGTTTCGGTGAGTGATTTCGAGGCAGCTGGGAAGGGAGTCTTCGTCGACGGCAAAACCATGGTTTTGAGTCGTGATTTCGACTTTGCTGGTCTCCAGGTCTTGAACCGGCTGGTTGACTCCACGGTGTCCGAACTTCAATTTGAAAGTTTTGGCACCACAGGCCAGGGCCAGCAATTGGTGTCCCAGGCAAATTCCGAATACGGGAACTTGCGGAAGCAGTTCGCTGATCGTTTTGTGTGCGTATTCAAGCGGTTCGGGGTCACCCGGTCCATTGGAAAGGAAGACGCCATCCGGTTGAGTTGCGAGAATTTCCTCGGTGCTGGTTGTGCCGGGGAGGATTGTGACGCGGTTGCCGCGAGCGTGGAAATGTCGTGGAATATTCCACTTCATGCCAAAATCGAGGCAGACGACGTGAGGTTGATTGCCCGCGGCTGCGGAGGCTCCAACCTGAGTCCATTCATCCAGGCCGTGTTCCCATTTCGATTGCTGAGCCGGCATGACTTCGCGGACCAGGTCTCGTCCGACCAACCCTAGGCTGGCCTTTGCCTTGGCGACCAAGCTGGCATCGTCCAGATCGGTTGTGGAGAGGACGCCTCGCATCGCTCCGGTTTCTCGGATGCGACGGACCAAGGCTCGGGTGTCGACACCGGCGATCGCGACGACGTTGTGTTTTCGCAGGTAGTCCGACAGCCCGCCCTCGCTGCGGAAGTTACTGTCGATGCGGCTGCTTTCGCGCACAACAAAACCGGAAAGGGCGGGTTTCCGATGTTCAACATCGGCTTCGTTGACCCCGTAATTTCCAATTTCAGGGTAGGTCATCGTGACAATTTGCCCACAGTAACTGGGGTCTGTCAGGATTTCCTGGTAACCGGTCATGGCGGTGTTGAACACAACCTCGCCAGTGACTTCACCTAATGCTCCAGTTGCTTTGCCGGAGTAAATGGATCCGTCTTCAAGGGCCAGTTTGGCGAGAGGAGCTCCGTTGAGATCGTTTTGAGCGTGCACGGTTCAGTCGGCCTGTTAAATGTCGCGGTGAAAGGATGGTTCCGGCTGTGCGGAAACGCTTTGCCACATGTAAAAATAGGCTAGACCGAAAGTGATGTTTCGACAAGGACCGCAGGTATCTCAAACACGCCATCGGTCGACAAAAACGAGGCATTCCCGGTACCTGTGCAGGTATTTGCACGGTTTTTCATCCGTTTGCCTGACTCTAGAGGCAATCAAGCATTCCCCTGCCCTTCGTCGTTGACCGATCGAGAGCAAACCGGAGTGCGGCCGCTTGTCGATTTAGCCCGGTTTAGACGGGGCTATTGGTTTAGGCGGGGTTATTGGTCTTTGGGAAAGGCGTCGTCAAACGCATCGGCATCGCCAAAGGGCTCGCCGTCGCCGAACGCATCATCGGCGAATGCCTCGCCATCGCCAAAGGAATCGGCTTCTTCTACTTCTTCCAGCGAAGCATCCATCTCTTCTGCGATTTCGACCTCGCCCTCTTCAACTTCGCCTTCTTCGAGCACGGCTTCGTCGTCAGAGAGGGGGTCTTCGCCGGCTGCCATGGCAGCATCGCGCTGGGCTTTTTTAGCTCGTTGCTTGTCGACAACCAAGGCAATCGGTACGGCGAGGATGGTCGTAAGAATAAAGACCAGCCAGAGAATGGTGTACAGCACGGCTAGTGAGGCTCCAGGCAGTGAGAAGCGGGCAACTCTTCGACTCTAATTACTCGACGAAGGGCTGGCAATGAAATTTTCGCTAGATGATCGCGGGTTCACCGCTGTACAGTTCCAGCATCTGCCCGTGAACTTTCGCGGCTCGTAGAAGCGTCCAGATCTGTTCGGGGTCGAAACGGACCGAACCTTCTCCACACAGCGTATCGAGTTCGTTTGCCATCGCGGTCATTTGGTCGGTCGCGGCGTCCAATTTAAAGGATGCCCTCTGCCAGTACCGTTTTAGCGCGTCATCATCGCTCAATTCCAACGGGCTGGAGGCCTGGTTGAGAATCAAGAGGCACAGTCGAGCCACGTCTGTGGCCGAGAGTCCCGGCTGAAGACGGTCGATTCGCTCGGCAAGTTCCGCACACGTCATGGAATATCGGTGGGATAGAAGGAGAATTGCTATTAACGGCCGTTCCTCAACGGTAGCTTACGGTTAACGGTACCTCTGTGAGAAAATGGCCCCCCTTTTGTCAAAAAGCGAACTCCGCTTAAAGGGCTCCGGTGTGGCGTCGACGAGATGCTGTCTAAGTGATTGTGATTTATGAACTTAGGGGGATTTCGTCTGTGATGGATAGGCATCGCATGAAAGGCCCGGAAATGGTATCATAGGGGTCGAAATTGATACCCCAATTATGCCGCCTTTTCAGGTCATCATAAACAGTATGAGCGACGTCCCTTCGAGCGATTCCACGACTCCTGATTCCGACCCCATTGGTAGTGACGAAACTCAATTGGAGGAGGCGGGTGCCAATCCTCATTCCAACAGAATTGCTGCAAATTCAGAATACACGTCAAAGGATTTACAGCATCTGTCGGACTTGGAGCACGTTCGTGAACGCCCCGGAATGTACATCGGCGATACGACGGGCCGCGGTCTGCATCACCTGGTATACGAGGTGGTCGACAATTCAATCGATGAGGCGATGGCCGAATTCGCCTCCGCCGTCACGGTGACGGTCCATACCGATGGCTCGGTCACCGTCGAAGACGACGGTCGAGGCATCCCGGTCACAAGGCATGATCAGCTGTCCGAAGAAATGGACCGGGAAGTGACGACCCTAGAGGGTGTCATGACCGTCCTGAAGTTTGGCGGCAAGTTCCAAAAAGGGGCCTATCAGACCTCCGGCGGACTGCACGGGGTCGGGGTGACCGTGGTCAATTTTCTGTCGCAGTGGTGTGAAGTCGAAGTGAGTCGCGATGGTTGGACATGGACGCAACAGTATGAACGTGGGATCCCTCAGGGGGCCGTCACCAAAGGACGCGCAACCAAAAAGAAAGGGACCAAAACCACTTTCAAAGCCGATAGCGAGATCTTCAGTACGACCAAGTACTCCTACGACGTCCTTTACAAGCGTTTGCAAGAATTGGCCTTCTTGAATTCGGGCGTCCGAATCCGCTTTTTGGATGAACGAAACGGTGAATCGGGTGATTTTAAGTACGAACGCGGGATCATCGAATTCGTTGAACATCTGAACCGAGCCAGCGACGTATTGCACTCCGATGTGATCCACATCGAAGGCGAACGCGACGGCGTCGAGTTCGAAATCGCCCTGCAGTACAACACCGATTACACCGAAACGGTTCAGTCGTACGTTAACAACATTCACACGATCGAAGGCGGGACCCACGTTTCGGGTTTCCGTTCAGCGCTGACGCGAACGCTGAATAACTATGGTCGCAAAGAAGGCTTGTTTAAGGCGACCACGCCGTCCGGGGATGACTTTCGCGAAGGTTTGACCGCGGTCATCAGTACTCGAGTCCCCCATCCACAGTTTGAAGGCCAGACGAAAACCAAGTTAGGCAATAACGATGTGGAAGGGATCGTGAATGGTGGGGTCGGTGAACAGTTAACCAAGTTCATGGAAGAGAACCCCAAGGCCGCCAAAGCGATCGTCCGCAAAGGGTTGCTGGCCGCGGAAGCACGTGAAGCGGCTCGTAAAGCCAAAGACATGCTTCGCAAGCGTAAGGATGTTCTCGGCGGCGGCGGCTTGCCAGGGAAACTTCGCGATTGCATTAGTAAGAAAATGGAAGAGTGCGAAATCTACCTGGTCGAAGGTGATTCGGCCGGTGGGTCGGCCGAGGGAGGACGGATGCGTAACTATCAAGCGATCCTTCCGCTTCGCGGTAAGATCATCAACGCTTACAAAAGCCGCGAAGATAAGGTCTTGGCCAACGAGGAAGTCAAATCGATGATCCAGGCCTTTGGCACGGGCATCGGAGCCGATCAGGATCTGTCCAAACGACGTTACAACAAAATCATTGTGATGACGGACGCGGACGTGGATGGTAGCCACATCCGCACCTTGCTGCTTTGTTTCTTCTATCGACAGATGTTTCAGCTGGTCGCCGGTGGACACGTCTACGTCGCCAAGCCACCGTTGTTCCGCGTCTCTAAGGGTAAGGAACGGTATTACGTTCAAACCGAAGAGGAAATGAAGTCTCAATTGCTGGAACGTGGTTTGGCCGATAGTACCTTCGAAGCCGAAGATGGACGGCGTATCGAAGGCGAAGAAATGCGGAAAATGTGTCATACCCTGGCCGGCATCGAAGATGCCATCATCGCCATGGAACGCCGCGGTATCAGCCTGAAGGCTCACGCCTTACGGTTGGACCCGCAAACGAATCGTTTGCCTCCGCTGCACCTGTTTGTCGGAGTGGATGACCATTGGTTCCACGGGGTCGAACAGGTTGACGAATATTTGAATGCAAACAACCTCGTTCTGGATAGCGAAAAAGAAAAACCGGAACCGGGGGAGGAACCCGAAGCGATCGATTTGACCGCCGAACAAGAAGCTACGGGGCCTTCGGTCAATTTGATCGAATTGCACGAAGTCCGGACCATCAACACCGCCCTGAAGGATCTCCAGCAGCTGGGCATCAGCATCGACGATTTGATCCCGCAGGAACGGACTGGTAGTACCGCTCCGCGATTTGAATTATTGCGAGGGGAAGATACCCGTCGGCCGCTGCAAGATCTGCGTGAATTGCTTCCGCAGGTTCGGGCAGCAGGTGAAAAAGGGCTGGCTGTGACCCGCTTTAAAGGGCTGGGTGAAATGAATGCCGAAGAGCTTCGCGAAACGACTCTGGATCCGGCCAATCGCACTTTGGTACAAGTCAATCTGTCCGATGCCGGAGCGGCGGACGAAATGTTCCGCCTGCTGATGGGGGACAAAGTCGAACCAAGACGCGAATTCATCGAACGGCATGCACTGGATGTGAAGAATCTGGACGTTTAGTCGATAAGGAGGCTTCTGCAGATTATTAATTGCACGTCCTGAATCCTTCCGGTTGCTCGACGCGGGGCGTTTTGTGTCGCCCCGCGACATCGGTTGTTCATTTCTAGATGGTCACTGAACTGTTTTGCAGGTGACCCTTCCCCAATCCCAACGCGTCTTATGCTCCGGACCCTCTTTTTTATTCCCCATGAAGTGGGTGGGATTCCCGTTTTCGGAGTCGGTTGGGCGTTATTGCTGCTGCTGATCGTTGCTGGCATCTATTTGTTGGTCGTGCAACGAAGTGGTGGCTCGATTGCGGATGAGCTAAAGCAAAGTGGATGGTTTTGGGGCATGGTCGCTGTAGCGATCGTCTTTGTATTGCCCAGTATCGAAATTCGTGGGCATTCACTTGTCGCCGGTCAGCCGGGGCCTCCGATCGGAATCGCCATCCGTGGGTATGGCGCCATGATGTTATTGGGGGTCGCGTCGGCGATCGCTTTGGCGGTTTACCGGGCGCCCCGCCGCGGATTGACCTCGGAGGCCATTTTCGGATTGGCGCCATGGGTGCTGGTTCTGGGGATTGCCGGAGCGCGGTTGTTTTATGTCGTTGAGTATTACGATCAGTTCGAAGCTCCGACGTGGGGCGAAACCTTCCGCAACCTGCTTGATTTTACTGGGGGTGGTCTGGTCGTTTACGGTTCGATCATGGGCGGTTTTCTGGGAGCCGCGATCTACTGTTATCGAAACAAGATCCCTCTGCTTCGACTTGGCGACGTCGTAATCCCTTGCCTCTTTCTGGGGATCTTTTTCGGCCGGATTGGCTGCCTGCTGAACGGTTGTTGCTACGGCGGACGTTGCCCTGATAACGGCTGGGCGTTGCGTTTTCCTGCCGGCAGTCCGATCTATTCGGAACAGCTGGTGACGGCTGAATTGGCGGGGTTAAGTTTTGATATCAGCCAGGCCGATGAACTGACCTTGCCGGCTAAGGTGTCCGCAGTTCTGCCAGGAAGTCTTGCTGCAGAGGAAGGCATTCAAGTCGGCCAAACCGTTACCCGTATCGCTCCTATCTATCCGTCCTTGGAGGATCTCGATCCGATGCAACCGGAAGAAGAGATCGCCTGGCAGGGATTGAGAGTCGACGTGGATGGTAAAACGTATCGATGGACCAACGATCAGCTTCCCGATCGCGCATTGCCGGTGGTCCCGTCGCAGGTAATCAGTAGCCTCGCCGCACTGGGGCTTTGTTTATTGCTGCTGGTTCTTTCGCCTTGGGCACGGCGATATGAAGGGTCTTTGGTTGTGGTCGGTTTCGCGGGGTATGCCATCATTCGGTTTGGTTTGGAAATGATTCGCAGTGACGAACCGGGCCAGTTTGGTACTTCATTGACCATTTCGCAGTGGGTTAGTTTGGCGACATTGCTGGCCGCTTCGGGGTTAGCTGTCTACGTCTGGAAAACCAGTCGTCCGCCCGCTCCAAGTACTGATACTTAGTTCATCAGGAACAGGTCAGCCTGCAAAATTCTTTCTGCGCGGCCGTGCGGAAGCGATCCGTTCAATGCGTGGCGCGGGCGACCGTGCCGATGCGGTACGGTGAATCCTTCCCGTCGTTAGGATCGAATTTCCTTGGGAGTAAGCAGTGAGGTATTGCACCGCTATATCTGGGAAACTTGCGGTTGCTGGTGAATCCCACGCCCTGAAAAGCGAGTGGAGCGGTTGCTTCGCGTTTTGGGCAAGATCTATTTGTGTCTTAACGATCGCACCGTCGATGCCTGCAGAGCGTTCTGCGATTCGGTAGACTGCCCCTCTTCGTTGTGTTGCACTTGGTGGGAAATCTTATGAAAACGATTTTGGCTTTGGATCAGGGGACAACCAGTTCGCGTGCAATTTTGTTTGCACATGATGGTTCGATTGTGGGAGTTTCGCAGCGTGAATTTGAACAGTATTATCCGCAGCCCGGTTGGGTCGAACACGATGCAAATGAAATCTGGCAGTCGCAACTAGAAGTCAGCCGGGAAGTTCTGCAGCAGAACAATCTTTCGGCCGCCGACGTTCATGCGATCGGGATTACAAACCAGCGTGAAACCACGCTGGTTTGGGACCGGAAAACGGGCGAGCCAATTCATCATGCGATCGTTTGGCAAGATCGTCGGACGGCAGGTGAATGCGACAAAATTCGCGAAGCGGGACACGCGGATTTGGTGCAGCGTAAAACCGGCCTAGTGATTGATGCTTACTTTTGTGCAACCAAGATTCGCTGGCTGTTAGATAATGTCCCCGGCGCCAGGGAACGTGCCGAAGCCGGCGAGTTGGCATTTGGGACGATTGATAGTTGGCTGTTTTGGAAATTGACGAACGGCCGGGTCCATGCGACCGATGTCACCAATGCGTCGCGAACGATGCTGTTGGATATCGCCAGTTGTCAGTGGGATGATGAACTGCTTGAGCTGTTTGGGATTCCCAAATCGCTCCTTCCAGAAGTCTGCCCCTCCAGCCACTTGTACGGGGAAACCGATCCCTCCTTGTTTGGCACCCCGATTGCCTTGGGAGGAGCCGCTGGGGATCAGCAGTCAGCGTTGTTCGGCCAGAATTGCACTCAGCCGGGGATGGCTAAGAACACTTATGGAACCGGCTGTTTCATGCTGATGAATATCGGCGACGAACCGGCGCCTTCCAAGTCGCGGTTGTTGACGACCGTCGCCTGTAGTTCCGGCGATAAACGGGAGTATGCCTACGAGGGTAGTATTTTCATCGCTGGCGCCATCGTGCAGTGGTTGCGAGATGGTTTGGGGATTATCAATAGCTCGGAGGAGGTCGAGGCACTCGCTGCGAGTGTTCCCGATTCGGAAGGCGTCTATCTGGTTCCAGCATTTGCCGGGTTGGGGGCTCCGCACTGGGATTCCTATGCGCGTGGGACTCTGATCGGGATGACTCGCGGAACCACCAAAGCCCACATCGCTCGCGCGGCCTTGGAGGGAATTGCTTTCCAAGTTGCTGATGTCTTGGATGCGATGAAAAAGGATTCAGGCGTTTGCATCGAAGAGTTGCGGGTCGATGGGGGCGCGGCGGCCAATGATCTGTTGATGCAGTTTCAGGCGGATATCATTGGGGTTAAAGTCGTTCGGCCTAAGATCATTGAAACCACAGCCGCCGGTGCCGCGTATGTGGCGGGACTGTCCAGTGGGTTCTGGAAAGGGAATGAAGAAATTGCCAAGATTTGGCAGACCGATCGAGTCTTCATGCCTCAGATGCCAAAAGCGGAAGCCAAGCGACGTCGAGCCCGTTGGGCTGAAGCCTTAGAACGTTCTAAAAACTGGGTCTCCGAGTAACATGCAACGCAATACTTCGATTGAACGACTGCAGCAGCGAGAAAAACCTTGGGACATGGTCATCATCGGCGGCGGTGCGACCGGTGTCGGGGTTGCCATGGATGCCGCCAGCCGAGGGTTGGATTGTCTGCTGCTTGAGCAGGCCGATTTCGGTAAAGGGACATCCAGTCGGAGTACGAAGTTAGTGCACGGTGGCGTCCGCTACCTGCAACAAGGGAATATTACGTTGGTGCGTGATGCCCTGCGTGAACGAACCCTGTTGCGGAACAATGCGCCGCACTTGGTCCATGACATGCCTTTTCTTATTCCCTGTCGCAACCTTTGGCAAAGGTTCTTCTTTGGAGTCGGATTAAAGGTTTATGACTGGTTGGCGACCGGGAATCGGTTTGGACGCTCCCACGGCGTTTCCGCGAAGAAGGCTTTGGAATTGGTGGAAACGATCCGCCCTGAAACGGCTCGAGGCGGAGTGGTGTATCACGACGGACAGTTTGATGACACAAGGCTGTTGATCAGTATGGCTCGCACCGCCACGGAGCAAGGAGCCTGTTTGCTGAACTATGTAGCCGTGACCGGTTTGCAAAAAGATTCCTCTGGGAAAATCGAGGGCGTGATTGCTCAAGATCGTGAGACCGGGGCGGAGCTAACCATTGCGACGCGGGCGGTTGTCAATGCCGCGGGTCCCTTCTGCGATGCCGTACGTGAGATGGATGACCCTGCCCTTCCCAAGATGTTGGCGGCAAGTCAGGGCGTCCATATCGTATTGCCTCGCCGTTTCTTTCCGGGCGATATCTCAATGATCGTGCCGAAGACTTCGGATGGGCGTGTCCTGTTTATTATCCCGTGGCATGATCATGCCGTCGTCGGGACCACCGATACACCGATCAGCGAAGTTTCCTTAGAACCTTCTCCGCAGCCGGCAGAGATCGATTTTTTGTTGAAAACGGTCGCAGACTATTTGACGGTCGTGCCAACACGAGCCGACGTGTTAAGCGTTTTCACGGGAATTCGCCCCTTGGTCAAAGGGGACAAATCCTCGCGCACCGCTTCGCTCTCTCGTGACCATACGATCCGAATTTCGGATGCCGGATTGATTACGATCACCGGCGGAAAATGGACGACGGTCCGCAAGATGGCCGAGGATTGTGTGAATCGGTTGTTAGCTCACACAGGTATTCAGGCGAAACCTTGTCAAACCAAGACGCTGCAGCTGCATGGCTATGTCGATGACGTGAAAGGAAACCAAGTCGCCAGCGCAGGCCGCGGTTACTATGGTGCAGATCTGCCGTTGATTGAACAGCTTGAAGCAGAGCATCCCGAATGGGCCACTCCGATGCACCCTCAATTGTCTATTAATGCTTCGGAAGTTGTCTGGGCCGTCCGCAATGAGATGGCTCGGACGTTGGACGACGTGCTGGCCCGGCGGACACGATGCTTGTTTTTGAATTCAGCGGCCAGCCTTGAAATCGCACCCGAAGTAGCTCGTCTGATGGCTGACGAATTAGGGCGAGATTCCGAGTGGGTTGCTGAACAGATTTCCCAATTCCAAGATCTTGCTAAGCACTATCAGATTTAAGAGAGGCTGTTTCATGCACCCGTATGTTGCTGAGTTTGTCGGGACAACGTTCCTGATTCTGTTTGGTAATGGCGTCGTCGCCAATGTTGTTCTGCCAAAGACCAAAGGGAATAGCGGGGGCTGGATTGTGATCGCTGCTGGGTGGGGGCTGGCGGTTTTTATCGGAGCATTCTGTGCGAATGAATTCAGTGGAGCTCATCTGAATCCGGCGGTAACGTTGGCGATGTACTTGGCGGGAGGTCTGTCGCTGCCCGACAGTTTCGGGTACGTCGGAGCCCAGATGTTGGGAGCAATGACCGGAGCCCTCTTGGTTTATGTCTTCTACCGTGAACATTTTCGCCAAGCGTCCGACGACCCCAATGCGATGTTGGCCTGTTTTAGCACGTCTCCCAATATTCGTAATCTTCCTCAGGCGTTTGTTTGCGAGGTGATTGGCACCTTCGCGCTGATCCTGCCGATTTTCTTGCTGGTGGCCCCGGGTTTCAGTTCGGGTGTTGAACCGAGTGATGGCGACCCCGTGCTAGGGTTGGGGTCGATTGGATTGTTACCGGTCGGTTTGTTGGTGCTGGGGATTGGATTGTCGCTAGGAGGGACCACCGGTTACGCGATTAATCCAGCACGCGACCTTGGGCCGCGACTGATCCATGCTTTGCTGCCGATCAAAGGGAAGCAAGGGAGCGATTGGCAGTACGCGTGGGTTCCTGTGCTGGGACCATTAACCGGTGCCGCCTTGGCTGTCTTGGTTAACGCGTTTCTGTAAGCCGACAAGTAGGACAGAGCTGCAATCCCAGTCCCTTCAAATGGAGGTCTGGAAGAGCCCTTAAAAGAATGGAACCGTCCTGGCGGGATGGTTCAGCCAGCAAATTGGCCAGCTTCTTCAACCGCACACCATGGGGTGTGCGGTTAACTTTGCAGCGTCGGTTTTATTCTTCGCTGATGGTGATCTTGTTGATTTTGTCACCCTGTTCGATGCTGTCAACGACATCTTGTCCTTCCAGGACTTTGCCGAAGATGCTGTGTTTGTTGTCCAACCATGGAGTTGCGACATGGGTGATGAAAAATTGTGAACCGTTGGTGTTCGGTCCGGCGTTGGCCATCGAGAGGACGCCTGGTCCATCGTGAGTCAGTTCGGCGTGAAATTCGTCTTCGAATTTGTAGCCAGGTCCACCGGTTCCGGTCCCTTGGGGGCAACCGCCTTGGACCATGAAATCAGGGATCACACGATGGAATACCAAGCCATCGTAAAAACCATCGGCGACCAATTTTTCAAAGTTGGCGACGGTTTTCGGAGTTTTGTCATCGTGCAGTTGAATGCGGATTTCGCCACGTGCGGTGTCGAAGGTTGCGACTTTCATGTTGAAACTTAGATAGGTGGAAATCGAATAGTGTGTATTTAGCAGCCAGTTGAGTTGGCCATGCTATTTGCCTAGCGGGTAACTTTGCCCGTCTTTTATAAGCACAAAATTACCAAACTGGTTGGGGCCAACTTGGGTTCCTGTTAACTGGCCGGATCCTTTGTCGCCTGAAATGGCGAACGACATCGCGTCGCTGTCTCCGGTCGCCTGTTGCAGTTCACCGGTCGCCATGATCTCCATGCTGGCGGTGAGGTTCTGGCCGAGATGTTCGACGATGACCGGGTCGTTTTCAACCTGTGCGACGATTTGTTTGCCAACTTGGTCAAAGCCCATTTTTGCCATCAAAAGGCAGCCGCCGCAGCATAATAGACCGGTCACGCCTAGCACTGCCAAAATTCCCAGCACCCACTTAAGGGCATTGGATTTTTTCGGAGCTTGCTGCGGAAGGTTCGGATTTGGCCCAAAACCGTCATTGACCATGGACATTGGGGATACCTTGAGGAAGTGTAGCAAGAGATTGGCATGCCGAACGGCGAATGTGCCCCCCAATGTACCAATGTGAGTCCCTGCTGGGAATCACGCCCGCGATTCGCCGCTGGAAAACCGGCCCTCTAGATGTCAACGCGGGTGGAGGCTTTATCCTGGGCGACCGTTCGCTCTCACCTGTATCGCTAATTGAAGATCCCAAAGGGTTCGTTGAAGTTTTCGTCTTCATCTAGTTCGTCGGCGTTCGGAGCTTCCGCTTCGGGGGTTTCTGGCGGAGGATCGTCCGAGTACATGAACTGCATGAACGAGGCACCGACCATCGCCGCGACCACTTTTTCATTGGTATCGACGTTCAGCAAAGTTGCCACGTCGTTGCCGGTGGAGCGGATTCTTAAATTGGTACGTTTCGCTTTGGTTTCGCCCGTCTGAATGTCGACCGCTAGAAGGGACAGTTCACGTGTTGGAGGGCCGGTTCTGGTGGGTGAATGAATCATTAACGCTCGACTGAAAATCAGCAGAGGCGAACCGGTTGCTTGGCCGACTGTGCAGCCCCATGGTCCGTCTTCCAGCGGTACGTTCCAGGCGATTTTGCCGGCTTTTAGATCGATCCCGATCAGAGGCCCATCGACTCGTACGTGGTTTTCGGATTGTGCGATCAATGGAACGGTGTTGGGGACACGTTCAACCGGCATGCTCGTTTCGGGCAATAGGATCAAGCGATTGCCGCGGGCGACCGCCTGGAGTCCGCTTAACTTTTCGATCGGCTCGATTTCTTCCGAAAGGACTTCGCTTCCATTTACCAGATCCCAGACGATCACTTTTCCTTCTGGATGCAGAATGGATAGCCAACGTCCGTCGGTGATGTCTCCCTTGATTTTATCACCAGCTGTCTCAGGCCCTTGCAAAGATTCCTCAAGGATAATTTTGTCTGCAAACAAGTCTCGAAGGCGAACGACAATTTCTTTCGCGTCTTTTGTTTCTTCGTACGTCAGCAGGTTGCGTCCGGCGGTCGACCAGATTTTTTCGCCGGCGGGCCACGGTTTACTATCAACCTTCATTCCATCGGCCGTCGAAAAGAAATCGATTCGGTTGTCACCTGACTGAGGCGAAGCGACTGCGATCTGCTGAGGGGAGGCAAGGATATGTCCCGTGCGAGGAGCTCCGCTGTTAGACCACTGGCGTGTTCCGCTGATGGTATGGATCGCTTGCAGGTCACCTGCATTGAGGATGTAAAGGTTGTTCTCCATGATCGGGCCAAGTCGATATTCGCCCTTTGGTGAATTGCGAAGAGGATCATCGATTTCGTAGGTTTTGTAGTGATCGCCAAACGGAGTGCCAAAGGTGTTATGGCGGGCGATTCGCCCTCCCAATTCGTTTCTCCAGGCATGCCGCCAGAGGACGGAATCGCGACTTCCTTGGCTGGCACTAAAAAGGTCGACGGCCACTAATTCCGTTGGCATTAACGCAACCATCAGCCCGCCATCCAGAACGGCGATCCGCTGTCCTTGGCTGCGGTTATCGCGATGATCCATTGGGATCGCGGTGATGCGGCCTTGCGGATCACGGAGGCTAAGGGATTTGCCTTCTTCGGTAACGATCTGCCAGCCTTGCAGGTGGGCTCCCTGTTGAGCCAGTATTTCAAGCAATTCAGGCGCGGGTGGGGTTCCGATTCGCTGTTGTGAATCGTTCCATCGGGTATGGACGTGAGCCGGCCAAGTGATTGGTTTGTCGGACTGTATTTGCGCCTGCAAATTAGCGAGAATCGCTTGTTTCCCTTCGTCCAAGTCGTCGGATGATAGGAGTGCCAGTTGTTCCTGTACGTCTTCGCGGAAGTTGCCTTGGGCGTAAATTTCAGCAAGACGCAAACGGAATTCGGATTCCTGAGCGGGCTGTAGATCGGATTGCAGCAAGGCCGCTTTGACCAAGCGTTCGGCCCGCAGTCCAGCATCTTCGCGGATCAGCCGATCGACAAGTTTTAGTCGACCTGCATTGGCTCCCGCCGCCGACGAGAAATGATGCAAAGCCCGCTCAAAGGCTCGGGTCGATTTGGAATAGGCTGTCTCCAGATGAAGCGAAACGGCTTGGTTCATTTCCTCCGCTTCTTCAGGGCTGGCGATTTCAAAGCTCTTCCGCACCTGTCCTGCGATCCAGCTATCCAGCGAGGGATGCGCGTAGGAATCGGCTGTTGGAATCGGTTCGGCATCGGTAAGCAAGTTGGATTCTTGGATCAACAAAGAGGAGTGCTCAATCAGTTGTTCGATCGCTTTTAGCGGGTGTCCTTGCTGGACATTCCCACGCGCCATCAGTGCCAACATTTCTGCTTGGCGGTTGGGCATTCGGACAAGCGTTTGCAGTGGGGCCAGCAGGTCCACGTGGCTTTCAAAATCACTGCGAAGCGCCCCTAGCATCGCTGTCACCGAAAGGGACCGAGCCTCCTCGTCCTGCGGGGCGATCTCTCTTGCGGTGGCCAGCCACTCCAAGGCATCTTCGGTTTGGCCGTCTTCGATCAACAGTTGGGCTTTTCGTTTGATCGCCCAAAGGTCTTTTGGGTTTTGGGCAAGGTGCTCTTCGACGGTGGGACGGAGCCATTGTTGACCAAACGCAACCGCAACTTCGGTGGGGCTTTGGCTGATTAATTGACCACCGGCTTGGAGGAGATTGCCGAGTTCAAAATTGGTCGGTTGGCGATGGGTAATGATGCCCTGAGCGAGATCGATTGTGATGATCTGACGATCGCTCATCGGGACAAAAAGAAGGTTGCCGCCGAAGGTGCTAAGTCCGGAAACCTGGGCGTTCTGCCCGGATTCGTTCAGCGCCGTGGTCCAGCGTCGACGTCCCGTTTTGACTTCATAGGCATGGACTTCGCGAGTCCCCACAATGATGATTTGTTCGTCCCGGATTCCCGCCAAATACCGCATGTCGGAACGTTGGATTTCAGGAAAGCGGGGTTTCCCTGTCAGAAGGTCCAACGCATGTAAACGATCGGAATCGACAGGGGTTATGTAGACCGTGCCGTCAACGATTTGCGGGGTTCCGTCATACCAACGCTGCATCATGCGATTGGAATCGACGGAGCTGTTCATGTTTCGCGGATTGGTGATGCTGCGGCTGCGCTTGTATTTTGCACCCCAGAGCAAACTGCGTGAAGCCAGGTCGATTGCCACGACGGCTCCAGCGCTGGTTGGGCAGACCAAAACGCCATCTTGATAAGCGGGCATCGCTCCGGAAATACGGCGGATGGGATCGTTTTCGATGCCGCCAGCTTCCATCGCCAAAATCTGCTGTCGCCATAGCGGCGTGCCGGTTTTTGGATCCATGCACAGCAGAAAGATATCGCCTTCCAGTTCGGCCAGTACATACAGCTGTCCGTTCACCGGCAAAGGAGGTCCAAGGAAAAAGGCTTCGGTGTAGATCGAAGGGATCTCTTCTCCAACTCCCGTCTGCCACAGCAGTTTGCCTTCGGATTCAATATTGAGGGCTACCAGGGTGTTGGACCCGGCGTTTTTTCGATCGGAAACCCCTTGGCGGATCGGCTGGAATCCGAAGGCTGGGTAGGCCTGGACCGTCTGCACCTTGCCGAGGTCTTCCAGGAGGAAAACACGTTTGCCATCGCTGCTGATTCGGCCGTAAGGGAGGTCGTACCAGACGCGTTGGTTTAGCTGGTCGGAATCGGTGGAGATTTCTTCACCCACCGACATCGATGTCTCTTTGGGAGCCGCACTTTCCCATGGGTACTCCCACGTGCGTTTGCCCGTTTCAAAATCGACTCCCATCAGACGTTCCGTCGTCCGCATCAGCAGTTGATTGCCCACGCGAAGTGGCAGCCAAGACGGAGGGGGAAGTTCACCTTGCGAAGCAAACGCTTGGGCCGCGTCGCGGATGGTGCGGGTTTCCAGATCGCCGGAGGTCGTCGGCAGGAGCCAGCGTTCGGAGCTGAGTGGTTTTTGCCCTCCTTCGTTCAATGATCGGCTGGCGTCTCCACCAGCAACCGGGTAGTCCATCGGAATCGGTGGCGAACTTCGCTGTAGTTTCGCAAAGTGTTCCTCCAGCCAGTCGGATTCGTTTCCCACTTCCGCGGCGGGCACCGTCGCTTCTCCGATCTTGTATTCCTTGGCGCGTTGTTGCTGGGAATCCGATCCGTCCGTTGCTGGGGATTGGCCTGCTACCGGACGCATCGCTGCGGTGATTTGTTTGGGATCTCGATTCGCTAATTGCAGCGAACGCGCCAGGGCAACATCCAATTGGCCGCCCAGTTGTTTTGCCGCGTTGGGCTGAGTGGCAAGTCGCCCAAACCGAACGGACGCCGCCAGCGGTCGCCCCGTCGCTAATTCGTGATAACCCCACAGGTAAGCCGATTGATAGCCAGCCTTGGTATGGAAGTAACGCCGGACGACATCGCGAAGCCCATTCCAGTCACGGTTTGTGGTGGCGGCATCTAGTTCTTTCCTGGCCGCGGCACCGTAATTCAGTTCATACAATTCAAGACCTTCGGGAGGCAACGCGCCCAGTTGGTCTTCCGCACGACGGAGGAGGCTCTTGATCGCGATGCTGTCGAGGTCTTCGTTTGCATCCAAGAAGAAATCTTGCCCCGCGATGTCCTCTTCCAGACCTAGTTCGTTGGAACGCTGCAGAAGTTTCCCTAGTCCGAGAACCGCATCGCTATAGCGTTTCTCCGAAATCGCGCGTTCCGATTCGCTTAATTGCTGACGGATAGCTCGGGGCGCTTCGATGAACCCCCCCGATGTGTCGATCGGACGGAAGACATTTTGAGCGTCCGCTGCCGTCACCATAAAGCAGGTGATTGCAACGATCTTTAAAACTAACGGGTAGTTTTGTTTGGGCATTTCAGTGGAAACCATAAGTCCAGCCGTAAAATGAACTGAGATTGGTTGATTGTAGCATCCCCAGCCCAATAGTATCGCCCAATAGTATCGAGGACGTCGTCTGACGACGGCAGCTACGTCGGGTTCGCACGGACCGGATTAGTCTGGCGTATCCAGGTAGGGGTCCTGGCCGATTTCACGCTGCATTTTCTTTCGCTCTTTCTCGTGATGCAGCAGCACCATACGGTCTCGAAAGTGTTTTCGTTCGACCTTTCGCTGGGCCTTGGTGAATAGTTTGGCGTAAGCCGGAAGTTCACCGGTGGCGGTTTCGCCGATCCTTTTTAAGCGTTCGGCTTTGTCGGGGCCGAACCCTCCTTTGAGGATGTCGTCATCAAGCGAGAGGTATTGGCGATACGAACCGCGGTCACCTTGTCGACCGCAGCGACCGATCAACTGGCGGTCAACCCGTGCGGCGTCGTGCAGTTCGGTGCAAATCACATGCATTCCGCCTTTGCTTTCGACCCCTGGGGCTAGTTTCACGTCGGTACCACGACCGGCCATGTTCGTCGCGACGGTCACTTTCCCTTCGCCCCCGGCTTGTTCGACGATCTCCGCTTCCGCTTCGACGTTATTGGCGTTGAGGACTTTGTGTTCGATCCCCCGCTCGGTCAGCAGTTGCGACAATCGGACCGATTTGTCGATCGAGCGAGTACCGATTAATACCGGCCGCCCGGTTTGATTCATTTCGACCGTTTCTTCGACAATGGCGGCGAATTTCTTTTCGATGTCCCCCATCACATTGTCTTTTAATCGAACGCGTCGCGGAGGCCGATTGGTAGGGACCCGGATAACGGGCGTGCGGTAAATTTTCTTCATTTCCCGGGCACTGGTTGCAGCCGTCCCTGTCATGCCTGCCAGATGGGGGTAGCGGAGAAAGAGGTCTTGAATGGTGATTCGTGCGGCTTGTCCGGTGGGGACGCTGATCTCAAGATTCTCTTTGGCTTCGATTGCCTGATGGATACCATCACGCCATTTTCGGCCTTCGGCTAGACGTCCGGTGAATTCGTCTACGATGACGATTTCTGGTTTCCCTTGTTCACCGGGGCGGACCACATACTGGCGTTCTTTCAGGAATTCCGCATGCACCTTGATCGATCGCTCAGCGAACTCGTACAGATCGACCAAACCAACCGTGCGGACTAGATCGCTCTTTTTGATCGAGCGAACTTTTTGTCGGCCCTTCGCGGTTAATTCGTACTGCTTGGTTTCATCGTCGATGATGTAGTGTTCGTCAAGTTCGTACTCCGGCGCGTGTTCCGCACCCCAGCGGTAGGTTTCTACAATTTGGTCGCGGACCGTATCTTCGATACTTCCGATGATAAGAGGGGTTCTCGCTTCATCGATTAGAATGCTGTCCGCTTCGTCGACGAGGCAGAAGTGCATCCCACGCATGACCGGCTGGTCGCCACTCCCGCTAAACCCATCCGCTCCGTCGCCAAGCATTTCCGTCTGCAGCCGATTCTGAGCTCGCAGTAGCAGGCGGTCGCGGAGGAAATCGAAACCGAATTCTTTCGCGGTCCCGTAGGTGACCGAAGCCGCATATGATTTGCGCCGAGAGGGTTGATCGTCAGCGGTTTGAATGATCCCCACGGTAAGGCCAAGACGTTCAAATAGCGGAGTCATCCATTCGGCGTCACGTTTCGCTAAGTAATCGTTCACCGTTGCTAAGTGCGCTCCTTTGCCGCTGAGCGAGTGCAGGTAGAGCGGCAGGGTTGCTGTCAGGGTTTTTCCTTCCCCGGTTTGCATTTCGGCGACGCAGCCTTCGTACAAACAAATCCCCCCGATCATCTGCACGTCGTAGTGCCGCATGTTTAAGGCTCGGCGCCCTGCCTCGCGGACAAGTGCGTAGGCCTCCGGTAGCAGAGACGCCAGTTTCTCACCCGACATCGCTCGATAGCGAAGCGCCAAGGAGCGTTTGCGGAGGGTGACGTCATCTTCGCCCGTCAGTTCGGGCTCCAGTTCGTTGATCTGGACCAGTTTGCGCCGCCAGCGGAGCATCCGCGGCGAAGCCCCGGTCGTAAAGACCGATCCCAATTGCGAAGACACACCGTCGCGACCATCCGATCGTGTTGGCGGCGCACCGCCAGACGACTCACTAGCCTCGCTGTCGGTTGCGGGGTCCGTGTCCGTTGCATCGATGCTGTCGGTTGCGCGGTTCGGCTGGTCAGGATCGCTTGAGGGCATAGATCTTTTCGGGAAAAAAGGTTGAGTCCTTCTCATCTTATCGTGGGGGGCTGCCGACGAGAGGGCTGATTTTGGGCTTTTTCGCTTGAAGATAGGTAATTTGTGGTGAGTTTGCCTCGGCTGCCGACTGTTCTGCATTTGCCGGTCGATCGCGTCGATCCATCTCTACAAGTTGTGTTAGTGTTCCCGGAATGTAAAAGCTGTAGAGCAATATTATGAAAAGAATCTTTCAAGTCCTAGCTTTGGCGGCCGCGGTCACCGGAGTATCCATTGGAAACGTTTCGAACGCCCAGACCGTTAGTGTTGGCGACATGTCGTCCTACACTCCACCTAGCGAAGCCTACCCTTCGATTGATGCCAGCGTAGGCGGTTATGTCGGAGATTTGGCGACGCCAGCAGGTCACCATGAACGCGTTCAACGATTGGCACCCCGTGTCGCATCGCACGGCGGGTACGAAACCTGTGGCGGTTGCAACAGTGTTAGTTGTGAAGGCGGATGTTATTCTAGCGGACAAAGTCGCCGAGGCAAAATCGGAGCCGCTCTGAATGATCCTTGTGCAAGTGGTTGGATGAACGCGGAGTTGTTGTTGTGGTTCCCGCAGGCACTTCAGTCGCCTGACCTAGTGGCGACCGGACCCAATGCGGCCGGAGCGATTCAAGGTGGCCCCGGTTACCAAGCCCTTTTCGGTGGCCGCATTGAACAAGGGATGCAACCAGGCTTTCGAGCCGACGTAGGACGTTACTTCTCGGATGGACAGTTTGGCGTTGGAGCCCGGATCTGGTTCTTGCAGGGAGCCGATACCGCTTTCTCCGCACAGTCAGATGGGTCTCCTGGAAGCCCAATCCTCTCGCGCCCGCTGTTCAATACCTCGGTAGGCACCGAAGGTGGCTTCCTGGTCGGTGGACCTCTGGGCCCGCTTACGGGTGAAATCAACATCAGCAGCCAATTGGATATGGTTGCCAGCGAACTGTACGGCAAAGCCTTGTTCATCCAGGGTGAAGACTATCGTATGGATTTGATTGGGGGATACTCCTTCTTCAACATCGAAAACGACCTGTTGATTACGCAAAGCAGCACCCAGCTTCCTCCAAGCCCAGCGGCTCGGCGTGTCGTTTTGGATAGCTTCAATACCGAGAATAACTTTCACGGTGGACAGATCGGTTTCCAAACCGAACTGAATCGCGGACGCTTCAGTTTCCTATCGCTGACGAAGGTTCACTTGGGGAACATGCACCAACGCGTCGACGTCTTTGGCACCAGTCGCAGCGACTTTGTTGGAGTCCCTGCTTCCCTGCAAACCTTTGATCGCGGTTTGTTGGTCGGCGACGACCAGCAATCACAGTCGCGTGACGTCTTCGCTTTTGCTCCAGAAGCGAATCTCAAGATTGGCTACCGGATGCGAAACCACGTGAACTTCACGGTCGGTTATTCGTTCATCTACTGGAACCGGGTCGCATTGGCCGGGGATCAAATCGATCGTAATGTGGATCAGACCGCTGTTCTGACCAACAACCCGTCGACCAGTCCTGCTCGTAAATTCAACGATCGCGGGTTCTTTGTTCAAGGCATCGACCTAGGGATTTCGGTCGACTACTAGTACGGATTGTTCGGCTAGAGGTCAAAAACGAGTTTGCAACATTCGCCTCCGATGCCGGGAACACAACGACAACGGAAGGCGTGACGGGCAAGAACCAATGGGGTTCTTGCCCGTTTTTTCGTTTTTGGCCTCCTCTTTGCAAACCACGCTTTACAAACCACAGGGCCGGCTGGCTTTGCGAAGTCGAGATCGCAATTTTTGTGCAAAATTCGGAAACTGCGGCGATTCATCGTGCGTCTACTGTGTTGTCCGCCTAAAACGTCGGGTTGGCAGGATAACTGGGCTGGAACCGATTCCGTGGCCTACCTTTCAAAGACGGACTGTTTCACTTTTTCCCTTGTCTTTTGTGCTTTTCCCGGAAAGAGTGCACCTAAACGTTCCTAACCAGAATTGAGCTCTCAACATGGCCGCGTCGCGTCGCTTTCCTCGTCTGTTCCTTGCACTGGGTGTCTTTGTCTGTGTGACCCCTTTTTTACTGGGAGCCCAGTCCCAAGAAGACCGCTGGAAAAAGGTAGATAAAGCCATTGCGGAGGGGCTGCCCAAAACCGCGATTTCAGAATTGCAGCCGATTATCGATTCAGCCCTTGCGGGTGAAAAATATGATGAAGCAATCAAGGCGATCGGACTGCGTGTCTCTTTAGAAGCCAATATTCAGGGCAATCAGCCGGCCGAACGCATCGTGCGGCTAGAAGCCGAAGTCGAAAAGGCTGCGGAGCCGATGAAGCCGGTGATGCGAGCCATTTTGGCAAATGCCTACTGGCAGTATTTCCAGCAGAATCAGTGGCGATTCCAGCAGCGGACTCAGACCTCGGGCCCGCCCGGTGATGATTTTACGACCTGGTCGCTGCCGCAGATCCTGGCACATGTCGATGCTCAGTTTCAGGCCGTGTTGGCAGATGCTGAAACCCTTCAGGAAATTCCCGTTCGTGATTTTGAAGCCGTTTTGGATAAAGGGAATGCTCCTGATTCCTATCGGCCAACGATGTACGACGTGCTGGCGCACAATGCGCTCGACTTCTATGCCTCGGGTGTTCAGGCTGGTTCTCAGGTCCAAGATTCGTTTGTGTTGACGATCGACAGTCCGGTCTTCGCCGACAGCCAAACGTTCATGGACTGGAAACCTGAGACCAGCGATAGCGATTCGCGGTTGGTTAAAGCGATCACTATCTATCAAGACCTACTTCGCTTCCACGCTTCCGATGACGATCCCGATGCTCGTCTGGATGTCGATTTGCTGCGATTGGAGTTTGGCAACAACGAAGCGGCCGGCGAAACCAAACCAAAATCCGAACGATTTATCGCCGCTTTACGCCGGTTTATCGACCAAAATGAAGACCATCCCATCGTCGCGCGAGCCCTGCACTTGTGGGCTCTTGATTTGCATTCCCAGGGGGATCTTGTCAAAGCCCATGCGATTGCGACGCGCGGTCTGGAGCAGTTCCCCGGGACCGTTGGTGGTAACCGTTGTTTCAATCTAATCCAATCGATCGAAGCCAAGTCCGCGTCTGCCTTGACCGAACGGGTTTGGAATGAACCGGCTCCGACGATCGATATTCAGTATCGAAATGTCAATAAAGTCTATTTGCGTCTGGTCCCGTTTGATTTCAAAAAAATGGTGATCGATTCCCAGCGTTGGCAAGCGACGGCGATCAATGAACAGACGCTGCAGGAATTGCTTGCGACGAAGCCAACCAAAGCCTGGGCGGTCGATTTGCCGGCGACGACCGATTATCAGTTGCGTGAGGAATCGATTCCGGCACCCCTTGATGTTCCATTGGGATCGTACTTTCTGCTAGCTAGCGAGAATGCTGACTTTTCGTCGCGAGACAATCAGATTTCGGTGGCGGAGGTTTGGCGAAGTGATTTGGCAATCGTGTCGCGCTCTCGAAACGGAGAAGGGATCGTCGAAGGTTTGGTTCTGGATGCCAGTTCCGGGAACCCGATTCAGGGAGCCTCCGTTCAGGCTTGGAATCGTGGGAATCGAAACGAAACTCAGCCGCTAAAGGTCGTCCGTACCGATCGGGATGGCCGTTATCGTTTGCAAGACGCCGACCGGTTGCAGTTGCAGATTTTGGTGACCGACGGAAAACAGCAGTTGTCGACAGACAACATGGTTCGTGCCTATCGGAATAATCAGAATTCTCGTCTTCAAGAACAGACGCGTTTTTTCACCGATCGAGCCATTTATCGTCCAGGGCAAACGATCCGGTACAAAGGAGTCTGCCTTGAATTCGAACAGGAAAAAGACCTTTACCAAACAATCCCTCACCGCGATGTGGTGGTGGTATTGAGGGATGTGAATGGTGAAGAAGTCGAACGCTTGAAACATCGCACCAATGGGAATGGCAGCTTCCAAGGGAGTTTCACCGCACCGCGAGGCCGCGTGACCGGGATGATGACACTAATGGTCGATGGCAAGCCCTCCGGAGCGACTTCGATCCGCGTGGAAGAATACAAACGCCCAAAATTTCGGGTTGCAATCGACCCGCCCACAAAACCAGCTCAATTGGGCGAAGACGTTCAAGTGTCTGGTAAAGCAACGGCTTACACTGGGGCCTCTATCGGAGGTGCCAAAGTTCAGTACCGCGTGGTTCGTGAAGTCCGCTATCCCGACTGGTGGTACTGGCGCTGTTGGTGGATGCCGCCAGCGAACAGCGGGCCGCAGGAGATCGTCAATGGAGTCACGACAACCGAAGCCGATGGCGGCTTCGATGTCCTCTTCACCGCTCGACCGGATGAGTCGGTTTTGCGAGAGAGTGAACCCGTTTTTCAGTTCACTATTTACGCGGATGTGACCGATCTGACTGGAGAAACCCGTTCGTCATCGCAGACCGTTCGTGTCGGTTACACAACCTTGGCTGCGACGCTGAATGCGGCCGCCTGGCAGACCGCCGACAAACCGGTTTCCATTGACGTGCAGACCTCGACCTTAAACGGTGATGGACGCCCTGCTAAAGGGACTTTGAAAGTCTATGCATTGCAACAGCCTGAAGAAGTCATGCGGGCTGAGCTTTCCGGAGGCCGTGGGCGAATTCCCTATCGTGGGAACGCAATGCCCGCCTCGCCCGATCCAGCGAATCCAAATTCCTGGGATCTGGGGAAAATGGTGGCGGACCTGTCGGTCGAAACCGATGCGGGAGGAAAAGCGACCGTCGAGGTTCCCCTTCCAGCGGGGATTTACCGAGCCGTTTATGAAACCACCGATTCCGCTGGCGAAAAAGTAACCGCGTTGTTGCAGCGCAATGTCCTGGATTTGGAGGCTGAAGACCTCGCGATTCGAATTCCCGATCTGTTTGCGATCAAGGAATCGACGTTGGAGCCAGGCGATGACTTGGTGGCCGTTTGGGGAAGCGGGTACGAGCAAGCACGTGCGTTTGTTGAAATCGAACATCGCGGAAAGATCTTGCAGGAATATTGGACCAATCCGCAGCAAACACAGTTTGTGATCGAACAGTCGGTTACCGAAGCGATGCGGGGCGGGTTTACGTTGCGAGTGACCATGGTTCGTGAGAACCGCGCGTACCTGCATACGGAGCAGATCCAAGTTCCGTGGACAAATAAGGAACTGGACATTCAGTGGGAACGATTCGTTTCCAAATTGGCGCCTGGAGCCGTGGAGAAATGGACGGCAAAGATCCAGGGTCCTGATGCGGAAGTGATGGCAGCCGAAATGGTGGCAACCTTATACGACGCATCCCTCGATGCCTTTGCGCCCCACAGCTGGATGTCTGGATTTAATGTTTTTCGAACCGACCATTCCAGCTTGTACAGTCAGTTTGAAAACAACGCTGAATCGTTGCGGACGCTTGTTTCGAATCGGCGTACCGATCAACGTGATGGTTCGCTCTCCTACCGGCACCTCGCGAATTCCCTTATTTCGCAAGCGTATGGTTTCGGTTTTATGAACCGAAATCGCATGATGCGTCGAGGTGGCGCACCGGAAATGATGATGGATTCCGCTCCGATGGGGATGGGTGGTATGGGTGGTTCTGCAATGATGCAAAAAGGAGCCGCGATGTCCGCCAGTGAACTGGCGCCCGCCGCGGCGCCGATGCCTGCCGACGCGGACGCGGCGATTGCCGGCGGTGGTGAAGAAGCGGCGAAATCGGAACCCGATTTAACCAATGTGACCGCTCGCAAGAATCTTGCGGAAACCGCATTCTTCTTTCCCCAGTTGATTGCCAATGATGATGGGACCGTGACGATGGAGTTCACGATGCCCGAAGCGCTCACCGAATGGAAGTTCATCGGTTTTGCTCATGACAATCAGCTCCGCGCAGGGATTTTGGATGGGACAGCCGTCACTTCCAAGGACCTCATGGTCGAACCCAACCCGCCTCGCTTTGTTCGCGAGGGAGATCGCCTTGAATTTACCGTGAAGGTCAGCAACCAGTCGCCAACGCGGCAGACCGGCAAAGTCCGCTTAGCGTTTCAAGATGCACGCAGCGGCGATTCCGTTGATGCGTCACTGGGAAATGCAAACGGTGACAAAGAGTTCGCGATCGCTGCCGGCGAATCGCAAACGTTTGCATGGCAAATCGAAGTTCCCGATAACCAAGGGGTCTTGGTCTACAAGGCGGTCGGAGCGACGGGTCGTTTGTCCGATGGCGAAGAAGGTTTCTTGCCGGTTTTGTCACGCAAGGTTTTGGTCACCGAATCATTGCCTTTGCCGATTCGTGGTAACCAAACCAAAAAGTTCGTCTTTGATCGTTTGCTTCATTCGGGCGATTCCGATTCGCTGCAGAATCAGTCGTTGACGGTCCAGATGGTCTCCAACCCAGCCTGGTACGCCGTCATGGCACTTCCCTACTTGATGGAGTATCCCCATCAGTGTTCGGAACAGACCTTCAACCGTTTGTATGCCAATGCACTTGGACAAAGTATTGCGAATTCCGATCCTCGGATCGAACAGGTCTTTGAGCAATGGCGAGGGACCGAAGCACTCGATAGCCCATTGGAGAAGAACGAAGACCTCAAGTCGGTGATGCTGGAAGAAACGCCTTGGCTGCGGGATGGCAAAAATGAGAGTCAAGCCAGGCGGAACGTTGGCATCTTGTTTGACGGGAATCGTTTGAGCGATGAAATCAATCGCAACGAACAACAGCTGGCCGAGATGCAACTGGAAAATGGGATGTGGCCCTGGTTTCCCGGTGGAGGCGAAAACGAGTACATCACGTTGTACATCACCACAGGCTTTGGCCGTTTGCGTCACTTGGGTGTCGATATCGATGTCGCCCCGGCGGTTCGTTCGCTGGCCGCTTTGGACCGCTGGATGACCGAACGTTATCGCAAGATCGCGGATCGGGACAAAGTTCATATCTCTTCGACCATCGCGTTGTACTTGTATGGCCGTAGTTTCTTTTTAGAAGACTATCCTGTTGCGGAAGCCGATCAGGTCGCTTTTGAGTACTGGCAGAATCAGGCTCGAACGCATTGGTTGAAATTGGCAAACCGTCAATCGCAAGGGCATCTCGCTTTGGCGTTAAAACGTCTGGGCGATCCGCAGACGGCGACCAAGATCATGGCGTCGATCAAAGAACGCTCTGTCACCGATGAAGAACTTGGGATGTACTGGCGAGAGCAGGAGCATTCCTGGTGGTGGTATCGTGCTCCAATCGAAACACAGGCCGTCATGATCGAAGCTTTTGATGAAGTGATGGACGACGCAGAAGCGGTCGAAGACTGCAAAGTTTGGTTGCTCAAGCAGAAACAGACGCAGGACTGGAAGACGACAAAGGCGACCGCGGACGCGGTTTATGCATTGTTGCTACGCGGGTCACAATTATTGGAATCCGACGCGCTTGTCGAGGTGACCTTGGGTGAAACCACGATCCAGCCTCAGAACGTTGAAGCGGGTACCGGGTTTTATCAACAACGGTTCACCGGCAGCGACATCCTGCCTGAACAAGGCGAAATCACCGTTCGAAAATTGGACGATGGAGTCGCTTGGGGAGCCGTCCATTGGCAATATCTAGAAGATATGACCAAGGTAACCGCCTTCGAGGGAACGCCGCTGACGTTGCAGAAGAAGTTGTATGTCAAACGGAACACACCTCAGGGGCCAACCCTTACGGAAGTCGAAGGGCCTTTGGAAGTTGGCGATGAAGTGGTGGTGCGGATCGTTCTGCGAAGTGATCGCGATATGGAATACCTGCATCTGAAAGATTATCGCGGAAGCGGCACCGAGCCGGTAAACGTTCTCTCGTCCTATCGCTATCAAGATGGTTTAGCGTACTACGAATCGACTCGAGACACGGCAAGCCACTTCTTTATCGACTACCTTCCTAAAGGGACGTACGTGTTTGAGTATTCAACACGCGTCCAGTTGCGAGGTGAATATCAGACTGGATTCGCTGAAATCCAATCGATGTATGCTCCGGAATTCAACAGCCATTCGGAAAGTCTGCCGTTGGTCGTTCAGTAAGCATGTCGAAGTTCAGGAATGCCTTTCAGGGTCTCGTCTTTGCGATGCGAGGCCAGAGCAGTTTTGTTATTCATTTGGTGATGGCGGCCGCCGTAATCGGTTTGGCTGCCATCTGCCAAGTGGAGTCTTGGCGATGGGCTGTACTGCTATTGGCAATCGGGATGGTGTTGGCATTAGAGACGATCAATAGTGCGATCGAATGCTTGGTGCATCGCCTTCACCCCGAGCACGATCCTGAAATCGGAAAAGTCTTGGACATGGCAGCCGGAGCGGTACTGCTAGGCGCCATCTTTGCGGCCGCAGTCGGTCTGATTGTTTTGTTGCCGCCACTTCTAGAGTGGTTCGGTTAGCACGAATCGGCAACACGCAGGTCCCCCGCCCCACATTCTTAGCGGAACGGCGCAAGCCGTCCGGCCGATGCGCTGGAAGCGGCGCGTACCCGCCGGGCGGCTCGCGCCACATTCTTAGCGGAACGGCGCAAGCCGTCCGGCCGTCGCGTTGGAAGCCGCACGTACCCGCGGTGCGGCTCGCGCCGCATTCTTAGCGGAACGGCGCAAGCCGTCCGGCCCTCGCGTTGGAAGCCGCACGTACCCGCCGGGCGGCTCGCGCCGCACCGCTAGGATTTGCGCTGGCTCTCTTCAGCCCAGCGGGCGGCAGATACTTGCCGGCGGCGTCAGCCGCCGGATCGCCTCCAACGCATTGTCTAGCCCAGCGGGCGACAGAATTGGTGAGGGATAAACTCTGTCGCCCGCTGGGCTTTGATATCCATCTTTGTTGCTCCGGCGGCTCTCGCCGCCGGCAAGTATTTGTCGCCCTCCGGGCTGTTTGCGCTTGGTGTTGGAGACTTTTGATTGGCGCATTAGGTTTGCTCAGTTTCATTGATCGTTAGGAACCGCCCCACATTCTTAGCGGAACGACGCAAGCCGTCCGGCCGATGCACTGGAAGCGGCGCGTCCTTGCCGGGCGGCTCGCGCCGCACCGCTAGGATTTGCGCCCGCAAGCCGTTCGGCCCTCACGCCAACGGGCTCCGTCGTTAGCCAAACCATTACTAAGTCGCGCTCGGTTTCCCTCCACCAGATGTGCTAAAATTTCAGCCGCTCAGAAATTATTGCGGTGCACTGTTTTTCGCAGTGAGTCGCTTTCTTGCTAATCGAGTCACTCATGTCAAACGTTTCTTTTCGCCCGCTGCTCGGGGCCGGTCTGCTGGTTTTGTTTTCCTTGTCTCTGCCGGCACAGGAGGACGTATCAAATAAATTGTCTGCTGAATTTGTCCCGGACAATGCATTGGCAGCGATCTTTGCTTCGCCTAGCAAGGTTTTGCAGGATCCCAGTTTTGAAATGATGCCGATCGAGGTCTTGCAGGCTCAAGGTTTGGAAATGATTGGTGTTGATCCGATGCATATCGACCAGTTGACGGTTGTTGTCGGCCCACCTGGACCGCAGGGGCCAGTCGGCGGGGTCGTCATCCAATTCAGTCAGGACTATTCGATTGAGGATCTAAATCCTCAGATCTTTCGTGAAGCAGAGCCGCAGGAGAGTAATGGACGTGAGGTGTACCTTCTTGCTGGGCCTCCTAATACCGTCCTTTTCCGGAAGGACGCAAGAACCTTTATCATCGGCGTTGGAAATTACTTGAATTCAATCGTTGACGGAAACCAGGGACAAGGATCTTTGGCGCGTTTACTGCCCAGGATTCCCGACCAAAACGGAATTACTGCAGTGGCCGTCCTGGATCAGATTCGTCCGATGTTAACGGGCCTGTTGAAGCAAAACGTCAGGCAAATGCCGGCCCAAGTGCAAGGTGTCGTTCGACTTCCGGAACTGACCGATGCATTAGTCGTCAATGTGAAGCCAGCCGGTTTGTTGAATTTTCAGGCGACTGTGGTCGCTCTGTGTACCGATGCGGATGCAGCACAAGAAGCCGCGGGCGTTCTAAATGATTCCATCGATTTTGGAATTGCGAAAGTTGTCGAGGACGCGACGCAGGGTATGGATTCGTCTGATCCTGTTCGAAATGCTTCTGCAAAATACGGGGTTCGGCTCGCTGATTTTCTTGGCAATAGCTTTCGTCCTAAAATCGTTGGAAACCGATTAGTGATTAAACCAGCCAGTAATGCAGGAACCGTCGGGGCTTTAGTTGGCTTGCTTCTTCCTGCGATCCAGGCGGCTCGCGGTGCTGCATCACGAGTGCGGTCTTCAAACAATCAGAGACAGATATTGTTAGCGATGCATATCTATCACGATACCTATCAGAAATTGCCGGATGCACAGATCAAAGACAAAGAAGGTAAACCTCTACTCAGTTGGCGAGTTAGTATCTTGCCATTTATTGAACATCAGGCGTTATATGAGCAGTTTCATTTAGATGAGCCCTGGGATAGTGAGCACAACTTGCCTCTGGCGAATCAAATGCCTGACGCCTTTCGGCATCCCGATTTACCGACCGAAAAAAATGAAACGGTCTATCAAGTCGCAGCCGGTAAAGGCTTGATGTTTGATAACGACAAAGCGAACCGCTTTCGGGATGTCGGGGATGGACTGAGCAATACGGTTTTATTGACTGAAACCGATGCAGCACACGCGGTTGTTTGGTCAAAACCCGAAGATTCGTCAATCGATATGAATGACCCTGCTGGCCACCTGCATGTTGCCCCCGGAGACGTTTATCAGTTCGGCTTTGGCGACGGTTCGGTTCAGGCGATTCCGTTGGACATGGATTTGGAGACGTTGAAGGCACTGTTCACGCGCGCAGGTGGCGAATTCGTCAAGCGTTAGAAATTGGTTGACTACTGGTAACCGTCCGGCCGATGCGCTGGAAGCCGCGCGTCCTTGCCGCGCGTACCCGCCGGGCGGCTCGCGCCGCACCGCTAGGATTTGCGCGGGCAAGCCGTTCGGCAGTCGCATTCTGTTTGCGCTGGCACCCTTCAGCCCAGCGGGCGGCAGATACTTGCCGGCGGCGTCAGCCGCCGGATCGCTTCCAGCGCATTGTCTAGCCCAGCGGGCGACAGAATTGGTGAGGGATAAATTCTGTCGCCCGCTGGGCTTTGATATCCATCTTTTTTGCTCCGGCGGCTCGCGCCGCCGGCAAGTATTTGTCGCCCTCCGGGCTGTTTGCGTTTGGTGTTGGAGACTTTTGATTGGTGATTTAGGTTTGCTCCGTTTCATTGATTGATAGGAACCGCCCCACATTCTTAGCGGAACGGCGCAAGCCGTCCGGCCGATGCACTGGAAGCCGCGCGTACCTGCCGGGCGGCTCGCGCCGCACCGCTAGGATTTGCGCCCGCAAGCCGTCCGGCCGATGCGTTGGAAGCCGCACTTTCTTGCCGAGCGGCTCGCGCCGCACCGCTAGGATTTGCGCGGGCAAGCCGTTCGGCCCTCACGCTAACGGGCTCCGTCGTCAGTTAAGCCATTCTTAATTCGCGCTCGGTTTCCCCCCACCAGATGTGCTAAAATTTCAGCCACTTAAACGTCGCTGCAGTGCTCTGTTTTTCGCAGTGAATCGCCTTCTCACTAATCGAGACTCTCATGTCAATCGTTCCTTTTCGACTGTTGCTTGGGACCGGTATGCTGGTCCTGTCTTCCTTGACGCTGCCGGCACAGGAGGACGGTCCGAAAAAACTGTCCGCCGAATTTGTCCCGGACAATGCACTGGCAGCGATCTTTGCTTCGCCTAATAAGGTTATGCAGGAGCCTGGTTTTGAAATGCTGCCGATCGAAATCGTGCGGGCTCAAGGGCTGGCAACGGTTGGTGTCGATCCGATGCATATCGACCGGCTGACGGTGGTTGTCGGTCCTCCCGGGCCACAGGGGCCGGTTGGCGGGATCGTCATTCAATTCAGTCAGGACTACTCGATTGAGGATTTAAACCCTCAAGTTTTTCGTGAAGTGGAACCGCAGGAGATCAATGGACGTGAGGTGTACCTGCTTGATGGGCCTCCTGATACGGTCCTGTTTCGCAAGGACGCACGGACCTTTATCGTCGGCATTGGGAACTACTTGAATTCGATCGTTGAAGGGAATCAGGGGCAAGGGTCGCTCGCTCGCCTGCTCCCTCGAATTCCTGATCAAAACGGTGTGACAGCGGTGGCGGTGTTGGATCAGGTTCGTCCAATGTTAACGGGCATGTTGAAGCAAAACGCCAGGCAAATGCCGCCCCAGCTACAAGATATTGTCCGTCTTCCTGAGCTGACCGATGCATTGATCGTCAATATTAGGCCGGCTGATTTGTTGAATTTTCAGGCGACGGTGGTTGCTCTGTGTACCGATGCCGATGCCGCACAAAACGCAGCCGAGATCCTTAATGGTTCCATCGACTTTGGGCGAAATCAGTTTCTTGGTGAGGTCACCAAGGATATGGATCTGTCCGATCCGGTCCAAAAAGCCTCTTCAGAGTACATGTTTCGGGTTTCTGAAAAGATCAGCGATAACCTCCGCCCTCAAGTCATCGACAATCGCTTGGTGATTAAGCCCGATAGCAATGTTGGAACCGTTGGGGTTTTGGTGGGGATGCTGTTGCCTGCCGTTCAGGCGGCTCGAGGCGCTGCAAGACGCATGCAGTCTTCCAATAACCAAAAACAGATCCTGCTGGCGATGCACAATTATCATTCTACCTTCAATCATTTGCCCGACGCTGCGGTGAAAGACAAGGACGGCAAGCCACTGCTCAGCTGGCGAGTCAGTATCTTGCCCTTTATTGGAGAGAACGAGTTGTATGAGCAGTTTCATATGGACGAACCTTGGGACAGTGAACACAACTTGCCGTTATCCAAAAAGATGCCCGCAATCTACCGGCACCCCTCTTTGAAGACCGAAGAGAATGAGACGGTTTATCAGGTCGCTGTAGGCGACGGATTATTGTTCAATGATCAGAAACCAACCCGGTTTCGCGATATCCTCGATGGAACCAGCAATACGATTTTGTTGACCGAAACCGATGCAGAACATGCCGTTAATTGGGCGAAACCGGAGGATTCGCCAATTGATATGGATGATCCGAAAGGGCATCTGAACATCATGCCCGGGGGTGTTTTTCAGGTTGGGTTTGCCGACGGATCGGTTCAAGCCATTTCCGAATTGGTGGACCCGAATATGCTGAAGGCGATGTTCACGCGGGATGGTCGCGAAGTGATCAACCGCTAATGGCATCTTGGTGAAGCGGCTTGCCCTAGGTACGCTTTGCGAATGGATTATCGATCTCTGATGAACGGCCAACGGCGAGATCCGTTGGCCTTTGTGCTGCGGCCGCTGTTGCGAATCGGCTCTTGGTTTTACGGGCTGGGAATCCGGATTCGCAATTCCCGATACGATCGTGGCGTTTCCGAAACGCACGATGCGGGGGTCCCTGTGATTTCCGTTGGCAATCTGACCACTGGCGGGACCGGGAAAACTCCACTGGTTTGTTATTTGGCACGCGAGCTACGCTCTCAAGGCTTCCGCGTCGCCTTGATCAGCCGGGGCTATGGGCGCGGCGATGGGGATCTGAATGACGAAGCCCTCGAGTTGGAATTGCGGTTGCCTGACGTGCCTCACGTGCAGGACCCCGATCGCGTCGCCGCCGCTGCAGTGGCGGTGGAGGAATTGGAAACCGAGATCCTATTGATGGACGACGGGTTCCAGCACCGTCGGCTGCAACGCGATTTAGATATCGTGGTGATCGATGCAACTTGCCCCTTTGGCTACGGGTATTTGCTGCCAAGAGGCATGTTGCGAGAACCGATTGCTTCCATCCGGCGGGCGGATGTCGCAATCCTTTCTCGTTGTAACCACATTTCTCCCGAAGAGCGTTTGCAAATTAAACAAGCCTACCTGCGGCGAAAACCTGATTTGATCTGGCTGGAAGCGGAGCATCACCCCGGGCGCTTGGTCGATCATGAAAATCGACCAGAGCCCTTGGAGGTCGTGGCCGGAAAGCGAGTCCTTGTTTTCTGCGGGATCGGCAATCCGGCAGCTTTCGCAAAAACCGTTCGCGACTGTGGAGCCGAATTGGTGGATCAGCTGTCCCTGCCAGACCATGCGTCGTACGATCGCGAAATGCTGGAACGCCTGCGTGCGTGGGGAGAGAGCTGGCCACCCGGAGAGATCGAGTACATGCTCTGCACTCAAAAGGATTTGGTCAAAATTCGTACGAATCGGATTGCCGGGATTCCACTGCGGGCCATTCAAATCGATATGACTGTCGAACCGGAGGCCGAACTGCAACAAGCCTTGAAGAAGGTTGTTCAGCCAGATGGCCCTGTCGAGGGAACCGTGTGAGGGATCGGGGAGCGTTCAGCTTTCCAGAGTTTCGTTTGTTAAGCTCAGGGAGGGCTCCTTCGAGAAATGTCGTTTCGAGGGCCCTCACCTAGTGTGGGAATCTAACAGCAGGGAGTTCATTGCATGGGTTGGTTCCGCCGCAGAAGAGATTCGTCGCCTGACGCTCCGCTGGTTCCCTGCCCGCACTGTGGGGCCGATGTTCGGGCCGATGCCGTGGCCTGCCGGGAATGTGGCTATGCCTGGGAGGCGGATGACTTGGTCGACGACGGTTCGGATGATTTTGACTATGATGCGTTCGTAGAGCGAGAATTCTCCGAATCGAATGTCAGTCAATCATTGCCGGCTTGGCAACGGTTCGTCATATTTCTCTTAGTCCTTGCTTTTGCCGCGACCTTGTTGGGGCCTCTACTGTTTTAGGAAGGACAACAACACCTTGGATCGAGACACCATGAGCGGATTAAGTAAAAAGCGTCGAGCGAAGCTGCAGCAGAAATTGGATGAGGATTACGGCTACCGGCAATACGCCGACCGTGATGTGGAAGTCCGCGAAGGAGCTTGCGGGCATGGAGTACACGCCGTTCGCCAGTTTTTGCCCGGAGAATTGGTGATCGAGATCTGTGGTCAAGTGCTGTCGCAAAAGAAGTACGACGGATCCACCTATGTGATGGAAATGGATGATGAGTGGTACCTGGAACCAACGATCCCAGGGGCCTATCTAAATCACTCCTGCAATCCGAATGCGGAACTGCTGAAACTGACCGACAGTTCGATGGGGATCATCGCGATCTGCAATATCGAACCCGGGTCGGAAATCACGTTCGACTACCAGTGGACGGCGGGCGATTGGGTTCCCCGTTGCCAATGCGGAGCCCCAAATTGCCGCGGCTGGGTCGTCGGTGCCGATTCGCTTGAAGAGATGAAAGAGTTTGCTAAAGAGCAGAAGCAAAAATCAAAGCGAAAGAAATAGCCGCGAGGGATTTCGAAAACGGGCAGGCAGTCATTCAGGTTGCCTCGGAACCTTGCCCGTAAAGCCAGCACAGATACGTTCGGCTGGAGGAATACTTCCCGCCGCACCGCAACGTCCTGCTATGCCGATGCGCGGGACCGGCTGACGACCTTCAGGACCCCCGTCATTCCCAGTAGCAGAGCGAATCCGCCGGCTCCCAGGACGCCCAGCCCTGCCAATCGACTTCGCCTTTCATAGCGGCGCCATTTCTTTTGAATGCCGTCGCGGAAGTCTTGATCGAAGACCAGTTCCACTGCGTCTTCGTACATCACCCCATCGCTGGTCGTGACTTCGCCGTGATAGATCCGATCAGGATTGACCAGTTGTCGATCGATTTGCTGATCGTCGATTTTGAACGGTGGATCGGTCGTCCCCAAGACCTCGCTCAAGTAGGCGGCTACGGCGATCCGTTTTTGTTCCGTCAGACTTGTCATGCTGGCCTCTTCGGTCAACGCAGGACTGGAAGCGACTGCCCAGCGATGTTGAGGGCCTTCTAGAACAGGATCGGCCACAATCCACTCTGGACGGTCGTCGGGATAGAACTGATGTTGCAGCGGAGCTACCGAAAGCTCACTCAAAGCGGACGCTTCGGACGCCGGTTCATCGGCGAAACAGGCCCCAATCGCTAGCAGTGCACAACAGCTGACCCCGATGATTCGATGGAAGGATTGTAGGGATGGGAGGTTTCGATTCATTGTGGATGTTCTCCATGAAGAGGAGTGGATAGCTGTGCGGTGTGGAAAAGGGGCTGGGCGAGGGAGCCTTAGCTGACCTGCATTTCTTGATGACGATTTTCCCATGGCGATGCCAATTGCAGCACGATTGCGATTCCGCCAGCAACTAAAATGCCCCATGGTTGTGGAATCGGCAGGGCTAGGCTGATCGCCCATTCAAACACGACCGCGACCGCAACGGTCCAAACGCTGAGGCGTCGTTTGCGAAGGGGGTCGGTGTTTTTCCACCAACCAACGGCTCCCATCAGCAGTGCGAAGTGAGCCATCATCGCAGCGAGCCGCGGGACGCCTTCGTTTGTGTATAAGTTTTGTGGCAGGTTGTCAGCGACATCTGCCGATAGTGCTGTCCCGCCGATGGGCAGTAGTAAGTATTCCGATGCGACGTACGCAAACGAACCAACGATGATGCCCACGCCCGCAAGGACTAAGCGTCGCGATAGTGGTTCGCCTTCGCCTCGCTCCCACAGTTTTCCCATCCCTAGCAGTGCCAAAGCGGCAAACCCGATCGTCACCGCGGTCAAAGCGTAGGGAGCGATATTTTCGGCAGACAGGTCCGCGTCGCGTAACCCGATCATCGTCCCGACCACTCCTAGGATCGCCGTCCAAAAGATCGCTTTCGTCCAAGAACCACTTAGCTCGGTCATCCGTGTGAGCGAACGCTTGCTGGCCAATTCGATTCGTTTTTGTTGCCGCCACTGCCCCGCCGACAGCGGTCGTGGAATCTGGGCTCGGGCGACCGCCAGTTGATGGGCTTCGGCATACGAAGGTTGTTGACGAATGCCCAGGACCAAGTGACGGATGATGTAGTAGGGAACGTAAAAGATCGCCACAAATGTCAGCAGAGGAACCAGCCATCCGGTATTGATCACCACCAAGGCGACGATCATGAACATCATTGCGATGCGGGTTCCCGGATACGATTCCAAGCTTTCCCACCACCGCGCTAAATCGGTTAGGGAGCCACGGATGGCGCGAGCCAGTGGTTCTTCGCGAATCGGTTTTTCGGCGGAAGCGCCCGGCGCTGCTGGAGGGCTGGCCAGCCTGGCAAGGATCGGGTCCTGTTTGGATTCGGCGGGGGATGAAGTGCTGCCTAGGCTGCTGGGCATCGTGGCCGGAGTACCGCTACCAAATGTGTCGATCTGCAAACCCAATGGCTTTAGCATTTGGGCGATCGATTGTGGTCGATTGCGTGGGTCTTTTTCTAATGCACTTTTGATGACTTCGCGGTACGGAGACGCGATGCCTTCCAGGTCGGGCTGCGCCGTCAGATGCTTCATCACAATTTCATGGCTGCTTTCGCCATCAAACGGGACTCGTCCTGTCAGCAATTCACACAGGATCACTCCAAGGGCGTAAATGTCGATTTCACGGCCGTATTCTCCGCGACCTACCTCGGGGGCCATGTAGTGGAAGGTCCCGACACTTTCGGTGTGGCCTCCACGACGACTGGCCGAAATGAATTTGCTTAGCCCGTAATCGCCGATTTTGATAATGCCTGCATCGTCAAATACGTTTCCCGGTTTCAGGTCGCGATGGACAAGTCCACTGTCATGCAGGTAAGCGATCCCGCTGGCCAGGCCGACCAAACAGCGACGGACTTCCTCTTCGGGCAGACCTTGTGGATGTTGATCCAGAACTTCCCGCAGGTTGGGGCCTGCGATGTATTCCATGATCACCCAGGCTTGGTCTTGGTCGTCGCGGCAGACGTCGAACAGCGAAACCAAGTTGGGGTGTTTTAGGTTTAGGCAGTGCGATACGCCTCGCAATTCCACATCCAGATTGCGTTGGATGCGTTTGATCGCGACTTCTTTGCCCGCTTCGCTGACCGCGAAATAGACTTCGCCAAATCCACCGATACCAACGCCACGACGAATCGTGTAACGCGGCAGAGGGGAGCTCCCACTGGCGTAGGTGAAGTGCATTTTCGGAGCGGTTGGAATAGGAGGCGAACTGGCCGAATCACTCGGCGTGTTATCAAACGCAGATGTAGGAGTATCGGCGGCATTGGGCCGGCCGAACAGACGACGACCTCTGTCTAGTGTACCGGCAAGAGCGGCCATAACTGGATTTTCCCGCTGTAAGTGATTTTTGTTAAGATCGTGATCGATCCCGCTACCATTAACGGCCGATACGGAATCGGTTGTGGGCGCGCTAAATTCAGCCCGCTGCGGATCCTTGGGAGAACGGCTCATAGCTTCTCCAAGGTCATGGACAGATCGAAATCGTGCCATCGCGTTCCGCACTGCAGGTTTTGCCATTGAGTCCCCGCGACCGCTGGTTTGATTTGCCAAGCATTCTCTTTTGGCATCAAAACCAGTTTTCCTGCCGCGTGAGGGACTTGGATATGGCAGTCTGCACTGGGGCCGATCACAAGGGTGTCATCGATCAGCAAAATGGCATCGACATGGGACCGGAATCGGTATCGACGATCGACTGTCAGGCGTGCGGATCCTGAAAGTGGATTGGGAAGACGGAACTTGAATGGAACCCCGTCGCCAAGCACAAATGAGTCTTCGGGGCGAAGCGAGACAACCGCCTGGGGCGAAGCGGATTCGCGATTCCCGCTGGCCGACGCGGAAGGGGCCACGCGGCCGTCGACCGCTTGGACCTGGTATTGCCCATTCGACCGGGTGATCAACGCTTCGCGTCGCCGGAGGTCGGCTTGGACGGCGATCATCGCTTCGTCGTCGGAAGCGGGGCCGCCGATCGTGGCGGATAGAGAAGTGATCAGCAGGAATCCCCCTGCACCATCCACCCACAACGCCCAACGATCTGGTTGCCCAGATTGATTCGATGGCTCGGTTGAGAGTGAGTGAGAGTGCATGTTCGAGGGAAAGCCGTTGCCGTATGTTTGCAAAGTGATTCGAAAGCCCCAGCGAGCTGGTCGGCAGTCGGTTGGATCCGTGTCGGCAATTGCTCGGCAAGAGGAATCACTTTTCACGACTTCCGCGAAGCGAAAGACGACACTTACAGATCCGCGGCCTAGGAGCAAAAGGGGGCACCCTTACCGCATTTTACCGGAGGGCTTTCACCGCTCCGGTAACATTTCGTTTCAATTAATATCCGTCGTCAATGTTTGGACTATTGAACCATTTCGATCGAAACCAGTTGCTGATCGTCGTCTGCGTCGCCACCGAAGTAGGTCGAGATTTCATCCAGCAGGTCTTCTTGCTCTGGTTCGTCTAGGTCGATTTCGCCAAAGTAGTCCGCGTCGACGGCCATGACTTCTTCTTCGACGTCGATCCGGGTGGCCAGTTCATCCAGCAGTTCGCGAGTTCGCGAGAGTTGGCTGTCATCCAGGTTTAGGTCCGAAGTCGTCTGTGCGACTCGCAGTGCGGACAAGCGAGCTTGTAGGTTTTCGACTTCAACCTCCAGCTGACGTTTGGCACTTAGCATCGCGTCCATTCGCTCATTGGCTGCGGCCAGCGAAGCGTGGCGTGCATCCAATTGCTGTTCCAGTTTATCTACCGTAGCCCGTTGGGTCTTAAAACGCTTCCAGCGAGCACTCAGGTCGTCTTTGACCTGAACAGAAGTGTAGGTTTTGCCAGCGTAGGTGTAAGCCTGGTCGCCACTTTTCAGGTCGCTGCTCAGGCGTTCGATATTTCGCTGAGCATCGGCCAGACGGGCACTTGATTCGTCGACTTGCCGTTCCAGGCGAGTCACCCCGATTTTCTCGCGGGCGATCCGCTTGGCGTTTTCGGTGATTTCCGGCTCAAGGTCGGTGATCATCTTACGCGCCCGGTCGACTTCCCATTCCATGGGGACCAAATCCTTCGCGGATTGGGTCACTTTGTCGGCCGCACACCGACCGTAGCTCCACAGGCCCGTGCCCATTGCCATTCCGGTCAGCAGGGTAACAGCCGAACCGGCCAGAATAATTTTCTTAAGCATCTGATTTTTCCTCGAAGAGAGAAAGTGACTCGATAGGGGGGAGACGTTCACTGTTCGTCTCAAAACCGTTCCATTCAGACAGTTATTCGCCTAATGAGTCGCAATCTTTGGTTTCCTGGAGAAAAAATTCATTGAATTTTGTTCCGGTGGCGGGAGGGCGGATCGAGAGGCAATGCGCTGAGGGTAACCGGTTCTAATTTCAAATCTTACGTTCCTGTCGGGTAAACCGACAAAGGGACGCTGTGCCAGGGCGTTTGTTTAATCAATGTCAGTTGCTGCCCCGGATCGGGACAAGTCCGGCGGAAGCAAAGTAGCCACTCCAAAAAGCGCAACATCAGAACTTACGCGTCGGGTTAGGATTTCCTATGCCCAACGAGCTTCAAATCCGTTACTAATACAATCGACGCCCTCCACGAAAGAATGCCCCATTAAAGCTACTTTCGAGAAGCGGTAGCGACGATGATCCGGCAAACGATGAGTCGGAAGCGTCCGCCGGAGCTGTATCGCTGTCGCTCTTTGATCCGGCCTACTTTCTTTCGAGAAGCGGTAGCGACGAAGATCCGGCAAACGATGAGTCGGAAGCGTCCGCCGGAGCTGCATCGCTGTCGCTCTTTGATCCAGCCTACTTTCTTTCGAGAAGCGGTAGCGACGATGATCCGGCATACGATGAGTCGGAAGCGTCCGCCGGAGCTGCATCGCTGTGGCTCTTTGATCCGGCCTACTTTCTATCGAGAAGCGGTAGCGACGAAGATCCGGCATACGATGAGTCGGAAGCGTCCGCCGGAGCTGCATCGCTGTCGCTCTTTGATCCGGCCTACTTTCTTTCGAGAAGCGGTAGCGACGAAGATCCGGCATACGATGAGTCGGAAGCGTCCGCCGGAGCTGTATCGCTGTCGCTCTTTGATCCGGCCTACTTTCTTTCGAGAAGCGGTAGCGACGAAGATCCGGCATACGATGAGTCGGAAGCGTCCGCCGGAGCTGTATCGCTGTCGCTCTTTGATCCGGCCTACTTTCTTTCGAGAAGCGGTAGCGACGATGATCCGGCAAACGATGAGTCGGAAGCGTCAGCCGGAGCTGTATCGCTGTCGCTCTTTGATCCGGCCTACTTTCCCTGGATCACTGCTTGGTGCTGAAAAACCGCTGTCCGGTTCCGCCATTGCCAATCGGGACCTGAAGGGCTTTGCCGCAGCGGGGGCAATTTCCTGCGTATGCCGTTAAATCGACTCGCCGGTAGATACGGGCGTACACGTTACAGCAGCGGAACATAACCCCCAGAAATGGCCGCCGAGGGCCGGGAGTGCCCGCGTCATGGGCATGAATTTTGTCGGTCAACTTGTACGTTCCATCGTTGAGAAATCACTGCTGCATCCCTTCCAAGGTTAGACGCAGCTGCGTCCGAGCTCGACTCAACCGGCTACGGACGGTGCCAATGGAGATTTCCAGAATCTCCGCAATGTCTTCGTAGGGATGATTCTCCATTTCTCGCAAGACCAAAATTGTCCGATGTTCGTCCGATAGCTGGTCGAGGGCGACTTGGATGGAAAGAACGCGTTCGCCTCGGAGCATGCGCTCGTCGGGTGAATCGACGTTGTCGATCGGTTCATTTCCGGTCACTTCACGCGTCTGGTCCAGGGACATTGTGACCCGTTTGCGCCGTCGCCGGGATAACGCACTGTTAAACGCGATGCGGTACAGCCAAGTAAAGAAGCGGCTGTTGCGTTGAAAGGTGTCCAGCTTCAGATAGGCTCGGACAAACGCGTCCTGGACCACATCTTCGGCTTCTTCTGCAGAGCGTGTGACCTGTAGCATGGCAGCAAACAACCGATCCTGGTGCGTTCGCACCAGTTGCCCAAAAGCTTCTTTGTCCCCTTGCAGGGCGGCCTCGATCAGCTCCGCCTCTTTGCTCACACGTTGGTTTCCGGTCGAGAATGGCGAATCGATATACAGGCCAAATGGGGCACGGGCGAATCTCGCCTTGCGATCGCCCCTATCTAATCTAATCCATCATCACAAGAAATGCTTAGGGGGGCCGGCTTTGACGAAATCTAGATGCCTCAGACCGACTGGTTCTGGGCCTGCCGACGAATTAGGCTAGAGCATTGTCAAAATGGATTTCAAAGTGCCCAATTTCGCAGTTTGACCCAAAGTACAATCTTGGCAAAGCAGTAGACCTGCCCTTCCTAACCTGCCCCTCCTTTTTAGTCTGATGAGCGAGAAATGAAGCGATATCCTGAATCCCTCCTCGGAATGATTGTTTTTGTCTGCACGACAGCCTTGGTTGCCGCCTCCACGTCTGCAGAAGATCCGCCGAAACTATTCCCGGATGCCGGCTTAGAGGCGGCTGTTCGAGCCGAAGTCTTCGAGAAGCGGTACAACACGGAACCTTTGACCAAAGCGGATGTTGAAAAAATATCGCAGGTCGTTGGACGTGGAAAAAAGATTAAAAATTTGGAAGGATTGCAGCATTGTCCCGCCGTCATGCTGATCGATCTGAAAGACAATGAAATCGTAGACCTGAAACCACTTGCGGAACTGAAACGGTTGCAGTCGGTGACGCTGGCAGGAAATAAAATCAAAGACATCCAGCCCCTGAAAGGTCTGACTGCGATGCAGTTGTTGGATTTGTCCGGCAATGAAGTAAGCGATCTGGCTCCTCTGGAAGCGATGTCCAATCTGCGGACCTTGTATGTGGCCAACAACAAACTGGAAACAGTTCAGCCGATCGCAAAACTGACTAAGATTTGGTCGCTGGACGCGTCGGGCAACAAACTGACGGACCTCTCCCCTGTCGCCGATCTGAAATGGTTGACCACTTTGGATGTGCGAAACAATCAGATCAAGCAGTTGGACCCGATCGCGAATCTGCCCGCACTAAAATATCTGCTGATCAGCAAAAACAAGATCGAAGACTTGGCACCCCTGGTCAAAATGTGCGAAGCCGACGCCAAGACCGCAAAACGTTTTGCTCCCTACCTAAATGTATACGTAGGGGAAAACCCGCTAAACGAAGAGGGGAAAGCCAAAGCCTTCGAAGCCCTCAAGGCGGCAGGTGTGAAAGTGGTTGAAAAGTAAAGAACAACGGTTGTTCGCCGAGAAACAAACTTGCATTGATCTCAACGCTGTAGATAAAGCGTTGAGATCATTTTTTTTGAGTGCTACCAGGGCAAAATCCCAAACCGCTGCGTCAGCGAGGGATTGAGGCCTGCTTTTTCTATCCCTCGCTGACGCTGCGACTTGGGATGTTTTGGCCCTGCCGCACAGTCGCAATCCGCGTCAGCGATTGCTTCCTGTTCAGTGCTTCTCTCGAAGCGAACGTCAATTCGCAATGCCCACGATGAACGATCTGATTATCCTTTAGTGGATTCGTGGCGCATGTTCTACAATGGCGTCGTCAATCCGCTTTGTCTCATCGGGCCCTTTTTCTAACTTGGACGATTACGCAATGATAGTGAGAACCTGCCTGCCGTTTTGCCTGCTGTTTGCGGCCTTTCTCCCGCTTGCTTTTGCGGTCGATCCGCTCCCTTCGTGGAACGATGGTCCGAACAAAAAAGCGATCATCGATTTTGTTGAAAAGGTGACCAAGGCGGGGACCCCTGATTTTGTTCCGGTCGAGGAGCGGATTTCCGTCTTCGATAATGATGGGACTTTGTGGTGTGAGAACCCACTCCCCTTTCAAGCGATCTTTGCTGCGGATGAACTGAAGACGTTGCTGCCCGATCATCCGGAATGGCGCGAGGATCCTTCGGTGAAGGCATTCCTTAAATCGGATATCGCTGCCCTGTCGGCCAATCATTACAAAGGGCTTCTGGAAATTATTGCCCTGACTCATGCGGGCATCACGCCGGATGAATTCACCGCTCGAGTGAAACAATGGTTGGCGACTGCCAAACATCCTCGATTTGACCGTCCTTTTACGGAATGTGTTTACCAGCCGATGCTGGAACTGCTCAGCTACCTTCGCGCCAATGACTTCCAGACCTGGATTGTTTCCGGAGGCGGAGTCGATTTTATGCGAGTCTTTGCCGAAGGAACGTATGGGATTCCGCCCGAACAGATCATTGGCTCGTATAGCTTGGTGCGATTTGAAATGAAGGATGGCAAGCCGGTCCTAACGAAGACCGTCGATTCCCTCTTCATTGATGACAAAGGAGGCAAGCCCGTTGGTATCCATACCTTCCTGGGGCGACGCCCGATCGCGGCGTTTGGTAATTCAAATGGAGACCAGGCGATGATCGAATACACCACGATCGATAACCCTAGGCCAAGCTTTGGCTTGATCGTCCATCACACCGACGCGGAACGTGAGTATGCTTATGATGCGAATCCCAAAAGCACGGGCAAGCTGACGACCGCCCTCGAAGTGGCTCCTAAGTATGGCTGGACCGTGGTCGATATGAAGAACGACTGGAAGACGATCCTGCCATAGATCCCATTCGGAGCCAGTAAGGAGATGGTTTTCTGTGGCGGGTGTTCCGCACAGCCATGGCGAACTAGCTCATGATCGCGCTGATGGGGCTGGCCGGTTCGACTCCGGTCAGTTTTTGGTCCAGGCCCTTAAAGGGAAAAATGAATCGATCGTGATCGATTCCCATCAGGTTCAAAATGGTCGCGTTTAGGTCGCGGATGTGGACACCGTCGCGAACGATGTTGTAACTGAAGTCGTCGGTTTCACCGTGCACGAAGCCCTGCTTGATCCCGGCTCCGGCCAGCCAAATGGTAAAACACTTTGGATGGTGATCGCGGCCGTAATTTGTTTTAGTCAATTTTCCCTGACAGTAGATCGTGCGGCCAAATTCTCCGCCCCAAACGACTAGCGTTTCATCCAACATGCCACGCTGTTTCAGGTCGGTTAACAGGCCTGCGGATGGTTGGTCGACGTCTCGGCATTGTTTAGGTAAATCGCCTGTGAGGTTTCCGTGTTGGTCCCAACCGCGATGGAAGATTTGAGTGAACCTTACGCCGCGCTCTGCCATCCTGCGAGACATCAGGCAGCAGTTGGCAAAGGAACCCGGTTTGGTGACGTCGGGACCGTATAGGTCCAGCACATGTTGAGGTTCGTCGGAGATGTTGTTTAGGTCGGGGACGCTGGTCTGCATCCGGTAGGCCATCTCGTACTGGGCGATCCGAGCGTTCGTTTCCGGGTCGGCCAAGCGAGCGTATTCGGCTTCGTTTAGACGCCCGAGTGAATCGAGCATTCGGCGGCGAATTTTAGGACTGATACCATCGGGATTCGATAAGTACAGCACGGGATCGCCGGAACTGCGGAGCGCGACACCTTGGTACTTGCTAGGCAAGAAACCATTTCCCCACAAACGGTTGTACAGCGCCTGAGCTTGCTGGCGTCCGGACCAGCTGGCGGTCATGACTAAAAATGCGGGAAGGTTTTCGTTTTCGGTTCCCAGCCCGTAGCTCAGCCAAGATCCCAGGCTAGCCTTGCCGGGTAACTGGTCGCCGGTGCAGATGTAGGTGATTGCTGGGTCGTGATTGATCGCTTCGGTATGCATCGAATGGACGAGCGAAATTTCGTCGACTTTGGTTGCCATGTGCGGAAGCAACTCGCTGACCATTGTCCCGTCTTTGCCGTGAGGTGCGAACTTATAGACGCTGGGGGCAATCGGGAACCGCGACTGGCCGCTGGTCATGGTTGTCAGCCGCTGGCCTTGGCGGATCGATTCGGGCAGGTCTTTGTCATACCAATCGGCCATCGCCGGTTTCGGATCCCACATGTCCATTTGGCTTGGTGCGCCTGACATGAACAGGTAGATCGCTCGCTTCGCTTTTGGTTCATGGTGCGGCAGCGTCGGAAGCCCACCGACAGCTTGTGAACCGGCCGCAGGACGTTGTTCTAGCGAAGCCAGCGCAGCGGCCCCTAGGCCCGCGGAGGTTTGCGAAAAGAAATGACGACGTGTCTGTGGAGTCATGGTGATCAACTGGGCTATTTGGTGATAACTTCGTCTAAATTCAGAAGTGTATTAACCAGCACGGTCCAAGCCGCTAACGAAGCGTTCTCGGATTCAACCAAAGCTTTGGCCGCGGCGGGATCCGCTTCGTAGCTGGCGTTTAGATCGCCTAGGAGTGTCAGTAGTTCTTTCTGTTCGGCATCGGACGGAGACCTCGCAACAATGGTTTGGAAGATGGTTTCCAGTCGTTCCGGATCGGTCCCTTCGCTTTCGTTGGCGCGACTTGCCAGACGTTTGGCGGCGGTCATGTATTGTGGTTCGTTCAATAATAACAATGCCTGTAAAGGCGTATTGGTCCGTTCGCGACGTGCTGTACACGATTCGCGACTAGGGGCATCAAACGTCGATAACTGAGGCGGCGGGCTGGTCCGTTTCCAGAACGTGTACAGGCTCCGGCGGTAGATCTTGCTGCCGGTATCCGCGGTGAAGCGGACCGTGTTGCTGCCCGAATAACCAACCGCAAACCACAGCCCATCGGGCTGCGGCGGTTTCACGCTGGGGCCGCCCATTTCTTCGATCAGCAATCCGCTGACCGCTAACGCTTGATCGCGAAGCATTTCTGCATCCAGGCGAAAGCGTGGGCCTCTAGCTAATAATCGATTGGTCGGATCCTTAGCCAAGATTTCCGGCGTCACTTGGCTGCTGCGGCGATAGGTGTCGGACATTACGATTTGTTTCATCATCCGTTTGACATCCCAGCCGGATGCCTGGAAATCGACAGCCAGATGATCCAATAGTTTTGGATGGCTAGGGACGTCCCCTTGGGCGCCAAAGTCTTCGCTCGTTTTGACAATGCCGGTTCCGAAAACCTGTTGCCAGAAACGGTTCACGATGACTCGGGAAGTCAGCGGGTGGGAAGGCGCGAACAGCCACTGCGCCAGTCCCAGGCGATTGTTGGGTGCGGATTCAGGAAGCGGTGGGAGGAATTCGGGGACTCGCCGCGTCACCTCTTCGCCGGGGGAATCGTACAACCCACGCAGCATGATGTTCGCTTTCCGCGGTTCTTCCGTTTCTTTCCAGACCAATGTGATCGGGATCGCTTTGTTGATCTCTTCCAGGCGTTTGACAAGGCCCGCTTGTTCGTCTTTTAACGCTAACCAGTCGGGATGCAAGCAGAACGCTTGGCGGTAGTAACTTCGCAGTCCCTCGGTTTGGGCGACGGTTCTTTGCTCCGCTGGGATCTTGGCGGTTGCCAGGATTTGCGGAGGGGTCACAACGGCAGGAGAGCGAAGGGCCGCAGAGAAGCCAGCGTTTCCGGAGTGATTAACGATTTTCAGGTAAAGCGAATTCTCCCCTTTCTTTAAATCCAGTTTGTATTCGGATTCAAGCGCGACCAGCGGGCGTTCGCCGCGGACTTCCGCTAGACGGGTTCCGTTCAGCCAGACTTGAACTCCGTCACCGGTTCCTAGCAATAGCGTCGCTTGCTGGTCGGTCGGGGCGGTGATCGAACGATGAAGCAAGATTACCGACGGTTGGTCGACCGCCGCAGGAAGGTCACTGGAGATCGTGTCATTAAACTGAGGGTGCGACTGCCAAGGGAAGTCCTGGTCGCGATAGCGAACCGCGGTTTCAGCGGTCGGCGGCGTTTTGTAATCGACGGCTCCGATTTGTCGGGGGTAGGCATGGCTGGGCGATTCCACGGGAAAAGGTCCTGCGAGTTGCCAGTCGGATTGCTGCAGACGTTTGCCCTCGGTTGCCTGCGGGATTTGGTCACTGACGGACAGTCGAATTTGGCCAAACAGATGTTCGCTGAACTGCGATTCAAATTTCAAGCGGACCCGCAGACGTGCTTCACCACCTTCGGATAGCAGCCCCCGCGTGGCGAACCATGCGACTCGAGGTCCCGGTTTTTGGTGTCCTCCGATAGCCCAGCCTTCGGCTTTTTCGATTTTCCCGTCGTACGCGAAGCGGAGCGCGAATTTACCGTCTGGCTGTTCGAAATCGGCTTCACCGTAGGCGAATTTAACGGGCAGCCAGTCGTTGCCGGTCGCTTCGCTTTTCGTTTCGATTTCAATTTCTGAAAGGACAGCATTCCCGTTGGAAGCCAATCCCGCCAACGCTTCGGGGGTGTCGGTGGGAACTTCCAGGCGGACCAAGCGAAGCCCTTCCTGGGCGGGCAGGACCGATTCCAATGTGATCGTTGCGGTGGCTGGCGTTTTGCCACCTAGCTTGATGATTCCGGTATCGGTTTGCTCCAGTTCCAGCGTCGAATCTTTTCCGGCGTCCAGTTTATCCGGATGCAGGATTTGCCACTGAACGTCCTTGTTTTCGACCAGTTGTGCTTCCCAACGCGCCTGTTCGGAATCGACCGTATCGATCGGCTGGCGAGCCTCCAAGGCGAGCGCTGCCAACGCGGCGTTGACCTGTTCGATTTGTTCGATGTCGGCGGGCTGCGGGACCGGCAGGTTGGGTGGATGGTCTTTGACGTTTCCATCAAGCGCGCGTCCATCCAAACTATTGAAGAACGCGTACAGCGAGTAATAATCTCGCTGAGTAATCGGATCGAATTTATGATCGTGACAGGTGGAGCACTGAGTCGTTAAACCCAAGAAGACCGTTCCAAAAGCATCCACACGATCGACAACATTGCGGAAGAAGACTTCGTCATAAATCGACCCTCCCTCGCTGGTTGTCACGTTCAGGCGGTTGTAGCCGCTGGCGATTTTCTGGTCGAGCGTTGCATTTGGCAGCAGGTCGCCCGCTAACTGTTCGATCCCAAATTGGTCAAACGGCATGTTGTCGTTAAACGCCCGGATCACCCAGTCGCGATACGGCCACATTTCGCGGTAGTTGTCCAGGTGCAGGCCATGCGTGTCTCCGTATCGCGTCAGGTCCAGCCAGAACCGAGCCATATGTTCGCCGTACTGAGGCGAAGCGAGCAATCGGTCGACCGCTTTTTCGTAGGCTTCGGGGGAGGTGTCCGCCAAGAACTGGGAGGTTTGTTCTGGAGTCGGAGGCAGCCCGGTGAGATCAAACGTTAACCGTCGGAAGAGCCGTCGAGGATCTTCCGGGCCGTTGAGTACAAGGCCTGCCGCTTCGGCTCGCTTGGCGATCAGGTAATCGATCGCGGAGCTCCCTTGAGTCGCAGCAATCGGGTCTGCCTGAGGCGGCGCAAAGGACCAATGCGCCCGGTACTCGGCCCCCTCTTCGATCCAAAGTTTCAGCTTCGCCTGTTGATCTTCGGTCAGCGGTTTGTGGAAACTTGACGGAGGCATTTGAGCCTCTTCGTCGTCGCTGCTGACGCGTGCCCAAAGTTCGCTGTCATCAATGTCCGAGCGACTGACCACTTCAAACAGCCCTTCCTCGGTATCCAGGCGAAGACCGGAATCCCGTTTTTCCTCATCGGGGCCATGGCATGCGAAGCAATGGTTGGAAAGGATCGGGCGGATGTCTTGGTTGAAATCAATCGTCGCGGATTCGGCGGACTGGGGGGCCGTGTCGTCGGCATTTGCCACCGAGGTCCCCAGAACCAGCATGCCAGCGGCAAGGGCAAAAACGAAACGGAAAAGACCCGCCGGAGAAAACGTAGGTTTTTCGAAAGTACCATCCACCTTCTTAGCGGTACGGCGCAAGCCGTCCGGCCCCCACGCTGGAAACCTTGCCCGTCGGCCGGTCGGTTGGTGTTGCTCCGGCAGCATTTTTAATGATCGCTCTCGCTCCTTCTTAGCGGTACGGCGCAAGCCGTCCGGCCCCCGCGCTGGAAACCTTGCCTGTCGGCTGGTCGGTTGGTGTTGCTCCGGCAGCATTTTTAATGCTCGCTCTCGCTCCTTCTTAGCGGTACGGCGCAAGCCGTCCGGCCCCCGCGATGGAAACCTTGCCCGTCTGCTGGTCGGTTCATCCCGATCCGCTACGGCAACGCCAGCGACTTCAAACTCCCCGCGTCCTATTCCACCAATGCGACAACCCAAACCGTGATCGCGGGTAACAGCTTTCGGATAGAGGATCCGCAGGCGAGGCATAGAGAATTTCCAAAAGCGTATTTGGGAGGTGGGACCCTTCTATTCTACTGCGATTTACAACTTAGAACAAACGAAACTGCGGCTACGGTTCCCGCTTGGCCCGTAGCAGATCTATAATCCGGGAAAACCGTTGTTATCGATCGATTCGCTGTTTCCGGGACACCTGTGATTAACGCCTCTGAAGACCCCGCCACCAATGACACCATCGACTCATCCGAGCTGCAACGGCTGCTGAAACAAGGAATTCGAGGGGAAGTCTACGTCGATGATGTTAGTCGGGGCGTTTATGCGACCGATGCGTCGTTGTTTCAGATGTTTCCTCGCTGTGTGGTCGTCCCTCGGGATCAGGCGGATCTCTGCCATGCGATGAAAATTGCTGCGGCTCATAAGATCTCGGTGACGCCGCGTGGGGGGGCGACTTCCCTCTCTGGGCAAACCTATGGGCCCGGGATCATCCTGGATGTTTCGAAGTACATGAACCAAGTCCTCGCGGTCGACGTGCAGGCTCAAACAGCGAGGGTTCAGCCGGGCGTCGTCCGCGATCAATTGAATGCGGCGGTCGCCGCGGATCAATTGCATTTCGCTCCTGATCCCGCGACCGGTTCACGAGCCACGATCGGGGGCATGATTGGAAACAATACGTGTGGGACTAGGAGCGTCGTTTATGGAAAAACGATTGACCACGTCCTTGCCTGCCGGGTTCTGTTGGCCGATGGAACGGTTGCTGAATTTGAGCAAGTGGAACCAGCGGTTTGGCAAGCAAGAGCGGCCGGGGAAAATGTCTCGGAGCGAGAAGCCGAACTCTATCGCGGAGTGACGGAGATCATTTCGGAGCACCATGATCAAATCCTTCAGCGATATCCCAAAGTGCTGCGACGGGTTTCCGGTTACAACCTGGATGAATTCGTCGACGGCGCAGGCTACACCGGGACGATCGGCCCGCGAGCCGAACAGAACCAGGGGAAACGGCCGTGGAATCTAAGCAACCTGATTGTTGGCAGCGAAGGAACCCTTGGCGTGGTCCTGGAGGCGACCGTACGCCTGACGCCCCTGCCCCAAGCCAGCGCGGTTTGTGTGGTCCATTTCAGCGAACTGTTGGATTCATTGAAGTATGTCGATGCGATGCTCCAGCACGAACCTTCGACGGTTGAACTGCTGGACGAAACGGTCATGCGCGAAGCCAAGGTCAATTCGGCAACGCAGCATATGTCGCACTTTATCGAAGGGGATCCTGCCGCCGTCCAGATCGTCGAATTCTTTGGCCAAGACCTGCCCGAGGCACAGCGACGCTGTGAACAATTTGCGACCGCGATGAAAGAGGCGGGGATCGGTTATTCATGGCCCGTGTTGTCGAAGCCGTCGGACGTTCACGATGTCTGGGAAACGCGGAAGCTGGGACTGGGGCTGATTTCCAATGTGCGTGGCGCCAATAAAGGGCGAGATTTTATCGAAGACGCCTGTGTCCCGACCGCTCATCTTGCGGAATACATTTCCAAAATCCAACAGTTGTGCACCGCCCAGGGGATCACCCGTTTAAGCCTGTACGCTCACGCGTCGGTTGGAGTCGTGCACGTTGTCCCTGCGCTCGATCTGCATCAGCATGCCGAAGCCGAAAAGATGCAGGCCATCGCGGATCAGGCTTTCCAGTGGGTGATGGAATATGGCGGGTCTTGGTCGGGCGAACATGGCGATGGACAATTGCGAGGGCAATATTTGCCTGCCATGTTTGGTGACGATCTGTATGAAGCCTTCCGCCAAGTCAAAAGGTTATTTGATCCCAACAACCTGATGAATCCAGGGAAGGTAATCGATTCTCAAACCCTGCTGGATAATCTGCGATACCAGCCGCCTGGCTATGCAGAAGCTGCCGAAAAATCCGAACAGGCGGCACTGTATAAGTACGCGGACCAAGGGGGCCTGCAGTTGGCCGTCGAGCAATGCAATGGCGTGGGAGCCTGCCGAAAAATCGGGAGTGGCACAATGTGTCCTTCGTACATGGCGACTCGCGACGAACAGCATTCGACGCGAGGACGAGCCAACGCGTTGCGGTTGGCAATGAGCGGGCAGTTAGAGGCAGATCCTCTGGAGGGATTGGCGTCGGATGGGCTGCATGACGTGCTTTCTCTCTGCTTGGCGTGCAAGGCTTGCAAAAGCGAATGTCCGAACGCTGTGGATATGGCGAAGCTGAAAAGTGAGGCTTTGCAGATTCGCCATGACCGCAAAGGAATTTCGCTGGGCGCAAAAGTGTTGGGCCGGATGCCGGATGCCGCCAAGCGTTTCGCTGGCTGGACCGGGAACATCGCCAACCTCACGAATTGGATTCCAGGTGGTCGGGCTCTGTTGCAACGAATGGTTGGGATCGATCGTCGGCGTCCGCTGCCGACCTTTGCCACGACAACCCTTGCACAATCGCTTCAGCGGGATCCTGTTCCGACCGGTCGGCGAGACCGTGGGCGGGTCGTGTTGTTCGACGATACGTACGCCAACTACTTTGAACCCAACCTGGGGCGTGCGGCTATCGGATTGTTAGAAGATGCGGGATACGAGGTCATTCTGGCAAAGGCCGGTTGCTGCCAGCGAACTCGGCTGAGCAAGGGACTGGTTCGTGAAGCCAAAAAGTACGGCGTTGAAGTCTTTCGTCGGTTGGACGTTTTTGCACAACAAGGGTTGCCGATCCTCTGCCTGGAACCTTCGTGTGCCTCCGCGTTGGTCGACGATCTTCCCGATTTGCTAGACGACCGAGAACTCGCCCAGCGGGTGGCCGGACAGATTCAGATGCTGGATGGCTTTTTGGATCGTGAGGGAATCGAAGTCGAATGCACGGAGGAATCGATTCTGTTGCATGGACACTGTCATCAGAAAGCGACCTTTGGAACCAGCGCGATCCATGCCCTATTGGGAGGCCCCGAATCGGGATGCTGCGAAGAAGTCGATTCGGGGTGTTGCGGGATGGCCGGATCGTTTGGCTACGAGCACTACGACCTGTCGCAGCAAGTTGGTGAAGACCGATTGTTTCCGGCGGTTCGCCAGGCGGTTGCAGAGGGGCGTGCCGTGGTTGCTTGTGGCATTTCATGTCGGCATCAACTAAAAGATTGTTTGGGGGTGGATGCCAAACACTTCGTTGAAGTGCTCCGCATCCGGTAGATCCAGACTGGTTTTGGACTACATCGTCGTTTCACTACTTGGATAAAAACCATGCCGACTAAGTTCCTGTTGCCATTTTTGACGTCAATGTTGCTGTTACCTTCCACACTTGTCTTTGCTCAGGATCGTGCGGAAATCCCACTTTGGCCGGCTGCGGCTCCAGGCGAAACCGGCGACGTTGAGCCCGAGCATGCGCTGCCAAAGCGTGAAAACGAAAACCCGCCAAAGCTGCGGATCGGCAATGTGTCGAAACCAGTGATGACACTTTTCAAACCGGAGAATCCGGACCCCAAAGGTACAACCGTAATCGTTGCTCCCGGAGGCGGTTATTCGATCTTGGCTTACAGCCACGAAGGATCCGAAATCTGTGAGTGGTTGAATTCGATCGGAGTGACCGCAGTCTTACTGAAGTATCGAGTCCCACGGCGAAGCGAAGAAAATTTTCACGAGCTGCCTCTGATGGACGCTCAGCGAGCGATCCGGATGGTCCGATCGAAGGCAGCCGAGTGGAATATCAATCCAGACCGGATTGGAATGTTGGGGTTCAGTGCCGGCGGCCATCTGACGGTGATGGCGGGGACCAATGGTGGTAAAGCTTCCTACGAAGCGGTCGACGAAATCGATCAGCTTAGTCCTCAGCTGAATTTCATGATCCCCATTTATCCCGCTTATTTGTTGAACAAAAAAACGAATCAGCTGAATACAAACATCGTGGTCAATAAAGATATCCCGCCGGCATTCATCGCGATCACTTTTGACGATTCAGAGCGAGCCGTGGGAGCGGCGATGTTGTTGGTCGCGATGAAGAAGGTTGACGTGCCCTGCGAACTGCACGTCTATCGCAACGGGGGCCATGGGTATGGGATGCGAGCTTCAAAGAACGCCGTATCGAAGTGGCCTGAATTGTGCCGCGACTGGTTCGCAGCATCCGGTCTGATCGAATAAAAGAGCAGGAAGCGGGTGAAGTTTGTCGCCTTTCGGGTTCCCCCGTCCCTCGCTGCCCAGCGTGTTGGGATTTCGACAGCCTGCGGACTCCTCTCTGCTCTAGGCCCGAAGGGTCGACACAATCTCTGCCGGGGGTGAAGCCCCCGGAGCAGCGAAATATAAATGAAGAAAGTCTGGCTCCCCTCGCCCCTAAGCGAGCTCTTTGGGGCGTAGTAAATCTCTGCTAGCTCATTGCGTGATCTCTGCCTCTTTTTTTGATTTAGTGAAGCTTGCTTGGGGGAGAGGGGCTGGGGGTGGACTGTCAAAAATCATTGCGGCGTGGCAAGCTGCGTACACTGCAGCATGTCAGACAACCCGGATTTTGAACGCTGTGAAACCGTATTTTCACCAGCACTTTGCGGTAAAAACGACCGTGAAACACATCGGTTTTGTCGGGGTGCGTCCAGGTCGACACCGACAAGTTTTTGACAGTCCAGGCTGGGGGAGAGGGGGAGATTTCCAGGCGGCGATTTTGCAGCGAAGAGGCGGTTAAAGCCTAGGATTTCAAGCGGTTATGCCACGCCTTGCCCAACGCTGTCGGCCCCTCTCCCCCAAAACGAGCCTTTGAATCGACCTTAATTGAATTCGCTGGCGAACCGTTGATCCGGTATCAAATCTGTTTTAGGCGAGCTTGTCTTGAGGGCGAGGGGAGCCAGACTTACTTCACTTATAAGCCGCACGTCCCAAGGGCCGACACAAAGACAGAGGGTAACGCATCCACATGGCATAACTTCAAAATGCGTCAGCGAGGGATTGCAGAGCATGTTTTCCGGTCCCTCGCTGACGCAGCGGGTTGGGATCTTTGACAGCCCGCGGGGTCCTGACGCCAGCACATCCCCCGAAACAAAAACGCAATACCCAAAACCCTTCCGGTTGCAGGCATAAAAAAACGCCGACCACACAGAAGTGTGGCCAGCGTTTTTGGGTTCACTGCATTGAAATGCGGTGGATGCTTACAGTTTGGCGTCGGTGGCGGGAAGCTCACCTGCTTTGATCTTTTCGCCAAAGGCCTTTCCGTCTTTGCTTTTGACTGGAGCGACTTTCTTGAAAGCTTCCAGGATTTCTGCTTTTACCTTTTCGGGTTCCGCTTTGATGCGTTCCTTGGAAAAGTTTTCGGCGTCAAGGTGTTTGTGAAGGGCGTTGCCATACTCGTTGCGAGCTTCGTCCTTCTTTTCGCCTTTAACGTGGCAGACGTAGCAACCGGCTTTGCGGCCGGATCGCTTGAAATCTTCGCTGGCGTCATCACCCAAGTACTGGGCTTTCCACTGCTTGTTAAATTCACTGATGGCGTATGCTGGCGATCCCAGCATCATCAGGGTTAAGGCCATTAAAGCAAAACGTTTCATTCGCGAGTCCTCAGAGTTGTTTGGTGGGATAATCAACGGCTGGTTCGGAGATTTTATAATAGATCGCGATATTCGCGAGGCAATCCCCAAGTTAGCCAACTGCGATTAAATCTGCTGGGAGACCATTTGTCAAATTAGGTAGGATCGTCTGGTGGGGTCGTTGCACTAGGAAGTAGGGTCGGAAGAAGCCCTATATCAAATCCAGGTAAGACGGTCCCATCTTGAAGAAAATCTTCTGGGGTTAACAAATGAAGCGGTTTTTCGCTGGGGGGGGACGGCTGAGACCAGTGAATGATGGACTGCGGAGCCTGCTCTTTCATCCATGCTGGGGGGGTGTTGGTCGCTAAATCGGACAATCGAAAAAGAACGCTGTCGTCGGCCTGATCGTTTAATCGCACCATTTGGTCGCTATTTCCAGGGCCGCTGTCGTAGTGATTGCCGATTCCGCCAAGGAGCACAAAGGGGCCGTCTTGCAGATTGCTTAGCCCGTTGATTTCAATATGGCTGAATCCTGGAGCGGTTTTGAAGACCGAATTGGTGCAGACGCGGTCTAGAACCACTGGAATCGACCCAGAGGGGCCCAGGTTGACTTGTGCTAAGCCGGTAGGAAGCGAAGCGGTGATCTGTTTGAGGACCAGTTTCAGCTGAGTCCGCCCCGCTGGAGGCTTGGTGATCGCTCCGCCCGTTTCCAGCAGCCGCTGTGAAATCGCGGCCAGGCCATTTTCCCAGCGAAATTGTAACTGGGCGGCAACGTCCATCCGGATCAGTGTCATTTCTCCTCGGACAATGACGTTCAGCAGCTCGATCGCGACCAGCGGAGGGCTGGCAGCACTAACGGTCTGCTGATCTTCGGACGATGTGGGGACCGGGGTGATCCAAAATGCGTTGATCGGATCACGAAGAAATGTATTTTCGATCGTGATCGCACAGTTTTCAAATTGGACGCCTCGATTGGCGGCGATTCGAAAAAGAGCCCCACCATGGACGGCGTTGCTGGGAACTTTCCACACAAATTGTAGGTTCTCAAATCGCACGCGCTGCGATCCGATGTCGACCATCACCGCATGTTCCATCGCTAACAGTGGTGAATTTTCAAACTGGATCTGGCAACCAGGGTCACTCGCGGCGATGACCAAGTTGTTTTGTTCGATGACCAACGGTTCGGTGACGATCAGCCGTTCGGCAAGTTCAATCCGAGCGATCTTGTGTTCGTTTGCCAATGCCAATGCAGTGGCCAAATCGTTGGTTCGAAGTTCATCGGGCGTGGTGGCTGAAATCCCGCCGACGCGGATCCGAGTCGCGGTAAGTTCTGAGATCGTGCTGCTCATCGCCGCGCCACTGGGAAGGTTCTCTTCCAGCCGAGTCGTTTCGGGGACGATCCCAGGCGGGAGCGGGATTTGTTGGATGCTTGGAGGCTGAGTCGCTTCGTCGGACGATGATGGCGCCGGTGGTCCGACCAGCGGTTTCGTCGCTAACAGATCCTCACCCATGTTGCTGGGCTTTCGTAGCAGATCCGTTGCTGGTTGGTTTGTCTCTTTAGGACGCAGCGAAGCCATCCGCGTCGGTTCGCTGGCCATGCTGGTGGGGCGCGGCATGCTGTCGTCGACGGCGCTAACCGAAGAGAGCAGCTGTAGCCATGCGACGCTTAGAACGAGAAGAACGGCGGCGGTGATCCACGGCAGGTGGCGTTCCAAACGAGCCAGCCAGCTGCTGCCCGTGCTGATCGCGACGGTCGATAATCCCTGCGAACGAGTCAGGTTTTCGCGCCGTGCTAGTTCGGCCAGGTCGGAGATCAAATCGATTGGACGACGGTAGCGATCCCCAGGACGTTTTGCCAACATCTTGTGGAGAATGGAAACCAGGTCGTCGCTTACCTCTGGACGCACGTCCCGAGGATCCGGTGGAGGCGAATTGCCATGGCTGAGCAATTTTTGCAGGACCGTTCCACCCGGGTATGGCGGGCTGCCGGTCAACATGAAGTACAGTGTGCAGCCAAGGGAATAAATGTCGCTTCGCACGTCGGCGTCGCGAGGGTCGCGGGCCTGTTCCGGCGAAATGTAGTCGAACGTGCCCAGCGTCACGCCGCTGGCGGTCATGTCTCCGGAGACTTCCAACTGGAGCGTTCTTGCCAAACCCATGTCAACAACCTTCACCTGCCCGTCCGGGCGGATCAGGACGTTGGACGGTTTGATGTCGCGGTGAACGACGCCACGCAGATGGGCATGTTCAAGCGCTTCGGCTACCTGGCGGACGAAGTAGACCGCCTCGTCGATCGATAGGACCCCGTGGCGGTTAACCAAATCACGAACGTTCGTTCCTTCGATAAATTCGAAAACGATGTAGTGCCATTCATCGTGTCGGCCAACGTCGTAGACGCGAGCGATGTTGGGATGGTCCAGCTTGGCAGCACTCTGAGCTTCATTGCGGAACCTTCGCAGCAGATCGGGGTCTTCGCCGACGCGAGGGATGACCTTGATCGCGACCGTGCGGTCCAGACGCGTATCGTGGGCGCTAAAAACAGCGCCCATTCCACCCCCGCCGATCAAACTGTTCAGCTGAAAATGGTTCAGATGGTATCCCAGCAGGACACTCGCAATCTGAGCGGGCGTATGTCCGGCTAAAGGAGATTGCCCGTCCCCGTTCGCTTTTCGAATAACCGTCTTGGCGGCGACCAGATCGTCGATCGGCAAATCCGCAGCACTTCCCTGATCCGGAGGCGTTAAGTCTTGGCCCGGGATCTCTTCGGTGGAAGTATCCGCAGGGAGCGCAGGGCTTAGACGAGGCAGCACGGGTTTCGTGCTCTCGGTTTCGCTGCTGGCCGCGATTTCACGGTCCGGTTCCGAGTCCGGGCCTGGATCGTCAGCCGAAGAAGAGGGTTGAGTAGATGGATCCATACAATCCAACCTAACTGAGCCCTCCAGAAGGGTCAATCTTTTCCACTCCTCAATTAGGTGGATGCTAGCAGCAGTGGTCCGGGCGAGGTGGTGTTGCACGACTGGAACGATTGTGCTGATTTCCTGTGGGGAATGCACGCGTTGATCCTCCTGCAAGCGGTCGACGATCGGCGAAATCGGTCACTTTCAGACGGACGGGTAGCCTCGGCACACCCTCGGAGGCCTAGCGGAGAGGAGAACTTGTCGGCTGATTCGGCGACCCCCTGCAAATGGGTGCCAATCGGTTCGCCCTTGCGGCCAACCCCCGGAAAACGCTACAGGGCGTTTTTAACTCTTTAGAGATAGCATGATGCTTACGTCCCATAACAAACGATATCTGGTCCTGGGGATCCTGGCGGTATCCGGATTGACCGGCTGTGCCAACCGCGGCCGCATCCCTTTCTTTTCCCAAGCCCCTGAACCGGAATCACTGGAAACCGCTGAATCCAGTCCTTCTTACGCGCTTTCGGATACTTCTGAATCCTCCCCTGCGGCAGTTGCCGCCGCCGAGATGTCGATGTCCGATTTGGAATCGACCGAATCGCCCAAGGAGCAAGCTCCCGCCGATGTGCAGGTGAAAACCGTTTCGGCGACGATGGAATCGAAGGCGGAAGTCGCTTCGGCGGATCTAGAAAAACCAGCGGTCGTGTCACGGTCGATGATCCAGCCAACCCTGATAACGCTGCCCGAGGGCGCAGACCTCGAAGCCTTGGTGGCCGAAACAAGGGGGCCGGTCCTGATCGATTTTTACGCCGATTGGTGCGGCCCCTGCCGAACTCAAGGAAAGATTTTGCATTCCCTGGAATCCGAAGCGGCTAGTCGGCAAGGTCGGATTATCAAGGTCGATATCGAAGCGCACCCGAAATTAGCAAAACGTCTGGGCGTCAAAAGCCTGCCCACGTTGGTCATGATCCGTGACGGCGAAGTGGTCGAACGAAAAGTAGGCGTGACCGACAAAAAAACGTTGCTGAACTGGCTGAAGTAAATCAATCTGCTTGCCGCCCGCGCGATACGAGCACGAATCGCAAGTTTTGATGTTGCGCGTTTTGGAGTGGGCTACTTTGCTTCCGCCGGGCTTGTCCCGGTCCGGGGCAACAACTGGCAGCTACCCGCCATGCCTCTTTGCTCATTCATCTTTCTCCGCCAGCCCCAAATCGCCTAGGCGATTTGGGGCTGGCGGAGAACAGCCTTTTGATCGCCCGATAAGGTAGCTGCCAATTGCGAGTCCGCAGGGGCAAGCCCTGAAACGGAACTCTCGATACTTGGAGCTAAAAAGGTGCTGGAATAGCCGAATGATTTGAGGCATCCGCAAGAGTACGGTAATCAGGACGATTGACCACAGCAATCACCTCAAAAGCGCAACATCAAAAAGCGCAAGCGAGTGAATAAACGATTCTTAGCGGAACGGCGCGAGCCGTCCGGCCGGTAAACCATCCGGCAAGAGTCGCCCTTCTTATGTGGATATATTTCAAGCCCAGCGGTCTGGCAGATACTCGCCGCCCGCAAGAAATAAACGAAATACAATCACGAAGCGCCAGCGAGTGAATAAAAGATTCTTGACGCGGGTCCAATGTAATCGTTTGCGTGACTGTTCTGAATACTTGCTTGCGCTTCGTGCTTGTATTCGGATACGCGGCATATGTGAGGAGGTCCGCGTCGGCGAGGTGTTGTTGTCCCTTATAAACTTCGCATCCCGTGCGAAAGGCGACACTGAGGAACGCCCGCGTACCTGCGGAGCGGCTCGCGCCGCTCCGCTAGGATTGTTGACGCGTGCTTGCTCTACCGTCGATGCTTACTGGTTTGGATAAGGCTGCGGAGTCCAGGGGGCACCGTTTTGCGTTTGGTAGCCGGCTGGCTGATTCTGCCACGGTGAATTGTTTTGTTGCGGCTGCTGTGGCTGCTGAGTGTAGTTCGGCTGCTGTGGGTAATTGGCTGGGAAAGCCTGCGTCCCACTTTGTGGCGGGTAATTCTGTGGAGCTTGCCCGTTCTGTGCTGGGGGGTAGTTCGCGTTGTGACTGGCTGGAGCGTTGTAGTTGCCCCAGGGTGCATTCGCCGGGGCTCCTGTGTTCTCTTGGTAGCCCGCGTTCGAGGCGGCCTGACCAGCTTGTTGGCCGCGTTGCTCCAAATACTCACGCCCTCGATCGACCGCCTGTTGTGCATCTTGGCGGATCTCGTCGCGATTGATTTCTATCTTTGTTTGGTCGCCGTCACGCTCGATACTAAACCAACCGGCCATAAAGCCGATCACTACCAAGACCGCCAGCATCATCAACGTCCGTACCATGACCAACTACCGTTGCGAAAATTTTGAAACAAACTCAAATACAAAAACCGAACTTCGTCTGGCCTGTTAAAGAGTGGCCAGCCGCCGGGAAGAGTGTTTCAAAATTCATCGTCTGAGGGGAAGAGCAACTTCGAGGAAAAAATGGCTCGCCCTAACAAAACTGGAAGCAAAATTTGGTTTGCTAGCATCCCAAGCAGCATCGCTAACGACAGCAACGCTCCAAAAGTTGCGGTGGGGACGAAGTCGCTCCGAGTCAGGACCGCAAATCCGACGACCAAAGCTAGGGTCGCACAGCTGATCGGCCAGCTCACTTGCGATTGGGCTCGCAGCACCGCTCGCCCGGCACAGCGACCATAACGTTGACGGCTTCTCCGATAGGAAGCGAGGAAATGGAGCGATCCATCGATCGTTAATCCGATCGATACGGCCGCGATCATCGCCCCGCCCATGTTCAGGGGAATATTCAGCCAGCCCAATGCGGCCAAGGAAATCATCACGGGGAATCCATTGGCCAGCAGCGTCAGGGCCGCCCACACAAAATTGCCCGTTGCCCACCAGACGACCACAAATATCCCGATCGATGCAAGGCCCAGGCTGGTCCATTGGTCTTCCAGCAAGCTGTTAACCAGTCGAGCCAGAAGGACGTAATAACCTGTGACGCGTCCCGGTTCCGTAAATGCCGATTCCTCAAGTCCTGTTTGTTTGGGACGTTGCTGGACAGATTGCCATTCCGGACGATCGAGGTGTTGCTGGACGGTTTGTTGGACCGACCGGATCAATGCGGTTTTCGCTTCGCTGTTCAGGTTTTCTGGGCTGCGAAGCATCATCCGCAGGCCGTGATAGCCATCGTTCGAATCGGTTGGTGTCATCAACGCCGCCGAGAATTCGGGCATGATTTGAGCCATCCTCTGCAACCGGACGCTGGAGGGGGCCAGCCGGATCAGCGGGTTTTCGGAAAGCGCTGCCGCGGCGTCGGTGTCCGCCATGCTGAGTGTCTGCGTGACTCGAGCATTGGGGAAATCGGGGATGCGGATCGCTTGCAGGTCCACCTCTAGGTTGTGAACGCGTTTTAGGTCGGCGGTCGTTAACGGGCGATCGGGGATGGGCAGCAAAATATCCCACACGCCCGCGCCCCCAAATTGCTCTTCGACCAATTGGTAGGCCTTGGCGATCGAGCTTTCCTCGCGGAAGTTGCGAAGGAAATTTGTTTCGGCGCTTAATCGACTTAGACCGATTGCCGTCAGCAAACCCAGCAGGCACGTTCCCCACAGAATCGCTTGACGGTGTTTTAAAAGCCCGACCGTAAACCGCGATCCCCAGCGACCGAAACCGGCAGTAAACCGTCGACGCCGTTTTGAGCGGTTGGCTTGATGGGCGTGTTGGGGCGATCCTTTTCCGTGGGCGGTCTCCGGTTTTCCGGCACAAAGCCCCGCAGGGAGAAGAAAGAATAATACCAACATGACAACGCCGACCCCCAGTGTCATCAGCAGTCCGAAATCGCGGACGGGACCAACGTCGGCGGCCATCAGGGCGGCAAATCCAACCGCATCGGTGAACCCGGCCCACAGGATCGGAGGGAGCAAACGGGTCAGCGTTCGGATCGTCGCCGCTTGCCGATCCTCGCCGCGGGCCCTGCGTTTTTGCCACGCGACCGCGATATGGATCAAAGCGGCAACCGAAACGACAGTCAGGATTGCGGTCAACATCGAAGAGACCAACGACAGCTGCAGGCCCAGCAAAACCGCCAGCCCACGTGTGACGGTGGACGATCCCCAGATGGTTGCCAGTGCCAACAGGACCCAGCGGGGACTGCGAAACAGAATGAGCAGAACCACCGAAAGCAGCCAGATGGTGGTCGTTCCCAGCTGTTGACCATCGCGTTGGATCATCGTGTAACCCTCGCTGACCAAGACCGGCTGGCCGACAAGAACGCCTTTACCGAGCTCCGGCGGCAGGTCATTGGCGATTGCACGGAGGCTGGCAACCGTCGCTTCGTGGTTCGCTTGCACCCCGCCCGACCGTTTGTCCGGCGTTTCAGATGAAGGGTCTGCAAGTGGCTGGAGCATGACGACGATCGCGCCGTAGTTTTCGGCTTGATTGTGCGTGTAGCCGGCAAACATTTTGCGGAAAGCGATCGACGTCGGGCTGGTTTCCAGAATGGCTGGAGGCTTTTTCTCACCTAGCAACGCCATCCCAAACGACGAGATCCCACGCAGTTCTTCAACCGACTGGGCGACTTCGGCGATCGACAGCGTCGCTTGGACGCCGGGCACCGCTCCAACACGGTCGCTCAGCTTGGCCGCTCGTTGAAGCCCGCCGGCGGTGAATAATTGATCGTCGGGATAGACCAACAACACGATCGCGTTGCCGCCAAAGTGCTCGGCAAGATCTTTGTAGGCGACGACCGCTGGATCGCTAGCCGGGAACATCGATTCGATTTGCCGATCCATTTGCAGTCGACCGGCTGCTGGCAAAGTCACTAAATAGAGTACGATACCGATCCCCAGCAACCACCATCGCAAGGCAACCCACTGTCGGACCAGCGATTGAAGGGGAGTTTCTTGAAGCATGGTCCTCGTTTGTTTCCCCGTTGGAATTTCCTTTGAGCCCGTGGATGGCGATCCCGTGAAGAACGATCCCGCAACTAGTCAATCGGATTGGTCGTTTTCAAGTCTGAAGGTGTGGCGGTCTCTGTGGGGATTGTTGCTGGTCGCGTTGGTGATCCGAGGAGGAATCTTAGTCTCTCGTGTCGATAGTCTCCAAGCGGACGTCGATGGGTACCGCTGGATCGCAGAGACCTTAGCAGAGTATCAAGTCTTCGGAGTCGCTGGCGAGGAAGGCAATGTACGTGCGACGGCTTTCCGCCCTCCCCTTTATCCGTGGATGCTTTCCTGGTTGGTCAGCGATTCGCCCACCGACGCGGGAGCGACCGGGGAATCGAAACCGACGGTATCGATCTGGAGCGTCGTTTTGTTGCATTTGATTCTAGGCCTTTTGACGGTCGCTGGAACGTACCATATCGCCCGTGCCCTGCTTTCTCCGCTAGAGGCCTGGGGGGCGGGGTTGTTGGTCGCCATGGACCCCATCTTGTTGACGCAGTCGACTCAGGTCATGACCGAGACCTTGGCCACCGCGTTGGCGGTCGCCGTCGGGTTGGCGTGGCAGCGGCTGTTTTTGCCGCTGGAGTCAAGCCACACAGACGATCAGGCAGCCGCGAACAACCCGTTTGCCCGCCCGCGTTATTGGCTGGCAAGTGGCGGATTGGCGGTTGCGCTTTCGCTGGGATTTCTGTCGCGACCAACGTTTTTCGTGTGGGCGTTCTTGCTTTTGATTTATCTGGTTGGGGTTGCCGTGCGGAAGCGAGTCTGGTGGCCGGTGGTGACGGCCGCGCTGGTGGTTGCCGTCATGGCGTCCGTTATCGGAGCTTGGACGGTGCGGAATCAGCGGCAATTGGGGCACCCGGTTTGGGCGACGTCGCACGGTGGATACACGCTGCTATTGGGGAATAATCCGCTATTCTATGACTATCTTGAGGACGACCCGGAGCAACCCAATCAGACGGACGCCTGGGATGCTGAGAGGTTTCATCGTACTTGGGCCGGACGCTATCAAAGCGATCCCTTAGAGGAGGACTTTTGGAAATGGCCGCCAACCGGGCCGGTCCCCTCTCCACAGATTGACGATGAAGTCGCAGATGACGCGTTGGCCTATTCGGCTGCGAAGCAAACCATCCATCAGCGTCCAGCGATGTTTGCTTGGGCTTGTTGTGTCCGCGTCGCCCGTTTGTGGACGCCGCTGCCGCATGCGACTCCCGGACGGAGCCTTAATGCTGTCCGAGCCGTCGGAGGGTATTACTTCATCTTTTATGCGGCGATGCTGGGAGGCCTGTGCCGTTACGGTAGACGCTGGCTTCACTCTCCTTGGATGGCCGGGTTATTGCTAGCAGTGGCGTTAACTTGCCTGCATTCGATTTACTGGAGCAACATGCGGATGCGAGCGCCGGTGATCCCGTGGATGGCATGCGTCGCAGCCGCCGCCATCGGATCGAGAGAGCCGCGACGGTAGCGACGGCCGTCACGTAGCTGTGCTCGCCAGCGCCTGGGCAGTGCCATTCGGCCCTCTCCTAGCAAAAATTTTTCTGCGAAAGGGATCAAAAGCCTAAAAACAACGCAGATTTTAAGCTTGTGGGCAATCTTCGCTGGTCCGTATACTCCGCCGCGTCTGGGCTCCGATTTTGCCCGGATTTAAAACTGCAAGGATTGCAGGCTTATCACAAGCTCTTAAAGCAAGGATGTTAAATCCGTTGTCAGCCCTGCCGGCCGAACGGAACGATCGTGAAGTGGAAGGATGTAGCGAGCCCCGCTCGCCCACGTCCCTTTCCGCTGCGCGCCGTCGGTCTTGCCGGTCGCTGTTGGTGGCATCCTTGGTAATGATTATTGGTTGGCTGGGGGGGGCGGATGCCTATTCCGCCCGACCCGCCGAGACGCAGGCTGCTGGGCTTCGCGTTCGAGGGACCACGGTGTGGCGATGGCGCGACGGCGCGACAGACCTCTATTTTTTAACAGGCGATTGTGAAATTGAATCGAACGGTAAAGCGATTCTTGCCGATCGAGTCCTGGTGAAATTTGATCGACGCGGTGACGCATTTGATGTGGTGGCGTTGGCATCGGGATCGGTTCATGTCGATGGACAATCGCAGCAAGAATGGTCGCAACAGGTCACGCTCTCGCAGCGTCCTTCGATCGATGGTCTGCAGTATCGCGGGCGACCGGAGCAACCACTGGAACTGCTCGCCCGAATGACACAGCTGCAGGGACAGCCCATACAGGGACAGCCCATACAGGGACAACCGCACGGTCGATTCGGCCAGGTTCAACAAGCTCAGCTGATGACGCCCATTCCCGCAGCCAATTCGGCCGCCTATGCAGACGGCGGGGTCCAGCAAGCCGTTGGAATCTTCGATCCGGCTGAACCGCTGCAGGCGACCAGCCCTATTCGTCCGGTGCAATTTCAGCCGCCCGTCGAACGAGAGGGTCCGCTGGGAGACAACAATATGCGATTTTTGGTCGGCGGAGGTGCACTGGCCGTCGAAGTATTGCCACGAAACGCTTCGCTCCTTCCGCAGATCAGTATCCGCACGCGACCGCTTCCTGGCGAAACGCAGGGAGAATCGGTGATCATTGGTCGCGGAGGGGTGACGATTGCCATCAATGATGCACAAGCCGATCTGGGCGACAGGATCATTAACGTTGGTACGGTTTCTTTGTCCGCAGACCGAGTCGTCGGCTGGATGCCAAACTTAAGCAGTGTCTTAAGTGGTGGCGGTCTGGGGGCTGGGGATGGTGAACTGTATCTGGAAGGAGACATTGTCTTTCGGCAGGGAGACCGTGTGATCTATGCCGATCGGATGTACTACAACGTCACCCGCCAATACGGAATGGTGTTGGATGCCGAAGTCCTCACATCGATCCCCGAATATGAAGGGTTGGTCCGGTTAAAAGCGGATGTGCTTCAGCAGGTTTCACAGGGCGAATTTGTTGCCTTTGATGCCGCGTTAACGACCAGTCGGATGGGGGTTCCTCGCTACTGGCTGCAAAGTGAACAGCTCCGGTTAAGCACGCGTGAAGAGTTGGTCGTCGATGATGCGACCGGCCTGGGGACGATGACTCGCAGGAACCTGGTCAGCAGCAATCGGAATTTCGTCTATGCCGGCGGAGTCCCGTTGCTTTACTGGCCGGTCTTTACGAGCGATCTAAAGCATTCCAATTTGTATGTCACCGATATCAAAATCAAAAACGATAGTATCTTCGGGACCCAGCTCTTTTTGGACTTCGACTTGTTCCAGGTGCTGGGCGTCGACGATCCGCCTGATAATGTCGAGTGGACGCTGTCGACGGACTACCTTAGCGATCGTGGCCCCGCACTTGGGACCACGTTGGATTACAACGTCCCTAGCGTGTTGGGGATTCCCGGTCCGGTTAAAGGGATGTTTGATATCTGGGGGATCGATGATAGTGGACTGGATTATCTAGCAAACGATCGAAAGAACCTGGTTCCCCCGGTAAGCCTCCGAGGGCGAGCTCTCTTGCGGCATCGTCATTATTTGCCGAACGATTTTGAATTGATCGCCGAACTCGGTTTGATTAGCGACCGCAACTTCCTTGAGCAGTATTTGGAGCGCGAATGGGATCGCGACAAGGATCAAGACAACTCGCTCCGATTGCGCAAATATTATCAAAACAATATGTTCGACCTGAACGTTTCAGTTCGAACCAGTGACTTCTTCATGGATACCAATCAACTGCCACGCTTTGACCACTACGGTTTAGGCGGTTCGATTTTTGGCGACCGTCTGACGTGGTCGATGCACAATCAGATTGGGTATTCCAAGTTGGAGGTCGCCGACGCGCCGGAGGATCCTGTGGAATTGGCCAAGTTCACCTTGTTGCCAGGGGAAGTCCCCGCGGAAGGTTTGATCGCTTCCACGAAACAGGAACTCGCCGCTCCAATAAACGCAGGGGTGGTGAAAGTCGTTCCCTATGTGTCGGGTGAAGTGACCTATTACGGTGAAGATGTGAACGGCAATGAGCTGACTCGCTTGCTTGGGCAAGGGGGAGTCCGGACGACGTTGCCGATGTCCAAGCAGTTTCCTACTGTCCAAAGCAGTCTGCTGAATATCCGTTCGCTGGCACATAAGCTGGAATGGCGAGGCGATTTTTTCTATGCGGACAGCAATACCGACTTGGATCAAATTCCGCTTTACGACCAGCTGGATGATGATTCCCAGGAGCAGTTTAGAAGGCGTCTGATCTTTGATAACTTTGGCGGGCCGCCGCTGCCAACGCAGTACGACCCTCGTAACTTTGCCTTTCGGCAAGGCATGCAAAGTCACGTTACCAGCCCTAGCAATCCGATTGCTGACGATTTGATGCAGGTTCGGCTTGGTTTGAATCAACGTTGGCAAACGAAGCGTGGGCTTCCTGGGCGAGAACGGATTGTTGATTTGGCCATCTTCGATTTCGATGTCTTGCTGTTTCCAGAAGAGGATCGCGATAACTTCGGTGAGGTCCTTGGCCCGACTCGATATGATTTTCGTTACCACGTCGGAGACCGTGTGACCCTATTGTCCGATGGTTACTTTGACTTTTTCGAAGAAGGTCTACGCTCGGTCAGTGCAGGCGTTATGTCCAGCCGACCGGGACTCGGAGACATCTATGTTGGGTTCCTTAGTTTGGAAGGACCGATCAGCAGCAGTGTTCTTCGCGGAGCCGTTGACTACCGCCTAAACGAGAAATGGATCTTAGGTGCGGGAAGCACATTTGACCTCGGAGTGGTCGGGAATGTCGGTCAGAACCTAACGATCACAAGGATTGGCGAATCGGGATTGTTGCGGATGGGAATCAATGTCGACTCCGGTCGCGACAACGTCGGTTTCGTATTCAGCTTCGAGCCACGGTTCTGGCCCAAACGACGTCTAGGAATGTTAGGCGGTCAGCTGATTCCACCGCCCGGAGTCGAAGGGCTAGAGTAACGCGGTCATTGTCCATCCTAGCGGCGCGGCGCAAGCCGTCCGGCCGACGTCCTGTGTATGGGCTTGCTCTTTTTAGCCCGGAGGGCGGCAGATACTTGCCGGCGGCCTCAGCCGCCGGATTGCTTCCAGTGCATTGTTTAGCCCAGCGGGCGACAGAATTGGTGATGGAAAATTTCTTTCGCCCGCTGGGCTTTGCCATCTACTTTATCCCACCGGCGGCTAACGCCGCCGGCAAGTATCTGTCGCCCTCCGGGCTGTCTCCGCTTGGCATTGGAGACTTTCGATTGTCGAGTTAGGTTTGCTCGCAGTTTCGTCGACCGCTAAGAATCGGCCCCCCTCCTAGCGGAACGGCGCAAGCCGTCCGGCCGACGCGCTGGAACCCGCGCGCACCTGCCGGGCGGCTCGCGCCGCACCGCTAAGAAGATTGCCGGTCTACGTCACACTCCTAGCGGAACGGCGCAAGCCGTCCGGCCTTTCTTGCAGAGCGGTTTCCAGGCTGGAGACCTTGTACCCTTCCGTTCAGAAATTTAACGTCTCCACTTACCCTACGGGTCGACAAACCGAATCGGGACGGCGATCGTTTGTGCGACGGCGGTCTCCCCCTTCATCGCCGGCAGAAAATGCCAATTGCGGACCGCTGCGACCGCCGCGTTGTCCAGGTCCTTGTGGCCGCTCGATTGAATGACCTCGACTTTGTTTGCTTTACCCTTTGAGTCAACTTCGACGCGAAGGATGGTTCGACCCTGACGGTTTTCTAAGTCGGCGGCCGGAGGATAAACGGGCGGTGGATTGCTGGGAGCGGGGCGAGCCGGTGTATCGACTTGAGCTCCGCTAGGAGCGGACGTGGATGCCACCGTTGCCGGGGCTTCGGCGGCAGGCATCGATGCCTCGATTTCTTCGTGGGCATCCTGAGCCGCCTGCACATTTGCGTCGGCCACTTCGGCTTCCGAGTCGCTTTCCGGCATGGCTTCGACGATAGGAGGCGGTTCGGAATCCGGAATCACTTCGGGCCCCGGTTGCCCATTGGGGTCACCCTTGGGGACGGAGTCCACGGGAAGTTCGATTTCCGTAAACGTCATAGGGAGCAGGACGGCCGGCAGTTCGGCCAGCAGCGGTTCGATTTCGCGAGGAGCTTCGCCGCTTGTTTCCAGAGTCGGCGGAGGGCTGGACGAATCGGATTCAGGATCGCCCCATGGAACGAGAACCGCCGTCGCCGCCGAGGCCGTTACCTGGGCAGCAGCCAATTGGATCACCGCTTGGCTACCCGTTTCCCCCGGAGTCACCGGAACATCAATCGATTCACGAACACCAATCGAAATACCCAGAATAGCCGCAGCCGCATGCAGAATCAGGCTGGCACTCCAAGCGCTCGCCCCATGCCCAACCGTCGGGCTGATAGGGCCAGTTTCAAGTTGCAACGGAACGATAAACGGAGATTCCATGAAGCGATTTTAGCAACCAACGACAAGGGCGGAGAGGGGGGCGGAGGGGGGGAGACACGGAGACACGGAGACACGGAGACACGGAGACACGGAGACACGGAGACACGGAGACACGGAGACACGGAGACACGGAGTGAAGGAGTGAAGGAGTGAAGGAGTGAAGGAGTGAAGGAGTGAAGGAGTGAAGGAGAACGCGGTCCTCCAGCTCCCAGCTCCCAGCTCCCAGCTCCCAGCTCCCAGCTCCCAACTCCCAACTCCCAACTCCCAACTCCCAACTCCCAACTCCCAACTCCTTGTCTCCCAAACTCAATGCCGAAGTGTCCAGGACTCCTGCCCATACCTCTCCTCGGTCAACTTCCTGATTCGCTCTTCCAGTGTGCTGGGTAGCGGTTCGTGGTCTTTGCACAGGGGCTCTTGGGCTTCGAATTCTTTTGCTAGGTGCGTTCGTAGTGAGTTGGCGTTGGCTGGGACGTTGGTGATGAAATCTCGGTGGGAGCGCTCTTGGCGGTAGGTTGGCTGCCGTGGCGCCGTTGCTAGACACTCCGCGATCAGGCCTAGGTCGCTCGCCAGCAGGATGGTGCCGTGATACAGCACATGGTGACGCGTGATGCGTAGGCTGTTCCCTGAAAACTTGCGATTCTGGTAGGTCAGATCGCAGATGCCTTGGAACTGCAATGCCTCCTTTTGGTCCGAATCTACCGATTTTTGAACTCCAGCGAGGACCCGCTGCATAACATGGGAGTGCAGGTGGTTCAGTTGCCGTAGGTGTGGGTTCGGTCGCAGGTCGATCACCAAGCTGTACATCAAACAGCCCGGGCCCCCCATAACGGTTGCCCCTCCACTGCAGCGGCGGAGGATCGGGATTTGCTGCGAACGGCAGTGCTCCAGCTGAACCTCTTCCGTCGCCTTTGAGCCTCGCCCGACGACGACCGTTGGACTGGCGAACTGCCATAACCGGAGCACCGGAGGGATCTCGTCCGCCTCGGCAGCTAGTAATAAGGCCTCGTCCAACGCCAGGTTGGACGCCGGCGAATCGAGGGAGCGTTCCAGCAGTTGTGGCATCGTAGGCGTCAAACGGGGCAGGAAATGGTTGCTTTCTCGCAACGTCTGTTGCAAAAACGCAACGGTTGTAGCGATGAATAAACAGTTCAGGAAAGATAGTGAAAGGTTGTTAGGGGGGCGGTTGCGAAAGTGCCCTTTTTCCCAGGAATTTTATCAATTTAGCTAAAGCATTGAAGCTACATTAGTTGAGACGCGTGGTAAGCGTTAGTGGCATTTGCACATTCGCTTGCTCGTAACCAAAATAGAACAGCTCGTCAGAGGTAGGAAACCTTCATGCGAAATCTTTTGATTTCCTTTTCCCTCGGACGTGCTGATGATTCAGACCATCAAGATGATTTCCTTTTCGATTCAGATGATGAAGCACGTAACCGTGAGGCAGGATATGGAAAAAAGTAGTCACTACCGACAGCTGCTTGGAACCGCCGCGCTGCTGGCAAGCGTTTCCGGCGGCGAATTGCTCGCTCAGGACGCATGCTGCTTTCAGCCTGCTTACCAGTTGAAGTGCGAAACCGTGATGGAGCCACAAACGGTGGCTCGGTTCCGGCTGGAGTACGAAACCGAAATGGAAGAGAAGGAGATCGTCTCCTATCGGCCCGTGTTGAAGACTCGCGTCGAACAGCAGACGCATCGAGTCGCTCGCCCGGTCACCAAGACGACCTATCGCGAGGAACGCTACTTCGTTCAACGCCCGGTCTTGGAAACCAGTTACCGCGACGAAACGGTCACGCAAACCCGTTATGTCACCGAGACCGCCGAACGGGAAGAACAGGTCACCAGTTATCGACCGATCACCGAAACGCAGTACCGTGACCAGTCCTACACCGTCCAGCGCCCGGTCACCGAAACGCAGTACCGCGATCAGTCCTACACCGTCCAACGCCCCGTCGTTGAAACGCAGATGCAGACCCAGCAGTACACCGCGCTCCGCCCGGTGACTTCTTATCGTCCGCAGACCGTCGATGCTGGCGGTTATGTCGCTCAGCAAGTCGTCCAGCCCGGTTCCGTTCAATACGGAATGCAGTGGGCTCCAGGGACCGGTTACACACCCGGCCCGTTTGGGATCTTCGCTCGACGAAATCCAGGCGGCCCCGTTTGGACGCCTCAGGTCACTCCGCCAACCGTCCAGACGCAGTTGGCTTATCGGCCTAACTTCATCACTCAGCAAGTGCCGCAGACCACGTACGTTCCTGAAGTCGTTCAGCAACAGGTGCCCGTTCAAGTCCAACGCATGCAGACCGAAATCGTTTCACAGAAAGTTCCTGTGGCGGTGACGCGAATGCAGACCGAAGTCGTGAACCAAAAGATTCCTGTTCAGATCACCCGGTACGAACCGGTCACCGAAGTTCGCAAGATTCCTTACCAGGTTCAGCGTCCTGTCACCGAAACAACCACTCGCAAGGTTCCCGAGCAAAAGTATCGCTGGGTAACTGAAGAGAAGGTTCGCAAGGTGCCCGTGACGACGACCGAAATGGTCTACGAAACATCTAGCAAGCCGGTTGAAGTTCAGTACTACGAGAACGAACGAACCGTCCAGCGAATTCAGGTCCCTCGCACCAAGCAGGTTTGGAAACGCGTCGAAGAACAACGCATGGTCCCTCGCCAAGTCGTGCAGCGGATTCCATACGGATATGTCGATCCATTTAGTGCTTCGATCGTGCATGGCTACTCATCGTTTGATGATTCCGTCAGCTCATCGATGATCGTCAATCCTCCCCCACCGCTACCCGTGCCGGATCCAAGTGCCAGTACAGGGGACGCTAGTTCGATGAAGCCGGAAACCAAACTGAAGGCTGTTGAAGTGAATCCAAGCGGTTCAGAAGACAGCCCAAGCGATGCCAATGATTCCATTTTTGGCGAAGAAGGGCCCAGCACTCCTTTGGATGAAGCTGGCGACGGAGAGATGGATCTTGGTTCGCCAGGGGGATCCGCTGCCGATCCTAGCGACGAAGACGAAGTCGAAGTCCCATCGTTGGGTTCGCCTGCCGTTCATCGGATTCGCTTATTTCGAGCCGATTCTCAGCCTCGCGAAGCCTAATCGGATCATGGTTCGCAGGCGTCCGAAAACGCTTGCATGTTGCATGATTCTCATTCTTTCGTAACACTGCCAAAGGGCTTGTGAACGACGTCTAAAATTTCTAGACGTCTGCCACAAGCCCTTTGTTCTTTTTGACGTTACTGTTTGCGAGTTTCCGATGACCAACGAATCAGAATTGCCGATCGAAATCGATGTCCAGGAAGTCCAGCGGCTCCGCGATGCAGGCGAAGCTTTCCTGTTGCTGGATGTCCGCGAACAGGATGAGTACGCAACGGCTAGGATCGAAGGGGCCGTCCTGCTGCCGCTAAGCGAACTGCAAGAGCGAGCCAAGGAATTGCAGGAACGCCAGGCCGAGCGTGTCATCGTCCACTGTCACCACGGCGGCCGAAGCCTGCGAGTCGTTTCGGTGCTGCGTCAAAGCGGTTTCAAGCAAGCACAAAACATGACTGGCGGCATCGAGCAATGGAGCCAAGAAATCGACTCCACCGTCCCACGCTACTAGCTGCCGCATTGTCGCCTTTCGCGCCGCGAACATCAATTGTTTTGAAGTGATTTTTAGCGGAACGGCGCGAGCCGTCCGGCCTCGCGTCGTCGGACCATTCTCACCGTTTCGCGACAATTGAGACCGCGCAGGGGTACAATCGGCGTTCCCCGCGAAAGTGGCGTCTTCAGTAGCATACCTGCCAGCCAGCCAAGCCGATCCTGGCAGCCCCTAAGCCTATAAACGCGACGTCAAACCCCACTTCTGGGCATGCTCCGGCGGGTTCATAACCGGCAGCTACCCGCCGCAAGACTGTCGTCCTTTCCCCAAAAAACGCAACGCATCCAAGCCCATGGCCCAGAAGAAGCCCAAATTCTACGTCGTCTGGCAAGGCCGGTCCCCGGGCGTCTATGCGACTTGGGATGCATGTCAGAATCAGATCAGTGGTTTTTCCGGGGCCAAGTACAAATCTTTTCCATCCCGTTCGGCCGCCGAAACCGCATTCAAGCAGGCAGCCGACCAGCACTGGGGTAAAGGCGGATCAAGTCGGTCCAAGAAATCGACCCCGGTCGTCGATTCGGACGATCTGGAGGGGATGGGGGTCGACATGACGGCCTGGGCCGTCGACGCCGCCTGCAAGGGGAATCCGGGCGAGCTGGAATACCAGGGCGTCGATTTGGCTTCGGGAATCAACCTGTTTCACAAAGGGCCCTACGAAGAGGGGACGGTGAATATCGGCGAATTCCTAGCGATTGTGCATGCTTTGGCGCTCCTGGATCACGCGGGGCACTCGCACACCGCCATTTACTCCGATTCGCGGATCGGGATCAGCTGGGTCAAGCAGAAGAAGTGCAAAACCAAGCTGCCCCGGTCGCCAATCAATGCGGGGTTGTTTCGGTTGGTTGATCGAGCCGAAAAGTGGTTGGAATCGCACAAATTTCAAAACCGGATATTGAAATGGGAAACCAAGCACTGGGGAGAAATCCCCGCCGATTTCGGCCGCAAGTAAGTCTCCCCTGCCCTACTTGTCAAACTTTCCAACGATGATTAACTTTTCAGGCTAACCTGCGGATGTGGCGGAATTGGCAGACGCGCTAGATTCAGGTTCTAGTGCCCGCAAGGGCGTGGAGGTTCAAGTCCTCTCATCCGCACTAGTCTTTTAAAGGGTTCAGCGTAATATTCGTTGAACCCTTTTTCTTTGGGTTCCCAGAAAAGCGACCAAAACGCGACCAGCGTGGAGGTCGCGTGTCTTTAGCAGGGGAGCCACCTCATGGCAGGTTTGGAAGTCCGAAATGGCCGTTATAACCTCATCCTTCGGTTCGGCGGCAAACGCTTCGTGCGGTCGCTGAAAACCAGCGACGAAGACGAAGCGACGTCGAAAAGGCTCCGTGTCGAGGAGAACATCAAATTGGTCGAATCGGGCCGCTTGACGATTCCAGACAATTCGGACGTCGTCACGTTTCTGCTGTCCGACGGAAAGCTAGACAGAAAGCCCGTCGTAAAAGGATCGTTGACCATTCCGCAGCTGTTCAAAGAGTTTTGGGAGGCCCTGCCAGTCGACAGCCTCGAAGGTTCGACGATGGACATGATGAAAATCCATCAGCGTCACGTCGAAAGCGTCCTCGGTAGGCGGTTGATCGCTCAGGACCTCACTCACGACGATTTGCAGAAGTACGTCACGAAACGTGCTGCAGTAAAGACTTACAAAGGGACGACGATCAGCGGGGGCACGATCAAGAAGGAAATCGTTACGTTCAACTCGGTCTGGCGATGGGGCGTTAATACCGGCAAGTTGCACGGCGAATTTCCCAAAAGCAACCTCCGCTACCCAAAATCCAAAGAACTGCCCGTCTTTCAGACTTGGCAAGAAATCGAACGCCAAGTAGCGGCGGGAGCGTCAGCCGGGATCTGGGACGCCCTCTATCTGAGTCTGGACGAAATCACCCATTTGCTGGACCACGTTAAAGAAATCGCAAATCTGCCATTTCTCTATCCGATGTTCACATTCGCCGCATACACGGGCGCTCGCCGCTCGGAACTGCTACGGTCGCAACTGTCGGACATCAATCTGCAAGGCGGGGTCATCACTATTCGAGAGAAGAAGCGAGTAAAGGGCAAGACGAGTACTCGCCGCGTGCCGCTCGCCACGCCTCTCAAAGCGGTATTAACCAATTGGTTAAGCGAGCACCCTGGTTCTCCGTTTACATTCTGTCATCCCGACCCGATCCTGGGGTCACACCGCAAAACTCGAGACGATGAGAACCAACTAACCAGAGACCAGGCGTCTCACCACTTCAAGCAGGTATTGCAGAATAGCCCTTGGTCGGTGATCAAAGGCTGGCACTGTCTCCGTCACAGCTTCATTTCAAACTGTGCCAGCAAAGGGATTGACCAACGCATGATCGACGAATGGGTTGGGCACAGCACAGAAGCCATGCGTCGCCGCTACCGGCATTTATTCCCCGCAAGTCAAAGCCAAGCCATGAAATCCCTGTTCGCTTGAATCGACGTCATAGTTTGGCATCTTACGTGCCAATAGGCGTAGGGTATCGTGTAGCGTGGCGATTGTAGCGAAAAAGAGGAAACTGACATTGCCTGTCGACCGCATTCTGAGCAATCCGAATGAATTGCACTTACCGGCAAGAGGCAAGGCTCCGGTGTCGGCCACGAATGGCACGTAGATTATTCCTAAGCCCTTTTTGGGAAACGATATATACGAAAAGAGCCTCACTTGCTTAGATGGAGTTACCACACACCCATCACCGGCAAGGAGGCCATGAACGTGAGCAGTTTGAACAATGCACGGTTTCGGCGACAGATCAGTTTTTTAAGGCGACAATTCTTACAGGACGGAGAATCTGCGTTCGCGAATATTCTCGCTGACAGTTGCATCGCTGAAGCTTTGAGAGCGAATGACGTCCAGTGGAGGGATCGAATCTTCTCACCAATGGTGACGCTTTGGGTATTCTTGATTCAGGTTCTTAGCGCGGATCACTCTTGCCGCGCTGCGGTTGCTCGATTGGTTGCTCACCGCGTTTCACAGGGAAAGCCTTCGTGCTCTGCTGAAACTGGTGCCTATTGCCAAGCGAGAAAACGGATTCCGGAGAAGTTCTTCGCGGACGTTGTCAGGAAGACAGGACATGCAACGGTGGAGGCCGCTGACACCGCATGGCGATGGAAAGAACGCCGAGTCCTAATGTTCGATGGAACGACCGTGACCATGCCCGATACAGCAGAAAACCAAAGCGATTATCCACAGAACTCCGCGCAAAAGCCAGGCCTTGGGTTTCCCATCGCACGCATCGCCGCTCTGCTCTCGCTTTCCTGCGGAGCTGTTCTGGATCTGCGGATTTGCAAATATGCGGGCAAGGGTCAAAGTGAACTAGGGATGCTACGACAGTTGATGGGTGTCTTTAGCAAAGGTGATGTCTTACTCGCGGATCGACTCATGTGTTCTTGGCGAGAAATAGCCATGCTCAAAGCAAGGAGTGTTGACTCTGTGACTCGCCTTTCGGCAAAGCGAACTGCGGACTTCCGCTGCGGCAGACGCATTGGCAAGGATGACCACATCGTTAGATGGCCCAAACCTGTGCTCCGTGCAACCGATCCAGAGACAGATTGTTCGCTTCCGGATTTCTTGGAGATTCGTGAAACGCGTGTGCGTGTTGAGCAGGCGGGTTTCTGCACGGTTTGCATCATCATCGTGACAACGTTGCTAGATTCCGATGAAATCACCAAAGATGGAACAACGAACTGGATCTAAGATCCTTAAAAGAAACCATGCAGATGGATGAATTGCGATGCAAAACACCAGAACTGGTGCGTAAAGAGATCTGGACGCACGTTCTGGCGTACAACTTAATTCGAGCAGCGATCGCACAGGCCGCCGTCGCACACCGAATTGAACCGAGATCAATCAGTTTTAAAGGAGCCATTCAAGCAATCGAAGCATTTCGCCCTCTGATCGCATTTCAAGGTCACCAGACCGCAAAACAACTTTCGACGATTTACAGTCATATCCTTAACGCTCTCGTCGTGCATCGGGTCGCGGACCGGCCAGACAGATTCGAGCCGCGGAGAAGGAAACGGCGAAACGACAGATATGATCTGTTAACAAAGCCAAGAGACGCAATGAAACGCGAAATCCAGAAACAACTCATACGTAACTAAGTGCCATTCGTGTCGGCCACCGGAGCAAGTTGGCAAGGCATGAGAACGCGCGTCAGTGTGATTCAATGCAGAAGATCGCAATTACGTCGCGATGCTTCAGGCAAATGCCCCGTTTGCTTCCTCCCCTTTGTGCAGCAAAACCACATCAAAGGTTTGCCGGCCGGCCCGCGCATCTTTCCAATTCGTCCACCTATATTCAATATTTGGGGTCGCATGGATCGCAGTGTTTCGGGACTCCCCTCTGTCCAAGGCTTCGTTCTTGCTCCACCGTCGTGACACCTTGTCGCCATCCGCTCATGCTTAGCGGCATTTTCGCCAATCGCTTTCTCAGGCATTATCGCCTACGGTCGCTGCGACGTGACACTTAGGATTGCGTTGGAAGCGAATGGAGACTCATTTGCCGCGGCATCTTGGAACATTGACCGAAATATCGGAGGCGTGGAGACGTCTTTCCATTCGGCAATGGTGTTAGCGCCGACGGTGTTAACCCACCTTTGCTAAAGTGACGTTTGCGTTACTGTCAGTTTGGCCCTAGGCCAACCACCGATGACGAAAATCACGGCAATTGACAAATCATCTTGTTTGGCCTTTGATATGCAGACTCCCCATCCAGCCATCAGAAAACCAACGCTGATGCTCGCCGAAAACGGATTTTGATTGACCTAACGTGTCAACCAAACAATGGAAACTTCTGAAATGAATCTAAACGGCCAACCAGAACAACAAACCACGAAACCTTTGCGGGTATTGAGCCTAGATGGTGGCGGGATGCGTGGAATCTATTCAGCTGCGTACTTATCGCGATTGAACGATCGTTTTGCACAGGTACACAAAACATCCAAACTCATTGACTTGGGCAAGCGTTTTGACTTGATAGTGGGCACCAGTACCGGCGCGCTAATCGGTTGTGGTTTGGCGAAAGGCGTTCCCTTGAGTGAGATCGTTGCTCTGTACCGAAACAACGGAAGCAATATTTTTCGTCGGTCAATTCCTAAAACGATGTTCGGCGTTCCTCTGGACATTTTGAAACGCGGTAAAGCCCTAGCCGTGGGCGAAAAATCGCTGCGAGAGGCGTTGCAACTCTGCCTCGGCAATACGACTCTTGCGGAGATATATCGTGACCGAAATATTGCGATGGCGATTCCTGCGGTAGAAATGGGCCGCCACGGTTCTTGGGTCTTTAAGACAGCGCACCTAAATGGTTCAAATCATCGCGATGATGACTACTCGCTCGTTGATGTCTGCATGGCAACCAGTGCAGCCCCTCTCTACCGATCGCTAGCCCGCATTCCAGTACCAGACTCAGGTCAAACTCGTGCATACAACTATTTTGCTGATGGTGGCCTTTGGGCGAATAACCCGGTGCTTGTCGGACTAATCGACTCGCTTGGCATGGCATCCGAGGGACAAGAAATCCAAATCTATAGTTTGGGGACATGCTCAAGACCAACTGGCGAGAATCTGCGCCCGTCGGATGTGAATCGAGGCCTAGTTGGCTGGCGGTTCGGTGCTGATGCTGCCGCTTTGTCGATCGACGCACAGGAAATGGCGTACGACTACATGGCAAGGATGTTGACTAAGCACGTAAAGAATACGTGCACTATCGTCCGTTTTCCATTCGACGATGTGCCCGCCCACATGATGGACTATTTGGGACTCGATGACACGCGTGAAGAGTCAATGGATGAACTCGTTCGACAAGCGCACTCAGATGCGGATTTCACTAACAGTAAGTGTGCAAAGCCGGAGGACACAGACGGACGGCTGATCGCTTCACTATTTAAACCAGAAGAATAGATTACTTGCGAGGAAACTAAATGTTTGATTGTTCAAAAGACGTTATCGCGTACCACAAAGACGATGTCACGCTGCGTCAAAGTGACTGCGACAGCATGCGACAGCGCAGGAATTCTAACCAGGCTCGGTTGGCAAATGGACTAAAGAAGAACGACGACCCAGCTCCGTTGGAGCACGTCACACAGGGATCATACGAAATGAAAACGATGGTCCAACACCCGGATAACGACTACGACATTGATGACGGTGTCTACTTCGAAAAGGATGGCTTGGTCGGGAAGCAGGGCGGAGACAAATCCGCTCTCGATACACGGAAGATGATTCGTGACGCCGTTGATGACGGAAGCTTCAAGACACCACCAGAAGTCAAGACGAATTGCGTGCGAGTTCAGTACGACACCGGTTACCACGTTGACCTGCCAGCCTATCGGCGTGTAACTGAAACGGACATCTTCGGTAACGAGACTACCTACAACGAACTAGCAAGCTCATCCTGGATGCGATCGGATGCTCGAGATGTAACGAGCTGGTTTAATAGACTGAACCAAGAACTAAGCCCAGATACAACGAACGGTCGCCAAGTTCGCCGAGTTGTTCGTCTGATTAAGAAATACTCCAAGAGTCGCTCCAGTTGGGAGTCAAAAAACCTCAGCGGTTTCGGAATTACAAAACTGGTTACCGAGTGCTATCGAGCGAACGAAAATCGGGAAGATATGGCTCTCCATGACACGATGGAAGCGATTCGGGACCGGCTAAACGGCAACCTCGTTGTTGACCATCCTGTCACGCCGGACGCGACGATCACAACCGGTGACGAAGACCCTAAGGCAATTTTTTTGCGTGAGAAACTCTCTGAAGCGATCAAGAATTTGGAGCCGTTATTTGAGTTCGGCTGTACTCGGGAAAAGGCTTTGAAATGTTGGGACAAAGTATTCGCGACGAAATACTTCACTGATCGTGATGCAAACGCCAAGAAGAGCGAAAGTTCTGCAAAGTCAATGAATGCAGTGAGTCCATTCGGCGTGTTTTCGGAATCACGACGAGAGGAAATTGAGGAAAACCCTGTCCAAAAGCAGGGTGGTGGTAGGTTCGGCACGAGCCATGAATGCTAAGAACTCAATAGCGGAGCTTGCCCGTTGGATAGACGCTCTCCCCAATACGAGAAGACTTGCCGGCCATGAATTGCACAACTATCGCAAGCAATTTGTTGACGGTTGGCGCATTGACCTGAATCTCGCGGAGAACGTGTCCATCAATTTGTTGATTACTGCTCAGTTTCCGTTTGTCTCACCGAAGATTGCGCTGATTGATCGAACCAAGTTCTTGTCTTGGCCGCACGTCGAGAAGGACGGCTGCCTATGCGTCTTTCCTCCCAATACCAATGTTGACCCGTATCGCCCAGTCGAAGTTGCCAAATCTCTAGTAGCTGAAACCGAGGCCCTATTGCAGTGTCTTCTCGACGGCAATTTGGATGATGATTTCAATAGAGAATTTGATTCGTACTGGCTGCTATCGTCAGACGACTTACGCCATCAGTTTTTTTCGATACTTCCGGACGGATGCGATTCGCAGAAAGTCGCCGTTTGGAGTTCAAGTAAATTTCGCATAATTGGTGCCGACGAAAAGTCTGTACTTTGCTGGCTAAAGAACCGTCTTCAGAAAGACTACGACAGAACTGACACCGGCTTTTTGGTCAAATTGTCGAAACCGCTCTCGCCAGAGGAATACCCAGACTGCACGGAGGCTCTACTGGCATTGATCTCGGAAGATGCACCCAACTTTTTGGAATCGATATCGGATCACATCGCAAAGTCTTTTCAACCATTGACGATCATCTTGGCAATCAGCGCCACAAACGGGACCAACTATGGTGTCGTGGAGCTGTGCCGCTTATTAAGAGCCAACGAGAAGGTCAGCAAGTGTGGCCGATCGAACCGCGTTAGCGTTAATGGTTTTCGCGATGGAAAGGCTCCGCTGAGCGTTCAACTTAGTCAGCAAACAAAATACACCAAAGTTGTTCGGTCACCACTAGAACGAGCGGATGCGGAGTGGGCACTTGGCGGTCGCGGCCACGATCCGCGGTTTGCGGTGCTACAGAAGCAGCGAGTCGCGATCGTCGGCCTTGGATCCTTTGGTTCCTTTCTTACCGACAACCTAATCCAGGCCGGGCTTGGGCAAGTTGCGATGTTTGATGGAGACCTAATGCGATGGGAGAACACGGGCCGACACCTTCTCGGTGGCGACACAGTAGGACAGAACAAGACGGACGCACTAAAGCGGCGGTTTGAAACCAACTATCCGACAATTGTTAGTTGTGAGTCTAACCCGGTCGATTGGCAGCAAAGGATTGAGACTGCTGAGTCACTAGATGGGTTCGATTTAGTGATTTCGACCACCGGCTCATGGAAAGCTGAGTGTATGCTCAATGACCTTCATGAATGCTCCGGGAAGCGAACACCGATTGTATATGCCTGGCTCGAGCCGTTCGCCGCAGCTGGACATGCTGTCGCAATAATGGAGCGAAGTGGATGTCTTCAATGTGGATTTACTGGTGCAGGTCAGTTTTCTCGGCGCGTATTCGATTGGCCAGCTGCACCGACGACCATGGTTTCGCAAGCGGGGTGCGGGAACGAGTTTCAACCTTACGGCATAACCGACTCGCTTCACTCAATCGCAATGGCAGTTGATCTATCGGTTGAATGTCTTCTCGGTCAGCTAACCGCATCGACACATCGTGTTTGGATCAACAAGGATCGAAAAATCGATCCGATTCAGCGAGGTTGGTCTGTTGCATGGCAAACAGTCCCCAACTTTGATACGCGTGAAGAAGTAGTCTCCGAGTTTCCGTGGTCCGCTCGCCCGGATTGTCAGCGATGCAGTTAGACCAACCAATCAGATATGCAATTGCAAATAGCGACCAATGTATTGTTGTGGAGACTCAAGTCTTGGAAGTATTTGACGACTATCGACAGGACCGCTGCTGGAAGCGCGAAGCAGGTGGGCAGCTATTTGCCAAGCTTACCAATGATGAAATTGTGCTCAAAATTGCGACTTCACCTACGCGGAAGGACATTCGCCGCCGCTTTCAATTCATTCCATTTCTGAAAAACCAACAGGAAGAAATCAACTCGCAATTTGAGTCAGGCCTGTTTTTCGTTGGTGACTGGCATACACATCCGCAAACGGTGCCGGAAATGTCACCAGAAGACCGAGAAAGCATGGCAGACTGTTTCGTGAAATCGAGTCACGGCTTGGACGCTTTTCTCATGGTAATCGTCGGTACGAGACCATTTCCCGAAGGCCTGTCAGTCTCAATTCATCGTGAAAGAGATTTTGCAAAGGCAACTTTAGTGAGCTAAACCTTTCAATTTGATAGGTGATCCTGCTAGTAACTCGGCGGTCTTCGCGTATGAGCGACGGCGATGATTCGTTCGTTGCGAACCATGTAGGGCATGAGGTGCTTTTCCTCAGAGATTCTGAATTTTATCACCGCAGACAGAAGGGCCACGAAGCCCTGCCCTAACTTTCCGCAACTCGTCAACCTGCACCGGTGGCCGACGCCGGACGCTCTGATTTCGTCGATCGGAAGATAATCCGGCGTCGGCCACCGGAGCAAGTCGCGTTTGATGGCTGAACACCTCCGTCAATTCGAACAATTACCGGGGATGTCCGATTTGTTGTTGAAACTCTTGATGGTCTCTCGGGTAAAACGTAGGTGGTTGTGTCTGAGCTTGCAAGAAGATTCCCCCATCCCAGCTTCGCCGTAGGCGAAGCTGGGATGGGGGAAAGACGTTAGGCAGGCGGTACCTCCGGTCGCCCCAGGGCCGCGACAAGCAAGGGAAGTGATGTGTGACCGGTGATCCGGCGAAACCCTTTCTCGGCCTCCAGCAACGCATACGAAAGCCACCGACTTGCTTGATCGGTTTCGGCGCGAAAACGCGTCACACGCCCCAGTCTGCGACGCGTGTTTAAGAATGAGTTCTCAATCGCGTTAGTGCTCAAAAGTGAACGGTGAAGCGTGTTGGGGACGTTCAAGCGATGCAAAGCCAGCAGGTCATCACCGGCTTCGTGCAGACTCCGATACGCCTCGGCGTTTATCGGTTCCAAGAACGTTTTGAGCTCGCCGAAGATTTCCTCGGCAGCTTCGATTCCCTGAACGCGGCGAAGGCGAGTGAATAGACGCGATAGTTCGCCCCAATGACGCTTGGAAAGTTTTCCTTTGATATTACGTTCTTTGTGAACCAAACAACGCTGGATGACAGCGTCAGAAAAGAACTCAACCACCGCACCGCGAAGAGCATCGCTGCCATCGAGAACCACGTACAAGCGGTGGTCGCATGTGAAGCCGCGATTGACGATTCGGGTCATCAGTTCACGCGAAACTTCCAGGTTTTCACTACTGCCCAACGCAAAGTCCAAGACGTGTTTACGGCCTCCGCTGTCGATCCCCAGTGCCACTACGGCAGTCTGATCTTTGCTCAAATGGATGCCGTCAAGCATCAACGCACACCAGGTGATCGAGCTCAGGTCCTTCCCTCGCATCTGCTCAATCAACTTGTTGCCAGCGTCCTTCCAAAGTCGCGAAACGTTGGATTTTTTGACACCGGGAGAATTCGGCTTTAGCTCTTCGATACCGCGAGAAGTGACCCCCGAAACGATCGCTTGTACGATCTGTGCCTGTAACTGTTGGGGATCTTTGGCGACACGGTAGGTGCTTAGTTCAACTTCATGACTGGAGCCGTTACTGAACTTCTGACGCACTCGCGGCCGGACAACTTCTTCGCGTTCGCCCTCGTACAGCACACGCCCTGAGCTTGAGCCGGCACGATAGACATCGCTGGACGTGGGATCGTGCTTGGGACCGCACAGCTCCGTTACTTCTGCGGCCATGACTTCACTGATCATTTCCCGCACGTGACCTCTCAGGAAATTGCGAAAGATCTGTCCGGTTTCAGAAGCTGAAACTTGCCCCAGTGATTCTAAAAGACTAACTTCATTCATGATGGTCTCCCCGTCGGTTGCTGCCGACGAAAATTGGAAAGTTGTGGAGAGCAGAGTCTGCTCTCCGGGAGACCATCTTTCAACTTTCAACAATTATTTGGACGCTTCCTAAAAGTCCATGCCGGGCGATTAAACGGCTGTCCAGAGTATTCGGAGTCCTTGATGACCCTGTTCAGCCGATGGCTCTAAGGCAATAATAAAACATCGCTGGAATTGATTTGCCGTCAATCCATCGTAGGATCCATGCTCTCTTGCCCCGGATCATGGCTCTGTTTTTTGGCGTGAGGTTTTCTTCAGCGTCGCTCAAGCGGCAGAAGCCCCTCCGATTTGATGCGTTCGAGTTCGGCATTGGAAATCATCCATTCTTTTGCACTGCCGCGCCCGCAGACTCGTTTTTCAGCTTTGACTCGTCCTAGCCGGCACCATTCGCGAACGCTGTAAGCGGCTCGATCTAAAATCTCTCCAACAGTCTTGGTGTCGTACCACTCTTGGATAGCTTTGGCTTCAACCAATCGATTTAGCTGAAGCTCTATCCGTTCAAGCTGAGTAAGAATCGTTTCCATCATCGTTTACGCCTTTCACTTCGGGTCACGGTGAATGAATCGTCCAATCTGTCCGACGCCTAATTGACGCTTGAATGCCCCTAAAGGGGAAATCGAATCGAGTTGTTCTTCTTCCCTCTTGGCAGAAACGTCTTGAACCTCGACCCCGCAATTCTGGGTCAATACCTTGCTCCTGAACGATGCGAACTTCGATAAGTTATCCACAGGCTGCAGTGTGTTATATAAGTGTTAAATAAAGTGTTACGCTGTGGATAGCCAGCGATAACCTTCTGAAATTTGCACCTTTTTCAAGGTAGCCTGTGGGTAAAATGTCGTTCGATTGTGTGTGGAATGTCGAAAAGGCGTGTGTGAAATGACGAAGACAGTTCGGGTCTGCGCGAGGATTCAAACGCTTTTCACTTGTGGGTGAAATGTCGTTTTAGCTTGACAGTGTGGGCGAAATGTCGTTTGTCATTAGGGGTATGAATGAAACCACGACAACACGCTCGCCGCTGCTTCCCGACCGGCATCCCACACACGACTTCTTCGTTTGCGACATTTTCAACGCGGCTCCTAAAAGTGACATGGCGTCGATGGAGCATCCAATCTTCAGCCTTTCCACCAAGCCTGATCGCAGTATTCGTCGATACGATCACGGTGACTTATTCGTTGAGATCCGACCGTCCGCTGACGGGCTCGCGACAGTTCACGATCGCGATATTCTCATCTACTGCATTAGCCAAGTTATGGCGGCAAAGAATGCCGGACGGTCCGCGTCGCAGATCATTAGGTTTCGCGGCCACGAATTACTGCGAGCTACAAACCGAATGACTAATGGGCGGGGCTATGATGGGCTCAAGGCGGCTTTGGAGCGCCTCGCCGGCACCAGGATCACGACCAACGTTGTCACGGGCGGCAAAGAGATCATCCGTGGATTCGGGCTGATCGATCAATACGAAATTGTCCGGGAAACTCGGGGCGGTCGCATGCAGGAGGTCGAGGTTAAACTCTCAGACTGGGTTTTTAACGCCGTAGAGCATCATGAGGTGCTGACGCTGAGCCGAGACTACTTCCGGTTAAGGAAGCCTATTGAGCGGCGAATTTACGAGCTCGGTCGCAAGCATTGCAATCGCAAGGCAGAATGGAAGATTTCCCTCGCCCTACTTCAAAAAAAATGCGGAGCCGTTTCGTCATCTAGGGAGTTCCGACGACTGGTCAACAACATTGTCCAGGAAGATCGAACCTATTCTCACATGCCCGACTATGCCGTGGATCTGAATGATGATGACATGGTCATCTTCACCAGTCGTGGGACGATTGCAAGCTTAACTACTTCGAGCGATGTCGACCTGAGCCATGTTCGCATCAGTGGTGACGGATACGATCAAGCGCGACTTGCGGCTCCGGGCTGGGATATTCATCGTGTCGAACAGGAATGGCGGGAATGGATGACAGAGTCTCCAACCAATTCGGACGCCGCATTCATCGGCTTCTGTCGCAAGTGGTTCGAGAAACGTGGACGTCCCGCATAAACTTCGTTTATGCAATCAGACCCGATTCGCCAGCTTTTGGCTTTCCGCGTGCAGCCAATTTTCTATCGCCACTTCGATGATGTCCTGGATGCTGTTTGGCTCAACGCCGTCTAGCTGTCGCTCCAACGATGCCCGTTTCAAAGCCGAAGCAAGTTCAGGACGACAACGAGTAGTGAGCGGAACGCGGCCCTTGTATTGTGGCAAAACACTTTTTTCCTTCTCGGCAACCGGCGTTTCGGTTGACTGCTCGGCTGCTACTGTTGAAGCATCTGTGCTCTTTGAAGGTTTTCCCCCGAACACAAATTGTTTTTCTAATTCGTCGATGGCGGGAGTGTCATTGAGGCCAGTCACCAGTGAACGTCGCTCTTTGGTCATGCGGAAACCCTCGCTTTCGACTTCTTCGTCGCCTTTTTTCGAACCGCGTCGGGAAGAATCTCGCAGAACAACCGGTGAACTTCTTGAGAGGCGTCTTTCGTCTTAGACCCCATCTGCCAAACCACTGCACCCTGCCCCGGAGCGTCTGCATAAATCTGCCGTAGAACGAGCGGGGTATCAGCCATCGGGAGATTAAGTGCGGCCGCCGCTTCAATCATGTCACGGGTCAGTCGATAGTTCTTCCTCACCATGCTAAGCACGATGACAGCCCTTGGTAGGCCGCCGCGAATGTCTTGGGCCTGCCGTAGCACTTCGGTAGCTTTGGAAAGGGCTCGTATTTCAAGCAGTGAAGCCTTGCATGGAACAATCGCCAAATCGGCTCTCAGCAGAAGTGCCCTACTCGTTTCGGTCTGGCTTCCGGGGCCATCCGCGACAAGAAAGTCAACGTCTTGAGCCAAAGCAGGCAACTCATTAAGAATGTCGTTCGGCTTGTCCAGTACAACGGTTTTCACATCCGGGCACGCTTCGCGAACCCACTGGCTGGAACTATGCTGAGTGTCACAATCGGCAAGCAGGACGCTGTGCCCTTGTTCATGCAGCCAGGCTGCCAGATGAACTGCGGTTGTTGATTTCCCGACTCCGCCTTTGGTGTTTGCTACTGCGATGATTGTCATGCAGCAGCCATACCAGCAATCTTTCCAAATGGCAAGCAGAAATGTTTGCCGGGCATCATGCAAACTGGTTAGCCAGATCGCATGAAAGTTAGTTGGAAAACAGGCATGTAAGCATGCTTCCATGTTAGCCAGCAATCATGAAAGCCAGCCTAGGTGGCCTGCCTTATTTCAAATTTGAAGAGCGGCATGCTCCTTCAAGGAATCGCCTGCCATATTTTATTTTTGCTTTAGTGTACGCTCGTGCATATCAGTTATGTAACTGACTTTCCCCGGGAAACTTTCCTTTGGGATTTGAGTTAGCGAATTGGGCCCGTGAGGGAAGCGGTGTGAAACGCATTTAGATCCTCGTAACCAACATAGATTTCCGAGCGATCGACTACCGATGTATCTGGTAGCCTGGCACCTAACATTGCTGTCAAGTCATTGGTCGCTTGCCTGCCAGTCGCGTCGTGATCGAGCCATAGCGTCACTTGGTTTGGGCTGAGCTTCACTATCTGCTCAACGGTGGCCTCTTTCAATGAAGCCGAATTCATCACGACCGCAGTATCATTACTGGACAGTAGGTGGCGGCTGATCGCGGTCAAGTAGTCGGTAAATCCTTCGAACACGGCAACGGATTCAGAACCTGGATTTCGCGTACTGATCGCCTTGCTGCCGAGTGAACCTTTGAAGCGACTGGTACGAAGTTCGTAGCAATCGCGATCGTTAGCGAAGCCAATCGCGAAGTATTCCTTGCCGTCACGGGTGTAGCGAATTTCGCGAAGTTGTTTTCGACTTGCCGGGTCATCCAGCCCGCGAGACTTCAGATACCGAATCAGCGAGTGTGACCGAAGTGGTTCAACGCTTGTAATTTCGGGGATTGAGGCCTGACGGGTCGCTATCACCTTTTTTACTGCCGCCCGCTGAGGCATTGGTTCACCAATCAGGCGGCGAAGCTCCACCAGGGCTTCTTTGACGGTATGAAGTTTGTTTAGTTCCTGAATCAAATCCAGCACGTCCCCATGTTTGCCAGTGGCAAAGTCATACCATTGATTGCGGTCGTTGATTTTGAACGAGGGCTCAGCTTCGTTACGGAGCGGGCTGCAATACCACAGTTCGTTTCCACGCCGATAGGTGGGAGCATGCCCGAGTCGCTCAAGCACATCGCTTAGCGGCAGTTGTTTCGCTTGATTGATATTCATGCAGTACTCCTTTGTTTAACGGTATGCCATGCCGTGAGTTGCCAAGCAACATAAATGGGGCGACCAGGACGGCCGCCCCACAGATGTCAGTGCTCAGACGGCAAATACAATGTCCAGTACGTTCCGTCGAAGCCTGCCCAAACGTCGATGCAATCGAACGGAAAGTCAGTGAAGTCAATCGCCTGCGCGATGAATGGCTTCAGTCCCTTGTCGGCTACGGCGTACAGACTGGCTGTCTGTTCGTCGGTGACTTCAAGTCTCCAAAATTGGAGGGACTGCAACCGGTCGTCCCGTTTCATTGCGTTTCGCATTTCCGGGCCAACGAAATACGAAGCAATAGCGTCGATTAGCCAGTAGGCCTGGGCGTTCTCTGCAAGGTACTTGATGCCCGGCGTATAGATCACCGATCGGTTCAGCGTCCGGTAGCGAAGGTCGTCGCCAGTAAATTGCTGAAGATCTGCTTTTGAGAAGGAGCTCGTAATTGTCATGCGGCACCTCCATCAGCTTGCTCGTGTATTGCGGGCTGGCAGACGATACGCCCGTCCAGAGGAAGGCAATCAAGCTGGATAATGAAGCCGCCACTCTTCGTATCCCAAGCGGCGCCAATGCGGTTCCAGTACGATTTGCCATCGCCGATGTCTCTGACCTGATAGGCAAAGAGCGATGGTCTCTTTGCAGAAGATGAAGTTGTTGATGTATCTGACATAAAAGTCCTTTCTTTGTTTTTCCGGCCACAAAACCCTTGCGGCCGATGGTGAGCAAAGAATGCCACGTTCGTCGGATCGGCCCGACAGGGACGAGTCGCAGTCCAGGGTTAAAGTGGGGGGACCATTTTTGGGGGAGCCGCTTTAATCCTGGACTGCGCCGGCGGTGGTATTAGCGACACCAGCCACCGGCCGTATGGTTTTGGACCTGGAGAGCAGAATGAGGGCTCAAGATTGAAAGCCAACGTGTTTCATCGCGACAAAAAATTAGCGATCGATTCCAGTAGAATCGTCCGTCGAGCTTCGGAAGGATGAGGAGGGGGATGCACTGGCTTCAGCGGCAAGAATGGCCTGGGCTGTATCCAAGTGCCCGTGCAATTCCGCAGCCCGGCGTATCCTTGGCAGTAATGTTGCCTTGGCGTGGGAGCCGATTCGACTTTTATCGATCAAAAGCGTTACGGCTTCCGTCTTGCCTGCTGCCGCCGCTTCGTGCAATGGTGTGTAACCAGTGTTGTTCTTGGCAAAAGCATCCGCGTCTGCAGCGGGATCAAGCAGTGACCGAATCATCGGAACATGACCTTTCTTGGCCGCAAAGTGCAATGCTGTGTCGCCCGCCGGCGTTGCCAGATCGACAGACGCACCGGCTCGAATCAATTCATGAGCCAGATACTGGAACCCGCCGTTTGCAGCGTAATGGAGCGGCGATTTTCCCGCAGTATTGACTGCATCAGGATCCGCACCACTTTCAAGCAGAAGAGTGGTGAAGCCGATATCGCCTGTTCGTGCGGCCCGATGTAAAAGAGTGTCGCCGTTCTGGCCGATTATTTGGTGTATGTCAGCACCGCGTTTGATCAGTTCGCGTCCGGTGTTGAACCGCCCATATTTCTGTGCGACTTCCAGAACCGTCAGTCCCGAGAGGCTACGTGCGTCGACAGTAGCCCCCTTCGAGATTGCCTCGTCGATGCCGCTATTACGTCCCTCTTGGATGGATTGAATCAGTTCATACTCTGGTAACATGCCGCCTCATGGAGCGGCGATAGAGCAAATTGAGGAACGCCGCAAGAAAAAAACGCAGGATGAATCAAATATTCATCGCTGAGACCACCTAATTCACATGCAGTATTGAGCGAGTGCAGCCTCTGAGTCATCGACGCGTTGAAGCGACATTTCGTTGACATTGCTAACTCTTAATGCGGCGGTAGCGAATAGCACAACGCCGCAAGATTCCACGAATTCACAATTATCTCGAGGTGCTTAAGGGCGTCTCCTTATGGGCGATGGAATTCCCCACGATCACCAGCGCCTAACCACTCCCCAAGAACCTTCTTTTGATTAATACGAGACTCTCAAGGCGAATTCGGTCCCAAACATCAGTCTGCGGTAGTCAATTGAGTTGCCAGCCACGGCAACGGGGGGTACGATGCAGGGCATCGCTAAAACACTCAATATTCAGTCGATCTGGGGTCCCAAACGTGCCTATTCAGTCGTTTCCTAGACTTGTAGACCAACTTAGTGGAATTGGCATTATCACAGAGCTTCAAAATCTGATCGATGATGCGAGGGCAGAATTCGGAGATGTCGTTCCGAGCGAGTTCCGCGAAGCCATTGCGTGGTTTCTTCGAGACTGCATTGAGAACCATGACCCACGTCATCTGAAGCGATTATTCGCCATTCGACTGCCGATCGAAACGCAATTTGCTTTCAGGCTTGGGCACGCTGCTCGAAGTGATAGCAGGTCATTCGAGGTTAAAAAGGCAAAATCCAATCTTCTGGAAATTATTACGAAGATGGAACGCTCGGAAGCAGGTAATTGGACTGAGTTCTTTGAGCTTGACCTGGCGTTTCATGGGGAGATCGCTAGAGGCGCCGAAGCGCAGGACGCAGCTCTGTTGATTCAAGAACTGCGGTCTGCGTATGGCATCGAAGACGTCTACCGATTTGACAGCAAAGATATCGAGTACGTGATCGATTCGCACCGAAAGATCTACAACGCCATTTTTGACCCAGGGGGGTCGGATGAAAGCATTCGGGAAGTATTGGCAAATCATATTTTGGAAGCAAAAACGTTAGAAAAGTGGGAGACAGAGCAGGAAAATCGTGCTAGCAAAGCTGAGCAAGGCGAAAGATTCGCTGACAGTAATGCCGAAGATAGGGAAAGGCCTAGCTTCAGGGAGGAAGATTCTATGGACCAGAATGATGTGGAACGATTGCTCATTGACTACCGGGATCGAGCAGTGGAAATTGTTGGTAGTGATCCCAACGAGTTCATTGACCAAGTGCGTACCGAACTGCAGCATCGAATCGAGGGAAACCCTGCGGGTTTTGAACCGATTCAGTGCGATGCTGTAGTCGAGGAAATGCTCATGAGAAAAAAATACGGTGCCGACCGATTCGTTCTGTATCGGTGGCAAGAACGTGTAGGCGTGCGGGGAGAGCCGCGGGTTATCGCAAAGACTCTCGGGACTGCTTCCAATTGGGCGGATATCGTACAGCTAGAACTTGAGAATGATGGCGGTAGCAACATTCTTAACCCAAGCTCTCAAGATCGATTTGTCTCTCTACGTTGAATACCCAATTGCCGCCAGGTTCCAATCCTACAAAAATCTTTGAGATCGAGAGTGGGAGCAGAGAGAACCGAAATAGTACGTCACTGCGAACCGGAGTGTCACAGACGCTGTTTTGGCATCGTATTTACATTCCGATTTTCGTTCGTGTCGTCAGAAAGGATAAGGCGGTTGGCGAGTGGAAAAAGATTCAGATGTTGCTCGACACCGGGTCTGACCACTCAACGTTGCCGCCCCCTAACTCGCTTCATTATCCATTTCTTCGTGATTGGAAAAAACACGCCCAGGGCAGTCAGAGGGTTCACACCGACTGCGGTGACTATTCGACTCAGATCGTTGATGTCCTGTACAAGATTGACGGTTTCAACGACGTCATGTTTTGTGGTTGTTTTGGATTCCGTAACGATCTTTTTCGCGCGAAAGAACGTGGCCTCGTCCATGGGCTGCAAGATATGCTTAAGAAACTTCGAAGCACGAGAAATGTTTCAAAGACTGACGAAGCCGCCAACCAGACAATGGAGACATGGTCGTCTAACCCGCTAAATTACTGTGGCCTCCTAAGCCTACAAAACGTTTTAGTGCACTTTGACGTTCGTGCCTATTATGACAAGCACTCTCCGAGTGGGTACATGCTCTCGCTTGAGTATCGCGGCGGCGGGAAACCCGATTCCCCGTAATGCAGAGATTTCCCAGCCGAGCATTGGAGCCACCTACGAACCACCAATCCGATCGAATCCTTGTTCGCGACTCTCGCAAGCCAAAACCGGAAAAACTTCCTTTCCGCTGTCTGACAGGCCCTCGATGCCGCGATCCGGCGATAATCGGCTGCAGCGTCGTTAAGTTTGATCTAGACTAAAAAACGCAGGATCGGATAATCCAACCCTGCGTTTGGGAGTTTTGGCTGGGTGCGATCAACAATCAGCCAAGGTTCTTACGATTTAGACCGCGAGCGGCCGGCTTTTGAGCTAGTCGCTCGTTTTTTTGTGCCCCACGGTGTTTTTCCAAAAAGTCACTTGAAAGCTGCCACTCCTGCCCCAGTCGCTCCAGTGGACAGCGAATGTCGCAATAGCGAACAGGCCAAGAACCGCAAGCAGCCCAAGTGCCGGAAAAAACAACCACGGGTCAGAAAGAACAAACATAAGAAGTTCATTCATGGCCGCGTCTCCTTGTTTTTAGGGAAATGAAACGCGAGAAAACCGATTTCCCTCGCTCAATAACATGTATTAGGGCTTTGAGTCTTCTATCCAAGTAAATTAAGCAAATTAAGCAAATTTTTTGGTTATTACTCGGGCCGGGAGTTACAGGATCTGCTGGATATGCGTCAATGCTATGGATTCCCTTTACTTTTCCAAGGATCGAAAAAATTCAGCGACCGGGTTCTTCGCACCGCACATTGCCCGGCCAAGACAAGGGTATAAAAGCTAGACAATAAGGCAATTACCCCCCCCGCTGTCCCCATGCTCGACAGTCGAAACCAGGTTTTTGCTGGAAAAAACAGGTGTAAAGCACCTTCCGAATATCCAGAAAACAATCAAAAAACATTCTGAGAACTCTGAAAAAAATTTCGGCCCAGCCGGACATTTTTTGTTGACGGAGCGTCGTATTGAGTATTTATGGTTCAAATTATGGATGAAGATCAGAGAATAGATGACGAACTCCGTTCGCAAATTGCCGAAGAACACGGTTCGCAAATTGCCGAAGAACTCACGCCGATGGATCGGTCCGAGACGGCATTAGAAATGCTGCGGACGCTTGAACACGAATTTCGCGGAGAGCTACTCAGCCGACGGCAAATAGGTTTGTTTTCGGATTCGTGCGGGCTTCTCCGAAGAATCGTTCGCGGATTCTCCGGAAACACGCGGCTTCGCGAGAACATCCTAGGATTTATGGACGGATTTGAAGAAACGGCGTTAAACGACAAACAACTTGCGGCTTTAACGGATATCTTGGACGACGGAGCAAGTTTAGGCTTTACCCTCAACGACGGATTCAATGAAACAAGATCAATCGATGAAAAAGGTACCTCCTGGACCGAACGATCTACCGAACGTGAATCAGGAAAACAGCCAAAATCCGGACTTTAAGGATCGAATCGCCGACAGGACACTATTGAAGCCTGAATTCCATCCCATTTGCACTCGGGGTCAGGTCAACAAAAGAAGGAGCGAACGGAACAACGAGGCTAGATACGCAAAATTCAAAATAGAGTTGCCCGCTCTTGAAACTGCAAATTTTTACAACTTGATTGGGTTAAAAACGGGACGGGGCATGTCCTACGACAATTTTGTCGAAACGGTCACGTTTCTTGCCTTCTTGTTCCCAGATCAGTTTCGAAACAAAACATTTTCCGACGTAGCATCGCATCCAGATGCTTTCGAAGAATCTGAAGCTTGGAAACTGATTTGCAACAAATTGATTTCAAATCACGTTTCAGAGAAACGATATTTCAAAGCCTTCAAGAGAGCTAGAGAGGCGTCAGCGGCTACAGATGACGAAAACCGGAAACCCTGTGTTAAACCGATTGGCGTTTCAACGAATTCTTTGGCGACCAGAGATAACACACAAGTCGAACAGTCCGGCTTCTCGGATTCCGACTCAGCCATCGTTGCAAAACCACCCTGGCCTGCAAATGCCCCATTCGCGGAAGTTATCTTGAAAGCCAGTACGGCTAAGCGGGGCGACGCCACGCACTCCTCCCAGCCAGATGGAGTATCGACATCTGGCCAAACCGATCAGATGTCGAAAGATGAAACTGACGGCGATGCAGAAGATCGGCCGGGCGAACAGTCAGTGGTCGAGACTCCCTCCAAAGACTCTCGCGTAGGCTCTGGTCACAACAATCTCAATCCCGGTGACGATACGAGAGCTGAACAATTAGGGAACGATGAAACAAATGAAAGGATTCCCGAATTCCCGACTGACGATTCGTCACGTCATCAAGCAAAGATTGAGAGGGCAACCGTTGATACCGACGATGCCCCATCGCCAGCCAGTAAGCTCGCTCCAAGTACCGATGCCGGCGAGCCGCTGGCCTCGGAAGAAAAGCGAAGTAGACAATATGTGGCACCAAAGGAGAATCACGACTACCGCCGAGTGCTGGTGGTCGCAATTGGAATCATCGCATTTCTGATTACACTGTCGATTATCGATCGGCAACCTCCCTCAGCTCCGACCGACCACCTGACACCATCATCTGAAGAAAAGTACGCCGAAACGGTTGAAGGTACTGGAGACTTGTTGGTCACGGGCAAACTAACAGGCCAAGTGGTGGATGCAAAAACAGCTCAGCCCATTGTCGATGCTACAGTAACGGTTTACGAAGTTAACGGTCTGAGGCTACCTGACCTCGAAATTGTCACCGATGATCGCGGCGAGTATAAACTGGCTATTCCTGGTCGCTACGCCTCATTGCAGATAGATGTGCAAGCCGCGAAGCCTGACTATCGACAGCGTAGTAAACGCATCATTTCACTTGACAGTTATGACGGATCTCCTGTCGAAATAGTGTTACATCCGGATGAGACGAATGAATAAGTCACGAATCGCGATATTGGTACTCGGCTTTGCTTTTTTGGGATCAAACATCGCGGTGGCCCAGAATCGCTTAAGTGGTAAGCTTGTTAGAGTGCTATCTGACACTAATGCTAAACCGACTTACACCGAGCTTGTTGAGCTAACCTTGAGCCAAGGCATGTCATCTGAAATTGGAGAACTCGTCGACAATGGCAGGTTCTCTTTTTCCCTGTCCGATGCCAAGCCTGGCGACATTGTGACGTTTGATTTGGTAAGTGACGATGTCGCCATACTTTACCCGCGATACGGCGAATTCACCATTCCTGTTGAACAGGAACGGCGAGAGAACATTAAGATTGAACTGGTCGAAATTGGCTCGGATCTTCTTGTTAGAGAGAAAAATATCGAAACAGAGTTGCGGTGGCTCTGGCAACGACTTGAAAAATTGGAAGACGACAATCAACGACAAGAAGAGGCGAATAAATTAGTAGCCAGACTGATCAAATTAACCGATCGCCCCGAAATCGTGATCCGCTTTAAGTTCGAACTATGGGTAGTTCTGAACAAAGACAATAAACGACTTGCAGACTTGGTGGAGTTGGCTCTTGAATATTTTGTCCCTCAAGACTCAAAGGCCGTAGCGTCTGGTCCATTCCCAGAGGGCTCTAAGTGGCACGGCACCATTACCTACACGCCTCTCAATTTATTTTTGAATGTAAAACCGAGGACGGCTCTGCCCCAGGAATCGGAAGATATTCTCATTGCCGTAACCAGTTCATCCGAGACGTCGTTTTCTGGAATCCTTAACAGCAAGTCGTTTAAAGACGTGAAAATCTCTGGGAAGATTCAGAAACATCGACGATCCCGGACGGATTATAGCATCGTCATCATGCTCTACACGTTTCCGGTCAAGAAGTTTGAGGGTCCCCTGGATTCCGCCGCAGTCGGCGGCGAGCAAGAAATGCCGCGTCTTGGTTTCCCTACTAACACCGACAGCATCGGGTTTGAACGAACGCCGTAGGACGCCCACTAGAAGCTTCCGTCGGACGCTTCTATGGGTGGATAACCAAATCAGTGCCTATATTCGAACCCTTTCGATTTCGTCTAAGCTGACCTCGTCACTCGTCCGGTCGTATAGCTTTGTTGTCCTAGCAGACTCATGAGCTGCGATTTGCATTGCGTGTTCAAGCGAACCGCCATTTTGCAGATAGTTGGTGATGCCGGTGGCACGCCAACTGTGACAACAGGTTGACACGGGCAGGCCAGCTTTTACCGCCCGACGTTTCACCATCCGCAACGCATCGGTACGGTGCATTCGGTTGTTACTTAGCTTCTTATCGCGTGCGATCGTGCGAAACAGTGGGCTTTTTCGTTGGCCACTAAGTCCAGCCGCAAGGATATAGGCGTCGACATACTCTTCGACCAAGTGATGGGCTGGCACCTCGTGGTATTTCCCGCCCTTTTCGTGCAGCCTAAGCCACATTCGTCGCCCCTGCTGATAGAAGTCGTCTACGTTCATGCCAAGCGTTGCACTGACCCTGGCAAAACTGAACACCATCACGCCAATCAACGCCCGGTCTCGAAGACCGCCAATCGTTGACAGGTCGATCCCATCCAGCAGTAGCCTTGCTTCTCCAGCAGATAAAACCGGCGTCTTGCCTTTCTTCGCCACATGCTTGGGACCGCGAACAGAAGCAGCCGGATTAAATGGCACGATCTGGCCTATCACTAGATAGTCATAGAGCATCCGAATTGCCGCCAAATGAAGTTTGACAGTTGGGGCGCTCAGCTGCAACGTGAGTGATTCAATGTAAGTTGCGATCACAATCGGTTCGATCTTCTCAAACTGAACTCCATGACGTTCGCACCAACTAAAGAATCTCTTGACTGCATGCAAATATGCTTCGCGGGTTCCTTTATTTCGTATTTGTGCCGTGAAAAATTCGATGAAGCGCCGTTTCGTATTATCGCCGGCACGGTCGATGAGCAATGGCACTTGCAGGGAAATGCGGGTTACGAAGTTATTTGGGGCTTGGATCGTGAACTGGTTGGCCATATTTGAGTCCCATTTTTTTGTTCTCTTTCACGATGCCACAAACTGAACGCTTCAAAAAGGACATTTTGATACATGCTTGGAAATTTCGTGCAGGGTGTTGCACCGGTGCCACAGCAGAAATTGCTTGCGCTAAGCTTATGTTAGTGGCACACTGGGCAATGACTGGCAATTCAATCAAGGAGGAGAAATGACCGGACACATGCCAACAGTAGCTGAAGCGTGGAGATGCAAGCTCGATACGTCAGGGCGGATTGTTCTACCGCAAGCGATTCGCATGGCGAAGGGATTGGCTAATGGCGACGAGCTGATAGCCAGCTTTGAGGAAGGTACGATCGTACTTCGCACCTACGAAGAGGCGATGCAACGTTTGCAAGATGCGTTTTGCACCGGAATCGACGGTGACGTTAGTTTAGTTAGCGAATTGCTCGCCGAACGCCGCCAGGAAGCAGAGTATGAAGAGGGTCGTTGACGCTTCGGCGGTCCTTGCTGTTTGCAAACAGGAAGAAGGGGCCGTTGAAGCGAGACGAAAAATGCGGGGTGGTCTTATCTCCGCCGTCAATCTCTCCGAAGTGTATTACAAGGCTGCAAGTTTCGACAAGCAAGCGATTGCCAACGCAATCGTGCAAACAGCCGAATTGCAAGTAATTTCATTCGATCAACAGCAAGCGTCCATCGCTGCGGACCTTGCCGCCAGAACTAAAGGGGCAGGCGTCTCATTTGCCGATCGAGCCTGCCTCGCTCTCGGACTATCAGAAAATCTTTCAATCTTGACTGGAGATCATCTGTGGATCGAACTTAGGCTCGAAATTCAACTCGACTTTTTCCGTGAAAAGCCAAGTTGAACTCTGTGTCCAGCACTGGAGAGGACGACAACGAATAGATTCGGGGCGACAACCACTTCCATACTGTTGCCCCTTCTGATCCAATTCCCAGCCTCGTTATTCAGGATAGAATCTGTTATCTGGAGTGAACACTGCCAGATGCCAAGTCCTCGATCAAGCAATTTCTTAGCTCAGTCCATATCGCCCGCATCATAGAAACAGTAGAGCCCCTTTCCCTTTAGGTAGTCCACGACTGGCCCCGCAGTAGCACTTAAGTGAAGGTCGCCTTGAAGCGGCATTCGATGTGTCGAAATCAGTATTTTCGTATTAGTTTTCCGACAGCGGTAACCCCTGTAGTGAACTGATATTCCCGCCCCCTTTACTGCGCAGCCTGATGGTGACAAAGCATCAAAGGCTTCGCACAGATCAAACCACATCTTCTCCGCGTCCTGAATCAAAGCTTTGATCTCAGGCTTCTCCAAATCCTTTTCCCGCAAAACATCGCTGCTCATAGCTGCCTCACTAAAGAGTTACGCATACTTACTCTGAGCATGTCGCACGGAAAGGCTCAACGCAATAAAATAACGCGTTTGTCGCCAAGAGATTCTGAATTACGAAAACGCCCGACCGGGAAATCGGGTGCATTTCCATGTTCGCGTAATTGATGGTCGAGTATTCAGACTAGTAAGTACATCCAGGATCGACTAGCACATCTCCGAGTGCCTCGTCTGCTAATTCTCCGAGTTCGTCTAGTGGGTGATCTGAATTACCACAACAATCGGTCACTCCAAATCGCGATCGAATAGAATCGACGTCACTTGCCAACATGTTGCCGTGATTCGACTCAAACTGTTGCCGCAGCTTCTGAAATTCTCCAACAATCCCTTTTCTTTCTTCAGCATCCGTCGCGGACAATGATGACCAGCGTCGCTCAAAGTTCTCTATTGCCGCGAGTATTCTATCCCCGTCTTTCTTTCCGATCGAATCAGACGGAACGAACCAGAGGAGAAAACTCACGAGAGACGCAATTCCAAAAACAATTCCAAGAATCGCGACGAGGGAACCTCTACGGACATGCCAAGGTTGTTTGATCAGCCTTAAAAGTTCGGATCTGTCGTGTGCCAGGAGGTTCGCTATCAGTGCCTCTTTTGTTCGCCCCGAATGACTCACTCGCAACGAGCGACAAATCGCTCGGAGCTCATCGATACGCATCGTTTGAAGCTTTGCCACTGTTTTCATATTACGCACCTAAAGGACGTTCGCCTATGGCTACGGATACTTCACCGTCTTCGCGGCAACGCCATCGATTCGACGAACGATCGTGATGGCGAGCTCACATTTGGCAATTACATCAGTAGCCGCTATCACGAAGTGTATCCGTGTAGGAGTTAGCGTGGGTAGCACTTCCTCAAACGTCTTACGTAATGACACGAGGTTGGGCATCGAGTCGATACCGTGCGCGAGCTCAGCAATCCTTTCCGCGTGCGGCGAAACTTCCAGAGTCTGTCCTTCATAGGCATGTGCAAAAACGTTTCGCATGCGACGAAATATGTGCAAAGCTCGCGCAAGGGACGCGTCAATAATCCCTAATCGATACGCCATTATGATTCGGTTAGAAAACGTGCCAAGACCACGTTCGGAGTCAAGAAATTCATCCTTCTTCTCAACGCAGGGCAGCAACCGTTCACGAATTGCAGCACCTAGCAACTCATCCATTTTCGATGTAGCAACAATGACAGCTGCATGGTCGGGCATCCCTATAAAATGCTGCATGAACGTGCTGGCGCGGCGTAAAGCCTCAGCCAAAAGCGTCTTTGCGGTTTCCTCAAGTTGTTCGCGTGTTGGTTCGGTCATGCAGGAACTTGTTAGGCGAACGCCAGCAATGTGCTTCAGCGAGAGTAGGTTTCCAAGCAGACCAAACGGCGCTGCCGCCGCTCAGTACAATTGCTTGGTTATCGCGGCAAACTTGTGAGCTTGCCGACACTCAGATCATCGTAGCGACTGGCACCGCGCAAATCAAATCTGCGGTCCCCCGAACACTGAGCCAACATGTAGGACTCGAGCGCGACACGGGACTGTCGAGGAAGCGATCGGTCGGCGCAAGCAAGCGATAGAGACGACCAGGAGGCGCACACGATGCTGCCACCGGAACCAACGAGGCGACCGTAGCTAGAGACGATTCACGGCCAAACCGCACACCAATCTAGGACCGGGATAACCATAACTTACCAAACATACTGGGTGAGAATGAGTGGTTTTGGGGTGTTTTTTTTGGACTTGGCGGTGAGAACAAGTCTTCTTGAGGTGACTTGTTCTCACGTTTTCCTTCCCCAAGCGGTCCTTATTCATCGCTGATGAATCGGACAACGGCAAATTTTAAATTTCGCTTTGCTAGCGTTCAAATGCTCTTGAGATAGAAATTCAAAAATGTCGAGGTGAACGGTTGACACCGACTTGCCTGATGAAACTGGTGGACACATTGACCGATTTCCGGCAACTCTGTCTCAGGATGAGAGATTCAATCCACCTGAGTCACTTGTCCTCAAATTGCGAGCTAAACCTCGGCATTACCTGTTTTTCGGCGATGACAAGTCCAGTGATTACGGGATCGCCATCCTCAACTAACTTACCAGTCGCGTGGTCGGCCTCCGCGATGAAAACGACTCTTTGCGAAGCCAATTTCTGAAATCCTTGATCCAATCGCCTGCCCGTGATCGTGATGATGCATTCGATGTAGGTCAACGTAATGCCCTCGGATGGATTGAACGAAAGTCGACGCAGGTCGCTATACGGGAGAGCCTCACGCTGGCCGGTCTTCAGGATGAAAACAATCATGGGTTCTCCACCCCAAGCCTTTCGGGAAATCCCGAAAGCCCGATACGGAGCTTCTTCTTCGAATTGATCCGATTCCTGATTCGAAGGGTCAGTCGTTAGACCGAATCGATCTAAGATGCCGGTGGATTCTGGACGGCCCATATTTACCTCGCATGTTGTGGCTGGTGTGCTGATACCCATTCCCTGATTCGTTCAATCTGCTTGGCTGCAAAGCGTTGGGCTTGCGTCCGAGCACGTTCAATGGCTTCTTTCAGTCGGCCATTCGCCGCGATTTCTTCCTGGACTGAATTGGGAATGAGATCGCTGGCGTTCATCGCCTGATGGCTTTGCTTTACTGCTTGGCGGAGTGCCACACGATCGTCGGTATAGATGGTTACTTGCTCTCGACCACGGCTGACTGATACGTATGCCTGCTCGGGCGACGATGCCGGGAAGGAAAGGCTACTTTGGGCTACAAGCACTCGGTCGAAGGTCTGCCCTTGCGATGCGTACGAAGTAACTGTGGTCCCGTGGTCAAAATGCCCCCACTCTGCCGGCACGGTTTGCCCGTTGCTCAGCTTGAGGTCTCCCGATCCCGTAAAGCCTTTGAGCGTCAATACTGTTCCGTTGTTAAGTCGTTTTGCTGAAGAGTTTCGGTCGGGTCGGCGATTCTTGGTGATCCGCAGTAGATCCCCTTCCGCAAAATTTGAGTTGTGCGGTCGATAAACATCGAATGACTTGGGCGATTCGATAGGCACTGAAGCCATGCCATCCGGGGTGCCAGCAAGCACGCGGCCGTCAGCAACGGACTCGATAGTCAATCGGTCGCCCGGCTTATAGCCCCCTTTTCCCTTGGTCACAAATTCGACGACGTCTCCTGGAGAGTAACTAGTCGCATCGCCTCGCTGAGCTTCGGTAAGACGTTTGGACCGGAGCGTCACAATGCTTTGTTCTTTGCCGGTGATCTTCCCACGCGACCGAAGTTCACTTCGAATTGCCTCTGTTACCGATTCCCGCTCGGCATGGGTTGGGGCAACGACCAAACACGATTTTTTCACTTGAATGGAATCGGCATAGTCACGCGCAAGTTGTTCGTTGCGTTGTTGGTCATCATCGATTTCCTTGATGAATCCAAGTTTCTCCAATTGGTCCAATCCTGCATCGACATCGCCGCGACTCAGCGAGGTAACCGCGTGACGGTACTCGCCTCGTTGACGCCGAATCGTCGACACCTGATGGGGTTTGATCCCTGCATCCGACTCTAATAGCCTGAGAGGAAGCCCGCGAGCGACGGGCTGATGCTGCTGAGAGTCACCGCTGAGGATAATCCGTGCGTCGATCTGGCTCGCAACCCTGGTTAGCTCGGCCAAGTCTTGTGTCCCAATCAAGCCGGCCTCATCTACCCAAATGACCCCATGTTTCGCATCGTTTTGTTTCTGTTCATTTTTAAGAAAATACGCGAGCGTTTCGGCATCGAAGCCTTCTTGCTCCCGAAGCACACCATGAGCGGCCTTGGCCGTTGGCGCGAGAACCGTGACATGATTGCCATTCTTTTTCATCGCGTCGATTGCTTCGCTCATCAGGGACGTCTTTCCGCTTCCTGCAACGCCACGCAGGATCTGCAATCTGTCGTTTGATTCTAGAAGTCCGGTCACGGCTGTTTTTTGTTCGTCGCTGAACCACTCTCGCTCAATAGCGTGACCGAGGGCGAGTGCTGAAACCTGGCCGCGTCCACTGCGAGCGAAAGCCAGCAAGGCTTGTTCTTCGGCTAGCACTTTTCGTGTACTGAGTAAAGTGTTTTCACCCTCCCCTTCCTTTATCCAGTCACGATTGGCTACTTGCTGGTGAATATCCGCAACGCTTGTTTGGCCGATTCCGTGGCGAATTGCCTCGCGAAGCAACTCCCGTTCGCGAACGACCGATTTCAATTCAAAGCAGTGGTCTGTCGCAAAGTCCACTGCCTTTCCCGCCGCCTCCTTTTGTTTTTGTGGCACGTAATCTTTCGCAGCAATCGCCTTAAGCGTTGCAGCCTCTTCATCAGTCAGCCGCTGGCGCCAGAATGCCGGCAGTTGTCCCTCGGGAACCAGGTTGGTTGACTTTTTGTCGCGTGTCTGGGCTCCAAGAGAGCCTTTCGCCGCACTGTCGGTAACCCCTTTTTCTTCGGCAAGTTTTTCAATCAGGCTGGTACGCCGCGAAAATTTTTCGATAGTTTGCCGTGTGACTCCAGCGATCTCAAAGTCACGCTCGCTTCGTTCAACCGGATAGCCAATCGACGCGATTTTCCCAGCCAAGCGAGACTGAAAAATGGCCTCGTAATATCCTGAATCACGGACAACGGCGGACAGGTCGGCCGCTGTCCAGCGATTACCCGTATTCGTGGCGTTTAAGACAAAACCGTGTACATGCAACTGAGGGTCGGGGTGACCATCCACGGGCCTGGCGGTTGTGTGAAGCCAGCTCGCGCCTACCAAGTTGCCCGTTTTAGCGAGCGTCATTGTCCCCCGCTTCTGATTCACCCTGGTCTGAACATCCTGCTCTAAGCATGCGTAGGTCTCATGAGCGGCATCTTGCACTGCCTGGAGGATCTCTTGATCTTGAGTGACTCCCCAGAGCAGGGATACGGACTTAGGAGCAGAAAGCGTGATGTCGGTTCCGACTCGCCTATCCGGCCGGTTTCGTTGGGTAAGGCGTTTGTCTTCAAACGGCAGAAGGTTATCGATTAATCGATCAAAAAGTTCTTTTTCGACGTCACCTTCCAGCCCAAGCATCGTCGCCCCACGTCCGAACCATGCGCCCTTAAGTTGAGAGGGGCCAGAATCGTAGTAGTCACTGAATGCATAGTAATTCTTGGCGTCTCGCGAGCTTTTTGAGTGAGTAATCCGCATCGCGATTACCTAGCAGAGCAATGTGACAATTGTATGACAATCGCTGCTCTAACCCGATGCAGCGTCCGCAGGCTTAAGCGAACATTGACATTCACACTAGCCAGGCTCTCGATCCGGTTCGTTAATGGCCGTCGTGGATGTTGCTCGCTCAGTCAGATTGGCGAGGATCGACGTTTCTTGGTTTGCTCGATCGATCTGTTCAAGAGGTGCTACACTCGCATTCGCAACTCCAAACCCTTCCATAAGACGCCCAAACGTCATCCGGTGGTCGTCCGCAAAGTCAGTCGCAGCCTCAGCGAGTTGAGTCAAATCTCGGACTGCAGGATCATTTTGATTTTTAAGATTCAAAATCGTCGTTCGAATACCCTCAATGACCAATTTCAGCTCGTAGTTCATGTTGGCCAGTGACGCAACTTCACTCGTGGACCAGTCATCTCCCTCCCAGGCCCCCTCCGTATCGGCCTGATTGGTGCGTTTGACGCTGGGTATTTGGCGTCGCTTGCGAGTTTGTTTGCTCATTGTTCGTACTCCATTTCTGGCGGTTGCATCTGGGCCGTCTGCTCGGCTTGCGCCACTAGACCACCGAGAATCGAATCGTCGTGGGAAGGGGCGATTGCCGGAGCAATTTGCATATCCACCGCACTTAGCGGTTCAGTGATAGGCTCAACGCTCAGCGCGTTCGCGTCGGGCGATTGAAACGGCGGCGAGGACGAACCGCCATAAATAGTTGCTGTCTGACCATGAACCACAACATTTGCAGCTTCGTTTGCACCATGGGCAAGCCATTGGTCAAACGTGCCATCATCTCGAAAGAAGTTGTCTTTGGCGACTTTCAAGGTCACCACATCTTTGATGTATTGCGCCGCCGTGCTGGTCAAGTTTCGCAGAAATCCTTGCTTGGGAGGTTGACTGCTCATTTATCACCAGTTCTTTCGTTGTGGAGACCAGTAGGACGACCGAGACGCAGCAGCGGAGATCCGGGAACGCTTAACGTTTGATCGAAGCAAGAAAAAGCCGTGCCAGACGATTGAACCCAACGCCATCAACACGAACCATCGAGCCTGAATCGGTGAGCTGAGCGATGAAAACAATGCCACCAGTGCCAAAGCGACCGCCAGGTCAGATAACACGCCCACAGTAAGCTCTGATTGGTGCGGAAAAAAGCGTTTCAGTGTCCCCTGCCCCAGGCCGATTACTGAACCAGAGTGACTGCGGAGCAACGTACGGAACAGCCCGATACTCCACGCGACTAAAGACGCCAAGCACACAAACGCGGGTCGAATGGCGTCAGCCGAACCGGTACGCCGTTCCATTTCATCGTAGAACGCCACAAACAGGGCAACCGTAAAGATCGAGAGCCATGAGGCCATCGGCCCGGCAGTTCCAGGGCTCCGGGAAAAAAAGTGTAGGTTGCGGATCAAGCAGCCGGAGCAAACCAGTAAAATCGCAATACCGGTGCGCGCACTTTGTAGTTCCTCTTCCAGGTATTCCTCAGCTTCTTTTGTTGGGGGTGGTCGGTCAATCATGGGAACCTTAGCGTTGTTTGAAGGAAACGAGTCTGAAAGGGCTTCTCTCCTTACCAAACGTTCTGCCGCCCTGAGTAAGAAAGGCGTCCACGATTTTCTTATTGGATTTTCCGCCCCGCCGAAGTGCTAGAAAAAAGTCCGGCGGGCAGCGTGGCGTCAGCTGCTGACTGACCGAGACGGTGTATTCATCGATTCCGAACAGCATGTTCATTGGGTCGATTTTTCTTTCCGGCTTGGCTTCGCTGACCGTCACGAAATTCTCTCGGCTGGAACCCCATGCGTCTGAGAAATAAGAATTCGTACGGCTACAGGAATTTGCCAGAACTAACCGCGTATTAAAGTTCGCAAAAGTAGCCAACATGTGCTGCTCTGCGACGCTATCCCCTCCCATCGCTGACTGAATGAGGGGTAAATTTTGTGCCGAAGAAATGAACGCAAGCTTATGCGAACGGGCAACCGACTGGACTTTTGCTTCGAAGTCGGGATCCGCGATGAGGTACTGGCATTCATCACGCACGAGTGCCGTAATCTGCTTCGGATTTTTTCTGCGCAGCGCAGCTTCCATCACCATGAGCATGATTAGGCTCTGGAAAAGTATGCCGCCCTGTTGATACACAAGTACGGGAAAATCCATCACTACGCAGTAACCGTCCAGCGGCATCTCAGGCGTAAAGTTAGACGTTTCAGAGCAGACAGTTGAGTAAAGGGGATCGACCAAAAAGGGTGAAAGAACGGACGAGCATTGAGTGAGGACGGACCCCCTTCCTTTACTACCGATCGATATAATTTGTTCCAAGATGAATGACGCTGCTTGTGTGTACTGGCGACGTTCAGAGTCGGTTTGCAGGTTCCTTTCGGCAGCGGAAAGCACTTGGTAACAAAATGACGATTTAAATAACTTGGTTCCAACCTGTTCGAAACTACTTGGACTAGTGACAATAAATTGATAGACGTCTTCAACCGAAATTGGGGAACCATTTTTCTTCGCCATGTGACACAGCGTAATCGCGTACGTCATCATTTTTTCGAACAAGTTTGCCCAGTAGGCCTCCTCCTTACGCCCGCTCGATTTTGTAATCAAGTTGTTAAGACGCTGAAAAAGTTGCGTGGCAGTCGCGGGCGTACCCCCCGTTCGGGTGAGCTCAAAATAAAGGAAATTGAAAGTGAATTTTCCGGGAACCAAGTGTTTCAATTTATGCTCTTTGCCTGCCTTTTTAATGACACGAATTGCGTTTTCAGATTCATCGGCCTTGACGCAGGCCCATAGTACGGAAACGTCACGACGAATGATGTCCTCCATTAGGATCTTCAACAAAGAAGTCTTGCCGCTCCCAGAAGCGCCAATCGCAAAAATGTGTGAGCAGATGTCTTCTGTAGACAGACCAAGCATCTTGAGTGAGTCGGGTCGACGGAAAGGCCACATGAGAGTCTCCTAATTGATGACGTCTTGAAGCAGGTGAAAGGGAATGCCGTGTTTTCGATGCAACTGGATTTTCTTGATCAGTTGCTGCAACGATTCTTGCAACTGGTCATAACTCTTTTCGGCAGGAACCGTTACAGAGATGGAGATGCCGTCGATCGCAGTCTTGACCGTGGACCGTTTGATTTTCCGGCTGTCGTCTTTCCTAACCGCGTTAGCAATGTCTTGACGGCTCATGGTTCGGTTGGCGTGTGCGGTCAGCCAATCCAACTGCTCGGCTTCGTTGCGTGCCTTCTTTGCAACTTCGTAGAGTACGCCGATGCCAATCTTTTTGTCGCGAGCCAACGCCATCGCATCTGGGGAGAGTTTTTTGACAGACGTTTGGATTTTGCTCAACTTTGACTTGGAAATGTCGGCAAGCTTGGCTGCCTTTCCGAAGCTGCAGGCATGAAATGCCGCCAACGCCGCGACTCGATTGAGCGTGTCTTCGACGGTCTCTGAACTGCGAATCGAGTTCTCGTGCAAACTCCGAATTAGCATTTGCGCGGGCGGCGTACCGGCTGGAAAGACTTTTGCCTCAACGTACTCATCCCCGAGGGCAAGTATCGCGGCGAGTCGATGACTGCCAGCAACGATGGTAAACCGACTTTCACAAATTTGGACGACGATTGGTTGCAGTAAACCGTGTTCTGCAATGCTCACCTGCAATCGCTGAACGATCTGCAGGTCGAGATGCCGGCCGTTTTTGGGCGGGTTGATGAGCTTCGCGAAAATTCGTCGTGTTTCAACAACCGATTGCTGGCTGTCTGTTTGTGGAACAATCATCCTGATGGGGTCCTCGAAGGGTGAGCTGCGGTACTAGGTGTCCGTTACGTCCGCAAACCCCATTGGCAAGAAGGTTGCCAATGGGGTGACGGAATCAAATTCGACAAACCAACACGCTATTTGGCGATCGCTCGTTCAAACGCCAGGCGAGCCGTTACAAAAAGCGACCAGAGTGTTTTCCGAAAGGCATCACTGGTCGCAGCTGCCACTGCGACCGTGAAAAGGCCTCCCGTAAAAAGAAGAAACCCGAGTCCCGAAGCGATGAGAGTCGTCGGTGCAGCAACCGAACTAACCGTGGACTGGACGGCCGGCTTGACGACGTACTCACCTCCCGCAGCCAAGACCTTGTCGGGGTTGGCGAGCACTGCGGAAACCGCAGCGCCGCCAACGATCGTTCCTTTGTTGCGCCAGAGGAAGTCAAGTACTTCATCAGCCTTGCCACCTTTCGCCAGCAATTGGATGACTTCGCCCGATTTACCCGCTGCCTTCAAATCAGGTGCGAGCATGAGCAAGCGTCGCTGATTTTGTGGCGTTAGCCTGGATGAAGCGACTGCAAACTCGTCAGCAAAATTTACGCCACGGGTTACTGAGTTCTTTGTAGCGGTGCTTGCCGTTTTTCCAAAGTACCGCGATGCGTTCGAGGCACTTCGACGGGTTGCAGCCTCAGCCGATTCCTTTGCAATTCTCGTAGTGACAGTTTTGCTGGTGGCTTGAGTGGCCTTCTTTGTTCCTTGCGACGCAACCTTGCTGACGATGAAGCGACGCCCCGCCTTCAGAGCTTCCGACGCTGTACCCGCATGTGCAGGCGAGTTCGAGTGCCAGAACGTCAAACAAATGAATGCGACTGTAGTGGAAATGTGAATCGTTTTTGTCATGTGGCAGTTCATAATTGTTCCTTGTATGAAATTGGTAAATATTGTTTATTGTGTTGCATCCGGTTACGGCTACGGTTTAAGGGTCCATTGCGAATCAAGGCCGAGTCGCTTGAGAACGTCGTTAGCCCAATCCAAATCAATTGCTTTTTCACGCGTTACTGCTCTGAGCAGTTGGTTGTTGTGAGTCTGGAAACAAGAGAGCCACCGAGTGCCAACAGGACCGGTCGGCTGGGTGCATCGCTGGAGTACTGTACGAGATTGAACTCGAACTTCCTGCTTAAGCGTTTCCCCCGGCTTTACCGTTTCTTCGATGACTTTATCGACTGCTAGGTCGACGCCAATTCCAATCGCTAGGGCGCCGATCCGATTCCAGAATGAGATTTCACCGTTTTCATCGGTCAAGATTTTTCGGGAGATGCTTTCACCGACAATACCGCTAGCTGCGCTGGCTCCGAATTTGGCGAGCGAGCGGGAGACGGCACTGTCCACGCTTTCGCAGACGTCATCAATGACAGAATCGATTGCCCGGTTGATGTCTGCAACGTCAATCGCTTCGCACTTGATTGACATCGGGTCGAGCGGCACATCCGAGCGAATTTCAACAAGCAGGTTACTGTCGATATCAGCCAAAGTTCCATCCAATTCCTTCGAGAGGAGCTCCACGACTTCGCTTAGTTGAGCTGTAGACAGAACGTGCTTACGGAAAAGTCCTTCAATAAACTCCCGGTGCCCGCTCCGATTCGCCACGTACATTGTCTTGGACTTGAAGCTCAGAGCTTCCGAAACGAATTGGTCCAACCCATCTTCGGTCGTCAACTCGTTTGCCGAATTGACAAAACGCGAAAACATGGAATTGATTGCGTCCGCACGTTTAGCGTGCGCATTGTGAAGTGGCTGAATCGTCCCCAGCCAAGTAGCCTCGGCTCGATTCCGGGGGTTCGGAATCGTCGTGGGTTCCGGCTCGGACTGAGCGTGGAGCGGAGCGGCGGACGAAACTGCCATGACGATGGCGAGTGCCGCGACCAAACGAAATTTAGTGTGCATCAGAATCTTCCTCGAACAAATAGGAACTGGAAAAGCCGCACGAGTGACAACTCGTGCGGCGGATACTCAAAAAGACGCATCCGAATGCGCCCGTGGGAAACTCGGCTCAGGAGTTTTCGTGAGAAGTCCCGTCGATGATCGGCCGCAGAATGCAGTAAACCTTTTGCAAGCGGTTGTAGATCGTCTTGCGAGTGACGTTATGGCACGCTTCAAGCTGAGCCATGGTCAACTCTTCAAGGTGTCGCTGCTTAAGAAGCTCCACTTGGTGAGCTGTCAATTTCGCCATGCCGGAATGCAACCGCTCCACACGTTCTTTGTGGACAAGGGTTTCATCTGGCGACTTGCTTCCGTCGACACAGTCGTACCACCCTGGCAAATGCACTGGGTGAGCGAGTCTTTTCGACTTACGGGTGAAGTCTATCGCCTCATTGAAGTTGATCCGATTTAAGTACAGCATCAGGTTTGCGGGAGGTTCAACCCCATTCGCCTCCCAGGCAGCTTCCGCTTTAAGGAACTTTACGTAGCCACTCTGGACGACATCCTCGGCGTTGTGCTCCCCAACAATGCGACAATATTTTTCATGGAGTCGCCGTCCTGTTTCGCTGTCTAAAAACGATTTCGTTCGGCTGGGATCTGGTGATAGGGATTCATCAGATGTATTATCGATTTCTCGCCAATCTGAAACCGGTGATTCACGCACGCCTTGCGGTGGCGTGCGGATTCCAGTGGAAATATTCTCGACTTCGCAACTTCTTCGCAAATTTAAACGCATGATTGGATTCCTAACGGTGGAAAAACTTGGCCCCGTAGAAATCAATCCCAAACCGGCGGAAAACGTGCGCGAGAAATTATGATTTTTGGCGTCCGACCACTGAATCTATGGCCGTGATGATTGCCGCCTGGAATCGATCACAGGTTTCCCTAGCTGCATGCTCGCCGAGGCCTGACTCTCGCTTGATTGCACCGATAAAGTTTCGTCGTACGGTCGGTAGATCGTGCTCGGATGGTTGAGCCTCCCCCAACGATGCGGTAATGTCGCCCAATGCCGCTACAATGCTCCAGAGCTTTCCCTCTTTCGACTTGCATTCAGGATTCACGCGGTCACTTGCTTCTTCCACCACGCGATTGAAAGGAGCGATTTCGAGAAAACCTGCATCTAGTGTCGCTTGTTCAAAGGTCTGCTTGATGAATAGGTTCATTGCTTTGTTGAGGGCTGGATTGCTGCCAATGAAAGAGCCGCTGACGGCATGTTGTCCGACTTTCATGCCTTCTAGTGATGCGGACACGGCATCACCGATTTCAATTAGTTGCGTGGCGTTAAGGTGTTGGTGCATAGCTCATGCCTCCGTTCTCTGATGGGGTTTGCAAAACTTTAACACACAGAGATTAAAGAATACTTAACTAGAACCCGACCTCACATTTTGCATTGACAACATGGTGACAGCTTCAACTAAACCGATACGCTTGATTCGGATTGCATCCGTACTTGCGAACGAAGCACGTACTGTCGAAGATATTCGACAAGCATTCGCTGGCCGACCTGTACCACGGATCGTCAGACATTGGCGGGAAAATCAGGTCGCCATGTGCGTTGATGCCTGCTCCGTTTTTTGTGCTGAAGAAGGCGACGATCGTCGATCAATTGAGGAGAAATTGTCGATGGAGGATGCCATAGCCTTGGAGCGTTGCTGGGACTCAGAGGAAGCGACGACTAAGGCAGTCGCGCAGGAAGCTGCTCGTCAAGTCAACGTGTTTTTTGAGAGCATTTATGCCGAGCTTCGTGAAAAACGGATCCGCCACTTTTTAGGCCTGCTCAAAGCGACCCCGGAAGAACTAAAACGAATCGGGAGTTCGGTAATACAGATTGGATTCATAGATGTCTGGGAGAAGGGAATCAAGAAAGGGTTTGATAGAAATCAGTTCAACACTATCGATGAATGGCTTGGGTTTTGCGTCGTGTGCGCTGTCCATGGCTGGAGGAAAGGACATAGAAAAAGACGCATCGTGACTGAAAACGGGGTAATGTTTAGCGATCCTCCCTCTGAAGATTTACTTCCTGCAATTGAATTGGAAATCAGCGAGACGGCCAGAGTCATTACTGAATCGTGTATCAAGGATGACATAGACAAAGCGATTGTTCGAATGAGCATTGATGGCGCGAGTGTGTTTGAGATCGCAAAATACGTTGAACTTGATCCTGCCAACGTGCGGCGACGTCGGAAGAAAATTGCAGACTGTGTCAACAGCCGAATGGATACTGACGAATAAATGATCCACTCCCACGACCATATGTCTGAAGTCGCATTGGGCGAAAGCCAGGAGTCGGAATTCGTGCGTTTGCTAGGTGACCAGAACCTACAAGCACCGGAAGCAGTTGAAGCAATATCCAGGCTTACTGACAATAGCCAGGATCGAAACAAGCTGTTTTCGATGCTTTTAGTTAGTAAGGCTTTCGCTGGAAGCAGAGGTCTAAACTCTTTTAAGACCAACGATTTCTGTGGAATGCATGATTCGAGTTCCTTCTGTGAAACGTGCATTCAGACAGCGTACCGATTGGAATTTGTTGCAGCGAAACTGCGTTCTCCGCGATTGCTGGTACGGAAATTCATAGAATCACATGTGCACTCCTCCCACATGGTTCTCGCCACGGCGGAGTTGGACTTCGAGTCAAAGTACGAGGTTGAACTAGAACCGATTGGCAAGGGCTCGTTCGGCACTGCATATCCTGCCGTTCAGCTAAGGACGGGGAAGAAGTTCATAATTAAGTTTTTGAGAAATTTGAGAGCCGCAGATGCTGACCGATTCGACCGAGAAGCAAAGATTCTAGGGCAGCTTAAGCACAACCACATTGTGAGCGTTACTGATGCTGGGCACCGCGGAGTAGCTACCCCAGAGGCATACATCGTGATGGAGTATTACGAAGGCGGAGCACTTCAGCCGTCTTCGTTTAAAGATAATCCACTTCGAGCCGTGGATATCATTGCCAATTGCTCCTTGGGCATCTCGGTAGCCCATGGACTATCTGTAATTCACCGTGACATCAAGCCGCAAAATATTGTACTTGATACTGAAGGCAAGCCTGCGGTGGTTGATTTTGGTTTGGCGTACCAAGAAGGCAATTATCAGACAAACCCCGCCACGCTTTACGGCACACGTGGCTACATCGCTCCAGAGCAGCTAAAGAGTGAGTTCCCCTCAGTTGCTGGTGACATTTATGCGTTAGGGGCTACTTTAGTTTCGCTATTAACTGAAAACGACACGAACCCGTTTGTCCCTACCGATCAGCTCCATGCTATCGGTAACCGGTCCATTCGTGCTGTGTGCTCAAAGGCACTTATGACCGAGCCGGAAAAGCGATACGAAACGGCTCATCAGTTGGCCGAAGACCTGCGGCGAATTTCGGAGTATCGACCAACGAAGGCAGAATCGGCATCGATATACCGTCGCGGGCGAATGTTTGCGGTAAGGAATCCGTGGGGAACGCTTACATCAACGATTCTCGTTGCTGCGTTCTTGATACTTGTCGTCCTTATACAGGCAAATCGACGGACTGCCTTGGAGCGAGACCAGGCAACCCAACTGGAGGCGGTGCGTTTGCTTGATAGAGGTGAAACGCTCTGTGCAGCGGGTGATACAGCAGCGGGGCTTTTGACGATTACGCGGGCCCTAGGTGTTTGTGTTCCAGAACAGCAAGACGTAGTCACCAAGGCCCGCTTAGCTATTTCGGCTGAACTGAACAATTCAATTGAGCTTCAGCACATCGTTGGCGACATGCCCGGATTGGTGATGTCGTGCAGCTTCTCGCCAAATGGACGACTCGTAGCACTCGGTGACGACTCTGGGGAATTGCGTGTATTGAGGGTCAAAGATTTTTCAATGGTGAGTCGAATTGACCTCATGGATGAGTTCTCAACAACGTCGTTAACATCAATCAACTGGCATCCCACGGAGAGTCATCTGGTCCTTGTTAGCTGTGGGTCAGTTCTTCGATTGGTGGACATCGAATCCAGCCGCGTGACTGCAAGCTGGGATCACCAACAACACATTCACTCGGCCACATTTTTGGATTTGTCGGGCAGCCGTGTTCTCGTTGCCGGTTTTTCTACCGGTGAAGACTCGGTCTGTGCGGTGTACGGTCTTGAGGGCGAGCAATTTTCCAGTCATTCCATGCAGTTGGGGCGAGCTCGAACGGTGACCGTTGATCCCAATGGAAAGTTTGTTGTGACAGGGGGAAATGATCGGGTTGCAACCGTGTTTGACCTTGATGGCGAGGCAGGCTCAAATCGCATGAGTTTTCCTCACCCAGGGCCCGTTTTCTCCCTAGCTGTCGATGGAGTTAATAACCGGCTTGCAACTGGCTGCTTAGATGGGAAAATCCGGATTTATGATTTGCGAACGGGTGATCGGTTTGGCGAAATACTGCGGCATCAGGGGCCGGTCCGCAGCCTAGCATTCGATGATGCCGGTTCTTACCTACTAAGTGGAAGCGAAGATGGAACGGCCCGACTCTGGAGTGTTGCAGAGCCGTCATCATTCCGACCTGTTGGGCAAACGCTGTACCATCAAAGTGACGTTCGTTGCGTTTCATTAAGTCGTGAGGCCAATAGTCTTGTCACGGTAGGGTTTGACGGCGCCGCTAGGTTTTGGCAGCAGTCTCAAGACAGAGAAGTTGTTCTTGTGCATCCGGCCATTGTTTCTGCCAGTACGTTCAATTCGGATGGGACACAGATCCTTACGTCATGTTTAGATGCGACAAAAGAACGAGGCGGAGCGAGGGCATGGTCACCGCAGGGAAAGCAGCTTTCATATTTCCCTCACGAAGGGGAGGTGCTTGCTGCCAACTTTGTGGGAAGGAAAGAGGAGCATTGCGTGACCGTTGGTGTTGGCCCAATCAAACTGTGGAAAATTTCCGGTGCAAGCCCATCCAGACCAATTCGCGAATGGCCTGCAGCTGGGCTTATCGCATCGCTGGCAGTATCACCTAATGGTGAAAAAATTGCTTGGGTCGCCAAATCAAGTAAGCCCAGCCCAGGATCCAAGAGTTTGTATTTTTGCGACAACATCTGGGAGCCGGAATCCAAGCTGTCCGAAGTCGTCTTTCGTGCTGGCGGTTGGGTCGAGAATGTCAAATTCAGTCCTGATGGCACCAGGATTGCCGTTGATGGAGGTTATGTGGAATCTACAGCGAACGAGGTTGGGCAAGACAAGGCTGCAACCGCCAAGGTATGGGAAGTACCCGAACTCCGCGAAGTCAAACTCGATGCTGCTCACTCGGTTGAGGTTCGCGGAATCGAGTTTAGTCCCGATAGTAAATGGTTCGTAAGCCTGTCCTTCGACGGCTCTGCGATTGTATGGGATGCATTGAACGGCAAAGTTCATCGGAACTTGACTAGTTCCACTGCTCGAGTTTCAGCGGCAGCCTTCTCCCCTGACAGCCGATGGGTTGCCCTTGGAGGAGCGGATCGAACCGTAAGAATCTGGGACCTGCTAACCGGTGATCGAGTATCCGCGTTTACTACGCAAGCATGGGTTCGTCGAATTGCGTTCGGCAGTGCGGGGATGGTTGCAGTTGGAAGTGATGACGGCTTGGTAGAATTGCTAGATGCGAGAACCGGCGATTCGTTGGGGCCATTGATCAGGCACCAAGCCGCCGTAACATGCCTAAGCTTCTCGCCTGACGGGAGTAAAGTACTTTCCGGAAGCCGTGACGGCACAGCAAGAGTAGCAAACCTTCCAAATCCGATGACCGGCAACCCTGGATTGATCCAGAAACAATTGGAGCGGACCTTCGGCGTCGCCCTGTCATCCGACCTTTCGATTTCTGTTCTCAACGCAATAGAATGGGAAAAATTACCCGAGTAACTTGTTGGGCAAACTACCGCTTCAACCTACTTTCGCGGGAGCTATCGCCAATTGTTCGCGGGAAATTCCAGTCGGATGCTGTCGCGTATATTCAGCGGGCCCCCTAAGCTTCTTTAAGCCGACAGTCGAATTCTTCGGCGGTACGCCCATGCTCATCATATAAAGTTAAGCTATATTTTCTTGTTTCGCAACCTCCGGCACTTACGCGAACGAACCCTTGTTTATCCTTCAATGAGATTCCGTTGCCTCTCACATTTGAATTTAATGTGACTGAACTGCCGCATTGTTGATCCATTACGCTAATTGATGCTCCTTCGTCATCAACCGAAAGTGTTAGTCGTGGACAGCCTTCATTGTCCAGCATATGCATCACAACCGCACTGGATGCTCCAGTGCCAGTTACTTCAAGCGTGCACCGCTCCTGGCCAGCGTCATCAACTAACGCCAACAATCTTGTTTCGATTCTCTTCGCAGAAATCGTATCTTTCACCTTACTATACCCCAGTATGAACAAGAAAACTAAGTTTAGGCTACCTCAAAATCTCAGTATCATATCTCTGTGGCTATGCATGACAATAAGCTGCCGATACGCCCTGCGCTAGGCAAAAGCCTTAGTCTTGAAGTCATGCATTTTGGAATGGCGTGCTCCCTATCGTGTGCGATGGAAGCGACAGCGACCAACACAGAAATTTTAAAGTCCATCATTTTCAGTAAGCAGAAAACTCTGACGCACAGGCGTTATGCACTTTGATGCCCATGTCCATCAATCGAGCTGGGCCAAATCGGTATAATCAATGGCAATATTCCACCTCTCGGAAAGCTGTACTGGATCGACGGCAAAATAATCCAGGGGCGTGGCTCTGCAGGCAATGGCAACCATGGGTTTGGCTGTACCGGCAATGTTGTTGGGGTCGGGGGTACGATAACCGGTACTGGAACACAGCCAGGGGGCAGAGTATATGGCAGGGTGTCCGGTGAGTCAACCGGATCGACATCGGGGGGTGTGACCGGAATCGGGAGGGGGTCAGGTCTCCAGACCCAAGTATAACACAATGGTCGGTTGGGACGACGATCGAAGCAGGGCCTGGAGTAGTATCGGTATTCTTCTGGCCAACTTTTTGACGTTCCACTCGGACAATAGCAGTTAAAGTCACACAGCCCCGACGGTAAGCGAGTTCTCCGGCATGTTGCGAAAGCAACACCTGTCCACACGTACTCCTCGCCCAAATAGTCAACGCGGACAGGTGGGTTGCCGCCAGTATATTCATGCAGATTCCACGGACTACCTTCATACCCAATCGGATCCCTGGAGCTGAACCTTCCGAGCATTGCGTCGTACCATCGATTCCTGATGTAATACAGTCCGGCTGCAGGCGTCCATTCTCGGCTGGTGTAGGTGTAGCGAGTACCGTAGGTGCTGACAGAGCGGGCGGTGAAGTCAGCTTCAAAATAGCTGAGGTTTCCGTAAGGGTCGTACTCATAGCGCTCTTTGACCGCTCCCGACGCATCCACAACGGCGGTCGTATTCCAGTTTGCATCGGCAAGGTAATACAGCCGCTCGCCCAGGACTCCACTTGCTGGAGACAACGCTCGATCTCGCTCTACTAGATCGTCGATGTAACGCATTCCCCAAACGTACTGACGGTCAGGCGTGCTGGACACATCGACGTCTTCCTCGACGCACTGCCAAGCATCCGTAAAGTAATATCCACGGGTCCTAGCGAGCGCCCCAGATGAATACTCCTTAGCAACAACCCTGAAGTTGCGTCCGTCAAACTGGTTTTCTAGCAGCGTGTCTGACGTGGCGTCGTCGACCAACTTGGTCATCCGGTTCCAGGCGTCAAACGTTGCCGACATTGTCGCGTTTGTGCCCAAGTCCGGCCGCGGATTGGTTGTCGTGTTACCGTTTTTGTCGTACGCGGGAGTTGCCCAGATGTTGGTGGGCGTATTACTGATATCAGTAATCTCGTTCACCGCATTGGCAGTACGGGTTTGATTAAAGTCCCAGGTACCATTGCCGTTGTCATCTTGGCGGAAGGCTTTCCAATTGCCTGTTGGATCTAGCGTCCAGCACTGAGCGAGGTTAAGCGTATCGATCGCCGTATGTCCGGCATTCAATTCACCGCGATCAGCCGATTGCAATCGATCCAGCCCATCGTAATTGTATAACCAGTCATGCTGACGATTCGGGTCGGATGGATTTTCTCGCCATGTTCGGTTGCTGGCGCGGTCGTATCCGTACTCGATTCGCGATAGATCACCACTTGCTGATACGTCCTGCCAACGAACGTCTTTCACTCGCCCAAAGCGATCCATTCCAGAATAAATGTCGCCGGTATCGGGATCGTTACTCAGCGAGGGTGAAATCAACGTATACCGCAAATCCGCTTCGGTACTGCTCTGCTGGACAAACGTTCCTAAACCTAGATAGTCGTAAGCTGCTAAAACCGTTGTGTCATCATCAGCTAGGCTGGACACTTGGTTCAACTTGTCGGCAATCGATCCGCTACTGCCATAGTCGAGAGTGACTTCACGGCCGTTGGGATAGATTGTTGCTGTGGGGCGAAGCAGGTTCCCGCTTCCATCGGTGTAAGAGCGTCCTACACTGGGCGTGCTTACCGGATTCACTGCACCGCTATGCGACTGGAACGTTTTTACCACCTGCCCAAACCCGTCAAACTTTCGCGTGACTTCGTTGACGATCCATCCGCTACCGACCGTAGAATTATCGTAGCTGGTGATGTCCGAGACATTGCCCCGAACGTCGTAGGTTTGCTGGATTCTGCGGACATCTCCGTCGACGCCCGCCCCTAAGGTGGTCACGCGATCCTGCGTCTGACGCCCCAGTAAATCATAGTCGAACTGACGCGTTGAACCATTTTGATCGGTCAAGCTTGTTCGCTGCGATAAGCGGTTGTAGGTATAGCCAACCTGATCGGTCGGACCACTGGAGTCAGGGTAAATCTCTGCTCGCAATAATTGTGACGAAGCGATCTGGCTGTCGGCGAGCGTTGTGCCGTAGGTATACTGGGTCACTTGGTTACCAGTCGACGCATTAACAGCGATCAATGTTTTTAGTAGACCATCGGGTGTGTATGCAAACTGGGTCGTTTGGTTCTGGTCATCCGAGGCAGAGCACCCACCACTTGAACTGGAGCTTGCGGGCGACTCTACAAAATTGTCAACCGTTTCTGTTTGACGCCCTGCAGCGTCGTAGTTGATCCGTGTGATCTTGCCGGCCGGGTTGATCGAATCACGAAGCTCTGCCGCGCTGTTATAAATCTGTTGCGAGACTAAGATGGTGTCGCTGCTGGCTGGAATTGTCGCCGAGCGAGTTAGGCTCGCCCCACCGTTGGTTCCGCAGTTTGCTGTCGCGACCAACCGTCCAATTGCATCGGGATAACTGGCCATGTACTGGATGCGAGCGTTGGGGGTGACCGAAGGAGAGCCCAGTGCACCGGTCTGGGCTGCCGGAGCATTGTGATATCGCTGCCGAGTGGACGCCTGGATGACACTGCCAGCGTCATCATAAAGCATGTCAGTCTGCGTGAGGATCACATCCCCGGTAACATTTAGCACGTCGGCATAAGTTGTGTCGTTGCCGTAACCGACATAGGACTGAATAATGCGTCCAACGCTATCAAACGCTTGTTTGGTAAACTGTTCGGAGCCCCCGGCCATTGATTTGACTTGGTTGCCTGCGGCGTCGAACCAGGAGTTGCTGGTGAGGGGATTGCCAAGGGCTCCAGTGCTTGGATCGACAGCGTAGCGAATCGAGCGATAGACACGGCCCAAATTGTCGTATTTTGTTTCACTGCGGTCGACTAAATTCCCGGCTGCCGAGGTGTCGTAGCGGTCTGACTGAATAACTTGGTTGAGATTGTCGTAAACTACGCGCTGAAAAGCATCCAGCTCGCCATTGGTATCGACTCGGCGGTTTCTCCAGTCGTATAGGAACGAAGTGGTGCGGGTATTAACCGCATCGACGTACGCGATCTGGCTCGTCAGGTTGTTGTCACCTCCATCGGAACCATCGTCAAATACCGATGCACTGACTTGAACCATGTTGTTTCCAGCAGCACCGCCGCCAGTTGGGTCCGAAGCGGTAGCACCTGTGTCATTGGTTCCGACATACTTAGCAATAATATTGTCACGCACGTCGTAAACACTGCTTGTGATTGTGCCACCAGGAGAAATCTCTAAGTTGCGACGTTTTAGGCTATCGTAGCCGTAGGTGGTTTCGTCGTAGTTCGTCCCGCCCCCCCCTTCACCCGATGCAGGGATAGAATGGTAGACTCGCATCGAGGAGACAAAGCAGCAGTCGGTGTACTGCCATGTCGTCCATCGCGTAAAGGATGGCTGTGAAAAAGTGTCTGTCGGCTGCAGGCGACCAGAGGTGGATCCGCGAGGGACTTGAATCTCCTGAAGGGTGTTTCCCCGAGCGTCCCGCTGTTGGATACGAACGGGATTGATCAGTGTATACGTGTAAGCAGGTCCGCTGCCCGTTGCGTATCCACTTGCGGTCCAAGTCGCATGCTCGGAATCCTTGTAAACCGTCCAGTTAGCACGACGAACCACTGTCGCAGTCCCAGCCAAATCGATCGTGTGGGCTGGCCCCAGATCTTGCGTCGTGCGGCCCAGGGAATCGATCTCATAGTCATAAACTAAATGTTTGCCCCCGCCGCTAGGCGTGCTCCATCCGGAAGGCACTCCGGAAAGCAAAGAGGTATCGGCATCCACGATCCGCTGCAGAATGGATCCCAACACTGGATCATAAACAGTATGGGTAATGAATCCCCGAGCGTCCATCGACCAAGTTTCATTGCCTTGCTCATCAAAAGCCTGTTTCTGAGTTGTAGCGGTTCCTGGTCCGTTCTGCGCAGTCGACACAACCGGCAGAGTTGCCGTCAGCTGGGAGACTTGGACCTTATCGGTGTACCAGTCGAAGGCAAAGCTGGTCGCAATCGGGTCGGTGCCAGCATCGTCACGGAAACGTGACTGTTTTGAGACTGGGTAAATAGTCGCCCCGCCCCCGGATCGCTGCGTGTACTCCAGCTCGCTTTGTAAGACGGGCGTACCGCCACTACCCTTTTTAAGCGAGGTCGATTCTAAGTAACCTTCCACGCCGCCGCCGCCTGTCGAAGCATAGTAGCTGCGAAGCTGGATCAGGCCCGCATTCGTACGCAAGGTAACACCCAGGTCGGCATTGCTGGGATCGAAACTAACAATTGACGAAGGAGAAGCGACTTGAGCCAAGCGTCCGTCACTGTCATAGGAGCTAGCGGTCAGCCATTGGTCGGAGCCTGACTGCACTTTACTGAGTAAGGCTTGACCAATGTAATTCGTGTAAACGGTCTGGACACGCCCATCAGAGCGGGTTTCGGTCGTTTTGCGACTCCAGTTATTGAAAGCATCGGCGTGAAGACTTTGTTCATAGGCAAAATCGATGGTGATTGCCCCTCGGTCGACAATCTCACGGCTAACGCGATGCTGAGAATCATACTCAAAACAGTACTTTGAGTACTGCAACAAGACGGCATTGCTGACCGCAGTGGGGTCAAGCGAGTTAGCAAGCATTGCCGCATAGCCGTCAGGCTCGACAACGTAACGCAGCCCATGCTCAAACCCGCTTGTGGCCCCAGATTTGTAATAACGATAATAGCTTTGCTGAATGTTTGCCCAGGTAACGCCCGACGGTTCCTGAATGCGGACTCGCATCAAATCGCCAGAGGATCCATTGGCGTTGGAGCCATCGTAATACTCGTACGTCGCTCGACGAACATTGACCCAGCCGTTATCGTCGACTTGCCGCCGGTAGGTAACCGACGTTGTTTGCCCCATCGCATCAAAGTCATACTCGAATTCGGTCGTAACGGTTTCTGTATCGACAATCGTTTGGCGTTGGATTGTCTGAATTCTCCCTGAGTCAGAATACTTCACGACTTCGGTCTGTTGCCCAGCTGCATCGGTCATGCCGAGCAACTGTCCTGGCATTGGCAACGAAGAATTCGATGACGACGAGCTCATTGCAGAAGAAGAACTGCATGGTTCATCGCCAAAGTCTTTAAAAAACCAAACTTCCCCGGTGGGTTGAGAAAGCACGTAGCGACGGTTGTCGCAATCATGCGTCAAGGTCGACTTAGCGCCGAAGCGGCCAACAAACGACGGGCTGCCAGGTGAACCAACATCGTCAAACCATAGAGCATTACGAGTGCTCCTGGCAAAAGCAATTTCGCCATCCTGCCCCTTGAGCAAGTACGGCCAAGCTTCCGTAATCCAGTTATAGCCGAGTCCGATATCGGTCTGTCCACTTAGTTGGTTGCTGTACTGCCTGCGCTGCGCCCAGGGGCCACTTGCTCCGGGAGCTCGAAGATCCGTAACGGCTAGTTGTAGCTCACCATTGAAGTACCGGACCGGTCGTTCGCTGATGGGAAGCGGGCCGGGCGGCGGCATTTCGCAAGTGTCTTCCTCGGGGGGGAAATGGACCGAACCACGGCCCGGGGCCGACCCAGTAGCTAGACGACGAACTACTTGAGGGCGAGCCTCCACCGGACGACGAACTACTTGGAGTGCCTGAACTCGACGACCAGCCCGAACTACTTGAAGAGGGGCCGTCGCCAGAGGATGAACTACTTGGAGTGCCTGAACTCGACGACCAGCCCGAACTACTTGAAGAGGGGCCGTCGCCAGAGGATGAACTGCTCGGGGTGCCTGAGCTTGATGAAAAGCCAGAACTGCTTGAGGACGAGCCATCACCGGAGGAAGAACTACTCGGGGTGCCTGAACTCGACGACCAGCCCGAACTACTTGAAGAGGGGTCATCGCCAGAGGACGAACTGCTTGATGAACCTGAACTTGACGACCATCCGGAGCTACTCGACGACATTCAACCTGCCCAGTTTTTGGAATGTGGAAAGAGACCAACGTTCTTATCATCAGGCCTCGCCTTGCCACTGTCGACCCCCCCTACTAGGCGATTTTCGTTTTTTCTATTACTCAAGCAGGCGAACGATTCATTTCCGTTTTCGAAAGGGTCTCGAAAAACCCAAGCCATTGCTCGCCGGCTAGCTCAAGAGAGTACCTTTCGTTTAGCCACTCACGCGCGTTCTTTACCATTTGATTTCGTTCTTGGATTTCGTATGCCGCTCGCGATGCGTAGTAAACGAAGTCCCGAGGGTCTTTGCACAGATAACCTGTTTCGCGGTGTTTTACCAACTCTTGCCAACCTCCTCGGTCATCAACGATCAAAAGACATCCGCTGGCCATCGCTTCAAAAGCAATCCGAGGTAAATTTTCGTAGGTTTCTGATGCAAGAATCAGGCAGTGTGAACACTCGTAGACCGATTTCACAGAAACTTCGCCCGCAGGAAAAGCCCGGATCCAGTCTGGCTCTGTACCAATCTTCTCGCGAATTTTATTGTCAACTCCCAGCATGATTCCACTTTTCAAGACAGGAGCAACCATTGTCTCATAGATCCACAGCTGGGAAGGATGGAATTTTGCAGGATCGCTACGGGAAATTCTCGCGAAACGAAAGGTTTCGTCAGAGCGTTCTTCAGTGAAGGGGAAATCGCTTAAGTGGAAATATGGGTCGATTTTTATCGGACGGTAGCAGGCGTTGATTGCTCGCAGTTCTGCACCAACCTTGTCAATGACGTGATTCGTCTGGTAGACAAAGAAGTCAATCAACCCTCTCTTGTGTGCCTCTTTCTCCTTCTCAAATAACCAGGTCATGCAATTAACGAAGGTTGTCGTTCGTGCCAGTGCCCGAATTGCCTCAATGTTCTCCAAAAAACCGGAGTTGCAATAGGCGATCACATGCTTTCCTTCGCAAGCTGCCCAGTCACGGGGCCGATGGACGACGCAACCACGTTTTTCCATCTGCATCAAGTGACAGTTGTGATCTAACGGGAAAGTGTGAATCAAATGCACCTTCACTCCTAAGTGCTGCCAGACCCGAATTTGGTGATCTAGTTCCGTATCTGCTCCTCCCAATCGTGAAGGAAACCCAATTACGCAAATTTCGTCTATCACGCAAAACACCCTTTCGTGCGGTAAGCTGCTTGTTCGGCCTGCCCTCCAAGGAAGGCAGCGGAACCGATTTCTTGATCTACCACGAATTCTAGCCGGTACAGAGTAGCAGCCGATGCCAGCGAACACGAGCAATGCTCGCAGAAACCAATTGCAGGGCCTAATTCTAAAACCAATCCGAGGTGATTTTTTTACCTCAGGCCATCGGTGGCACCATGGAAACGTAGTGATTTAAGGCTCTATAGTCAGCTGTGCAAATTCTTGTATCAATTCAACAGGATTTAAGATGAACGGTCTAATCACTATTGCGACAAACGGTGAATGCCTACAGCGTGCGGTTGCCTTGTCAATATCCGCCAAGCGTTTCGGCGTCCCTACCGTGCTCCTCTACGCGCGGATTCAGCCAAGTCGCTACTCGACTTTTTTTGAAGAAGTAGTTGATGTGTCAAAGCACATGCCGATAAACCAAAGCAGCACACATCGCGATAGAGAGCTGAAGAAACTGTGCTATCAGTATTCGCAGCGATATGCGGCTTGCGCGTTCGCCAATGCGAACTCATTGGTCATTCGTGACCCTGCTCCCATGTTCCGTGTGCTATCCGAGTTTGGAATCCATACCCCTGGCGGATCAGTCGTGGCCGCCAAGCAAGCCTGGGCAACGCCAAGCGGCCTCTCGGCTCGCGAAGTAGCAACTGCTGTTGGGGTAGGAGAGAGCTCACCAATTCATACGCTCAACAGCGGGTTTTTATTTTGGACTCGTGGCCATCGGGCAGAGAAATGGTTTCATCGATTCGAATCTCTTTTTCATGACATCCTGGAAACGCCGCAGTATTCCGCGACAAAAAGTGTGAATGATGCCTTGTGCATGTCGCTGGCATTTGCCCACTTAGACATTCCACTTAACTTTTCTGACAGTTCAATCGGAGTTTGGGATGCAATTGATTTACAGTTGTGCATTAAGTCCGAGAAATTTCGGTGCAAAAAAGGGCACTTCTGGAATGGGCACGTGTTTCATCCATTTATTGCAAATTTCGGGGACGGCGCGCCGTCTGCGCTGTACAGGGAGTGTGTAAAGTATCTGCAAGATACGATCGAAGCGGCATCACTCCCCTTGTTTGCCCCCAAGCCTACAGGCGATGCCCCGAACGTTCTGTCTTCTTTTATTTGCCGGGCAAAGTTTGATGCGTATTCCATCAGCAGGGAAGAATACTCAGCGATCATTAGATATGTAAAGGAAAATAATATCTGCTCAGTGCTAGAGTTTGGCCCAGGAGCGTCTACGTGGGCATTTTTAGAAGCCGGCTGCAAAGTTGTGACCTGCGAAAGTAATCCGCGCTTCCTAAAGCACTACCGTGACGTTTTCAAAGAATACCCTGAAGTAAAAGTAATTGAGTACAAGGACGAAGCGGAGATTGAAATCCCGCAGCTTGGTTCGGCGTGCTTCGATCTTGGGCTTGTTGACGGTCCGGTTGGTTTAAGGCCTGAGGACCCTCGTAAGTTCTCGCGACTGAACAGCAGTGAGTTTACTTCAAGACGTTGTTCGAAATGGGTCTTGCACGATTCGCTGAGGCCTGGAGAACAGGAAACACTGAGGATTTTTCGAGAAAAGGGTTGGAGCCTGCGTCCTTTGGCAGGGCACCCTAAGTTAACAGAGGTTTCTCGCGGCTTGGACACTAGTGCAATCAATTCTGCTCAGCATGCGACTCACAAAATAAATAGCTCTGAGTCTATCTCTTATCGTTCATACGATTTTTCACACTGGAGCTCCCTTCCCAAAGTTTCGTGCCAGTGCATCACCTTTGGAAGGCCTGAATTGCTGAACGAAGCTGTGGAGTCATTTCTCCGGCAAGACTACCCGGGAGTAAAAGAGTTAGTCATTCTGAACGACTCCGAGAGCGTTTTGCTTGAGTGCTATGACGATTCACAGATTTATGTAGAAAATGTCCGACGTCGGTTCCGTACTATTGGTGAAAAACGCAATGCGTGCTGCGCGTTGTCCACCGGGGACGTGATTCTTCCCTGGGACGACGACGACATCTGCCTGCCCTGGAGAATATCGGTAACGATAGAGAAGATGATCAATCGACAGTATTCGAAACCCTCGCAGCTGTGGTACCTTGGTACTGATGGATTATCCATTCGCAAATCCATGGCCCATGCGATGGGTGGGTGGAGTCGAGAGCTATTCGATTCTGTTCGGGGATATCCTCATATCCAAAGTGGACAGGACCAAGCGATCGAGGGTTTGTTTGGTAAAACAGGACTGCGAAACGTGACACAACTAACCGAACACGATGTTTTTTACATCTACCGCTTTCCCGGCACAGGTAGTTACCACTTATCAGCCCATGGATACGGACAGGGCTACGACCGTGCTGGCAAGTTCGTTTCGGAGAACGTGCGACAGGGGACTTACAAAATTTCCCCGCACTGGAAATTGGATTACGTTGCAATGGTCCAAGACGCGATTACTTCACATTCTGGAAAGAACGGGTGCTGAATTGCGAGCAGTATGTCAAGAGGGGATGAGAATGAGATTTCTCAGCAAAACTGAACATCGAATTTCGCGACCAAAACGCGACCAAAATGGCACATTTGGTTGCCATTCTGATGCCATGCGAACTAAGTGTCCAAATGGCGTTAAGTCTGATTTTACCGGCCTTCTGACGCAAACAAGATGTGTATACCATGTGCTTTCCTGGCTAATAGCTAGATTCAGGTTCTAGTGCCCGCAAGGGCGTGGAGGTTCAAGTCCTCTCATCCGCACTCAAAACAAAAAACGGGATGTTCGCAAACCAGCGAACATCCCGTTTTTTCGTGTCTCTAGTCCTGGCGAGGTCTGCCATAAGACATTGTGTAGCTTTCAAGTCGCCGTTTGATCGTTTGGGTTCGGGACGTGACGTTTATAATTGAAGGGTTTGCAGCCGTTGACGAATCTACACGGGGCCGAGTGAACACGTAGCCCGGAGGGCGACAGATACTTGCCGGCGTCGCAAGCCGCCGGAGTGGGGATCGCGAAAAGGAAAGCCCAGCGGGCGACAGAACCATCCTTGTCTGTCGCCCGCTGGGCTTAATTTCGCACTCACGCAAGGTTTCCGTTGGCTTATGCCAACGGCAAGTATCTGCCGCCCGCTGGGCTAAAAGCACTGCACTCAGACTCGGATGGGCAGGGATGAAATCGTCACCTATAAGTTTCCCGTCCCGAGTGAAAGTCGTTTTAAGGGGGCGTTCTTTCGCAGAGCGAAAGGCGACAATCATTAAATCAGCAAGCCGTTACGCAGCGGGTTAGGGCTAGTTGCGTCGACGCTCCTAGCCCGCAGGCCTCTGCAAGAGTTCCGTTTCCGAGCTTGGCCCGGCGGACTCGCAATTGGCAGCTACCCTCATTGGGCGATCAAAAGGCTGTTCTCCGCCAGCCCCAAATCGCTTAGGCGATTTGGGGCTGGCGGAGAAGGATGAACTAGCAAAGAGGCATGGGGGTAGCTGCCAGTTGTGGCCCCGGACCGGGACAAGCCCGGCGGAAGCAAAGTAGCCAACTCCAAAAAGCGCAACTTCAAAATGCGTAAGCAAGGGACCGGGAGCACGGTCTGCAATCCTTCGCTTACGCAGCGGGTTGGGATTCGGCCCCGAGAGTCAGCCTCATTAAATGCCGGGTAGTAGCAATACAAGCCGCTTCGGTGATCGTTAATACGTCACTATTAGATTTCACGTCGCTCGCGAAAGCCTACGCTCTTTCTTCGCTTTCGATTAAGGCGACAATCCGGTTCGCCCTCGTGCGACACACGCACTGAGCTTGAACCGGCACGACAGGCATCGCTGTCCGAGGAGCGTTGCAAGAGCGAGCAAAAGTATGAAACCAATCACAGCGATCGGATCCTGTAGTCAACTTCTCTTCTTTCGACCAAATTCGCTCCCGGCGAATTTCCTGCCACGCGATGCATCTGTTGCTCAGCGGACAACGCTTAGATCCGCAATCAATTGACCTAGCTTGCGAAACACGGGCTGCGTTTGTGAAACTTGGAAACTCTTTCCACCTGCATATTGCATGTTACCGGGGCCGCCCAGCGGTGCCCAGGAATCAGGTTCCACCAAATTCATGATCGATTGGATGATTAGTGAAGAGGCTTGTGGTGAACCAAAGGGAATCGTGACGCGCCGTTGTTCGAGTTGCTGGCTCGCCTGTTGCTTGGAAACCAATTCCAGGCCCGCCGGATTTTCCAGCCATTCACCATCGATCCGATTTGCCGCCACCTCAAGGGCATCCGCAGCAGTCACGTTGGTAAAATCGGCCGTTAGTAAGGCGTTACGAGCGTTTGAGTCTGCCAAGGTGATGTTGCGTTTTAGTTGGTCTCCGATCTGTTTCGCGAATGCCTCCAAATTTCCACGCGTGATTTGAACCGAGACGATCTGATTGTCGAGTGGTTGGACGTAACGATGAGGCAGCGGGCGGAGCTTGAGTTGCCGAGCGAGTTGGCGATGGATTTCCGGCGATTGCCGAATCATCATAGCGCCTGGCAGGACTGCGATAGTGCCGTCGCCACCCGACGATTCCCAGCTGGAAGGTTCGACCGTTTCGAGTCGCGCTTTCACTGCCGATACATCGTTCCTAGGGATCGGAATTCGGTAGGCTAAGGTTTCCATCCCTTTTTTCTCCGTCGCTTCTTTGGTGGCGACAACCAAAACGGTGCGGAGGCGATACCATGTCAAACTGAGTGGCGCCAAAGCGGCATCCAGTTGGTCGGCCAGTGATGGTGCAGGTACGTCCGTGTTGATTTCCACCTCAAGCGTTAAGCCGATTTCCTCCAAACTGGCGCGGTCAATATAAAAGGGCGTGCCTATTCGGCTAAGAAAGTCAGGCAACGTTTCTTTGGGCTTTCCTGCAGTCGGCTCTCCATTTAATTTTGCCGTCAGCATCTGTTCCGCTGCCGCCGCAGAAGGTGTTGGGGCCGTCGCTGGCAGTGCCTGCAAGTAGTCCAGGTCGCTCTTGCTTAGTTTGCTTTTCGGAACGTTCATCAGCCTGCCATCGACGGTTTTCAGGCTAACAGAATTTTCGTCCTGAGAATTCAACACCGCGTCGATAGAAAACTGCCCTGTTGTGTCTTTCCAGGTTCGCTGTTCCTGTGAGGACCCAGTTGATTGGCAAAACAGAGCTAAGCCAATCGCAAGGCATAGCATCACCGCGTTACATTTTGACCAATGCATTGATTTAATTCCCATCAAGTCCTTAGCGGTGTGGGTGTGCCTTCAAGTTTCCTATGGCACAACCTCCGATACAAAGAGAAGTATCGCCAACTGCTCCAAGCTCTGGCGAGAGTGACTGCGTTGCTGCTAGGCCGAAATTCTCTAAAATCACACGAAGAACGGTCTTAGTCTTTCTTGCCCGTCGCTGATTTTACTGGAGGCTGCGAACGTTTTCTACTTCCTCGACCAGGATTTTTGCGATGTGAAAGGGGGCACGTCGTCGATGATCGAACTGTCTTGCGTGTGCTGGTCAAAGGTCAGTTCGGGCACGGGCGGCTAATGTTAAACGGCCTCGTGCAGCGGAGACTGTTTAGGTCGGCGCGGCCTCCGCATCAGTCAGTGGCTAGCCTCTTTGCCTCCGTGATCTAGGTACCCACTGTGGCTCATGAAGGCGGTGGCGAATTCGGTGGGCGCAATTCGCTCACGCGTCCTGGTTCGTCAATCGGTGTACGTCGTGCGAAGCCCCTCACCGTTCATCTCTCCTCTTTGGACCTAAACTGCTTCTGGTCGTGACCGTTTTTCCTGATTGCCCCCTTTTCCTTTCCGAAAAGTCCAAATTAGAATTCGGTAATTCGCGTGTGGAAGTAGTCGTCTTGCCGCCGAACAGCATGTCGCGCGACAAGTTGCCAGGTGCAAGAAATGCGAAGTTAGTCGCATGCGCATCTCCGCTACTCACGTTAGAATATCTTGAGCAACATCTAGCTTACGCAATGGGGACAGCTCAGAGTGAATGACACCGAAATAATGGAAGTTTTGTATAGGCTCGAATCGAAAATCGATGAAGGACTAGCGCAGATTATTGAACGTATCGACGCAATTGAAAGGCGTCGGCATCCGTCTCCCAAAACGAAGGAAGAATTGGTTCAAACGGTTCGGGACTTTTATAAATACCGATGCCCTTGCTGCGAACTCACTCAAATTCTAAATGACCGTGGAACTCCAAAAGAAGTTGCGCAGTACGATCATTGGATTTCTAAATCGCGGAATAAGGCAGATCAGATGTGGATCGTATGCCGAAAATGTAACTCGCGGCTTGAAGTAGATTCAGAGTTCAAGAATCGATCAGCGAATCGATTCAAGTCATTCCAGGAGCGAAGAGAGCAAAACGCAAAACCGTTGTTGGACTAGGGGCTTGCCACGCCGACCGGTTGACAGCTTCGCGTTCAAAGAACGGCAAGCCATCTCTAAGGGGGATTTCCCTCAGCGCGATCGTCTTTCCCACCGGCGCATATTTCGTACGCGCGTTACAAAGCATGCCCAGGTGATTGCACCCGCGTTAATAAGTGGGTGCCCTTTCCTTCTCTGTGATTTCGGTGCCCTCTATGGCACATTCGAGCGGTTACAAATTCGGTAGTCTCGCAATTCTCGCCAATTCGCTCATGCGCCCTCGTTAGACGATCAACGCACGTCGTGCGACGCCAACATCGTGTCGGCGTCGCGTAGCTTCTTGATAATCTGTTCAGGTGAATGTCGTCGTCGTTTCTTGCGCATGAAAAATCCTTTGCCGAAATTGGTTCTAGACTTTCATAGCACCTGGCTCAGGTTTTGGGGAGCATTCCAGTGACCCCTTCAACGGGATCCCTGAATTGATCTCGCATGCGAATGAGATGAGGATTGGCGGAATGCATTGAGAGCTGTAGTGGCACGCCGTCTTGAAGTTGATGGTCACTTTGGCCGGGCTCCCATGCCGCGACACCTTCTTGGGGATGAAAAACCCAAATGCGGTCAACCTTTTCATCTGCGGGCACCCATGCGGTCGCGTTGCCATCAGAATCCGTTTTCGTCAAGCTAAGCGGACGGTTTTGAATTCCAATTCTGGCCGCGGCCACCGGTTCGCCATTCTTGCGGATTTCAAGTTGGATCGGCCGTGCGTCGCGAAGTTGAATTCGGATCGGCTCGTTTTGTACGCTACGCAAATCGGCGGAGGAGATTCGCAGTGCCGCCTGCTGACGCAGGTCATTGCTCGCTGCTGAAATTTGCGTATCCCAGTGGCCTTCAACCCTTAAGAGGAAGTCCCCATTCTCATCGGTCAGAACTCGCACAGGTTCTGGCGAATAATCGTCGCACAGGATGGTTGCACCAACTGCTGGTTCCCCGTTTGCCATCCATACCTTGCCGGTCAAAGTAATGTCAGTCGCCAACGGAGACTGCCCGCAAAGAGTGGAGCAACACAAAAGCAGTGCGAATAGGATCGATGAGCGGAACCGCATCATTACTCTCCAAAGGATGTTCGTTGGTGTCCATTTCGAATGCCACAACGCGATTCAGAACCGATCTCGCCCAGACATGGAGTTCACCAAAATCTTCATTCTGGGAGGATGCAATATTTTGACCGTTGGTTAAAACAAATCGCGTCCAAGGATCGCTAATGAAATATCGTGGCCGTCAAGGATAACGGAACGACAGGGCCGTGCAACTTAAAAGCACTGCGCACGGAACGGTGGTTTAGGCGTGAATCACAGAATCGACCCGAGGAGGAAAAGGTGTTCAGGATCGTTTGGGAGCCGATGGTGGCAGGGGGGCGCACCGGTCGATGCAGCTGAATCACGCTGCGACGGCTGTTGCACAGGACGGATGGACAGTGGTCTGGCAAATGCTTTTATCTGGTTGTCCGAATCCAAGGTATCTATAATTCTTCGCACACTCGGTGCAATGACCTGCTGCAATTGGCGATCTTTTCTCACTGTTTGCGATCGATGCAGTCACAGTGATTTAGACGACCATTCAGTTGGGATCGTCGCGAGTTACGATGGTTGCGGATTGGTGGACGTGACGCTGGAAGGAAAGAACGTTCCCTGTTGGATGATCGGCAGCAGTCAAAGGTCATTCAATTCGGCAGTCCTAATTCAATCGTCCATCGATCAAGCACAAAACTGTCGGGCACCCCCTGAAAAGCTCTGTTCCCCAAGATCAAAGGTTCGATAAAGAACGATTCGCAGTGCTAATCGCAAAAACGAATTCCTCATTTTGTTTGTAGCAAAGTAAGGTGTTTTCGCTTGTTCTATCGCTGAGCCATTCTCGTCCTGGAATCTCTTGATTCCTCAATAAACAAGGAACATGTTGCAATGGATGAAACGAAACTAAACACGCTTGTTGGCAGTGTGCTTCACGATCTAGGGGGGGCATTCATCGTGCCGCTTGTACAGATCGGAGAACGCCTAGGTATCTACGAGAAACTGAACGAATTGGGACCGAGTACGTCGCACGAATTGGCCGAGTCGACGGGGTTGGCTGAACGCTATTTGGCCGAATGGTTGTGCGCTCAGGCCGCTTCAAACTACATCGCCTACGATGCGGAAGCCGGGAAATTTTCGATGACCCCCGAGCAGGCTTTTGTCTTCGCGAATCGCAGTAGCCCGTTTTACCTTGCTCCAGCTTTCGGAGCCGCCGCCGCATTTCAGGACAACGAACCGCAAGTGCGAGAAGCGTTTCAAACCGGGAGCGGCGTTTCGTGGGGCGATCAGACTCACTGCTTGTCATGTGCGGTCGCAAGGTTTTTTCGGCCGGGTTACGAAAATCACCTCATTCAAGCTTGGTTGCCATCGATCGAAGGGATGATTGCCAAACTAGAAAAGGGAATCCGAGTTGCCGACGTGGGATGCGGGCACGGAATAACGACAACAATCATGGCGCAGGTATTTCCAAATTCCGAATTTATCGGCTTCGATTTTCATAAGAACTCGATTGAAGAAGCTCGCAAGCACGCAGCGTCTCACGAATTAACGAACGTCAGGTTTGAAGTCGCTCTCGCTAAAGAGCTGCCTGGAAAGTACTCCCTCGTAACCGTTTTTGATTGCTTACACGACATGGGGGATCCGATCGGCGGCATGGAGCATATTCACGCCGCATTGGAGTCCGATGGCACGTGTATGATTGTTGAGCCGATGGCTGGTGATACGGTCGCGGAAAACATGAATCCAGTTAGTCGACTTTATTATGCTGCGTCGACGATGGTCTGCGTGCCGACCTCGCTAGCGCAGGAGACCGGCGCAGCATTGGGGGCTCAAGCCGGAGAGAAGCGATTGAAGGAAATCATCCTCGAAGGTGCTGGATTCTCTCACTGCCGTCGAATTGCAGAGACGCCCTTTAACATCGTGTTGCAAGCTCAGCCGTAGCACCAGAGTTTTCGGTGCTGCGAGTGTCGAGCCGACGCCGAATTGATATCCGGCACGTAGTCGAGTCTCTCCGAGACTCGTGCTTGCTGAGCTCTCCGCCTCGGAGAGGCGGAGCTACGAGGGTTGGTCCGCCGTGAAATTGCTGCCTAAGTATCGCCATTCGGTTCGGTGCATTGGCACGTAGTCGAGTCTCTCCGAGACTCGTGCTTGCTGAGGTTTCCGCCTCGGAGAGGCGGAGCTACGAGGGTTGGTCCGCCGTGAAATTGCTGCCTAAGTATCGCCATTCGGTTCGGTGCATTGGCACGTAGTCGAGTCTCTCCGAGACTCGTGCTTGCTGAGCTCTCCGCCTCGGAGAGGCGGAGCTACGAGAGAGGCAGAGCTACGAGAGAGGCAGAGCTACGAGAGAGGCAGAGCTACGAGGGGCGTGAAAAGAATAAGTGAAGAAAGTCTGGCTCCCCTCGCCCTCAAAACAAGCTCGCCTAATACCGGTTTGGTACTGGATCAACGGTTCGCCAGCTAATTCAATTAAGTACGATTCAAAGGCTTGTTTTGGGGGAGAGGGGCCGACAGCGTTGGGCAAGGAGTGGCATAACCGCTTGAAATCCGAGGCGTTCGCAGCGTCTTCGCCGCAAAATCGCCGCCTGGAAATCTCCCCCTCTCCCCCAAGCAAGCTCCACTAAATCAAACAAAGAGGCAGAGATCACGCAACGAACTAGCAGAGATTTCTTCCGCACCAAAGAGCTCGCTTAGGGGCGAGGGGAGCCAGACTTTCTTCACTTATTTGTCGCACGTCCCCCCGAGGCTCGTGCGATTTATTAGTTGGCGGTTTCCTAGCGGATTGCTGTGGTGTATCAAGAGACCGAAATCTCAACTGGCAGCTACCCCCATTTGCAATCGAGCCTGGCGGAGAAGGATGAACTGGGACGCAGCAATAGGGTAGCTGCCAGTGGTTGTACCGACCGGGACAAGCCCAACGGAAACAAACAGCTGCCGAAATCTTAACCCGCTGCGGCAGCGACCTAGGATCCTTCGCCGCACGACAGCAGCCGTCATCAATACTTTTCATGTCCTCCGCGAAAGAACGCTCCCTTCAAGCAACTTTCGCAAAGCGAAAGGCTACAATCTTTCGCCGCTTCCGATTAAAACGGCAGCCTACGGGCCCCGTCGATCTATTTAAAACGGTTTGGATTCGACGCGGGGCGGAGCCTAGTTGTCCTCTTTTGTTATAATTAGATGCATGGAAGAGACCTATCGAATTGATCCCAGCCTGCCCGATGACGAGCTGTGCGAACAAATTAAGGCCGCCTGTGCGCGAATGGAACAGACCTATGAGGACGGCTTCTATTCTAAGTTGACCGTGTACCGTCATTGGTCCAAGCATAACCCGGAACTGTCGGGTAAGATCGCTAGGCCGCGCGCCTACCGGTGGTACTTGCGCCGCGAGCTGTTGAAACTGGCTCGTCGAGGTGCCGAGATCACTGTCACGCGGTCGAGGCCACGCGTCGATCTCCGTTCGCCTCGTTTGTTGGAATTGGTCGATGAGACCGATTTCGATTTGACTCGGAAAAAGGTGTTTCTGTTCGGGCCGGAACGCTCGGATCTTTCCATTGAGCGACTGGAGCACTACACGGGAACACGGGCCGAAGATTTTCAGCGATATGTGCTGTTGACGAATTACAACATGCATATCGAAGCCTTCATGAACCAATTCCCGGATTGTGAGAAACCGAACCGCGACAATGTGCAAATGCCGGCACTGCATCACAAGCAGAACGACAACCTGGGCATCAGCATCGTGAACATCGGCGTCGGTCCCTCCAATGCCAAAAACCTGACGGATCATTTGGCGGTTCTTCGTCCCGATGCGATGTTGATGGTGGGGCACTGTGCGGGCGTTCGAAATCACCAAGAGATTGGCGATTTTGTCTTGGCGTCTGGATACATGCGCGGCGATCACTTGCTTGACGAATCGTTGCCCCCCTCCGTCCCGATTACGCCAAGCTTTTTGCTCAACCGAGCACTCGCCAGTGCGCTTGACGAAGCGGATTTGCCGTATCGGATCGGAGCGGTTTTCACGACGGCCGATCGCAACTGGGAACTGTCGCTGCAAAGAACGCTCGAGCATCTTCGTGTCAGTCGCAGCATCGCCGTTGACATGGAATCCGCGACCGTTGCGGCCAACGGCTTTCGCTACCGGATCCCCAATGCCACCCTGTTGTGCGTTTCCGACAAACCGCTGCACGGACAACCAAAGTTACCGACTTCGGCAAAAGCGTTTTATGCGGAAACTAAGAACCAGCATCTTGCCGTCGCCACCAATGCGATCCAAAGAATCAAACAAGAATACCCCGACGGCTTGCCCAATAGCGACATTCGAGCCCCCGAAGAATCCCTCCTAGAAGGTCCTGATGGGAGTTGTTAACCATCTGTCAGGTCAGGGGATTTGCGATTAGAGAGGTAGGCTTTTGGCTCTCCCCTTTTCTCTCATACTAACCGGACTGAATAGTGTCACCTTTCGCTCGGGACGTGCGAAAGAACGTCTTTTGGGAGCTACTTTCGCGGAGCGAAAGGCGACAATAAAAAATTCACAGTCTCTCCGCGAAAGAAGGCACTAAAAGATTTATGCCCAGCGGGCGACAGATACTTCGAATCTATTGGTACCCCTTTTCTCCATCATGGGTTTTCCAACCAGTCGCCGTTTACCAGTCTCGCGTTTCCATCGTGCCGATAAGCAGACCTTGCAACTTGGAGTCCTCGATTGTTTGGGAAATGAACCTCACCGCTCCGTCGCGAAAACCGACGTTTGTTCCGCCCGGATGAGGGCTCCCTATTCCATCGTTGTTCTGATTTATTCCTTCGAGGGCGACCGATTGTGGTAGTTCCGATGTTGGGTCCATCCAACACACCGATTGCTCGCGCTCGACAACCAGGATCAGATGCATGCCAAAGTCGTCGAGAGATTTTCCTACACCCTGTTGAAAGGCCGTGTTCTCACCTACGACGACCGAGTAGTTGGTCTGCCCGGGTTGGAGTTCCGCACTGGGGCACTGATACCTGAAGACGTTCAGGTCGTGGAATTGTCTGTTGTGTTCGCTGTCCCATGGTTCGTCGATCCGAAGTTTTCCCCACAGTTCCTGCTCGCCGAGATACGGTAGCAGCAGCACACGCCAACTGTGCAGTGGTTTGCCAGTCGCGTCGACGCTGTATGCCGGTGGAAGCGTGCCGTGCTCGCGTTCGTACAGCAGCATGCCCAGCGTAATCCGTTGGACGTTTTCCACACAGTCGATACGGTCATTGGCTTCGATGCTCGTCTGAAGTGCCGGCACATAAAGTATAGAGAACAGTTCGGCGACTTCCCGCGAACGCGCGCCGATGAAGAGATTGCTCAGCAACTTGTTGTTCCGTGGATCTAAGATGGGCCCGTTGATGTGTCCCGTTTCCAAGTCGTCAAATTGCTGATTAACCCGCTGCATGACGATATTCCAGTCGACAGAAAGATTTGCGATCCCGGTGTTAGGGATGGAGCCGTTGTTTTCCCATTGCGAGAATAGCTCCGCGAGCGATTTGTCGCCGTAAGCCATCGCCTGAAGGAAATCAAGCGATTGGTAGCGTTCAGCCAACAGCGTCCGGGACATGGGGATGCGAGGCGGAATAGCGTCTAGTTCATCAATTAGACGCCGTATTTGCTCTTTCGAAGGTTGCCTTTCTAGGAGGGAAGCAACACCGACCGTGGGAGCGATACCCTCGACCGCAATTCCGACCAGACGGTCCATTATTGTCCCTTGGTAGGTCGTGTGGCGTCCGAGGCGAACGCACGTAATCACGTCGTCGATCGCGCCGTCGATTTCGCCTGTTCCCAACCGATAGTTGGCTCGCGCAACGAGCATCCGGGCAAAGGAACGCGTCTTTTGAACTTCATTCAGCGAGGTCGTGTTTACAAGGGTTCCGTTTTCATCGATCCGTACGATCGGAAAACGGTACGCAGGATGTCGAACCGCTTCTGTCAACAGGTCCAGGATGGGGCCGATTTCTTCAAGCCACGGCTCCATCATCGGCAAGTCGTCGAGTGTCCAGGGTTCGTTTAGTTTCGCATCGAATTCAACTGCCTGAGTCTCTTCAAGCCCTTCATCGCTACAGTACTTTTTTAGGAAATCGTACGATTCGATATAGCTCATGCTGGGCGCGATTTCTGGATCGAGTCCGAGCTTCTCGTAGAATTGGCTGGCAGTGGACCGTTTCTGCCCGTCCTGCGTGACATCGCCTAACGCGCGGACAATAAGCCGATAACCATTGTTCTCGGTTTTTATCTCGGGCCCATAAAACTCGTCCTCAAACGCTGCGAAGTAATCGACTCGCGTACCTTCGCGGGTTAGCGGTTCGGTGATATATGTCGTCGCCCTCGATATCTTTAGCGGTGGCTTGCGAAAGAAGTTCCAGTAGACGAACACAGTGAGCAAGAGAAGCAGGATGCCGCCGTATTTTGCTGATCGAGCTAGGCATCCGAATGGTTTTCTATGCAGTATCGCCATTGCTTCGTTGACGTCTTTGATCGCGTCATCGGGATCGATCGACGTTGATTGGTCGTCCGGCAACGGCGGAGAGCTTGATCTATTTTCGGCCATAGTGGAGCTCCTGTTTGAGTTCATCGAACAACGCTCGCTCCTGTGGTGTTAGCGACGTCTCGTTCACCAATAACATCCGATCAAAGGGCGAAGCCGTCAGGTGATGCGACTGCGTTGGAGGAGATGATTCTGTGTAGATGTGGTTGAGAGAAAGGAAAACGCCCAATCCGCCCAGCAGTGCGCCGAACAATAGCCCCAGTAGCAGGCCGCTCGCGGCCGCATTGAACTGGGCAATTCGGATGTAGTGGGTCAGCGGGACCCTAACCGTCGCGGTCAGGCTCTCACAGGCCGTACTCTCGCCCAACAGTTCCGACCTCGCTCGGCTTTTGACTTCGTCGGAGAATCTCGCCTCACGACGTGGCCGCAGTTGAGCCAGCGTGGCTTCGATGGCGGAGATCTCTGGACGGTTTTTCGAGAGGTCTTTGTTTTCACGGTTCATGGCTTGCTCCTCCAATTCAAGATAGACTCTTGCGAAGCGTTTCGAGTCCTGAAACGTATCGGCGATGGACCGTTGACCGCGACGATTTCGTCAACCTGGCAATCTCCTCGAATGAGAGCTCGCCCCAAATTCTCGCGACGACGGTCTCACGCTGTTCAATCGGTAGTATTTTTAATTGTTCGGCCGCACGGCTCGCGTCAAGTCGTGTATCGACCGACGGTTCAAACCACATGGGCCGGTCCGTAGCGACGGACTCCTCCCGGGCACGAGAATGCTGACCTTTGTGGTGCATCGTGATCAGTTCATTACGAATCACGCTGTACAGCCACGCAACGACATTCTCGGGTGAATCGTTTGCCTTAACGCGACGGACTAATCGAAGAAAGGCCTCCTGAACGACATCTTCCGCCGAAACCTTGGACCACTGTCTTGCGAACAGCAGCAGCGCATCGGCGTGTGCATCCACGATTTCGGCAACGTTTTCATAGGAGCACCGCACATTCACCTCGTCACTGATTCGCCTGACACCTTGATGATAGACCGCGCCGCGACGAAGACTTCCCACTAAAAAAGCGAAAGGATTAAAAATAATTGCGGAATGGAGAACTACGAGCTTGTTTGGAGGCCGAGGGGAGCCCGGTTTTCTTTGCATGTCTCTAGAGACGAGGGTTCCGTAAGCATCCAACCCAGCAAGGCAATCAACCGGGCTAAACAGTGTCGCCTTTCGCTCCGCGAAAGAACGCCTGCAAGCGAAACTTTCGCGGAGAAACTATGAGGGGGGCTTGGAAGAGAAAAAAGGTTCGGCACACTCGTTGGGAGTTTGAATAGCTTTACAACTTCCACAACGAGGTACCGAACCCATGTCTAATGTTATCATGATTGGCTGCGATTTACACGGCCGTAACATGTTGCTCCGCTATGCTGTGGGCAATGGCGAAGCGCAGCAACTTTCCTACGACAACGACTCTAGCGGGCGGCGACGAATGGTTAATCGCCTCAAGAGTCTGGCCCAGAAACCAATCTGCAAGATTCGCCTTTTGCTTCTCACGCCTGCCTTAAAATTCACGCCCCGATCGGAAGGCTACAACTGTTTTTTGCTTTCGATTAAGTCGACTGGCTGTTAAATCAGGAGTTTCCGATTAGTGTTCAAATTGCAGGCGATCATCTGAACGGGGGCATGAGCCGATTAGGTTGATTCGGCCGGCGCACAGGGCAAGTATTGACTTCATCGACTGAGGGGATTTCATCTGGCAGGCTGGCTTTGTCCGGTTACTGATTCTCCCAGGTTCTGTTGTTATGGGGTTTCAGACGGCTCTATCGTCCCCTCGTTTGTCACGCGGAAGGTTGCATCGGAACGGACTGTTTTCGATTCGTCACTTCTGGCCAGCGAAACCTTTGTCGGCAAGCATCTTGTCATGGTCACGGTCATCTGTGGCTGCAATTCAACCTCGTCTCTCTGGTCGTTTGCTTCGAAGCGGATCGTTTCGGTTTTTTGGGAGTCATTGGTTAGCTTCAGCTGAAACGCCGCCGACTGTGGACGTCCAAATAATTGCACCGCATAGTAGGTGACACCATCCGTTGTCGCGACTGCTGCGCCCGTTTGGGTGATATAGTCGGCGAGCATGTTTTCTCGATGTGGAGGGGAATCGATCCAACCTTGAACAAATACTTCGATCAGGCTGGCAGCAGTAACGTCGCCGGTGTTCGTGCGATAAGCGATGTTCTCACGGACGATGCAGTAGTCGTAACCTGCCTTTTCCGCACGTTGTGCAGGTGTCATGCCGTTTGCTCGGTGCCCGTACTTGTCGGTTCGTGCCATGAACTCTGCAAACTTCTTAGCAGCTTGCATCAAGGGTTCATTTCGCTGCACCGCTTCTAATTGATTCGATTTGCGAAATTCATTGGTTTGATCAACGATGGCTCGCTGAACGGCCGTAATTATCTCCGTCGATTTCGCGCTTCCAGTTGCCGTCGAAGCTGGACGCGCATCTTGTCCGCTGGCGATCCCCATGGTTATGATCGACATCAATGAATAGAGTGAAATATGCGATATAAGATGGTTCATCATTGTCTCATCTTCGCCTTTGCTTAGAAAAACGGTGCGAGAGTTTAGTAACGCCGAGAATGGTGGGGGGTGGGATTGTCGATCGTCGTATTTGCTGCGATGCGTGCTTGCTCAGGTTCACCGGATATCGTCGAATTGTAATGCTCGATGCGGCGAATCATTTTACAACGCTCTTCTCCAGACTCTGCCTTCACGCTTCGCCGGTCGCAAAGGTTTTCCAGACAGTGTAAGTGCAAGCTCTACTTCATGCTCTTTGCGGTTGGAGTTGTACTCCAAGTTGGGGTACAGGATTTGAGCCGGGAAGTTTTGCACGAACGGTCGATTTCGGCTGCGCTGATTGAATTTTCTGCGCCGGTAAGCGTGAAGCCTTCAATATCCAGATCGGTGTCGAAGGTGGGTTCGGCAAAGTCCATTGGTTGCTTCTTATGTAAATCCGATTTTAGATGCAGCGGATGCTTAGTGATAATCCGTGAACGAGTTCGAACAAACTGGGCAACGATTTCCTAAGCCCCTTCTTCTACAGAACGTGCTTACGACAGTTCAGTAGCTGTCTCTAAAAGCGTAGAATCGCGGCGACGACGTCGGCGTCAGGGGGCATGAATTCGGGGCTGCATTGCAGCACATCGCCTCCGTTTCGCAGTGTTTCTAGGACCGCCTGATTCGTTTGTTCGCAGCGACCATCCCTCTGGCAAACCATCAACGAATCGACTTTGCCGGATTTCGCAGCTGCCAAGACCTCATCCAATTCAGCAGAAGCCTTGGAGTTCGCCAAAGCAGTCCCGAAGCGTTCATTGAAATCGCTATGGTCTGCCTTTAAGTGAGGGGTGATCGCCTTCTTAGCATGCTCGCGAAGTTCATCAGCGGTGCATTCGGAAGGGCTGCCATCGGCTTTTGCGTCTACGTGTACCTTGCCCGTTGCCTCGAAATGCCCGGTCACTTCGCTGGTGGCAACTACGACTAGCGGCAAACCTGTGTTATAGATCGCGGCGGCTACGTCATCGCCGACTAGGCACAGATATTGATCGCGGTCGGCCTCGATTTTACTCTCGCCTTCGCCTTGCCCGTGAAACATCGCAGTCGATGTCCCGGCGGTGTTGCCGACACTGCGATGACTGGTGTTCTGCAGGCTTACCTCCGGATCACGCGGCAATACCAATTCTTCGAATTTCGCTGGCAGTGTGGTCGTTTCGACCACGCTGAGCGATTCCCCGACAGCGCGGAACAGGCAGGCTTCGTCCCAGGAAAGCGAAAGCACGAAGTATTCGCCACCGGAATTGGATTCGCGGATCAACGGTTGAATAAAAAACGATTCGCCAATGAAAACCTTCTCATCGACGGCGCGATTGAGTCGAAACATACGGCAATCATCCCTGTTTAGGAAGATTGCTAGCCCCTCGCCTTGATGCTGCCAGAACTCGTTTTCGTCGGGTTTGGAAGCGAGGCTGTCCAGAAGGTCGTCATTATGCCCAGCCGCCTTCAGTTTCTCGCGAGCTTCTTTAAGCAAGTTCTTTAACCGAATAGGCCCTTGTTGAGTCTCACGTCCGCTGCGGTGTGTCGGCATCAATATAGAAACGCAGGGATCACCCGAAACCGAAGCGAGGTTCTTTAAGGCGTCCGGCAAAAGGGATTCAAGAGTCGTTGCGTCGCTTATGGTAGGCATGAGAGAATCCTTGGTAAGTGTAGCCGTGGTTGTTTCAACCACATCGTTCTGAAAACACGGTTGAGTAACCGCAGAAAACCTGTGCTGCAAACGAGGGGCCGCTTTCAGCAAATCGGCCGAGTTCGTCGGGGCGTTAAATCAAAAAGTGACCGTTTCCGAGTGGGAACTAGCGTCTGGTTACGGCAGGCACGATCGCCAGAGCGTGGGCAGACCGGTGATAAGTCACGAATCGATTTCACGTCTCCTCAAGCTTTCTCGATAGCAGCGGAGCTTGCGATCAGCCCGGAGAGAAATGCGGCATGTAATGTGCACTGAACTAGTGGAACCGCATTCAAGTTCACGGCATTGCCGCATTCAGTTTCACGGCATCAAGGACTGGGTTAGGTTGTTTCAGACGTCAAGTATTGGAGAGAATCTGTCGGAGCAGTAAGAGAGCCTGTCGGAGCCGTGCAAGGCCCCGACGAGACCGCGTCAGATTCCCAGCCGCCCGGATTGAGCGTGTGGACAATCGACAGCCATGCGGCGATCCCCCGCATTTCGATCGTAGGGTGAGGTCGCCTGCCAGTTGTGAGCGCGAAAGGTGCACCCGTGGAAACGGGCTCTTTGGGCAGCGTGCGGGCTCGATGGGGCGGCGCAATGAATGCCAGAGCAAGCGGACGGAAGTAGGTCGTGTGGATGCGGAGGCTGTTAACACGCCAGCTATCAATGTCACATCTCCAGCGAAACGCGATGTGAAGAGCTTCACGCCCTTAGCGGCCTACTATTTCTCGTTGGAAAGCACTTGCGAACAGGATGCATTTTCACGTCAATCTGGACAACACGGTTCCCTGCAAATTCTTTTTAACGAGCAATCGTCCGCTCTCGTACTTTAGTTGTTTGTGCTGCTGCGAGTCGTTTCATCGTGCAGGACCTGATCGATGACGATGCATGCACATAGGATGGCGACTTCGTTTTCGCCTTCGATCACATCTACGCCGTAGCTGTCGGTCCAGGACCATAACTTCTTGCTCACTCTTGCCACCGTCCGTCCCGATCGTTGAAACGTAAACTCATGCTCCCAAAAAGATCCGTCGATTGTGTAGTCGTTCGGGCCAGGCACGTCCAATGTGAACTTCTTTTTCAGCCAAGTCCATTCCTTGATCACCTCGGCAAATAGCTGATTGTTGATGAGGATTTGGTACCGAGGCTTCCATGACAACAGCTTTTGGCTAATGAACGCCAGCTCGTTGCGGTTGGGATCCTGGAAGGAGAGCTTGTTACCCCATGAGAACGCCACGCCATCGACGTAGTAACGGAGGTTCCCTTCGGCGTCATCAATGCTGAAATCATTGCCCCATGACCAGAACTTCTCTTTGATTCGAAAGATCATGTTTGCTCCATGTGTGAAATGAATTCCCGGCAGACAACTACAGGCTGATCCACAGCGTTGTGGGGGCGCTCCTTTTTCGAAGAGTGCTGCGGAGGAAAGCGTACGCGATCATTTTTCACTTCGTTTTAAGTACGCACATTGGGCTGGACTATGCAGCGGAAAACCCGTTCCCCTTCGTGTTCGAAGGCTGGGCAGTAACGTCCGCTTGAACGTGTGACGGTTTCCTGCGTCGCCGCCACTGCAGTCAGCTGAACTGCATTGAAGGTTCAAACGTTTTAGATCGCAAACAGATACCGGCATGCGGCAACTGTTTCAGGACGATTTTTACTGGTTGTTTTTGGCAAGCGGTTTTGACATGAGCACAAAAATGATCACGATCGATGCCGCTGCTAGGCAGGAGAGTCCTGTCACCATTGCTGGTGAAACTCCAAGTTTGAGCGATTGAATTCCGATCGCTGCCAGTCCCGCGATGCCGACTGCGGTTAGAGCCTCGCCTGCAATGACTCCCGATGAGAACAGCACGCCGCGGTGCAGCACGGTATCGTGCTCTTTCTCTGGTTTGCCTTTCGAGTAGAAGTGGGCGATCAAGCCGCCGATCAAGATGGGGGCTGCCAATCCAAATGGCAAATACATCCCGACCGCAATCGGCATCAAGTGAGCTCGGAACTTTGCTCCGCTGCGTTTCAGGGCTCCGTCGATCAATAGGATTGCGAATCCCAGGCCGGCACCGATTCCGATCATTTTCCATGGTAGTTCCCCTTCGCCTGCAAAACCTTTGGCGAGGCTGGCGAATAAACCGGCTTGAGGCGCGGACAGTTCCTTGCTTCCGATCCCGCCTCCATGTTCGTGAAGCAACGTCAAAACCGGCGCCATGACCAATGCCGCCACAGAGACTCCAGCGATCTGCATCATCTGCTGCCTGAACGGAGAGGCACCAACGAGGGAACCGGTTTTCAAGTCATTGCAAACGTCGCCGCTGGTGCAGGCAACACAGCACACGATCGCCGCAATACCAAGCGTGGCGACCATCCCGTCCATGCCGGTGTAATTAGCCAAGTACAGCAACGCACCGGCGACCAACACGGCCGTAATGGTCATTCCTGAAACCGGACTGTTTGAATTGCCAACCAAGCCGACGATGTAACTGGCGACCGCCGTGAAAAAGAAACCCATCACCAATATGACGACGGTCGATAGGAGAGTGATCCCCGTGTTGTGGGTGAACCAGTAATTCATCATCGCCAGCAACACGACGCATACCGAACCCAGCGTTAGGATGGCCCACGAAGGAATGTCGCGTTCCGTGTCTTTTTGCGTGACATCTTTATCGCCGGTCATCCCCTGCCATAGGTGTGCAATGGCAGCCACCAAACCATGTCGCACCGCGATCAGTGCGCTGAAACCGCCAACGACCATGGCTCCCACGCCAACATAGCGAAGCTGACTGCTCCAGATGCCATACGCTTGATCGACGGCGCTGTCAGCCCCTTCGCCGGTCAACCCACCGCCCAGCAGCGGAATCCCGATTAACCAAGCCATCGCGCCACCGATAAAGATCAAGATCGCCACGTTCAGTCGAACGATAAATCCAACGGCGATCAGCATCGGCGAAAGGTCGCCGCCGAAATAAAAGATCCTGGAACCGGCGACGCCTGCTGTTTCCAAACTGCCGCTAATAAGCCCCAGAAATCCACCAACAAGCTTTACCACGCCACCCAGAATTCCGCCGACAATCAAACTGGTTCCGGCGCCGTCTTTCTCCTCGGATGCGCCGGCTTGGAGTACCGCGGCACAGGCAACCCCTTCGGGGTATTTCAATTCGTCATTGTCGACGACAAATACTTTCCGCATGGGAATCATAAACAGGATTCCCAACAGGCCACCAGTGAACGCAACCAGCGTCACGGTCCAGTAATCGAATTCGGTCCAGTATCCGATCAGAATCATCGCAGGCATCGTAAAAATAATGCCCGCCGCCAAGGACTCGCCAGCCGAAGCACAGGTTTGAACTTGGTTCGCTTCAAGGATGGTTGAATTTTTAAAGAATAACCGGAACAACAGCATCGCCATCACCGCCGCTGGAATCGACGCCGAAACGGTCATCCCAGCTTTTAGCCCGACGTAAACATTGGCGGCGCCCATCACGACGGATAGGATCAACCCCAACACAACAACGCGAATGGTGATCTCCGCCGTTGATTTCAAGGCGGGGGCGGCGGGCTTTTCGGAAAGATTGTCGGACATGCGTCGGCTCGAAGGCATCTTGATGGCGTGAGAAACGGCAAAGCGAATGGGTTGTCGATAATTGTGATGCCACAAACGAACCGTGCAATCCGGGTCGTGTTGCAGAAAACGAAAATCCAAAGGAGAGCCAATTGTAGGGGAAGCGTTCCAGCAATTGTTGAAAGTGGTCCGGCAGAAAAAATGAGTGAACTCTTTTGTTGTTTTGCATCGCCCATTTAGGCGGCCGAGCTGGCAAAACCACGCGTCCTAGAGTGCCATCGATCGCCGCACTACTTTCTTAGCGGCACGGCGCAAGCCGTCCGGCCCCTCGCCCTGGAAATCCCACGTGCTCGCCGGTCGGCTCGCGCCGATCCGCTAACAAAGATCGCCGCACTACTTTCCTAGCGGCACGGCGCAAGCCGTCCGGCCCCTCGCCCTGGAAATCCCACGTACTTGCCGGTCGGCTCGCGCCGATCCGCTAACAAAGATCGTCGATCTACTTTCTTAGCGGCACGGCGCAAGCCGTCCGGCCCTCGTCCTGGAAATCCCGCGTACGTGCCGGTCGGCTCGGGCCGATCCGCTAACAAAGATCGCCGCACTACTTTCCTAGCGGTACGGCGCAAGCCGTCCGGCCCTCGCCCTGGAAATCCCGCGTGCTTGCCGGTCGGCTCGCGCCGATCCGCTAACAAAGATCGCCGCACTACTTTCCTAGCGGCACGGCGCAAGCCGTCCGGCCTCCGCCCTGGAAATCCCGCGTACTTGCCGGTCGGCTCGCGCCGATCCGCTAACAAAGATCGGCGAAGATGCCAAAAGCGTGACCGAATCGTGGATTCCTCGCTTGTCTTTCATGCGAACGTCGTTGCCGAGCGTTGTGGCATCTATAATCAGACCATTCACGGTTGGATCGGAGGGATTCGATCGCAGCCGTGATTACCTGAACAATGATCCCGTTACCAGCTCCCACAGACGAGTTCGCCATGAATACACGACCTGAGAAAAACGCGTCCCTTGCATTGACTCGGCGGCGTTTGCTAATTGCTTCAGCGGCAAGTGGCGGAGTGCTGTTATCTGGAATCGACAGAACTTGGGCAGATACGACGGACGCAAAATCGACCGAACATTTCTGGTATCGCTTGGCTCCTGACGGCCCTTACATTGATTCGCAGCGAGACAATAAGGCGTTCGGTTTTGGCATGGGCAAAGTGTTCTTGTCGGAAGATAACGGGAAGACTTGGCCGCATGATGCGATCTTCCGTAATGCGGACAATATCACGTTCAGTTGCATCTTGGAAAACGGAAACATTCTGTTCGCGACGCGGACGCGTCTGTATCTCAGTACGGATAACCTCGGCAGCTACAAAGAGATTATCGTCAAAGACAAGGACGGTAGTGACTATCTTCCGCATCGACCGATCGATCCAGAGAAACCGGGTTGGTACTTTCACTCGCTCGACGGTGTCCATACTTGGGACGTCGACGGATCCGAGATGCTGGTGTGGGGCAACTACTGCAACGTTTTAGGCGGTGCGGTTCCCATTAATATTTACTATTCGACGGACCAAGGGCAGACTGTCAAGATTGCGTATTCGTTTGGCCAGAGTCCCTCCTTCCAGCAACCTGGTGGGACGCCGAGTGATCTGCTGGGCGATCCGGACAATCCTGTCGTCTGCCGGCACATCCACTGTGTAACGTACAACCCCGACGAGAACGCGTTTTACGCTTGCACTGGTGACCATGATCGGACCGCCCCTGATGGCAGCAGCCAGCATGAATGCCATTGGCTTCGAGGCACTTACGATGCCAAGAATGATTCATGGGATTGGAAGGTACTTGTTTCAGTGAATTCCAATTCACGGTTCAAATCGGGTGGCATCAACTTTGTCGATGGGCAGCTGTACTGGGCAGCCGATGCGAATGGAAAGAACGGCACGATGCCTCACGATCGTGGCATTTTTCGATGTGATCCGGCTGATCTGGCGGACACGACGAAGCACGAATTGCTGTTCAATCCTCATTACGAATCGGCCAACATGATCATCGAAGATGGTGTGATTTTGTCGGCACACTACGCGCCTGCGTCGCCTTACGCGACAGGATTTATGATTTCACCAGACATGGGCAAGACGTGGGCACAATACGATTTGAAAGAATTCGGGCAACGCAGCGGTATTCGATTTCATAAAAAGAACAGCGACGGATGGTTTCGCGTCGACCTGCGTAAGGGCTGGATCGAACGTGGCGAAGTTCTTTTCATCAAACCAAAGCCCAACTAGAGATCGATCAACCGAAGCTTGCTTCAAGGCGAATACAGATTCCGCTGTGCCACATTCATCGCGATGGAATCCGAGCAATCACCGATCGACAGAGAAGCGTTCTCGTCATGGTTGAACGTTGGGATCCCGGGGACCAGGTTCTGCGCTGCGGGATTCTTTTTGATTTTCGTCTGCACGAAGGTCTGGGGCCGCTCATGTTGAGTGGCGGTTGTAGTCCACCGATCGGTCGTTCCCTAAGCCTCTCGTCGCAGGCGACTTTCGTAGCAAGACGCCCTCGCCACAGAATCTTCCCGACACGCTAGGATAGGAAGCGATCCGCCATGTAGCCCTCCCCCGGCATGGCGGTTGGTCAGTCATCGTTCTGGGAATAGGTTCGGGCACCAAAGCCAGGCTCCGAAACGCCAAACACTTGCCCGAATCTTTTGTCTCGCACCCGAATAGCGGCTCGGGAGCGATTCGATAGCGGTTTTTGGCATTTAGCTGCTTCAAGACGCACTGCACGCGATTATCTGGATACTCAAATGGATCTAACCGACGTCCCTCAGCTTGTTCGCAACGCGGACCGGTTTCGCGAAGTCGTCGCGGTCCTGGGTAAACATGGATTGGCCGATTGGCTGTCGGCGGTTCCCGTCCCATGGCTTGATCGATTTCGAGGCGCAGCACCCGAGGGGGGGCTGACAACCAACGCACGGATACGCGTCGCGTTGACCGAACTGGGGACGACGTTTGTGAAGCTGGGGCAGGTGCTCAGCACGCGCCCCGATCTGGTCGGCGAACCACTTGCCCAGGAACTGGCTCAGCTGCGAGCCAACACGCCAGCGGACGATCCCGAATCGGTGATCCATATGGTTGAGTTAGAACTGGGAGGAAGAATCGACGAATTCTATGCTCAGTTTGATCCCGTCGCCTTTGCCTCGGCATCCATTGGCCAAGTGCACTATGCCACGACGTTGGACGGAAGATCGGTTGTCGTAAAAGTGCAGCATACGGGTATCGAACGCCGGATGGTGAACGATTTAGAAATCATGCAGAAGCTCTGCGAGATCGCCGAGCAGCAGTCGGAACGACTTCGTCAGTACCGTCCGGTCAAGACGATGCATGAGTTCCGTAAAACGCTTACAAGTGAGTTGGATTTTGGGCGTGAATTGAAGAACATGCAGCGGTTTCGCCGCAACTTTGAAAACGCGGAAGGCGTCCGGTTCGCCGAGCCATTTCCGGAACTTAGTTCGCGGCGTGTCTTGACGATGGAGCGGTTCGATGGTGTGAGCGTTTCCGACAAAGCACAGCTTGATGCGTCCGGATTCGATCTGGAAGAAATCGCCTGTCGCGGGGCGAATCTATTTGTTGAAATGATTTTCCGAGACGGGTTCTATCATGCCGACCCTCACCCGGGAAACTTGATGGTTTTGTTCGATAGTGAATTGGCTGAGGAAGCGACGTACTGTCCGGTGTTGGGGGTGCTGGACTGCGGGATGGTTGGGCGAATCGACGATAGCTTGCGTGAGGATCTTGAATTGGCGTTGATCGCGGCTGTTGGACAGGATGCCGAAAAGATAGCCGAAGTGGTTGCCCGTGTTGGTGAAGTACCGCTTGGCTTTGATAAACCCGCGATGGTGTCGGCAATTGCAGACTTGGTCGACGACTACGGACAGCAATCCCTGGAAAATTTTGACCTGAGCGGCTGCCTGCAGGAGATCGTCGATATCATTCGTGAGCATCGTATCTACTTGCCCGCCAAAGTTGCGATGCTGCTAAAAGTGCTTGTCATGTTGGAAGGCACGGCCCATCAGCTTAGCCCTACGTTTAGCCTCGCCGAATTGCTCAAGCCGTATGGCGAGCGAGCGATGTTGCGGCGGTTTTCGCCAAAGCAGTTGTACGGTCGACTGAAATCGACTGCAGAGGATTGGCAGAATCTAATCGGCATGTTGCCAAGGGACGCCGCCGAAATTCTGCATAATTTTAAGCAGGGGAAGTTTGACGTTCATTTGCAGCACCGACGGCTGGAGCCGATCGTTAATCGCTTGGTCATGGGAATCCTGTCGGCGGCTTTGTTCGTCGGCTCCGCATCGTTATGGAGTAACCAAGTTCCGCCCGCGATCAAAGGTTTTTCTTTGCCTGGGTTCTTCGGTTGTGCAATCGCCGTCGCGATGGGCTACAGCATTTCTCGGCAAATTCGACGTTCTTCACGATCGACGCAGGATGACTAAGCGACCTGCGATCTTTTAAAATCGCCGCTCGCTCGGGACGTGAAATTTAATAAGGACGGTTTCCGAGCGGGGGTATTGCTGTGCGGCAATCCATCAGAAAATCCCAACCCGCTGCGTAAGCGAGGGACCGGGAACACGTTCTGGGAACCCTCGCTTACGCATTTTGAAGTTGCGCTTTTTGGAGTTGGCTACTTTGCTTTCGCCGGGCTTGTCCCGGTCCGGGGCAACAACTGGCAGCTACCCCCACGTCTCCTTGCTATTTCATTCGTCTCCACCAGCCTTTTGATCGCTCCATAAGGTAGCTGCCAGTTGCGAGTCCGCCGGGGCAAGCCCGGAAACGGAACTCTCGATACTTGGGGCTAAAAAGGTGCTGGAATAGCCGAATGATTTGAGGCATCTGCAAGCGTACGGAAATCAGGACGATTGACCACAGCAATCACCTCAAAAACGCAATTTCAAAGCTTACGCAGCGGGTTGCGATTTCGACAGCCTGCGGGCCCGAAGAGTCAGCCTCATCAAACGCCGGGCAGAAGTAAAACGAATCGTGTCGTATTGCCGGTCTGTCGACGCTCTGGCGCGTATCGCGACGTAACTGCCCTAGCCAGTATCGCCAGACGGTGGTTCCTGAAGCATGATTGTCCCGACGGCACTAGCCGCGTCGCTGGCTTGTAATCGGCGAGGAACCGCCACTACCGCATTGCACATCTCCAGCCTTGAGGAAATTCACGCTTCGGGCAATCGCACGCGTTATCACCGTCTTGTGGCGAGAGGTAAACGAGTGATTCGATCGCCCGTTGGGGCTAGCGCGACCGGTGGGATCGCCTTTGGTAAATCGCTTTTCGCAAACAGGTATCCAAGGCCATGGCTGGCGTTATATAGTTTTCTCGCGGTAGCGATTCTTTGTTTGCAGACGGTTTCAGGCACCTTGGCAGAGGCCCATGGAAAGGTCTCAAAGGTTCCGTTATCTCGAAGGCAGACTGTCCCGTCGGCAAACATCACGTAGTCCGTTCCGACGGCGATGAAAGCTTTCTTGCGGCGAAATAGGTCCTGCCCGAGCGACTTGTATTGATAACCTTGCGGGGCAAGTAATTGTGTCAAGGTCGGAGTGATGTCGCAGTGTCCGCCAACGACGTTCTCGGCAAATTTCTTGCCTTTTAGGATCTTCGGTCCGTACAGGATTAGCGGGACGGCGGAATGTTCATAAACACGGTTGTCTTTAGTGAAAGGCTGGCGGCCGAAGTGATCTCCGGTAATTACGAATAGTGCTCGAGGGAACCGTTTGGCCATCTTGTCGACAAATTTGCCCAGGCAGCGATCGGTATATTTTAGATGTCCGTAGGCAATCCGGCGACTTGCTTCGTCATGATTTTGGTCGCTGCGAAGTTCAGGAGGATAAGGGGGGACCACGCAGTCGACCGCTTCTAAATCCATGTCGTAAGGAGCGTGATAGGATTGCGTGTAGACGACGTTGAAAGTCGGTTTGTTGAAATCCAGTTTTTCAATAAAGTTGTATAGGGTTTGGTCGTGCAGCGTGTGGTGATTGGTTTCACCACCATGCTTGATATCCTGAGTGAAATAGCTTTTTTCAAAACCTTGCTCGGTTACCATACGATCACCAACGATCGTATGCCCGCTGAATGCATTGATGCTTCTTGTTTGGTACCCCAGGTCTTGCATGATGGTAACCATCGACGTGGGGAGTCGCTTCTGCTGATACTTGTCGGTTTGATGAAGGCCTTGGATGGTCGCAATGTAGGAATCGACCGATGTGTTGGCAGCCGGTAGGAAGCGTCGAACATGAAGCCCTGCTTTCGCCAGACGACGTCCCTCCGGGACAAGGTTTAGTTGGTGGTACTGCGGTAGAAACGGCCAGGCGTCATAGCTTTCAAGAAATAGCATGAACACATGGCTGGGGGGGCCATTTGGGTTTCCTTCGGCAACTCGGTCGAGGACAGGGTGTTCCCACCCTTGAACCTCGGGTCCTTGGGTGAGTCGCGAAGGGAAGGCTGAAGAAGCCGGCACCATTTGGTGGTCGCTCGCTGCGCTAGCTTGGGTAAGTTCCGCCAAGATGGCGACCGATTCGGATGATTTTTGCTGCACCAAGAAGCGTTTGCCAAACTCATTGTTTTTTACCGCACATCGCTCTTTCCATGCGCATTTTATCGCAAAATAGGGATTGAGCACCGCTTGGTTTAGGCACCACTGCGAAGTGACACAAGCGTCACGATACATGATTGGGCGTGGGCCGGGCGATCCTCGCAGCAGCATGGGCGTAAGGATCCCCAGCAGAAGGACGGCTGCGACGCGGGGACGAAAGTCTTGGCACTGAAATGAACACCAATCGGCTAGTTTTGATGGTCGCCCGTTCAGCCATACGGCTCCCGCTGCTATCCCCAGCGAAAGCACAGCACCGATCGGCAGTTTCCATAGCAGTCCGTATTCTTCAACCGCGATCGAATAGATTAGGCCCAGGTTCCCATCCAAAATGTCGAACATCCGAACATTGTAGGTTTCGCCGAATGCCTGGAAGTAATTTAGGCTGCCGAACCACAGTGGCGGGTACGAGACTGCAAACAGGACGACGACAACATTTCGGTAGAGTGTCGAAATTCGATAGGCACTTTTCCATTGGAAGAACAGCACCATCATGACCATCGCGGGGAGAACCGCATAAGTCGCGACAACGGCATCCATTCTTAAGCCTTGCAACATCGCAATGGCAACATCTGCCGCTGTCCCGGTCTCGCTCCAGTAATCCTGCAAGCAAAACATCCAGGTAATGCGTCCCAGAGAAAGGAGAGCGACCAAGCTAAACAGGACTCGGAAATTCCGAGCTTGCTCAGCGATGCCACGCTGAAACCATGTCATGTGGCGCATTTTCAAGAAACTCCAAAACGATAACGATGCAGTGCCTCAGGAGTCGCCGTACGATTCCATCCTGGGTTGTTCGGTCCCCCAGCAGGACTGGTTTGTTAAGGAGTGATTCGGCGAGATTTAACCGGAATGATTAGTGATTTCTGCAAAAACAGAAAAACTGTTAAGCTGCGGGCGTGAGTCTTCGGCCCGTGAACGGTTCGTGCTGCCGGTTGTTAGGCGAATCGACATTAGGACCCGGGCCGTCAACGCGGCCTGAAAAGAGGGCGCTCGATGCACCGGGGAATCTGGGGAGTCCCGTTGGCTTGAGGGGCGCCTGTTTCGTAGGAAAGACTACGCAGCGACGAAGCTCAATTGTGTCGTCGTTCTGCCGCTTGCAGATGTTTCGACACTTTTATTGGTGAGCTCTCGCTTGCCGCAAAATCGAGCTCGACGAGTTCGGCTAGCGACGACGGTCGGGCTAGCGGAGTGGTTGGGTTCGTCGACTCGATTTGAGCGTATGTTGTGTGGCAGCAGCCACCGAGCAAAGGCATTAGCAGATCATTCGGCGTCTGCGTCGGGAGATTCTTCTGTGGCAGGCTCTCCCGCGTGCATTTGAGGTTGTAGTTCCTCCAGTAACTTCGTTGCAATCGCTTTGCGTTTTGCTGGCGTTGCGGCTTGCAGTTCGGCCAGTCCTGATTCGAGGATGTCGGCTCGCTTGGGATCGGTTTCGCGGACCTTTTCGACCAGGACGGGATAGCCCATCGATTCGCTACCGATAGCCTGTCCTTCTGCATAGCGTGTTAGCAACGAGCGAGGCTCGGACAGCGGGTCGTTGGCAGCGTTGACTTGAATCGTTTGTTCTTTAACGCCCCCGCCGCAACCGACAGCAAGCGGCACTAGCAGCAATCCGGCGGTCGCCAATAATAGAGAGTATGATTTCATCGTTGTTTACCTTGATTGGATGATTCTTATAATTCGCCTAATGGTTGCCCATCACGACGATTGCCCAGGCGTTGGAAGGTCAGCAGGTTGATGGTCTCGGTGATGAAGCGAACCGAACCGTCACCCAGCACTGCGTTAACACCACCGGGATGCATACTCCGTGGAGGCACAATCCCAACACCCCAGTCATGGGCACCGCCGGGACAGCAGTCTCCGCCGGTTGTTGGGTATTCCCAGTTTGGCGGAGCGGCGGTCGTGAGAGTCGATTGACCGGCACCGTACCATCCCCACATGGTTCCATTGTTGGACCGCACTCCCGAAGCGCTGTCACGTGCTGCAATTCCAATCGCTTGCAGTTCCGCTTGGGTGGGGAAGTCTTTGTCGACAACCGCGTTGAAGGGACCGTTGCTGGAGTAAAAGAAATCGAACGGGTACTGGCCCGATGATCCCGTTGCGCCGGAGCCGGACAGTAGTTCCGATGCCAGCAGGGTGTTGGACAACCCGTCGGTAACATCGCTCATACGCATCGCTTCGGAATAGGCGATCATTCCATTGAATCGAGTTCCTGCCCAAACGGTTTCGGTCCGGCTGCCTGTGCTCCAGCCATAATTAACCCCTGGTCCATCCCAACCGTTGGGGTGCGTCCCACGGCGTGGAGCGGCCAACGCCGATGGGCATTTGTAGCCGTCGATCGGGGTGTTGAAGAGTGTTCCATAAAAGAAACTCCATCGCTGGCCTTCCGTCAAAGAGCTATCCATGATTTTGGCTTGCCCTTGATCGTAGAGATTGTTTTGTTCGATGTATGGCAAGATATGGAAATTGGCACTTGCGGCCTCCCATGCATTCGGGCCGATTTTCGTGTAGTTCTTAGGGAATTCACGAAGGGTGTCGTGGAAATTATGACTCGCCAACCCCAATTGCTTGAGGTTATTGGAACACTGCATTCGCCGGGCCGCTTCACGGGCCGCTTGCACTGCAGGAAGTAGAAGCCCGACTAAGACTCCAATAATCGCAATCACAACTAACAGCTCGACAAGCGTAAAAGCTTGTCGACCATTACGTGACAGTGGTTTCATGGTTGACATGAATAAGCTCCTGGTACGGTGGGATGATTATGGCGGGATACCTATGGTGAGATAAAACACTGTTGTGGCGTCTCTCGGGGGAGAGTAAGCACCCTAAAGTAGCAAGGGCGAAATGCTATTTCAAGTTAATTTGCAATCGCCTGCCCCTTTTAGAAAAGAAGAGAGGGCAGATAACGGGCGGGAGGGCCGTTAATTGTTTGACGCTATGACAGGCTTCCTACCATCTTTTTTATGCAACCGTTGGCAGGCGGGAGCTTGGATCGGGTGCGTGTTCTGGATACCCGTCGGCTTGAATGAGGCTTGGAAGCGTAGGTCAAAAGATGTGTAAGCGTCTTGCAGTCTCCTATGCCAGGATTCCATGCGGATGCCGCGTCATCACGTCGAAGAAACGTTCATGTGCTCCCTTTTTGGGGGGCGACATGTAGTCATCGCAGGCTGCGAATGGGGGCCTTTGGGTGTGCGGATACGCGCTCTTTGGTCTGCTAAACCGTTTGCTGGCCGTGGTTTGTGAATCTATGCGGCTGGTGGGATATCTTTGGAAGCCTGTCGTTTTTGCGTCCGATAGGGTGAGTATCAATAAGCGCGGTTGCAAAAACGTCCGCACAATTCAGCTTCAGCATTAGGGTAGTACATCAGAGTGACTAGATACTTAACGACCATGCTTTTGGCATCCGCGGCAATTGTCATTTCGGCTTCATTGGCCAATGCAAGTGATTTGTTCAGTCACAATACGTGCGACGACGCTTCTTTTAAAACCGTTTGCTGCGATGAGAGTTGCGACTCGTTATACGACTGCGACTCGTGTGAGTCTTGTGATTCGTGCGGCGTTTGTGGAGCCAGCGGCCTGAGTTGCGATTGCCTGGGCCGTATGAAGCTTTTAGGTTTCATTAAACCAAGCGATCGTTGCTTTGATGATTTCATCAGCCCGATGATCAATTTTGTGTTCTTTGAAGACCCGCGTACATTGAGCGAGATCCGTCCGATCTTTGTGCACCACAATCTGCCCGACAGCGTCGGCAGTTTGGGGCTTCCCGGCGGCTCCGTCCAGTTGTATGCGATGCAGGTTCGAGTCGCATTGTCGGAACGTCTGAGTTTGATCGCCGTCAAAGACGGCTACGTTGTGGCCAACATGGATCCAGGTCCGCTAGACACCCTGCTGAACGACGGTTGGGCTGCGGTTACGGCGGGTTTGAAATACAACTTGGTTAGAGACACTTGTCGTGGACGATTGGCATCGGTCGGTTTTACTTATGAAATTCCGATTGGTTCGCAGCGCACCTTACAAGATGTCGGCGATGGTGAATTCCATGTCTTTGGAACGGCTGGCCAACGTTTGTTGAACGGCAACGCTCACTTCCTGACGAGCGTAGGTTATCGCTTTCCTGTCGACCGCGAAGCTCAGACGACTTCGATCCATTGGTCGAATCACCTTGATTATCGCGTAACCGATCGGCTGTATTTGTTCACGGAACTGGCTTGGTGGCACTGGACGGAATCCGCCACCGGAGCTGGTGCATTGCCGTTGGGCGTCGCGGGGCAAGACTTGTTCAATTTGTCCAGTAGCAATGTCGAGGGGAACAACCTGGTCACGCAGAACGTTGGCCTGAAGTTCAAGCCAAAGAGCAACACCGAAATCGGTTTGGCCTATGAATTTCCGTTGTCCGATTTTAAAGACATCATTCAAGACCGTGTCCAAGTCGATTTGATCTACCGCTACTAGCCCAGTGCCATCCATTTTCTTAGCGGAACGGCGCGAGCCGTCCGGCAATCGCATCGAAACCACAATGAATTTGCCGGTCGGCTTGTGCCGATCCGCTAGGAAATCCGCCCGCAGATGCCAAAGTCGATGGCCTTGCCGGTACCAGAGTCACACTCTGTTCCTATAAGATGATTTCCTTCACGACTCGGCTTGGTTCCACGCCGGTTAGTTTTTGGTCCAGCCCCTGGAAAGGGAAAGTTAACCGTGTGTGGTCGACGCCCAATAGGTGGAGCATCGTGGCGTGTAGGTCGCGTACGTGGACGGGATCTTCGACGACGTTGTAGCTAAAGTCATCGGTTGTGCCGTACGTCATTCCGCCTCGGACTCCACCACCGGCCAACCAGGCAGTAAAGCAGCGGGGATGGTGGTCGCGGCCGTAATTGTCCAGTGTTAATTGACCCTGCCCGTAAACGGTCCTGCCGAATTCGCCTGCGAAGACGACGAGGGTGTCTTCTAGCAGTCCATGCCGCTGGAGGTCTTCAAGCAACGCAGCGGTCGGTTGGTCGACGTCGCGGCATTGCCCTTCTAGGTTTTCGGGCAATCGCGTGTGGTGATCCCAGCCTCGATGGAACAGTTGGATGAAGCGAACGTCTCGCTGGGCCATTCTTCGAGCCAGCAGACAATTTCTGGCGTACGAACCTGGTTTGTCGATGTCGGGTCCGTACATCTCGAGCGTCTCTTTTGACTCGTCCGATATGTCCGTTAGCTCGGGGACCGAGGACTGCATCCGGAACGCCATCTCTTGCTGGGCGATCGTGGTCTGGATTTCGGGGTCGCCGATTTCTGAAAAATGTTTGCGGTTGATGTCGCCAAGCGAATCGAGCATCCGCCTGCGAATTTCAGAATCGATGCCGTTCGGGTTCGATAGGAACAACACCGGATCGCCGGTCGCTTGGAAGCTGGATCCTTGGTGTTTCGATGGCAGGAAGCCACTCCCCCAAAGCCGCGAGTAGAGAGCCTGGACATTTACCTTGCCGCTCCAGGTTGCCGACGACATCACAACATAGTCGGGAAGATCGCGGTTCATCGACCCGAGGCCGTAACTCAGCCACGCTCCCATGCTCGGTTTGCCAGCGATCTCCGACCCGGTGCAAAACGAGGTCTTGCCGGGGTCGTGGTTGATGGCATCGGTATGCATCGAACGAATCATGCACAGGTTGTCGGTCTGCTTTTTAAGGTGCGGCAACAGTTCGCTCATCCATAGCCCGCTTTGACCGGCCTGCGCAAACTGGAATTTTGAAGGCGCGATTAGTTGTTCTTTACCAAGGGTCATGGCGGTGACGCGTTGCCCGTTGCTTACCGATTTTGGAAGTTCTGTCTTGAACAGTTTTTGCAAGTCAGGCTTGTAATCAAATAAGTCCAGTTGGCTGGGGGCACCGGCCATGAACAGAAAAATCACTCGTTTGGCTTTTGGCGCAAAGTGAGTCCCTTTCGTTTCCGCGGTCTCGGAAGCATGAGTTGCCCCCGGGATCAACGAAGCGAGTGCCGACGTACCGAGTCCCATCCCTGTGTTGGTTAGGAATCGACGACGCGACTGTAATAGCTGGGATTGCTGATGTGGCGTCATGGGTCAGTCCAAAGTCTTGGTGATGTCAAGGTTGTAGAGAGTGTTGGCAACCACCGTCCAGGTTGCCAGTTCCGCTTGCCGTTTGGCGTCATCGATGTCGGTTCCAGCAACGCCAGTTCCCTGGCATAGCTGCTGAGCAAGTTCCGGGTGCTGGCCATACCTTTTCATCAGATCAGCCACCAAAGATTCGATCGCCTTGTTTTCTATTTCGTCGGGTTCGCGAAGGGTGATGGTTTGCCAAAGGTGATCGACGCGGGATTTCGTGTCAGGGGACTGCTCGATCGTATCCTTTGCCAGTTTGCACGCCGCTTTGAGGTATTCCGGTTCGTTCAGCAGTAGCAACGCCTGCGATGGCGTATTGGTTCGCTCGCGGCGTGCGACGCAGTAATCGCGGTTCGGTGCGTTCAAAATCGTCATCTGCGGCGGAGGCATCGCTCGCTTCCAGAATGTGTAGAGGCTACGCCGATAGATCGCGTCGCCTTTGTCTGGGCTAAATACTTCGCCGGTCATGGAAACGGTTTTCCAGAGTCCAGCAGGTTGGGGAGGTTTGACGCTGGGGCCGTACATTTCGGGCGACAGCAGGCCACTGGTAGCAAGGATTTGGTCACGGATCATTTCGGCATCCATCCGGTATCGCGAGCCACGTGCAAGCAAGCGATTTTCGGGGTCCGCTTTGAAAATGTCAGGCGCCGCGACCGAGGATTGTCGATAGGTCTTGGACATGACAATTTCCTTGATCAACGCTTTGGTGTCCCAGCCTGATTGCACGAAAGAAACGGCCAGGTAATCAAGCAATGCCGGGTGACTAGGGACCTCCCCCTGCCCGCCGAAGTCTTCAGAGGTTTTGACCAATCCAACGCCAAAGAACTGTTGCCAATATCGGTTCACGGCAACGCGAGCGGTCAACGGATGGTTCGGATCGACAAACCAATTTGCCAGATCCATTCGTGTCGCGATTTCACCCTGTGTCTGCATGGGCGGCAGGAAGCCAGGAGTCCCGCGTTGAACCTGTTCGCCGGGGGCATCGTATTCGCCGCGGACCAGTAGGTAAGTTGGACGCGGTTCCTTGCGTTCTCGCATCACCATTGCCCCTGGAATTGATTGTTCCAGTTGCTCACGCGATTTCTTGGTTTGGTTTTGCTGTGAGGTCAGTTCTTTTACTTTCGACGTTTCCTCTTTCGCGTCGCCCTGCTCTGCTTTCGCTTTCGCGATCTTCTTGTCCAGTTCGTTTATCCGCTGAGTGTACTCTTGTAGCTTTTTCTGCTGTTCCGGCGTCGCTAGGGAAATGAATGGTGCCTGCAGGCCCTTGGCGGGACTTCGGACGGTCTCGGGAGCGGCATCAATATTGTTGAAGAATGCGTATAGTGAGTAAAAGTCTTTCTGCGTGATCGGATCGTACTTGTGGTCGTGGCACTGGGCGCACTGCACCGTTAATCCCATGAACGTGGTGCCGACCGAAGCGACTCGGTCCAGAACGTTTTTGTAGAAGCTTTCTTCGGGAAGTGCCGTGCCACGATCAATGATCAGGTGCAAGCGGTTGAACCCGGATGCGATCAGTTGGTCGGTAGTTGGTTCAGGATATAGGTCACCGGCAAGTTGGTACTTGAGGAAGTCATCGTAACCAAGGTTTTCGTTAAATGATCGGATGACCCAGTCGCGGTAGGCCACGTGATTGCGGTAGAAATCTTTGTGCATCCCATTGGTGTCAGCGAATCGAACAAGGTCCAGCCAGTACCTTGCCAGGTGTTCGCCAAAAGCTTCGCTGGCGATCAGGCGATCGACGAGGGTTTCCCATACTTGGTCGTGGGGGTGGTTTTCCCAGTCACTAACAAATTGGGTTGTTTCTTCTAGCGTGGGCGGCAGTCCTGTCAGACCGAGCGTCACGCGTCGAATCAGGGTTCGCGGATCGGCTTCGGTTGCGGGCTGCAATCCTTTCGATCCCAGTTTGGTAGCGACGAACTGATCGATCGGATTGGTCGTGGATTTATCGTTGTTTACATTGCCCAGTGCTGCGGCCGCTGGCGGAGTGAAAGCCCAGAAGGTTTCGTAGTTTGCCCCCGCTTCGATCCAGTCGCGAATTAGTTGTTGCTCGGCCTTCGTCAACGAAGGTTTGTGAGAGTTTGGTGGTGGCATGATTTCATCTTCGTCTTCGGACGAAATGCGACGCCATACTTCACTCTCCTCTGCGGATCCCGGTTCGATCGCCCAGGCAAGGGCTCCCTCGTCTCCGTCTGGAATGTCTAATCGCAAATCGGCTTTTCGCGATTCGATGTCCGGTCCGTGGCAGGAGAAGCATCGGTCGGAAAGAATCGGGCGGATCTGCTGATTGAATGAAATCGCTGACGAGCTGTCCTCGGCGGCCTGGAGATGGCAGCCAAGAAGGGCGAAAACTAGAAGGAGGACAAGGGGCGATCTGCTGGGGGCCAGTCGAGCCTGCCACGAGGCAACGTGAGATCGTCGGTCGGGAAGCCAGCAACGAAAAGCATCGTAAGCCATGGTCATCTCGTGAGTGTTTTTAGAGGGCGCATCACCGGATTATACCTCAACTTTCGGTGCCGACCCGACATTTGGTAGACTTGAGGATTGCGGCGAAGTCCGTTCACTTTTCCGTTCTGCCTTGCTTCTCTTTTCAGTGAAATCCGTTCCCCCGTGAATGCTATCCAGACGTCCGATCCGATTACCTATTTCAATCGTTACTCCGGTGAGCTTGAACAAGAGGAGATCTATGGCGAGTCGTTTCTTCGTTGGACCTACCAGAGTTTTCCAGGGCAGATCGCATTAGCGGTCGCCGCCAAGCGAGTTTGGTTTTCAAAGTGGTACGGACGCCGAATGGATTCCGCTGTCAGTCGCGAAAAGGTTTTGCCCTTTATCAAAACCTATGGACTGGATCCGGCGGAATTTCTGGATCCTCCCGAATCCTTTCAGACGTTTAATGAATTTTTCTACCGCAAGCTGAAGCCGGCAGCTCGCCCGATCGATGCGGCTGTCGATAGTTTGGTGTTTCCGGCGGATGGTCGTCAGTTGGTTGTCCCCGATATTTCGCAGGCGGATGGGTTTTGGGTAAAAGGGCAGCGAATGGATCTGGCTCGGCTGCTGGGAAGTCGTGAGCTTGCGGAGCGTTATCAGCATGGGAGCCTGTTGATCAGTCGGCTTTGTCCGGTCGACTACCATCGTTACCACTTCCCCATCGCCGGAACGGCGGGAGCTGCCAAAATGATTCCGGGGTCTTTGTCTTCGGTAAGCCCCATTGCGCTGCGAAAACGGCTGGCCATTTTGTGGGAAAACAAAAGGACGCTGACCGAGATCCAAACCGCCACGATGGGGACCGTGCTGATGATCGAAGTCGGAGCCGCCTGCGTTGGTGGGATCCATCAAACCTTTTCGCCCGGAGCGGTCGCGAAAGGAGATGACAAGGGCTACTTCACCTTTGGTGGGTCGATGACCATGGTCCTGATGGAGCCCAAGCGGATCCGTTTCAGCGACGATCTACTCGAGCATTCCGCTCAGCAGCGTGAGGTTTACGCAAGGATGGGCGACGTCGCGGGGCACATGGTCGACTAGTTCGCGTGTTGAGCTTTGATGCCGTCAGAGCGATGTTTTTTCGCAGCGAGCAAACCGCTTAGAAGGTTGTCGTCTTTCGCTCGGGACGTCGGTTTTATCCGTAACGGTTTTGTGGGGAGCCAAGCGGAATCGGCCCCATGCCAGCTTGTCTGGCATGTAGCAAAGATTTGAAGTTAGATTACTCGTAGCTCCGCCTCTCCGAGGCGGAAAGATCCGCAAGCACGAGTCTCGGAGAGACTCTACTACGTGCCTGTCGGGTAAACCGACAGGGGGGCGCTGTGCCATGACGTAGGCCGGACCAAAGAGCAATAGCGATGCCGTTCCGGCGCACTGTCTTCTCGTAGCTCCGCCTCTCCGAGGCGGAAAGATCCAGATGCACGAGTCTCGGAGAGACTCTACTACGTGCCTGTCGGGTAAACCGACAGGAGGACACTGTGCCATGAAGTAGGCCGGACCAAAGAGCAATAGCGATGCCGTTCCGGCGCACTGTCGCTCCTCGTAGCTCCGCCTCTCCGAGGCGGAAAGATCCGCAAGCACGAGTCTCGGAGAGACTCTACTACGTGCCTGTCGGGTAAACCGACAGGGGGGCGCTGTGCCATGAAGTAGGCCGGACCAAAGAGCAATAGCGATGCCGTTCCGGCGCACTGTCGCTCCTCGTAGCTCCGCCTCTCCGAGGCGGAAAGATCCGCAAGCACGAGTCTCGGAGAGACTCTACTACGTGCCTGTCGGGTAAACCGACAGGGGGACACTGTGCCATGAAGTAGGCCGGACCAAAGAGCGATAGCGATGCCGTTCCGGCGCACTGTCGCTCCTCGTAGCTCCGCCTCTCCGAGGCGGAAAGATCCAGATGCACGAGTCTCGGAGAGACTCTACTACGTGCCTGTCGGGTAAACCAACAAAGGGACATTGTGCCATGAAGTAGGCCGGACCAAAGAGCAATAGCGATGCCGTTCCGGCGCATTGTCGCTCCTCGTAGCTCCGCCTCTCCGAGGCGGAAAGATTCGCAAGCACGAGTCTCGGAGAGACTCTACTACGTGCCTGTCGGGTAAACCAGCAAGGGGACACTGTGCCATGACGTAGGCCGGACCAAAGAGCAATAGCGATGCCGTTCCGGCGCACTGTCGCTCCTCGTAGCTCCGCCTCTCCGAGGCGGAAAGATTCAGATGCACGAGTCTCGGAGAGACTCTACTACGTGCCTGTCGGGTAAACCGACAGGGGGACACTGTGCCATGACGTAGGCCGGACCAAAGAGCAATAGCGATGCCGTTCCGGCGCACTGTCGCTCCTCGTAGCTCCGCCTCTCCGAGGCGGAAAGATCCGCAAGCACGAGTCTCGGAGAGACTCTACTACGTGCCTGTCGGGTAAACCGACAGGGGGACGCTGTGCCATGACGTAGGCCGGACCAAAGAGCAGTAGCGATGCCGTTCCGGGGCACTGTCGCTCCTCGTAGCTCCGCCTCTCCGAGGCGGAAAGATCCGCAAGCACGAGTCTCGGAGAGACTCTACTACGTGCCTGTCGGGTAAATCGACAGGGGGACACTGTGCCATGACGTAGGCCGGACCAAAGAGCAATAGCGATGCCGTTCCGGCGCACTGTCGCTCCTCGTAGCTCCGCCTCTCCAAGGCGGAAAGATCCGCAAGCACGAGTCTCGGAGAGACTCTACTACGTGCCTGTCGGGTAAACCAACAAGGGGACATTGTGCCATGACGTAGGCCGGACCAAAGAGCAATAGCGATGCCGTTCCGGCGCACTGTCGCTTCTCGTAGCTCCGCCTCTCTGAGGCGGAAAGATCCGCAAGCACGAGTCTCGGAGAGACTCTACTACGTGCCTGTCGGGAAAACCGACAGGAGGACACTGTGCCATGACGTAGGCCGGACCAAAGAGCAATAGCGATGCCGTTCCGGCGCACTGTCGCTCCTCGTAGCTTCGCCTCTCCAAGGCGGAAAGATTCAGATGCACGAGTCTCGGAGAGACTCTACTACGTGCCTGTCGGGTAAACCGACAAGGGGACGCTGTGCCATGACGTAGGCCGGACCAAAGAGCAATAGCGATGCCGTTCCGGCGAATTGTCGCTCCTCGTAGCTTCGCCTCTCCGAGGCGGAAAGATTTGCAAGCACGAGTCTCGGAGAGACTCTACTACGTGCCAATTATGAACTTCACGTCCCCCGCGAAAGGCGACATTTAATCGACAGCCCACAGGCGTGGCGGGTTTGGATTTCCCGACTCTTCTCTTATCCGTACTTTGAACTATTCCGCTCGCGGGGTGATCTGATCAAAAACCTTGTTCAGCCGGATGCGAGCGGCAGCCGCTTCGCTGTCATCTGGGTTCGCCGGAGTTTCGGCAGGTAGGTTTCTTGCATCCCATAGCGAGCCTTGTTTGCGCCACAGTCGCCACGATCCGTCGAATAAATTCTCCTTGCCATACAGTCCTTGGTGAGTCCACTCGCGTGGATTCCCCTCTTTCCCATGCATCTGAGCGAGAAAGCTCCGTCCGTCTATCTTGACCGTTTTCGGAATCGAAGTTCCTGAGAGTTCACAGAAGGTTGGGAATAGATCGACGACATCAATCAAGTCATCGCAGACCTGACCCTGAGGGACCCGTTCGGGACCCCAGACAATCAGCGGAACGTGCGATCCTGCGTCCCCTAGGTTCGCTTTGCCGCCGTTGACGTTGCCGGCTGTTGTGTGTCGAGTGTTTTTCAGCTCGGCGGAATTGTCACCAAAGCGAGGATTATGGAAGTCACGTTGCTCGGTCCCATTGTCGCCCATGAAGATGACATAGGTGTTGTCGCGAATCCCTAAGTCGTCGACGGAGCGTAATACCTTGCCGACTAATTTGTCCATGTAGTGGATCATGTTCCCCAGTGAACCATTGCTGCCGTTGGCTTTGTCATCCGGGGTTTTGATGATCGGATTGTGGGGCAACAGTTCGTTGTGCAGGATAAAAAAAGGCTGTCCAGCGGCCGTGGCTGTTGTCATTTGGTCGATCACGTAATCGGCCAAGACATCCGGCCCAAAGCGATCTTGGATGTCGCTGCGAATTTCACCATCTTGATTAAACGTCGGTTGCCAGTGCCGTCCGGTCTTCTTTCCATCCCGCCAGATTTGCCACACACACCACGAATCAAATCCAGCGTCGTGGATATGGTTTGGCCAAGCTTCTAGGGTCGCCAGTTGCCATTTCCCGGTCACGCTGGTCGCGTATCCGTTAGCCCTCAACAGCTGAGCGTAGGTCGGCATTTTGGAGAAATCGACCTTCTGCTTTGTCCCTTTGTGAACCGGTAGGACCCCATAGTGTCGATGCCGAGTGGTGTACAGGCTGGTGTGCATGCTCACACGACTTGGGGTGCAGACAGGGCTGGTGTACGCTCGACCGAAGCGAAGCCCTTCGTTTGCCATTCGGTTCAGGTTAGGTGTCTGGAAATCAAGACCTCCATAGCTTTGGATCGCTTCGTATCCGATGTCATCTGCGAAAATGAACAGTACGTTCGGACGCGACGATTTCTCTTTGGCTTGGGTGATTTGAGGCAAGCCAATCGCAGCTGCGCACAGACAAAAAGCGAACAGCCCTGACGGACTGCTCCACAGCCGTCCGCTGGACGGCCGGAAGCGAAGTGCGGTTAGGAAACGGGTCAATTGCCAAGTTCCTTGACGCGAATGTTTTTCCATAACACGGTCCCTTCTTGCCCTTTGTGGATTTGTAAACCAAAGAAGCCGGCGGGGTAGGTTCCATCGTCGACCCAATGAGACGCGGGGACTCCGTTCAGCCAGGTCTTAACGACGTTCCCTTTGGCTTCGATCGTCAACCGATTCCAGCCCGTCTTGTTTAGAGCTTCACGAGCGTTCTGGTGTTGATCTAACCATAGCGGATAGAAGTAACCACCGCAGCTTTGCCCGTAGATCCCGCCCGACCAGCCACGATCGCCCGTCGTTCCTTCCATTTCGGCTTGCGGTCCAAAAACGATTTCACCATTTTTGCCCGGTTTCGTTTGGGCTCGGAACATGACGCCCGAATTGCCGCTCACTTCCCATTTCATGTCACAGGTGAAAATGAAATCGCGGAAGTCGTTTCGGTCGGTTGAAAGGTAGGTGCTGTTGGATCCTGGGACGCAGGTGCCGATTAGCAGGCCATCGCGAGCTTCGAATTTGCAGGTTCCGCCACGCGGGGTCCAGCCGCTGAGGTCGGTTCCGTTGAACAGAGGTTCAAAACCAGTTGTCAGGTCTGGTTCTGCGCTGGTGTTCAGCAGCATCTCGGATGGTTTGGGGATGTTGGCCTGTTTCTTGTATTTTTCGTACCAGTCGCTTTGCTGGTCGGCGACCTTGTTCTGTGCGTTGCCCGTTTTCTTGTCCGCATTCGGTTTGTCCGCAGATCCGGTGGAGGCGACGAGGAACGCAAATAGAAGCGTTAGAGGGAGGAGCTGGGTTCGCATGCGTTATCTCTTTAAGATTTAGCGAAGAGGACGGGAGAATAAGGAGGTTTGTTTATCATAATCCTTCGCGAACGAACCGGGGCATCGATCGGATGGGATCGTGGGTTTGGCTTGTCCTTTTTGGAGTTTGAAGCTGCGTGACCTCAAGCCATGCAGCATTTGTCTTTGTGCCGGCGCTCGGCTTGGGGGCTTTCGGGCCTTTTGTCCGGTATCGGGCGTCGCTCCGAGTGTTTTTGCCTCTGCCATTGATGGCGTCGACGCTCCGCGTCCGCTCAGAATGGCCGCTATCGGTCTTCGCTTTACGCCGCAGCGGGCCCCGTTTCGATCGGCGAATTTCTTGGTTTCGTTCGTGAAAGCGTGTATCTGCGGTAGTGGTACAGGGTTTGCGTTCTTCGAGCGGGGGGGGCTGGAAGCACTTCGTGTGGGGCTGCTGCTTGTCAATTCTGTATAAAAGAGGTAGCCTCACGCGTTCGTTTTTACCGTTTCAACCAGCAGGAAAGCACCCTGTGTCTCTGTCTGATTCCTCGCCGTCCCCACGTGTTCACTCGTTGCCAGACAATCAGCGGATTGTCATTACGGGGGTCGGATTGACCGCCCCGAATGGGAACGATTGGCAATCGTATCGTGATGCGCTATTGGAAGGCCGCAGCGGCGTTAAGCCTTACGAAATTCGCTATTTCGGTGAGACTTTGGCCGGCGTCTGTGACTTTGATGTCCGTAAATATCAGACTCGCAAAGAGATCCGCCGCGGGACTCGGGCGGGAAGCGTGGGTGTCTACGCTGCCAGTGAAGCGGTTGCGCACAGCGGCTTGGACTGGGAAAATACGGATAAATCGCGAGTCGGGATCTACGTCGGTGTGACGGAACACGGCAACGTGGAAACCGAAAACGAAATCCATGAAATCAAGGGTTACGACTACAACACCGACTTCTGGTCGCACCACCATAACCCTCGCACCGTCGCCAATAACCCCGCTGGCGAAATCGCTTTAAGCATGGGGATCACGGGGCCTCACTACACGATCGGAGCTGCCTGTGCCGCCGGAAATGCGGGCTTGGTGCAAGGGGCTCAAATGTTGATGCTGGACGAATGTGACGTCGCATTGGCCGGTGGGACCAGTGAAAGTATCCATACCTTTGGGATCTTTGCCAGTTTTAAAAGCCAGGGGGCGCTGGCCACTCACGAGGATCCGACCAAAGCCTCACGGCCATTTGATACCAAACGAAACGGGATCGTGGTCGCGGAAGGTGGCTGCCTGTATGTCCTGGAACGGCTGAGCGATGCAAAAAAACGAGGCGCCGAGATCTACGGCGAACTGGTGGGGCACGCCATCAATACCGACGCGACCGATTTCGTGTTGCCCAATCCGGAACGGCAGGCCCAGTGCATCCGCTTAGCGCTCAAGCGAGCGGGGCTGCAGCCCGAGCAGATGGACATCGTCAGCACCCACGCTACGGGAACCAGTAGCGGTGATGCACAGGAATGTCTGGCGCTCCGCGAAGTCTTTGGCGAGTGTAAAACCGTCCGTTTTAACAACACCAAAAGCTACATCGGGCATGCGATGGGGGCTGCGGGGGCTTTGGAACTGGCGGGCAACCTGCCTGCGTTCCGTGATAATGTTTGTCATCCCACAATCAATGTGGATGAGCTAGATCCCAAGTGTGCGTTGCCGGGGTTGGTTCTGAATGAATCGCAGTCGGTTCCGCAAGTCAAATACATTTTAAATAACTCGTTCGGGATGCTGGGGATCAATTCGGTCGTTATCATCCGTCGCTTTTAGTCATCTGTAAGAATCAGAAAGTCATTAACTGCCATGACCAACGAAGAAATTCGCGAAGAGATCATCGATATCCTCGAAGACATCGCTCCTGATGAAGAAATGGACGATCTGGATGATGAAAAGTCTTTTCGTGATCAACTGGAATTAGATAGCATGGACTTCTTGGACATCGTGATGGAGCTGCGCAAGCGGCATCGCGTCCAGATTCCTGAAGAAGATTATTCGCACCTGGCTAGCATGGCCACCACGGTTGCCTATCTTGAGCCCAAGATGCGCGATATCGCCAAGAACTGATTTTTCTGGAGCCGACGTTGTACGACACGATCATCATTGGTGCCGGGATGAGTGGCTTGGCCGCTGGAATTCGGCTGGCCCATTTCGATCAGCGTGTCTGTGTCTTGGAACGTCACTACACAATCGGTGGCCTGAATTCGTTCTATCGCTTGAATGGCCGCGACTACGATGTCGGCCTTCACGCGATGACCAATTTCACTCCGAAAGGAATGAAAAAGGGACCGTTGGCAAGGCTCCTGCGACAGCTTCGCATTCGCTGGGATGATTTTCAGCTGGCGGAACAGTTAGGGTCCGAGATCCGCTTTCCGCAGGTTTCTTTGCAGTTCGGCAACGATGCGGAACTGCTTCGAGCCGAGATCGCTGAACACTTTCCGATGCATGTCGATGGCTACGACAAACTGGTTTCGCAGCTGCTGGATTATGACGATCTGGATGGTGACGATCCCAACTTCATGCGTTCAGCAAGAGAGGTCCTAGCAGAGTGTATCTCCGAACCGTTATTGGTTGAAATGTTGTTGTGTCCACTGATGTGGTATGGCAACGCGCGGGAAAACGATATGGATTTCGGACAATTCTGTATCATGTTTCGCGCCTGTTATCTGGAAGGATTTGCACGTCCTTTCAAAGGGGTGCGATTGATCCTGAAGAATTTGGTCCGCAAGTTTCGTGGTTTAGGCGGCGAGCTGAAACTGCGTAGTGGGGTCGCGAGAATCAAGACCGAGAACGGTCGCGCGGTCGGCGTTGTACTAGACGACGGTACCGAATTGGAAGGTCGCCGGATCCTTTCGTCCGCAGGGGCCGTTGAAACGATGCGGATGTGTGACGACATCACCGAGGTGGAAGTCGCCAAGGCTGGGCAGCTTTCTTTCATCGAATCGATCTCGGTGCTCGATAAGCAGCCGCACGAAATCGGTTTTGACAAAACGATCCTGTTTTATAACGACAGCGAACACTTTCACTGGGAACGGCCTGACGATTCGCTTTGCGATGTGCGAACCGGTGTCGTCTGCTCACCCAATAATTACAGCTATTCGCCGGATGAAGGGAATCTGCCAGACGGAATTGTGCGGATCACGACGCTGGCCAATCATGATCGTTGGTGTGCCCTTAGCGATTTGCAGTATCGAGCCGAAAAAGTGGCTCAGCATGATGCGGCCGTTCGCTCGGCGGTTCGGTACATGCCCGACTTCCGTCGCCACGTGATCGATAGCGATGTCTTTACGCCAAAAACCATTCGGCGTTTTACGTGGCACGACAACGGGGCCGTCTACGGAGCTCCCGAAAAGCAGTGGGATGGGACGACCCATTTGGAAAACGTTTATCTGTGTGGAACCGATCAAGGTTTCGTAGGGATTGTGGGCGCAATCGTTTCGGGGATTGGAATCGCGAATCGGTATTGTCTGCAGCCCTGATTCTTCGGGGCAGACGCCGCACGGGATCGAGGTCGCTTCTGGAATGGCGCTTTGCCAAGTGTCTGCTAGACGATCGCAGGAATTTTCTGCCAGAGGGAACGCCTACTGCGACCGGTCTGCGTTCTAGCCCTCTGCGGGCAAAATGGCTAAACTGATGGACGACAGCGCAGCTGTCCTAATCCTATTTTCGGCCATTTATCTTTCCGTTTGTTGAACCCCCATGCCTTCCGTTCCCGCTGCCCAGAATGCTTCTGATGCTTCAGCCCCTCTGCGTTATAAGCGGGTGATTCTCAAGTTGAGCGGGGAGAGTTTGTCAGCGAGCGGCGATCGAGGAATTGGAGCGGTCGAAGTGGCCCATATCGCGGCTCAGATTCGCTCGGCGCTGGACAGTGGTTGTCAGATTGCGGTCGTCATTGGCGGTGGAAATATCCTGCGTGGGGCTCAGTTTTCAGGGCGAAACAATAACGTCCAGGAAGCGACGGCTCACTACATGGGGATGTTGGCGACCACGATCAATGCGTTGGCGTTGCAGGACGCACTGGAAAGTGCAGGCTGTCAGACTCGGGTCATGTCGGCATTGGAGATGGATACGGTTTGCGAACGGTTCATTCGCCGGCGTGCGTTGCGGCATTTGGAAAAAGGGCGAGTCGTCGTTTTGGCGGCAGGCATTGGCAGCCCCTTTGTGACGACCGACACGGCAGCCGCACAGCGAGCTCTGGAGCTGAACGCGGATGTGGTCCTGAAAGCGACCCGCGTCGATGGAGTTTACAGCGAAGACCCCGAAAAGAACCCGCATGCGGTGATGTACGAGTCGCTTAGCTATGCTGAGGTGATCGAAAAGAACCTTCGAGTCATGGACGGGACCGCAATTGCACTTTGCCGGGAACACAGCACGCCGATTTTGGTGTTTAATTTCAATAAAGACGGCAATATCGTCAAAGCCGTCGCAGGGGAAAGCGTGGGAACCTGGATCGGTGAAAAACCGGTTGGGTAACCTCCCCTTCCCTGACGATTCTGATCACGTGCTGCCGTTTTAAGCGGATTCGTGATGGACTGATTTCCTCTGTTTCAAGGATTGCAACGATGCCGATGTCGACTGATGAAGTCTTGCTAGATGCTGAACAACGTATGGAAAAGGCGGTCAGCGTGCTGTCCCATAATCTCACCGGAATTCGTACCGGACGAGCAAATCCAGGACTGGTCGATTCCATCCGCGTCGAAGCGTATGGGTCGCAGACCCCGCTAAAACAGTTGGCCTCGATCGGGACACCGGAACCGCAGCAGATTGTGATCCGTCCTTACGACACCAGCGTGATCAAAGAGATTGAAAAAGCGATTGTCGCTGGCGATTTGGGCCTGAATCCCCAAAATGATGGTCGTTTGATCCGCATCAATATTCCTCCTTTGTCGACCGAAGTTCGTAAGAAAATGGTCGCTCGGATCAAGGAATTGGCAGAAGACGCGAAGATCTCCATCCGGAATATTCGCCGCGATGCCAATAAAGCGGCCGATACGGCTGAAAAAGAAAAAGAGATCTCCGAGGACGATCGAGATAAACTAAAGAACGACGTCCAAGAACTGACTAAAAAGTATGAAGCTCAGGCGACCGAAGCTGCGAAGGGACGCGAAGCCGAGGTTCTGGACGAATAGGTTTCTCTCCTCGACTCGAATGGCTTTTCGTTGAACGCTCCGGATTCGATACGACTGAAATGTCCACAGTGCGATTCCCCGGTCCGCGTCCCAGCGTCGGCCGCCGGTCGTCGTGTTCGCTGCCCTAAGTGCAAGGCTCCGTTTAAAGTCCCCGGCGTGACGCCGGAGACTCCGGCTGACGACGATGATTGGCTGAATCTGGATCAGCCTCTGCCCGCGGCGGGGCCGCCGCAGCAAGAACCGGCTTCGGTGCCAAAACCGGTGGTGAAGGCTCCGCATGCGGCCAACGTTCCGCCTGCGGCTATTGTCCCGCCTGCGGCCACGGTTCCCGCAGTCCCTGCCTCTCCGCCCGCGGCGAAAACTCCGGCAACGCCTGCGGCGGACGATCTGTTTGCAGACGATTTTCCGCTTTCCGAACCGGCCAGCGATCTACCCGCCCCCGCTGCAAACGGATCGGGAGGTGCGTTTGACGATGGCGATTGGTCGGCGCTACAGGGCGCCATGCCCGAAGGGGCCGAGTTCGATCCGTTTGGCGCCAGTACCACGTCGAATGCCGATCCTTTGGCGGCCGAGATGTTGGGGGAGGACGATGTTGTCACCGATTTTCGTGTCACTTGTCCGATCTGTGCATCGATCACCTATGCCCGCCCCAACCAGGTAGGAAAACAGATCAAGTGCAGTGACTGTTATTCCAAATTTGTTGTCCCCCCGCCTCCGAAACCGAAGAAGGTCTACAAGCCGGATATCGAGAATGCGGAAGTCTTTCAGGTGTCCGATTCCGGGGCGTCTGGAAAGGACTACACCAGCCCGTTTCATAAATCGGCTCGTGAGCTTTTACAGGAAGCGGAAGATGCTGGGTTTGAAGAGGAAGAGAGCTATGAAAACCCCGATGTTAAGAATTGGTTTTTAAGTGTCTTCCGAATCTTTCTTGATGTTCAGGTCCCCGTGCATTGGATGTTTTTGTCCCTTGTTGGCACGATGATCGGTTTGATCGCGTGGGCATTTCGGGATGCGATGTTCTTATTGCCGATGTCGTTTGGTGTGTTGACGCTATTCTTTTGGGCGTTTGTTTGCGCATGCGGATTTTCGGTCATGGAATCGGTTTCCAATAACGCAAAGAAGGTTGCCGCTTGGCCTTACATGGATCCGGCCGAGTGGTTTGGGCAGATGGTGACCGTCTGGGCAGCCGCTGGCATGTGTATCGGCCCCGTTCTCATACTTTCGATCCTGACGATTGGGCTGCATCCGTTGACCGTGTTGTTTGGGATGTTTGCGTTGTTTATTTTCTTCCCATTCGTCCTGATGTCGATGCTCGATTCGGAAAGCATTTTCATTCCCTTCTCGTTGGAAGTGACCAAGTCGGTGACGCGGTGCCAGGAACAGTGGGGAGTCCTTTACCTGACGTCCGGTTTGCTGTTCACCGGCCTCTTTTTCATGTATTTGGTTTGCTTCTTTCTGCCCGGTTGGATGGCAGTTGGTCTGGTTAATTTTATCACGGTCGGCGGTCTATTCGCCTATTTCGCAATGTTGGGACGCTTGGCCTACGCAATCGGTTACGTAGTCCCCTCCCACGAAAAATCGCCGCAGTAAAAACTCCGTGTCTCCGTGTCTCCAAACTCCCCAGCTCACAATGTTGCTACGTCTATTAATCGTTCCCCTGTTAATGGGGCCACTGTCGATTCTCTCCGCTCAATCGCCCAATGTGCTTTTGATCTGCGTCGATGATTTGCGACCCGAGTTGAATTGCTATGGGAAGGACTACATTCAATCGCCCAACATCGATGCACTGGCCCGTCGGGGGCGGCGGTTTGAAAGGCACTTTGTGCAGGCACCGACTTGCGGCGCCTCTCGCTATGCCATGTTGACCGGTACATACGGACCAAGCGGAAATCATGCGTTGTTTGCTCGCGCTGACGAAATGGGTAAACCTTCCGCCAGCGTTCCTCCCAGCATGCCAGCCTGGTTTCGGCAGCATGGTTACACCACGGTATCGGTCGGTAAAGTGTCCCATCATCCCGGTGGCCGCGGAGGTCCTGACTGGGATGATGAGGCGTTGCTGGAGATGCCACTTAGCTGGGACCGTCATCTGTTGCCTGCAGGCCCTTGGAAGCACCCTCGCGGGGCGATGCACGGTCTAGCGAATGGGCAGATACGTGAGGATGCCAGCAAGATGGATTTGTTCGAATCGGAGGAGGGTGACGATACCATTTATCCAGATGGTTTGATTGTTGAATCGGCGCTGCAGGAAATGAAGGATCTTGCCGGTACGGGGAAGCCTTTCTTTTTGGCGTGCGGTTTGATCCGCCCTCACCTGCCGTTTGGGGCTCCTGCAAAATACATGGAGCCCTACAAGGAGGCTTCGTTGCCGCAGATCGCCCATCCCGAAAAACCAAGCGGTCGCACGACTTGGCATCGCTCGGGTGAGTTCATGAAATACAACCGCTGGGGCAAAGACCCGAACAAAGATGCAGCGTTTGCGATTGAAGTTCGAAAGCATTACGCCGCTTGCGTTACCTACGCCGATGCACAGGTCGGGCGACTGCTTCAGCAGTTAGAAGATCTGAAGATGGCCGATAACACGGTCGTCGTGTTATGGGGAGACCATGGGTGGCATCTCGGTGAGCACGCTATCTGGGGAAAGCATGCTCTTTTCGAAGAGTCGTTGCATTCGCCATTGATTATTTCCGTTCCCGGAATGGATCAGCCTGGTGTTTCCAGTAGCGCAATTGTCGAAACAATCGATCTGTTTCCCACGCTATGCGAGCTGGCCGAATTGCCGCAGCCAAAAGCTTTGGATGGTGTTTCCCTGAATCCGATTTTAAAGACCCCGGAAGAAGCGGGGCATGATGCCGCGGCCTATGCAAAAGCAACGACTTTGAGAACCAATGATTATCGATTGGTGTTGCACCCAGGTGGTTACGCGGAACTGTACGACCATCGTACAGCGGCAGGCGAAACCAAGAACATAGCCGCCGAACATCCCGGCGTTGTTAAGCAACTAAGCGAGCGGTTGAACCGTCGGTTGCAAGGTCGATAGGTGGGCTGTCGAAAGCTTCGTTTTAGTCAACCAAGACGGAGTTGACGACGCGAAGGCCGTCGGCAACGTTGCGGATCGTTTCCTGAGCCACTTGCTTGTGATAGAAGCAGCAGACCCGGCCGCTGATCAAGAGAGACTCTTGGTCGCATTCGATTCGGAGGTCTCGTAGTTCGTTGATCGGACTGTTGTCCAACAAAGCTTGGGCTTCGGATTCGGTGTCAACGTGCCGCGCAATAACGTCTACCATGGTTCACTCCATTGTTCACAGACGACTGTGCTGAAAAATTGTTAGCCCATAGCGTAGGATCCGACCTAATAGCTGTCAAACAGATTATTAATGCTAGCAATTACGGCTCTATTTGCATGATCGGTTCGCCGCCTGGGCCTTCCATTAGCTCGTTTTCGTACAGCTCGTTTTCATACATTTCGGTTTCGGAGCCGCCCGGTTCCATTTCCATTCCCGATCCCATCATGCCACCGCGTGCGTTGCCCGCACGGCCGCCGAGCTGGGCGACTTTCATGATTAACGGGGGAAGGATTTCATCCAGGCTGATGTTAAATTCTTCGCGGGAATTTGCGGATTCTAGGGGAGCGACATAAGAGTCAACTACTTCTTGCATCTGAGTCGAGTAAGCCCGCAGTGGTTCTAGGCTTGCGGGCATGTTCGCGATTCTTTCTTGGTTGGTTTTAATGGACCGATTGATGCTGGCGAATGCCGAATCGGCGATCCACTGCCCTTCCACACGTGACCATTTTTCGGGACGGGACCTTGGTGTTTGACGTCCTCTTTGAGGAGTGCCTTGGGGAGCCGCTACGGAGACCGTTCCATGCGTATCGTCCTTGATGTCGACCGAGATACGCGGCGGTTGCGGAACGTTCGCCAAATTCATCAGGTGATAGACATAGCTGGCGGTATCGCTGTCACGCTGATCGATCCACTCGTCCAGGTTGCCCTCTTTGAGGCGATCGAGCGAGGCGGCTTCGGGTTTCACCAGTTGTTGAACCAGTCCGACGCCTGAGCGATAGTAGTGGCGTGCATTTTCGCCGAGGATCGGGGTGAGCATCATGACTTGCGGATGTTCGAAAATCCAATCTTCGCGACTTGCCAGCAGGCGAGTGGTTCGATCTAAGTTTTCGATCAAGCCATTCCATAATGCTGGATCAACTTTTTTGGCGAATTCGACCACCAACGCCTCGATTTCCGCTTTCTGTTTTGCGGGCATCGTGTCCCAGTAGACTCGCACGTGCCCGGATCGCCACTGCGACGCGATGTGTTCTGCGGTGATTTGCAGCGAGGCATTTTCATCCAGCGTTTGGTAGCTGGGGGCCGTTTCGGGAGCTGGAGCCATTTCCGCTGGCCCGGGTGCCCTAGCCTCTTCGGTTTCGGCTTGGATTTGCTCTTTGAATTTTTCTAGGTGGGCCGCACGTTCCTCGGCTAGGTCGATCGCTCGCAGCCGGCTTTCCGCTCGCAGGTTTTTCAGTTCGATCGACCGGCGTTGCCCGCCCGGGAGCGCGAAAACCGCCTTCCCTTCCCACATTCCCATGAACTCAGCGGTCATGGTGTGTTGGCCGGATACGTCGGTCCATTCGTCTGCCGTGCCGATCTGTGGTGTCCCGGCCAGGGCACTGATTCCGCACCCGACGACAAGTAATAGATGACCAAACGAACGCATTCCAGGAACTCCAGACAACGGGGAAACAGCTCTTCTCAGCCTCTAAAATAACCTATCAACGGTTCACATTCTTCTGAAGATCGTAAAAATCAACGAACGAGGCATATTCTTTACGATAAACTTAAAGGCCCTTCTTTTTCCCACCTGTCGAGAATCCGATGAAATCCACTTACATGGTATGCCGGTACTGGATGTTTTTGTTGGGCGTGCTGGGGATAATCTGTGGTGCGTCGGCGTCCGTTTCAGCAGCCGAGGGATCCTTCTTTGCCGATCAGGTATTGCCGTTATTGGAAACGCATTGTCTTGATTGTCATAGCGAAGATGCGGGCGAAGGGGATTTGCGGCTTGATTCGCCACAGGCGGCCTTGCGAGGAGGGAATTCCGGAGAACCGCTGATTGTTCCTGGGGATAGTCAACGCAGTTATCTACTGGCTCGGATTACCACGTCGGATTCTTCCCGTCGGATGCCTCCTGAAAGCGATCCGTTATCGGATGCTGAAATCGAAGTTCTGCGAAAATGGGTCGAAGATACAGCCAGTTGGCAACCGTTCCTTGATTCGCAGCAAACGGAAAAGAGTGATCATTGGTCGTTTCAGCCGATCCATCGGCCACCTGTTCCCTCCAGGACTGGAAAAGCGGAGGCTGGAAAAGCGGACGCAGGAAAACCGATCGACGCATTTGTGGACTCCAAGCTTGATCTTGCGCATCTGCAGCGGTCTCCTCGCGCGACTCGCCGGGATCGCATTCGGCGGCTCTACTTGGTGATGCATGGGTTGCCGCCGACGCCGGAGCAAGTGGATCGTTTTTTGAATGACAGCCGCCCCGACGCGTGGGCGATATGGGTTGATCAGGTTCTGTCTAGCCCGCGTTACGGCGAACACTGGGCGACCCGTTGGTTGGATCTTGTTCGCTTTGGCGAAACGCACGGTTTTGAAATGAATCGTGAGCGTCCTCATGCTTGGCGGTATCGAGACTGGGTGGTCGACGCTCTGAATACGGACCTTCCGTACGATCAATTTGTCAGTCAGCAGATCGCTGGTGACTCGTTGGGCGCCGATGTCGCGACCGGATTTTTGGTCGCCGGGCCGTGGGATCAAGTGAAGGGGCAGGACAAACAGCTGCTGTTAACGCAACGTCAAGATGAACTGGCGGACATGGTTCATACGACGGGAACCGCATTCCTGGGGTTAACGATTGGCTGTGCTCGCTGTCACAACCATAAGTTTGATCCGATTTCTCAGACCGATTTCTATGCCATGCAAGCGGTTTTTGCGGGGGTGCTCCATCGCGATCGACCGCTCCCGTTGGCCGAAAGTGCTCGGCTTGAAATTGAAAAATTGGATCAGCAAATTCAAGACCAACGGGCGCGATTGGCGGTTTACCAGGAGGCGGTGAAAAAGAGCCCGAAGCGGCCATCGGTCACGGCCCAAAAAAATGTTGAATCCTTTTCGGCGGTCCCTGCTCAGTTCGTCAGGATGACGATTGATGCGACCAATGGAGGGAATGTTTGCCTGGACGAATTGGAGGTCTTTGCTGCCGAGGATGACCGTAACCTTGCACTGGTAAGCAACGGCGCCAAAGCATCGTCCGGAGGCGATTTTGTCCATCCCCTGCATAACCTGGGGCACCTGAATGACGGGCAGTACGGAAACGCGCACAGCTGGATCGCGGCCCAGGCTACCGCCAGTTGGGTGCAGATCGAATTCGCTTCGGCGCAGCCGATCGATCGAATCGTTTGGGGACGAGATCGACAGGGGGAGTACCGCGATCGGGTCGCAACCGAATACCGATTCTCGATATCGCTAGACGGAAAATCATGGACGGAAGTAGCCAGTTCGGCCGATCGTCAGCCGTTTGATCCAGCAAAGACGACCGAAGTTGAATACGACTTCAGCACGCTGCCGGAGGATCTTCGGGTAAAGGCAAACAAAGAACTGCAGGTCCTAAAAAATTGGCAAACCGAACGCGCGAAACTGGCGCAACCTGTTTTGGTTTACGCCGGGGCGTTTGCGGAACCTGGCCCAACGCATCGACTATACCGAGGCGAACCGACGGCACCGCGTGAACAGGTGGCACCTGCACCCTTGCACTCGCTAAGCGATTTGCAACTTCCGATGGACGCTCCCGAAAAAGAGCGTCGTTTGGCAATTGCAAAGTGGATCGCCGATCGCGCTAATCCACTTACCGCCCGGGTCATGGTGAACCGGATTTGGCAGTCCCATTTTGGAACAGGTCTGGTCGATACTCCGAGTGATTTTGGTGGCAATGGAACGCTGCCGACCCATCCTGAATTGCTCGATTGGTTGGCTAGCGAATTCATGGACCAGGGGTGGTCGATGAAGCAGATGCATCGATTGATTCTGAATTCACAAACCTGGCAGCAACAAAGCAGGCCGGTCGAAGAAGCGATGGCGGTCGACGCCAGCACGCGACTGCTTTGGAGATTTCCCCCCAGACGACTTCCCGCGGAAGGGATTCGTGACAGTATTTTGGCGGTGACTGGAAAACTGAATCTGCAGTCTGGAGGCCCAGGGTTTAGTCCGTTTCAGATCGAAAACGAAAACGTGCGACACTATTTTCCAAAGCAGGAATTTGGGCCTGACGATTGGCGAAGGATGATCTACATGACCAAGGTTCGCCAAGAACAGGAAGCGGTTTTCGGCGTCTTTGACTGCCCCGATTTCAATCAGGTCGTCTCCGCAAGGAATCGTTCAACGACTCCCCTGCAAGCCTTGAACCTTCTGAACAGCCGTTTTGTTTTACAGCAGGCCGATCTGTTTGTGGAGCGACTGGAACAACAGACCAGCACGCCCGAAGAGCGGGTGTCGCTCGCCTATCAACTCTGTTTCGGACGTTCTCCGGAACCGGATGAATCAGAGGCGGCCCTCGCTTTTAGTAAAGAGTATGGCTGGCCTGCTTTCGCGCGAGCGATCTTAAACGCCAACGAGTTCGTCTTCATTCCATAGGGCTCCCATGAATCGAAATAGTCGACGTCAATTATTAATCGATACGACTCGCGGCCTGGGGGGCATTGCGCTGGCAAGTTTGTTGGCAGCGGATCCCGGTTCCGATCGTGGTCGTTTGCAGGCGGCTGATGTTTCGGGTCGTCCCGCGATCGACCCCGAGCATCCGTTTGCTTCGCGCCCTGCCCACCTGCCGGCACGCGCCAAAAATGTCTTGATGATTTTTTGTTCTGGAGCGTGCAGCCAGATCGATACGTTTGACTATAAACCCGAATTGATTCGTCGGCATGGACAGCCGATGCCGGGCGCCGAAGAGTTGATCACGTTTCAAGGTGGTCAGGGAAATCTGACCAAAAGCCCATGGGAATTCAAGCCTCGCGGGGAATCGGGCAAGATGGTTTCGGAATTGGTTCCGATGCTGGGGGAATTGGCAGATGAAATGTGTTTCATCCATTCTCTAACGGGTAAAACGAATACCCACGGCCCGGGTGAGAACTTTATGTCGACCGGTTTTACGCTGGATGGATTTCCTAGCATGGGAGCCTGGATGACCTGGGCGCTGGGGACGGAAAACCAAGACCTGCCGGCGTATGTCGCGATTCCCGATCCGCGAGGGACCCCTCAGTCCAGCGTCAATAACTGGGGTGCCGGTTTCTTGCCCGCCGCCTTTCAAGGGACCGATTTCAATGCCAGTAAGCCGCTGAGGAATTTGCAGCGTCCAGAAGGTATCGATGCGAATACCGACCAGCAGACGCGGCAGTTCTTGCAGCGGATGAATCGGAAGCACGCCGAACATTATCCCGGAGATACGGAATTAGCGGCTCGGATCGCCAGCTATGAACTCGCTGCACGAATGCAGTTAAGTGTCCCCACGGTCGGGGACCTGACGACGGAATCTTTAAGCACGATGCGCATGTATGGAGCGGACGACAGCACAAATACGCTGAAGGCGGCCTATGCTCGCAACTGCATTCTTGCGAGACGACTGATTGAATCGGGGGTCCGGTTTGTGCAGGTCTTTAACGGCGCCTATCAGACGGGCGGCGAAGGGGTTAGCAATTGGGACGGACACAAGCATCTGGCGGCCCAGTATGAAAAGCATGGGCCGGTTTTGGACCAGCCCACCGCTGCCCTGTTAAAAGACATGAAACAACGTGGGTTATTGGAAGACACCTTGGTCGTGTGGTGCACTGAATTTGGCAGAATGCCGACCTTTCAAGCGGGGGCCAGTGGACGCGATCACAATCCCGAAGGGTTTACCGCGTGGCTGGCGGGCGCCGGAGTTAAAACGCCGTTCACTTATGGCGCAACGGACGAATTTGGCTATAAAGCGGTCGAGGACGTCGCGACCGTCTACGATTTTCATGCCACGATTCTAAGAATCTTGGGACTGGATCATGAGCGATTGACGTTCTACCACAACGGGATTGAACGTCGGTTAACCGACGTTCATGGCAAAGTCATCGAAGAAATTTTGGCGTAGTCGCTGTCGTTAAACCAGCGTGTCTTGCCAAGGGCCTGTGATGGCGACCGTGAATCCCGGGGTCTGGATGTTCACGAACAACCATTTGCCGTCAGGGCTGAAGGTTGCGCCGGCCCATTCTTTGGTTCGGAAATCCCCTTTGATGTTGTTGTGTTGGCCGTTTAACTGAACGTTGTTTTCAGCAAATAGGCTTAGCTGTCCTGCCTGGGAGAGACCGAAGATCCGTTGAGGATATTCGTTGGCTCCGTAGTCATTGTCTTCGCACAGCAAGATCCCGCCGCGTGGGCTGACGCATAGGTTGTCGGGCATGTTCAGCGTTGGTTTGTCTGGCGATTCAAAGATCAGCTTTAGTTTTTCTGTCTGTGGGTTGTACTGCCAGATCTGGCCTGCCTTGGCGGCGCCACCATCGGTTGCGTCAAAGGTAATGACGCCGTTCCCTGCCCAGCAGCCTTCCAGCCGAGAGAACGTGGACCCGCCCGCTTTTTGACCCTGCTTAAACACTCCCAGTTCGTCGGCGGGATCGATCCCCGGGGTGTGTGCCAGTGTCGGGTCTTTGATGGCGTGCCAGCGAACATCGAACTCCGTCCCGTTGGTGAAGCCGCCGCGGAGGTCCGGTTGTCCGATGACCTCAGCGATTTCCAGTCGCCCGCCTGCGGCCAGTTTGCCTGGCGTGTTCGGGATGAAACGGTAGAAGCCGGAGGTTCCGCGGTCTTCGGTCTCGTATACGATTCCGGTTTCACGATCGATCGCGACGGCTTCATGAACAAACCGCCCCATCGCTTCGATCGGTTCGGGGGCTCCAACGCCGTCGGCGGGGACTTCGAAGATCCAGCCGTGTGACTTTTGGAATTTCCTCGCTACCGAGTCTTTGTATTTGTCCTTGTCGCCGACTCCGAGGACGGTTTCTTCGGCGGTTAACCAAGTTCCCCAAGGGGTCACGCCGCCGGCGCAGTTGCGGCTGGTCCCTGACATGCTGACTCGGCTGGATAACCAAGTTCCTGCGGCACTGTCGAATTTTAGCGTGGTGCAGCCTCCTCCAGCGTAAGGGTCGTAGGGGGAACCGGAACTCAGTTTCAAAGCCGGGTTGTCGTCGCCGATTTCGTGATTTCGGATCAGCGTTAACTGCTCGCCGTCCGCTTTAACAACGCCCATGCCGTCATGGCTAGAGGGAGTTGCAACGCCGTCGGTCATGACGTCCCCGGTCCAGCCAAAGGTCCGGTAGCGAAAGCCTGCTGGTAGTCGTAAAAGTGGAAGGCCTGTTGTTTCATCTTTTACCGCAACCAGATCACTGCTTCGGGTTGCCGCTTCACCAAGGGCGTATCGGTGCCCCAGTGAACTGAATGCAGCCGCAACAGCGAATCCACTGGCTGAAGCAAAGTTGTCGCTCAAAAACTGACGTCGATTGGTAGTGCGGTTCATTTTTATTGCAACGAGAAGTGAGAAGGAAAAAGTTGCGATTTTGCGCGGGCATTCTAATCGTTGTTTATAAAGACAGCATGAAGAACAAAATTATTAGCCATGTTCGTACCTTGCCTCCCCCCCCAACACCGTAACAGCATGACAAACCCCATCGCATTCGTGAACGCTTCCGCGGTTTTGCCCGATCAAGTCCTGCGCGACGCGGTGGTGATCTGTCAGGAAGGAAAAATAGTTTCTGTTTCGGAGAGAGGTTCGATTCCCGCAGATGCCGCGATTGTGGATCTGGCAGGTCGTTACTTGACGCCAGGTTTCATTGATATCCACGTCCATGGTGGCAGCGGTGCGGACTTTATGGATGGCGATCCTCGCTCCATCCGGCAAGCGGCCGCGGCCCATCTAACGCGTGGGACAACCACTCTGTTTCCTACGACGACCACCGGTGCCCCAGCCGAAATACAGAAGATGCTGAGTGCATGTCAGCAGGTGGCCGACGTGTCGACCGCAAAGCCTGCTGAGTTGGAGGTGCCTCACATTCCAGGGATCCATTTGTACGGACCCTATTTTGCGGACGATAAGGTAGGCTGCCATGACAAAGGAGGACGACGCGATCCGGCTGTGGAAGAATTTCAGCACTACTTTGAAACCGGATTCGTTCGCGTCGCAACCTGTGCAGCCGAATTGCCGGGGGCCAAAGCGTTCTACCAGATGGCTGCAGCGCACGACTGCCTAGTCACCTGCGGGCATTCCAATTCCAGTTGGTCAGAAATGCAGTCGGCCTTTGACGCAGGGATGCGGCATGTGGACCACTTTTGGTGCGCGATGAGCAGTGTCCCGTCGTTGCGGACGCGTTTTCAAGTCCCTATGCAAGCCAGCATGACGGAGTTCGTGCTGATGAACAAAGCGATGAGCACCGAAGTGATCGCCGATGGCTGGCACCTATCGCCTGAATTGCTCGAATTTGCATACCAGATGAAGGGGCCCGAGCGGCTTTGTCTGGTAACCGATGCCAATCGAGCGCTGGGGATGCCCGCTGGTGAATACATTTTTGGGAATCAAGATTCCGGCAGCCCAATCTATAGTGACGGCAACGTTGGGTGGTCGAGCGATCGGACCAGCCTTGCCAGTTCCATTGTCGGAATGGATCACATGGTCCGGCATTTTAAGAATTCCACCACTGCGCCTGTCGAACATGTCATCCGCATGGCAACGCTGACTCCTGCAGAGCGTGTCGGGATCGACCACGAAGTCGGAAGTGTTCAAGCAGGGAAACGAGCCGACCTATTGGTGTTGGACACAGAATTCAACATCCAGCAAGTCTACAAGCAGGGTCGATTGGTGATCGATTCCGATTCCACGGAATGATTCGCATGGGCTGTCGATTTAAAGGTTGTTTGTCGTCCTGCGCTCCGCGAAAGAACGTCCTTTTGGAGCTGCTTTCGCAGAGCGAAACACTACAGAAAACGTCACTTCTTAATTTCACATCTCCCGCGAAAGGCGACAATCATTAACCCAGTTGCCCGCGGATCGACGTTCCGGCGGGCAGATTAAACGCTGTTATCTTTTAGCGAAATAGCTAGTTTTGAGGTTCGTATCCCTGCCACATCCAGACCAATGTATCCGCAAGCGTTTGTTCAAAAACTTTGCGATCGCAGTGTCGGGTGGCTTTGCTGTAGACGTAGCGGTAGTCGTAACCTTTGGCTTCCAGAGCCGCTGCGGTCCGTTCGTTTGCCATCACCCAGTTGTGGTAAGTCGATTCAGGGTCTTGGGCGCGATTGTCGTTTTCTGAAACGTGCAGGAAGATTCGCAGCGGTTTGCGTTCGCTTGATTCAATTAGTTTCTTGCTGGAGTGGTACTCCCACGCACCGAGCGGGTATTCGACTTCTTCAGCAGCATCATGATCCTGTTGATCGACAAACGTTCCCGAGTAGGTGATCAAGCGCCGGAACAGGTCGGGACGAAACCAACCCATCGTTAGTGCCGCGGCGCCCCCGGAACTGCATCCCATTGTGGCGCGCCCCCAAGGGTCTTCGGTGAAGGCGATTTTGGGGTAAGCCGCTCGCACTTGCTTGTTCGCCAGGACGGCTGGTAATACTTCGTCATTGATGAAACGGGCAAAACGATCGGACATTGTGTCGTATTCCAGACCGCGTTCACTGCCGAAACTATCGTTCCCGCCGTTCTGTACGGCGATTGCGATAAAGGCCGGTAATTTGCGTTTGGGGTCTTTGGAAATGGTTAAGTTGTCCAACGCGTTTTTCACCAGATCCAGTCGGCTGGGGCCATCGTGGGTAACCAAGATCGGAGCCGCCGTGCCGTCTTTATATGCCGCGGGAACATAGACAAAGATCTTTCGCTCTTCGCGAACCGGTTTTGCTGGGTCCAGAGTGGACGCGGTTCCGGGGAACAGGGCACTCTCGGACATACGCATCGTAAATTCAAACGATTGACCCTTGGGGTTTCCTTGGTCGGTTAGGTCGGCAGCGACGCTGTATTCCGGCCCAATCACATGCTTTCCGTTTCCGCTTTTGTCTGCAGCACCCTGCTCTTTTGGGGTTTCGCGAGCTTCGGGGGCGGTCGGATCTGCGGCGTGCGTGCTTTGGGATACTGGCAGCAGCCCGCCCCACAGGATCGCCAGTAAGGCGGCGGTGAAAGTACCTAAGTGCTGAACGGTCTTCATAGGAATTCCTGGTTGGATTTCGGAATGCAATGGGATGGTTGAAGCGGATACGTCCCGCGGTTCCGCATATCCGGAACGATTTCCGCAAGCGTATCGAATGCAGGGCGCACGAGCACCAGCCGCAGGGGCAAGGTCGCCCCTACCTAATGGGAAACCCATTTTAACCCAAGGATCGATACCGTTAGCAGGATGATAAAAAAGATCCTGGCCGGAGCCACCGATTCCCCAAGATAGACCATCCCAAAGATCGCGGTCCCTACCGCTCCGATGCCAACCCATACGGGGTAAGCCGTTCCGGTTGGCAGGTCGCGGAGGGCAAGGGCAAGCAAGCCCATGCTGGCGACCATCGCCAAAACGGTCCACACGCTAGGCCAGAAACGGGTAAAGCCGACGGTGTATTTCAGCCCGACCGCCCAGCCGGTTTCTAGCAGCCCCGCAATCACTAATAAAATCCACGCTTTCATGACATCGCTCCCATGGAATGAAAAACCATAAGTGCGTCGTCTTGTCTTGACCGGGTACGGCGCGTCTCGTCCGAGGACAGCATGTCCAGAAGCCTTCACTGTACTTATTCAAGCGAGGGAAACAAGGCGGTCCCTGCAAGCCACTGCTGGATCATTGGAAGGAACAGCGTCTGGGGAAAAGGGGAAAGCTACAAAGAGGAAAGGTAGGCCGCGACGGAGCGTTCCACACTTCGCAATCCATACTCTAGAATGGAGGCTAAGGCCCGGGGAGGACTTCATTCCCGATGCGAGGCCTTCAGTGCCTGAGAAGAGCAATGCTTTGTCAGGTTTTTACCCGTCAATTGAATGAAAAGGAAGCGGAAATGTCGTTTAGCGTTACGGAAATTGAAAATGGCAAAACCATTGAACTGTCCCTCACTGGAAAACTATCTAGTGAAGCCTACGAAGAATTTGTGCCCGTTATTGAGGCTCAAATCGCGGCACACGGTAAAGTTCGAATGCTGGTTGTCATGCACGATTTTCATGGGTGGGATGCGAGCGCTTTGTGGGCAGACACCAAGTTTGCAATGAAGCACTTCAAGGATATCGAACGCTTGGCAATTGTTGGTGAAACCAAGTGGGAAAAGGGGATGGCGACATTCTGCAAACCGTTCACGACCGCTTCGATCAAATATTTCGATCATGCGAAAATCGACGACGCAAGAGCTTGGCTGCAAGAATCGGCATAGGTCCTTGGGAGCGCGAATAGCTCTTGCACGTATCAACCTAAAGTGCCCACGGACAATCCGTCATCCCGGTTGTCCGTGATCGCTGCAGGTCTCCTGAACTTTAGTCTCACCTGTTCCGGTTCGAAAACACATGTCCAGCAACGACGGCCACGAAAAGATCAACTACGTCGAATTTCCCTCGAGTGATCTCGCCGCAACGAAGGCCTTTTTTCAAAACTGCTTTCGCTGGAATTTTACCGACTACGGGCCGGACTATATCGCGTTTGACAAAAACGCTGGGATGGATGGCGGGTTCTACCGTTCGCCATTGGCCGCAAAGACAAGCAGCGGGTCGGCTCTGATAGTTTTCTATAGTGAGCAGCTTGAACAGACTCAGCAGAAGGTCTGTGAGCATGGCGGAACGATCGTTCAGGAGATCTTTTCGTTCCCCGGCGGTCGTCGCTTCCACTTTACCGAGCCAGCTGGAAATGAGTTCGCCGTATGGTCGGACAAAACCAATGACGCCGCTGGCGGCGGTTCGAAAGTCGCAGAGGGCCAGTAGGTGTTGATCTGCCCACATTTCTTGTTGGTAAAAATCGATAACTAAATCGTTCAAGCGTTCTCTCCCGCGACCGCTGTTCGTTGAGGGAATCACTTTTGATTGCCATTCGCTTGGGACGTGAAGTTTTAAGCGACGAAAGTCTGGCTCCCCTCGCCCCTAAGCAAGCGCTTGGTTGCGGCAGGAATTCTAGATCGCTCGTTGGGGTATCTCTGCCTTTTGTTTGGTTTCGTGGAGCTTGCTTGGGGGAGAGGGGCTGGGGGGAGAGGGGGATTTTTGCGAGGTGATCTTGCTGCGAACGGCCGGCTAACGCCTTGTTTCTTAAGCGGTTATGTCATTCGGTGCCCTGCTTCTCTTTCCAGTCTGGGCAGACGAAAAGGTTTCTTCTGACCGCGTTGCGAGGGACTTGATTCCACCAGCCGCGTGGGAGACTGCTGAATGAGTAATGAGTAATGAGTAATGAGTAATGAGTAATGAGTAATGAGTAATGAGTAATGAGTAATGAGTAATGAGTAATGAGTAATGAGTAATGAGTAATGAGTAATGAGTAATGAGTAATGAGTAATGAGTAATGAGTAATGAGTAATGAGTAATGAGTAATGAGTAATGCAAAATTCTTTGCAGCAATGGTCGTTTTTCAATTCCCCTTTACCGCGTGCCCTCCGGCGCGGTAACCAATCCGCTGAAGAATGCCTCTTAAAACATGCTTTCCCGGGGGATGCGAAAAGTCTTGGTGACGGTTTCGGAGCAGGCTGCTGATGTGCGTCATGGCTTCAAATGGTCTCAACCCGCTTCGTCACTTAGGAATCGGGACCCAGAAATACTGTCTCTTGCTAACGCGTGAGTTTGCGATTTCGACAGTCAGTGACGCTTGTTTGTTTCCGCGCAGCTTGTCTCGGTCGGTGCAGCAACTGACAGCTACCTTATTGCTGCGTCCCATTCCATCCTTCTCCGCCAGCCTGCGGGCTCGAAGCGTCGATGCAGCTGATTCCAGAGCAAGCGGCGCCGAAGCAATCCGAGCCGATTCGGATCCAGACTTTCGTCAGGCTATTAATCGTACGTCCCGAGCGAAAGGCTTCAAACTTTCTCCGCTTCTGATTAAAACGCGCCCTCGCTGAGGCAGCGGTCTGGGAAGTTGGTGCTAGCATCAGCGATGCTGGCCGAGCGGTTTCGTTTGGAAACGGTATTGCACAAAAACTAACGAATTAGTAAATTCGAGTCATCAACGCACATGGAAGTTACGATGATCTCACACGGCAGTACCTGCTCGTCCGCTACGCAATACCGTATTCGCACCGCTTTCACGGTGCTGGAATTGCTGGTATCGATTTCCATTCTCGGAATCTTGTTGGCGTTGCTGCTGCCGGCGATTGGAGCAGCCCGCGAGTCGGCGCGTCGCGTTCAGTGCATTGCCCATCTGCGTCAAGTTGGCATTGCCTTGCACGGCCATCATGATACTCAGCAGAGCCTACCGGCGGGATGGAAGTTTGATCCGAGTGGTCAGACCGCTTTTGGCTGGAGTGTTTCTCTGTTGCCGTTTATGGATCAGATGCCGCTCTCTGATCGCATTGATATGAAGCGATCGATCGACGACCCCTTGCACTCGAGCGCGCGTAACGCAGTCCTTGACGTCATGCTCTGTCCATCGGACATCACCGAGTCCACGTTTATCCTATTTGCCGAGACCGAGGAGCCACTGGAAGGTGGGGATGCATTGGGGGCTGTCGGTGTTGCAGAAGATGATGACGACGATATTGCTTTGGTTCGTTTACCGACTGCCAACTATGTCGGTGTTTTTGGGACGTTGGAACCTGATGATCGCATCCCCGCTCCGCTTGGTGATGGGGCATTCCTCGAAAACCGACCGGTTCGATTTCGGGAATTTGGTCGCGGGTTGTCAAACACAATGGTGGTCGGGGAACGGACGATGGCTCAAGTCCCTTCGACTTGGTTTGGAGTCAGTCTTGCTGGTGAAGACGCGGCGGCCCGGATCGTTGGATCGGCACTCGAAGGGGTCAATAACCCACTTGCAGACGAATGTGATTTTTCAAGTCGACACCCTGGTGGTGCGAACTTTTTGTGGGGCGATGGGCATGTCTCTTTTGTGAGTGAAGAAATCGATCTGTATCAATATCATGAATGGTCAAAATTGCGATCCAGTTCGTCGCTATAGTTGCCCAGGACGGATAACACCTGTCCGCGACATCCTCGCTTTTGCCAAATCCAACGCTCCCTTGTTTTGAAGATTCCACGGAATTCGCTATGCCACGTTCATCGAAGAAACTTGTCGAACTGACGAAATGCGAAGCGGAGGTGATGGACGTTGTCTGGGAAAAAGAGAGCGTTACTGTGAACGATGTTGTGGAAGCGATCGATCGTGATCTCGCTTACACGACCGTGATGACCACCATGAAAATACTGGAAGACAAAAAGATCGTCCGCCGTGGAGAAAAGATTGGGCGCGCGTTCACGTATACCGCAAAGGTTTCGCGAGATCAGGTTCGCGAGGGAATGCTGAAATCGCTAACCGATCAATTGTTTGGTGGTTCGGCAAAATCGCTGGTGCTTAGTCTGTTGCAGTCAGATGCGGTTTCGGTTGATGACATCGAAGCGGTCCGCAAGGCGGCTGCAAAGTTAGAGGATTCGTGATGGATTTTCGCTTTGCATTTGAAGTGGGCGCTACTTTGTGCTTACAAATATCTGTGGTGATCGCCCTGACCGCTGCGTTGCAGCGATGGATTGGGGACGCCCGTTTTGGTTGCCGGCTGTGGACCATCTGTTTCCTTTCGATCATTGCCTTGCTGGCCGTCGGGGTGTTGCTGCCTCATCGAAGGCTTTTTGGAGGCGCCGTCGATTTTCAGCGAGAGACGGTTCTTGCCATTGTGATGTGGCAGGGACGCCTGACCATCGCTTTGGCTGCGGTCTGGGGCGCAGGAGTGTTGGTCTTTCTGGGGCGGCGTCTAGTGCGTTGTTTGCAGTTGCTTCGTTTTTTGAAGGACCGTTGCACGCCTGTTGATTCGCCTGGATTGCTGAAGCGACTTGAGTGCTCGTCAAATCTGCCGGATGGTTTGAAAGTTCTGACTTCCCCGGAAATACAGGGGCCGTTCTGCTGGCAGTTGCATCGCCCGCTTATCGTCCTCCCGACGTTTTTGCTTGAAGAGGACGACACGACTTTGCGGCATGTGATGCTGCATGAGCTGGAGCACTTGAGAACTCGACATCCCATGCAGCATTTCTTACAAGGTATTTGTTCCATGGTGTTTTGGTTTCACCCCGCGATACGATTAGCGGGACGAAACGCGGAACTGACTCGCGAATTTCTTTGTGACGAAGTCGCCGCAAAAACAGCGGGTAAATTTGGTCCCTATCTGCGCACACTGGCGATCGTCGCCGAACACTGTGGTAGATCAGCCTGTACGGCGGTCCCCCAAGGGACTCTCGCTTTTGGAAATCAAAAAAGTGCTTTGGTGCGTCGTTGTGATCGGCTGGTGGCGTTGGCACACAATCGTGTCCCCTCGCGACAGTGGCGATCGATGACCGCGATAGTCGTGTTACTGCTTAGTGTCGTTGTGGTGCAGCAGGTCTGGTTGCCCACTAATGTCATGGCATCCAGTCGAAGCCATTGGTCGCCGTGGCCGACCTGGACGGCTAACGTTTTGCATCAGTGCAATATTCAAGTCCGCGACTTCGAACTGTTCGAAGAACGTGTGCAATTGCACGAACTGATCAAAGCGAACGACTGATTTGCATTACGGTGATTCGTCGCCACACGGGGAGCTCCGGTTTGCCCCATGATCCCCACTTCTTGCGGTACAGTCTGTGCCCATCGTCCCAGTGAATTGTCGTTCCAGTTCGCTCGCATGAAACAATTACTAAGACTTTAATATTTGGTCTTGTCTGCTTTCAGTGTTTCCTCGTACGCTCTCATTTCCTGTTAATTACTAAGTCTATCGTAGTGTAGGAGAGCACGGATGCACGCCCCCACCCTTCCTCCAAAAGAAGGCCGTCCATCGATCTCGCTGGTTTTGCCGGCTTGGAATGAAGCGACCGTGATCGCGGATGCGGTCCATGAAGCTGACGCCGCGTTGCGGCTGGTCACTGACTGTTATGAAATCATTGTCGTCGATGATGGAAGTACCGATCAGACGGCTGCTATTGTCGACGCAATCGCAGCTCAGAATGATTCCGTTCGACTGGTTCGGCATACACCGAATCAAGGTTATGGTGCGGCCATTCGTTCGGGATTCGCTGCGGCGGAAAAAGACTTGGTGGTGTTTACCGATGCCGATTGCCAATTTGATTTAACCGAACTTGATCGTTTTGTGCTGTTGGCCGAACGGTACGACATCGTTTGTGGGTACCGTATCGATCGCAAAGACACCGCACTCCGTTGTTTGTATTCCAAGGTCTACAACCTGCTGGTTCAGACGCTTCTGGGAACCGGAGTGCGCGACGTCGACTGTGCCTTCAAACTGTTTCATCGAGATGTTGCCAGAGGTTTGAAGATCACCGGCAATGGCTTTTTAGTCAATTCCGAGATGTTGGTTCAGGCGAATCAGCAGCAGCGTAGCGTGGTGGAGGTGGGAGTAACCCATCGGCCGCGGACGCTTGGTGAAAGCACCGTATCAATCCGGCATATTCCCAAAGTGTTGGTCTCGTTGGCAAGGTTCTGGTGGAATGAGGTTCAGTTTCCGGGCGTCGCTGCAGGGGATGTCACGCAGGGTTTAAACGCATGCCAAAGCACGCCTCCAGACGCCTCGGGTTCTATTCGCTGGCCGAAGTGTTTGGCAAGTTCCACAGCGAAGTACCGCTGTCTGCAGTTTGCATTGTTGTTGGTGGCTATGGTTTTCCTGTTTTCCAATCTTGGATACCCGCTGATCGACCGTGACGAAACGCGATATGCCGAAATTCCTCGTGAGATGATCGCGACGGGAAACTGGATTTTGCCTCAGTTGAACTTTCAGACTTACTACGACAAACCGCCAATGCTGTATTGGTTGTGCGCGATCAGTTACCAAATCTTGGGCGTCAGCGAGACCGCTGCTCGGGTCGTCCCCGCGTTATCTGCGTTCGGGATGATTGCCATGACCATGTTTTTCGGGGCCCGTATTTTTGATCGCTGGGTTGGCTTGGTTTCCGGTGCCGTTTTGATGTTGTCGGTCGGGTTTGCGTTTACCAGTCGCTACCTATTGCTTGACGGTCTGTTGTCACTTTTTGTTTCGATGTCGTTGTTCTCCGCGTACGAAGCGGTTCGCCCCCGTCATCGCAAGAGTTCCGGTCCCCAACGTTTGAAATCGGTTGGGAGCCGAAATTCGATACGCTTGACTGCCAAGCTTCAGCTTGGCTGGTGGTTGTTGTCGGCGGTCTGCATTGGGTTGGCGTTTTTGACCAAGGGGCCGATCGCGATCGTGCTCTGGTTGCCTCCGGTTTTTGCGTTTACTTGGTTGTCGGACACTTATGTAAAGCCTCGATGGTGGCACTACGGGGTTCTTGGCGGCGTCGCAGCTGCGGTCGCCGTCCCGTGGTTCGTCGCGGTTTCACGCCAAGATCCCACGTTTCTAGTAGAGTTCTTTTACACACACAATGTCGCGAGATTCGCCGGCGAATTTCACGCTCGACCGATTTGGTATTTTGTCCCTGTACTGTTGATCGCCGGACATCCTTGGTCTTTTCTAGCCGTCCCTTACATCCGGTTTTTGTTCGGGCGTACCAAAGCCTTGTCACGGCAGCGTCCGCCTGCGGTCGGGTTCTTGCTGTTATGGAGTGCTTGGTGTTTTGTGTTCTTTTCGGTTTCGCAGTGCAAGCTGCCGACCTATCTGTTGCCTGCAGCACCTGCATTGGCACTGACGATTGGACACTATTTGGGGCAGGTGCTTCGTGACGCGGATGAATCGAGCCGTCATTTCTTTGCTCGCTTCTGGTCTGCACGAACGGCGACGGCAACGACCTGCCTGGCGGGAGTCGGATTTGTTGGGTATGCGATTTTGGCGACGCCCGATGTATCGGTCTATGTTTACGCCTGGGCCATGTTCTGGACTTCACTGTTGGTCGCTGCGGTTCTAATGATCAATGACCGATACCAGGCAAAGATCGCATGGGCAACGTCAGCGGGAGTCATGTTCATATTTGCCGTGATGATCATGCACGAGATGGTGCCTGCTTACAGTCGTTCAGAAACCTTGTTTGGAGAATCCTCGCCTCTTGCTGAACAGTTGTCTGTCGACAAACAGCCTGCGATTGCCACCGTGAATCATGAATTCTCCGAAGTTCCGTTTTACCTTGATCGTCGCAATATCTCGCATTTTGCAAACGTCACCGATAGTGGGCTCTCTGATTTTGTTAGTCAGAATCGGCAGTGCTATTTGATTGTCGAGGAGGGGATCGCGTCGCAAGCGATCCGCGCTCGTCTGCCGTCGGGGCGGAGGTTGGTTGAAGTCGCCCAGCGAGGAATCGCCAGGGTCTATCAGGTTCAAGGATTATCCGGAGTGGAGCCGCAAATCGCAGGGACGCAGGCTCCTGTGATTACGGAGGTGTTACGGTGAACCGGGCGTTAAGATGGATTCGATTCTTGGGGGCGGAGTCTCTGATGGGGCCATGGTTTCCAATGTGTCGTTCTCGCCGCAATGACCGTTGCAGTGAGCAAGACTTGGCAGCGATACGATCGATGGCAACCGCACTGAACGCAAGCGAATCCGACGTGGCAGGAAGCGATCGTACGAGTCGTTCTTTTAGTGTCCCCTTTCACTCAGGATGTGAAATTTATAGTTGACGGTTTTTGTCGCCTTTCGCTTCGCGTAAGTAGCTCCAAAAGGACGTTCTTTCGCGGGGGACGTGTGATAAATAAGTTGCGAGTGTGGCAGGGAGAAAAGACCCCATGCCAGCTTGCCTGGCGGAGAAGGATCGAGTGGGGGGAAGCATTCAGGTAGCTGCCAGTTGTTGTACCGACCGGGACGAGCCCGGCGGAAACAACCAAGAGCAGCCTAAGCGGAAAACGTCAACTTATTTATCGCACCGCCCGAGTGAAAGGCGGCAATCTGTTCGGCACGCATTGCCGGTCTGTCGACGCTCTGGCGAGCGTAGCTACTGGCTTGCGTCACTGCCCTCGTTATCCTCGCCAGACGGTGGTTCCCTGGGAAATTCCAGGGAACCAAAAAGGATTCGAATCATCAATCCTCTAGCGGATCGCCTTTGGGGGCGATCGTCACTTTGGCGGCAACCCAGGGATAAATCGCAGGGATTACAAGACAGGTTAGCAAGGTGCTAGTGATCAATCCTCCAATCACGACCGTCGCAAGAGGCCGTTGTAATTCCGCTCCGTCACTGCTGGAGAGTGCCATCGGTAGGAATCCTAAACTGGCTACCATTGCGGTCATCAGAACCGGGCGAAGTCGATCGTCGGCAGCTTTATAAGCGGCATCACGTGGTTTCGATCCGGCACGGCGATGATGTTCGGCATCGCTCACCCAGACTAGGCCGTTCAGGACTGCGACGCCGAACAGGGCGATGAATCCGACTCCGGCGGCGATGCTGAACGGCATGTCACGCAGCATCAACGCGAAGACACCGCCACTTGCTGCGATCGGCACGCATAAGAAGATTAGCGATGCTAATCGAACGGAATTAAACGACGTGTAAAGCAATAGGAAAATGACCACCAAAACAATCGGCGTGATCAACGCTAAGCGACGACTGGCCGATTGAAGGTTCTCGAAATCGCCACCCCAACGGAGTTCGTAATTGGGAGGAAGTTTAATATCGGCTGCAACGGCCGCTTTGGCATCGGCGACGAATGACGCGACGTCACGTCCTCGTACGTTTGCCGATACAAAAGTGCGTCGTCGCCCATTCTCGTGCTCGACAGTAGGAGGAGTCTGTTCTAGTTTGATCGAGGCCAGTTCGTATAACGGAACCGGTTTACCACCCGCGTCGGCAACCGGCAATTGCTCCAGCTGGTGAATGTCCTCTCGCCAGTGTTCAGGGATGCGAACACGGATAGGGAATCGTGCGCGTCCCTCAAGGACCTCGCCAACGGGGCGTCCGCCCAAGGCGTCGACCACGTCCATTACCTGTTGGGCGTCGATGCCATAGCGAGCCAACGCATCGCGATCGGGCCGGATTGTTAAGGTTGCCAATGTCGACTGAATGTCGGCTTTGACGTCGGCGGCTCCGGGAACGGTCCGAAGTGTCCGTTCGATCTGTTTCGCCTTGGTGGCAAGCGTTTCCAGGTCGTCGCCATACAGTAGGACGGCAACATCCGCTTTGACACCAGCGACCAGTTCATCGACTCGCATTTCAATCGGTTGCGTAAATCCGAAGGAAACGCCTGGAACGTTTTCTGTCAGGCTTGCTTCCATTTCGGAAATAAGTTCTTCTCGAGTCTTCTCCGTTGGCCAAGTCGCTGGTGGGTTTAGCATGACCCACACATCGCTTTGGTGGACGCCCATCACATCGTTCGCGATTTCCGGACGGCCCGTTTTTGTGAAGACGGTTTTAACTTCGGGCATTTTCAAAAGTTCGGATTCCACCTGTTGTGCCATGATTTCAGCACCTTCAAGCGAGGCACTCGGCAATCGAACAGCTTCGACCAGGAGGTCTCCTTCATTTAGACGCGGCATGAATTCCGCTCCAAGGTTCATTGCGACCGGGAGACTGATGGCGAAGATACAGGCAGCGATGATCGCCGTGACTGCGGGCCAGGCGACCGCTTTCCGGACCGATGGAAGGTAAACCTTTTTCAGCATCCGAATCGGCCACAGGTCATGGTCATGCGGCTTTTTGGGAAGCGATAAAGAGGCGAGAGCCGGCATCAACGTCATCGATAGGATGAAGGAGCCGAACAAGGCGAACAGGACCGTTAGTGCCATCGGTCGGAACATTTTGCCCTCGGTCCCTTGCAGCAAGAGCACTGGGACGTAGACAACCGCGATGATCAATTCACCGAACATGGTGGGACCACGCACTTCCATACAAGCGTCGCGGATGGTCGCTAAGCGGGACTTTTGAGCAGGTGGTCGGTCGCCAGGGATCGACGAATCGGATGGGTTCAAGTCGGAGGTCGATTCGTCGGTGTCTCCGTTTCGCTGCGCCAATCGACGCACGCAGTTTTCTACCATGATCACTGACGAATCGACGATTAAACCAAAGTCAATCGCTCCCAGGCTCATCAAGCTGGCCGAGATTCCAAACGCAAGCATCATGTTAGATGCGAACAGCATCGACAGTGGAATCGCTAGTGCGACGATGATACCCGCTCGTAAACTACCCAGCGTGATCAGCAGGACGATTGCGACCAATGCGCCACCCTCTAGCAGGTTCTTCAAGACGGTGTGGAGGGTTCGGTCGATCAATTCTTCGCGGTCGTAAAGGATTTCCAGCGTGACGTCGGCGGGTAAGGTCTTCTGCACTTCTTGGATACGTGTCTTTGTGCGGCTGACCACATCACGCGAGTTTTCGCCGATACGCATCATGACCATCCCCGTGACGGCCTCGCCGCGACCGTCGCGGCTGACTGCACCTTGGCGTGGCATCGGAGCGATGGAAACGTCTGCCACATCGGATAGCAACAGCGGTGAACCGTTTTCGCTGCGGCGAATCACGATGTTCTGTAAATCTTCGACTCCGGTTAGCAATGCTTGTCCGCGAATGAAGCGTTGTTCGTCGTGGTGGATAACGTAGCCACCGCCCGCGTTTGCGTTGGCAGCTTCGATCCGGCTGTACAGTTCATCGAGGGTCAGCCCGTGGTCCATCAGTTGGTTGGGATCGGGGCGAACTTCAAAGGTTTTGTAAAACCCGCCCATCACGTTGATTTCGGTAACGCCATCGATCTCACGCAGTTTGGGAGCGATGTCCCATTCCAGCAAAGAACGAAGTTCCATCGGTGATTTGGTATCGCTGCGGACTTCGAATTGCAGGATTTCACCGAGTGCGGTGGTCATCGGTCCCAGTTCCGGTGGACCGTATCCTTCGGGCAGACTGGCTGCCGCGGCGGAAAGACGTTGGTTGATTTGCTGGTTGGCAAAATAGACGTCGGTCCCTTCGGTGAACACGATTGTGATGACCGACAGGCCAAACTTTGAAATGCTGCGTACCTCTTCGACGTTGGGCAGGCCTCCCATCGTCCATTCAATCGGATAGGTGACCTGGCGTTCGACTTCGACCGGTGGCAAGGAACCTGCCGTGGTGATCACGGTGACCTGTGTGTTGGTCAAATCGGGAACGGCATCGATCGGCAATAACAGAGCGCTTCGCACGCCCAGGCCGGCCATCAGCACCGTCCCGATGATGATCAAGAAGCGATTTCGTAGCGAAAATTCGATTAGTTTTTGTAACATTGAATCACTCCTCCCCTACGAGCATTCGTTCGCTCTTGAGCGTGAAAACGCCCGAGACGACGACGGTCTGGCCGACGGTTAGCCCTTTGCGGATTTCGACTTGATCACCGCTGCGTGAGCCAACTTCAACGGCTACCGGGAGGAAGTTATCTTGCTGACGGACGAACACACTCTCCTGCCCATCCAGGTCCACCAAGGCCGATTCAGGAATCACGATCGCATCCTGTATGGTCTCGGTTGGGACAGCGACTCGAGCAAACAACCCAGGGCGAAAATGGCCGGCGGTGTTGTCGATGGTCGCGACCAACGGGATCGATCCTGACGATGGGTCGACTTGACGACCAACGTAATAGAGCGTTGCGGCTTGTGGCGGCACGTTGACCGAGGGGGTGGTGACCATCACGCGGCTTCCTGCTGCGACGTTGATGGAATCCCAGTCGCGACCGCGAATGTCGGCCTCGACCCATAAACGGCTGGTGTCTGCAATCACAAACAATTCGTCTTGTGCGGTGACTCGTTCGGTGGCAGAAAACGTTTTGCTTTCCACCGTTCCCGCCAGCGGAGACGTGATCGTTAACCGCGACATTTCGGAAGTGTTGGGCGAAATGTCCTCGTCGCTAGTCGCTCTGGCGGTTGCCCCCAATAGCGTGCTGAGCGTCTGCTTTGCGATTTGCAGTTCCCGCTCGGCCGCGTTGACGGCCGCTTCGGCTTTGGCCTTCGATTGTTGTGTTTGAAACAGCGATTGTTCGATCGCCGATTCGAGTGCCGCGGTCGTTTGTTCGACTTCGCTTTGTCTTTGCTGGACCACTCGACCGCTAACCGCGCCGGTCCCACTGACGCTGTCGATGGAAGTGGCAATGGTTTTTGCTAATTCGGATTTACTGTAGGCGGTAAGCAGTTGTCCGCCAAAATCACCCAACGTTTTTCCTTGAAGTCGCTTTTTGATCGTGGCAACCGGTTCTCCGTCGGCGATCAGTCTGGCAGTTTCCGAGACGCCGTCATGGATATCCGCTTCCCAGTAATAGGCTTTGCGTGCTAGGTCCAGTTCCGTTTGACGAGTGAGGATCTGGCCTCTCGCCACTCCGATCGCGGGGCTCCGCAGGACGGCGACCGGTTGCCCGACCGACACCGAGTCCCCGGTTTTGACCAACACCGATTCCAGAACGCCGTCAGTCGGGGTTCGGAGTGCAACGTGATGGGCATCGTCATAAGCAAATCGGCCCGGTAACGTCCGGGTCAGCTGCAAAGTGGTTTGGCGAACCGGTTCGGTTTGGATGCCGGCGATGGCCTGTTTCGCTTCGCTAAGCCTGACGAGGAGCTGACCGGTGGCGATGCTCGGATCTCCCGCGGATTGATCGTTGGGAGCTTCGGAAACGGAATCGGTGTGAGGCTTCTGCGAACCGTTGCCAAGCGATTTCCACGCAAACCATCCGGTCGCGCAGACGAGGGCGAGCGCAATGATTGCGCTGATCAAGTGTTTTGATTTCATGCTGCTGGTGTTAAATGAGAGTTCTCGGATGCAACCACGAATCAAAGTGTTCGCGGGTTAACAATCAAACGAGAATTCATTTCAGCAGCGCATCACACAGCAGAGAGTGCAGCGGTGATGTTGGTCCGCGTCCGCTGCGAATCGGTGACGAGGATCTTGGGTCGGATGCGCCGGATCAAAGATCAAATCAAGCGATACGATCCCTATCGTGGATAAACAATCCAGTGGAAATAATTGTGCGGTTGGCCCGCACCCAAGCGAACCAGCATCGGAACTGACATAGTCGACCGGGCGACTGGGTAAGCTGCAGTCGTGCTTTCCGTCGGGATCACCCTTGGACGGCAACACGAAATGCCAGTGAGACTGATCGAGAGGCGTTTCTTTGAAACTTGCATCGCGATGGCGCTGTGCAAGGTGGCTCGAAAGTGCCTGCGGAGCCTCGATCGTGTCGTGCCGGTGCATGATCGGCATCGGCAGTGGAAGCAACAAAAAGCAAACAAACCAAGACATCAGGCGGTGCTCAAAAAAGCATCGTTGAGTCGTCTGTCGTGGCTGTTTAGGTAATTTTGTCACAGCTCAATTCTAGTTCACCAAGGTGTGATGGAACAGATGCAAGATTAAATAATCTGGTTTCTCGGCTCTGGGTTTTCCTCAAACAGGGTTCCCGATATTTAGAAAATGGCTTTGATCGGTTCCCCCTCATCCAGCAAATTGTAGGGTCTTCCTTGGGAATCGGTCGCTCGCAGGTCGTTGACTCCCGTTGCATAGTAGGCGGTTTTGGCGATGTCGGCGGGGGTTACAGGGTGTTCCTCGGGATAGGCTCCCAGTCGATCACTTGAACCGTACACTTGGCCTCCTTGGACGCCGCCGCCGGCCATTAACACGCTTTGGCAGTGTGTCCAGTGATCGCGTCCTGCCCCGCTGACTCCGCCTGATCGGACGTCACCGATCTTTGGCGTCCGTCCCATTTCACTGGTGACAATCACCAAGGTTTCGTCAAGCAAACCTTTCTGATGCAGGTCTTCCAACAAGGCGGAATAGGCCTGGTCGAATTCGGGCAGTAGGTGGTCTTTCAGGCAATTGAAGTTGTTTCCGTGGGTGTCCCAGCCTCCGGCACTTTTGCACTGATTTTTAATCGCGGTGTCCTCTTTCCAGAAAACGGTCACGAAGGGGACTTCCGCTTCGACCAGTCGTCGGGCCACCAGCAGGCTCATCGCGTTAACCGATTTGCCGTACCGTTCTCGTACGGCAGCCGGTTCGCTTTCAACATCGAAAACTTTGGTCGCTGCAGAGGAAAGCAGAAGATCAAGCGTGCGCTGCTGATGTTTTTCCCACAGTTGCCTAGCCGGATTTTTGTCGAATTCTCGTCTGGCGCCATCGAGTTGGCTTAGCAACTGGGTGCGGGAATGCATTTGTTGGGCGGTGATATCTCCCGAGAGTACCAGCGCAGGTGCATGGAACTTAAGTGGAGCCTCGCGGTTGCTGCTGACGTACAACGGATCAAATTCGACGCCTAATCGAGCCGCAAATTGTCCTGGTCGAGTATAAGGCGCTTTGCTTGGTTTATGCGGTAGGGTGATCGCTCCAGGTAGGCTGGAAGCGGTCGCTTTCTTTGCCGCGATGACCGATCCCATGAATGGCCAGTCGTCGGAATAGGGGCGACGATCATTTCCGAGCGTCAAGAAAGTCGTATCGGGAACGTGACCGGTAAGGTTGTAGTAGTAGCCCGCGTGATGGTCATTGGTGTTGACCGTGCCACCGACGGAGTTAATCACCGCCATGTGATGTGCTTGTTTGGAAACCATCGGCAGGTGTTCGCAGAATCGGACTCCCGGAGCCGATGTTTGGATCGGCGCAAAGGGGCCTCGGTATCCGTCTGGGGCATCCGGTTTCATGTCCCACGTGTCAACATGGGAAGCCCCGCCACAAAGAAAGAACAGGATGACCGACTTCGCTTTGCCTGCTTTTGCTGCAGGCTTGATTTCGCTTGCCTGAGCCTGTTTTGGCGTTCCAAATTGAAGGCCCGCAAATCCAGTCGCTGAAGCAACCATGAAAGCGCGGCGACTGGGAGAGTAACGGTTTGGCTGCCAGTTCATTGCAGAACCCAAATCGGCGGGAGTGGAGGGGCTACGGAGGGAGTGCCTTTCGGTTTTCTTGCCTGTTGGCAGCCCCGATTAGGGCGGTTCGCACCGCCCTGTCGTTAGAGCCTCGGCTCCACTGCAAGCGGTTTCAGTGCATAAGAAATTCGAAAGGCGGTGCCAGCTTACCACATTCAAATGACGTTTTCACACAAAACCTTACCAAACGCAGAATGTGCCGAACCCTTACCGATCACGGCTCGATGTTCCAGCTGCAAAGGACCGAGCGGTCGTTGCGATTGGGAAGCGTTGGACCGCATCGCCGTTCGTTAGGCGAACATGGAATTGAACGTCAGCCAACGGGCTGTCAACAGCGTCAGTACGAGGCAGCTCCACCAAGTTGCCCGTCGCGCTAGTGGAGTCTCGCGAAGCCAGTACAGCAACCCGACAGCGGTCCCCGTCGCCATCGTTTTGAACAGGAAAAGTTGCACAGGGGAATGAACCAGTTCATTGCCAAGAGGATTCAATTCACGCATCGTCCCACTTTGGTGAGCCAAAAGGGTCCAGACCAGGTCCAATAGAGACATCAGTGACAGGATGGTTAACAGCACGATGGTTGTTCGCTTAATTGTGGGGAGCCCATCGGACGGAACTGTCGACAAATTGACGCCAGCGATCATCTGTTCAGCGTTTGTCATCAAATGCCCGAGTGCGGCCACCACAAGAAAAAACGCAAAAATGGTGAGCGGGTATTGAAGTCGTGCAGTCCATTGATTGGCTGTAACCTGTTGCTGGTTCGATAGGAGGAGCGCGCGATGCTCAGCGAGCTGAATTCGAGCATGTTCTAAAAACGCAGCCGAAATCTGAAGTCCCGATACGGCTTGTCGCCAAGCTTCGCGATTCATTTCCGAGTGAATCAGTCCGCCGAAGGCAAGGTTGTTAATCGCATCAGGGTCGTCGCTCGCGAGCAGTTCAATCAATTCAAAACTGGCAATCCCTGGAGGCGTGAACGTGGGGCTGGCATTCTTTGCTAGCAGAACGACGACTCCGGACCGCAACATTTGAAGTTGGCTAGCTAGCGTGCTGAGGGTGGTCTGCCGAGCCGATTCCTGGGACCTCCCGCCACGGATGCCAGGTCGTCGCCGGTGTTGCGGGTTGCGCACCTCATCCGCTTGGAGGTTGAAGTCCTCCGCTAGGTAGTTTTTTCCGTTTACGGAGAATCCGTCGGTTTGGAATTCGATCTGATAGGGAGCTTCGATGAACGTCCCGTCGATGAACAGATAGCCCTTGTCGGACTCAATGCCTCGCAAGAATCGATAGGTTTGTGAGAAGTTCCCTCGCATTGCAGAAGATTCTCTGCCTTGAGAGAAGGCAGGGCCAGCAAACCAACCGGCAATCATGAACGCAGCGATCGTACCAGTGAGGAACGGGCGGTATTGAGGTCGTTTTGGAAGCACGTCATTCCTCCGTTCATGGAATCAAAAATGTTGGTAACCATGAAACTCCGCTCGCCGCCCATAGTTTCGCACCAGCACCCGACTGACGAAATGAAAATCCGAAATGGGTTCCGCTGTTCCCGAAGTGTTTACAATGCTCTACTTCTCACGAACGTTGACTAACGACTTTCTTAAAGGACTGCAGATGATTCGGAACGGTGCCAGGCTAGGCGTATTGGCCCTTTGCAGTTTGGTCGTGCCGGCGGAGGCGACCGAATCAAGCTGGCTGCGGTGGATGGGGAACGCCGAAAATGGCGTTTCCGAAGAATCGGGATGGTCCACCGATTGGCCCAAATCGGGTTTGGAAGTCGTTTGGGAGCAGGCGATTGGTATCGGCTTTAGTAGCGTTTCGATGGATCAGGGGCGCCTGTTCACGATGGGGCATCAGGATGGCATTGAAACGGTTTACTGCTTGGATCAGGCTTCTGGAAAAGTAAACTGGACCCATACCTACCCCTCCGAATTGGTTGACAATCTGTATGAGGGCGGCCCCGGCGCCACCCCGACAATCGATGGTCAGCAGGTTTACACCCTCGGCAAAGAAGGCCAACTGTATTGCTTGAACGCTGCCGATGGAAAAGTCCAATGGCAACGGAATCTTCAAGAGGATTTAGATGTCGGCCTACCGGAATGGGGGTTCAATAGTTCCGCAACCATCGTGGGGGATCAGCTGATCGTGCAGGGAGGAAGAGTCGTTTCTTATGACAAAACGACTGGCGATCTGAACTGGAAAACCGACAAGCATACCGCGGGCTATGGAAGTGCAGCGGTGCTAAACGTCGACGGGCAAACACTGCTAGCGACCCTTGATTCTGACAGCCTGCGAATTCTCCGTAGCAGCGACGGGGAACTGCTGGATTCCTTTCCGTGGTCATCCCCTTTTCGTACCAATTCGACGACGCCGATCGTCAAGGATCAGACTCTGTTTATCTCGACAGGGTACGGCGTTGGGTGCGGTTTGTTTCAAGTGGATTCGGGCAAACTGGATTTGGTGTATGACAATCGAGAGATGCGCAATCACTTCAACAACAGCATCTTGTACGAAGGGAATTTGTATGGATTTGACGGCAATTCAAATCTCGGTCGCGTCGTCCGCCTGGTCTGTATGGATCATAAGACAGGCGAAGTTTTTTGGGAGAAGCGAGGTCTTGGCTGTGGGTCCTTGATGATCGCAGACGGAAAATTGGTGATCCTTAGCGAGCGAGGGGAACTGGTGATCGCCGAGGCAACTAATCAAGGCTATCGCGAGCTTGCTGAAGCCGAAATCCTTGATGGCCGCTGCTGGACCGTCCCGGTCCTTCTGGCAGGGCACGTCTACGCACGCAATGCACAAGGACGCCTTGTCTGTGTTCAATTGCCCAAAATAGAAGACAGCACGGATGCCGTCAGTAGTAACTAATGATCTAGAGCGGTGACTGAAGAGGCAGTGATCTTTTAATGTCGCCTTTCGCTCCGCGAAAGGCGATTCTTGAAGATTGGATTCGGGGCCGGAGGGCTCGCGACCAATGTCATCTACGTTATTGGTGGAACGACGCAAGCTGTCCGGCGCTCGTATTAAAAACACAACGAAACGACCGCGGACTATGGGGCTTTTGCTTTAGGGGCACGTTCTTGCCGCGTGGCGATGGGGACGTAGCCGACCTCCAGTCCTTTCGGCGGCGTGACAAGGAGTGCGGGATCCAGGTCGGCCAATTCACCTCGCGTGGGCGGTGGAAGGTAATCGCGATCCTTCGTCCAATTGCGATGGAGTAATTCTACTTTCTTCTGCATCGCTTCCCGTTCCTGGTCGGTCAAATCGGCATTCAGGATCGCGGGCTGGTCGGCGAATCGGTACCACGAATAAGTTAGGACGCTTCCATCACCCAGATCGATTCGGAAGGGACCCGCCGCCGGTCCCGGAGACTTCCACGGGCTGGTCGATTCTTCCGGCGTTACATACGGCTGGGCACTGTGGTTGATGGCACGGGGAAAGATGACGTTTGCCAGATCGGTTTCCGCCGGCACGTCTTTGGCTTGGACCGCAACCCATTGTTTTGCACCCTTGTTGTTGTCGGTCAACCGAAAATATTCTGGCAGCTTGACGAGGGCTTGGGCGCCGGCGGCAGGTTTGGTGACAAGTTCCTCATTCCAGCGATAGCCGTAGGTGGACGCATCCAGGTTGACGGGAGTTGCAAAAGCCTTCCAGTCGATGGTGATTCTTTGGTCCTTGGGCGTTCCAACCGGATATAGTTTCCATGTTGAGCCTCCGCGGGGTTCAAAAGATTGCACGACCGATGCGTTCGCGTCGACCTTTCCTGAGGCGGGATCGCCGCCAGCAAACCAAGCTTGAACGTCGTCCCATAACGCACTCTTTTCAAAAGCGGTAACGCGATGGACGACTGGAGAGTTGCCTTCGGCATCATGCGGAAAGCGGGTCGGTGCAATGCGTGCAAAAGTGACTCCGTTTGAATCAACCGCAGTGAAAGCAGGAACGTACTGCGTTTCCATCTGAATGGCTTTGTTTGGATTGGCCGGTCGTGAATCCAGAAACTTGCCCGCCAGTGAGGCATCCTTGAGCGAAGGCTTTGTCCAAAAATAGGGAGTGAAAAACGCGACGGGGCCTTTGAAATTTCCCGTGTTCAAAAACAGAGTCCAGCATTGGTCTCCCGTCGGAACGTCTTGGCCAGCCGTTGTCGGTTTGGCGTCGGCCAGTGGTAAAGGTAGGTATCCGTATCCGAACAGTTTTCCATTTGTTCCTTGCTCCAGATTCAATCCATCCGGTGGCCATACGATGTGTGGGCTTAACTGTGCCACGCCATATTTGCCGTTGGGCTTCGACCAGTCACGCCCCTTTCCCGCTCCGGGACCGTTGGCCCATTCGGAGAAACTTTTTGCGACGCCCCCCATGATGAATTTGGGCGTCTCGGTTGCAAACCGCGTGTCACGCCACCATCCCAGGCCTCCTTCGATGTCGCTGTAGGTATCCATGCTACGAGGGGTGTCTGACTGTGCAAACATCCAGGTTCCAAACAAACCGGTCTGAAACCGCTGTCCTGGGTAATTTTCCAGTAGTGGCCAGGCGTTGACGTAAAGCGAAAACCCCGCATCGTATTTCTTATCAACCCGCTCGTGTGGCACCAGCAAGTAGCCAGCCATTTCGGCCTCGGTAGGTCCGGCTGAATCTTGGCAGAAGAGCGATGTCTGCGGAAATGCAAACGTCACACAGGCAAGAAGGCACAACGATCGCACAATTCCGGGCATAGCTGACTCAGTAAAATACAAGGTACAGAAGACGCGTCCTCCGTCATTCTAGAGAAAAAAGGGGAAGCCACCCCACAAAAAAATTGGTTTGGTCGCACCGACCTCAGATTCATCGCGGAGAACGTGCAAAGCATTCGTGACGGTTCCGAGCGGGGTGCAAGTTAGCGACGCGCCGAGTGCCGTCGTGACAATAATGCAGCAAGTACCACTGTCTGGCGACACTCGTTACGGCAGTCAGGTCGCTACGCTCGCCAGCGCGTGGGCCGATCGGCAATACCTCATTTACTGATTTCACGTCCCAGGCATTTGGCTTCCGCGAAATCGATCGCTCCGGAGGTGCACCCATGACTATCAGCTGCCGTCGCTTGGGATGTGATATTTATTGAAGCCGGAGTACCACTGACCGACTGGGAGCGGTTACCATTGCCTGCATCGCAGTCTGCGTGGATTGGAAATGGCTGCGCGTTTCGCTAAAATCTAATCATGCGTTAAGTAATTTGGTATTCGCTGAACCTTCGTCTTGACCGACGTATTACCAACGATCAACTGGGGCGACACAAGCGTGCTTGCTTCACGCACGCGTTGTCTGCGTTCCTCGTTTGCTGCGGTTAAGGCAAGTTCGAGTGGTCGACTTTTTGCTGCCTTTTCTAGAGACATGATGATGGCTCGCCTTAAAACTTATACCGAAGCGACTTGGACTGCTGAAACCGATAAAGTGATTTCGGTACTGAGTGTCACCGAAGCTTCGCGGCAACTTGGAATCAGTCCCCGAGCTATCAGCAAGCGTCGGAAAGACTTAGAACTCAATTCCTCGCCCCGTGTTAGTGCCATTCGTTGGACGAAAAAGCGGGATAGTATTCTTGGCACGATGAATGACAAGGATGCAGCGGAGAAGATTGGCACGAACCAATACCATGCACGCAAACGGCGGATCGAACTTGGCATTCCTGCGTATCAGCAGCCCCCTGTTCCGCTATCCCAGGCGGTCCGGCGACCGCCTCATCGCTGGACGGCCAAGGAAGATCGATTGTTGGGGACGCAACCCGATCCGGTACTCGCTGAACGTTTTGATCTGGCTCCGACCGTCGTCACTCAACGTCGACACGAACTTGGCATCGCTCCCTCACGGCCGGGAGCACCCATCGAGTGGACCAAGGGGATGCTGAATCTGTTGGGCGACGTCCCCGACGGATATCTGGCTGCCGAGTACGAGATCAGCCACATCGTCGTGAAGGTGCGGCGAATCCAAGAAGGGATTCTTCCCTACGGCAAAAAGTATATGGACACGGAACCGGATTTGCCGAGGCACGTGATTTCACAGATTGGTAAGACCCCTGACAAGGTTATTTCGGACAAGTTCGGTGTCTCGCGACATCTGCTTCGAATCTATCGCGCCTTGCACGGCATTCCTTGTGCGGAAGCTCGACCATGGGCGCTGCACAAATGGACGCGTAAGGATGAAGCGTTGTTGGGCACAAAAAGTGATGGAGCCGTTGCGATCGAACTGAATATCGCCCGCAACCAAGTTCGAACCCGGCGCGTCCGTATGGGAATTCCTGCTTTTGGAGCGGCAGCATCCATTCGTTGGTCGGCAAAACGGATTGCACAGCTGGGGACCGAGCCCGACGCGACGCTCGCTCGCATGTGGAATTATTCACAAGGGGCTATCCGTGCGAAAAGGGAAGAATTGGGGATCGCTAAGTGTGAAAAATCCGAACATGAATTGACGCCGGAACAGACCGCTCGCTTGGGAACCCTCTCCGACGTGGCTCTTGGCAAAGAGTGGGGTGTTAGCTCTTCCCTTGTCCGTCAACGTCGGATCGCACAAGGGATCCGGCCGCAAAAGTCGGGCAAGAAATTCAACTGGACCGATGCCAAACTGAAACTTTTGGGCGTCATTCCCGACGAGGAACTTGCGGTCCGGCTTGGAGTCTCCTATCAGTTTGTTGTGGCGAAGCGGAGCGAGTTGAAAATCCCGGCAAAACGTCGCCCTCGAAAAGTCGATTGGTCCAACGAGAAGATCGCGGCGCTCCTGGGAACCATGAGCGACTACAAGCTAGGGGCAAAACTTGGCGTCACCAACGGAGCGGTGCGATCGCAAAGGCTGAAGCGAAAGATCCCCGCCTACAAGCCAACCTCTTAAACGCGATTTAGGTCACCTTTTTCGTCTCAAAACCCCGCAAAGAGGCCTGCACCCTTTCTGGCTTGAGAGATTGGTGTGTTAGCATGTCGCCATGCTTATCACTCCTGAATTCAATCGAGTCAATCGCCGCTGGGCGATTGGGATTTCCCTTGTTGTGGCTGCAGGGATCGCCGTGCTGGCGATCTCGCAACCCTGGTTCCTGGCAGCATTGCCTTTGCCCGGGCTGGTCTATTGGTGGTTGCGTCGCAAGACGGTGCGACGCTTAAGTATCATGGCGGCCCCCTTCCCCGAATCTTGGGAGGCGACCTTGCAGGCTCAGGTCCCTTACTTTCGCATGCTGGATGAAAGCCAGCGTGAAGGTTTTCGCAATCGCATGAAAATCTTCTTGGACGAAGTCGCCATCACAGGGATTCGAACCGATGTCGACGAGGCGACGCGTGTGTTGGTCGGGGCCAGTGCGGTCATCCCCATTATGGGGTTGGAGGGTTTTGAATATGCGGGGCTGGGAGAGGTCTTAATTTATCCAGGAGCTTTTGGCGCCGATTATCAAACCGACGGTGTGGGAGATAAAAATACGTTGGGGATGGTCGGAGTGAATCACCTGAGCGGCGTGATGATATTGTCCAAGCCCTCTTTGCTCGCGGGCTTTGCCAATCCGGGTGACAAAGAGAATGTGGGGATCCACGAATTTGCACATTTGGTCGACAAAGCGGATGGCGAAGTCGACGGGGTGCCTGTGTCGGCTTCGCTTGAGGTTGCCGAGCCATGGTTGAAATGGGTTGGCCAAGAACTGAAATCGGAGGGGACGCGTGCGGGGATTCGCGATTATGCGTACACCAGTGAAGCCGAATATTTCGCGGTATTGTCGGAGTACTTTTTCGAAAAACCAGCTCTGTTGCAGGCGAAGCATCCAGAGTTGTACACGATGCTTCGCAAAATGTATCACCAAGATCCAAAGCGTCTCTTTCGCGGACGCTCAATGCGTCGAGGCCGAGTGCAACGCAACGCCCCCTGCCCCTGTGGAAGCGGCAAAAAGTATAAGAAGTGTTGCCTCCGCCGCTCAAAGCAAGGGCTGCCCAAATAAAGACAGGGGCGGCGATTGTCGCCTTTCGCTCGGGACGCAAAATTTATTGGCGACGTATTATCGGTCCAGTATGTTTCCGCTGGGAAGTAATCACTCGCACGAATCGCAAGCGGGTAAATAAACTTCCTTCCTTCCGCGAGGAAAACCGCTCACCGATGCCAAACGAGATGGTATTTAGCGGTAGCCGCCGTCATTCAGTCTGGCTGCCTTTTTAGTTTGGCTAGGATGACGTCACCGGCGTAGCAGCCTCCTTCATAGCAAAGTTCCTTGCCGCCTCCGCCGCCTGCGAACTGGGGTTGGTGGGCTCGCTTGACTGGCCAGCCAGGTCCATTGGTTGAACCGGTGAGGTAGAGATTGCCCTGCTTGTCGAGGAAACCGGCTCGGCCGTAGTCGTAGCTTTGGCCTCCTAGGTAACTGCTGAATTTCAATTGAGAGAAGTCTGCAGAAAGGAGCGTCGCGGTTGCGTCGTGAGGTTTCGCGTGCAGGGACTGCAGGGCTGTGGCGGTGATCGGGAAGTTGGCAGAGGATGTCTTGCCGGCAAAAAAGACGTTACCGTTGTGGTCGATGCCGATGCCGTCCGGTTCCTCTTCGCCGCTCCCACCGACGTACGTGCAGGCTAGCAGTCCTCCCGTGGACGTTGAAAATTTTGCGATCGCAATGTCGCTCTTGCCACCGGCAAACTTGCGTTGGAACGCCCCTTGGGTGACAGGCAAGTCGTCGCTGGTGGTCAACGTGCAGAGGTAGGCATTGCCATCCTGGTCGAGTGCCATGTTGTGAGTGCTGTTCCCCTCTTCGATTCCGCGGCTGCCAAAGTAGGTGCCGAACAGCAGTTGTGAGCCATCGGAACTTAGTTTGGCAATGAAGGCATCCCCTTCCCCGCTGTAGCTGCGGCGATGAGCTTGATCGGTCGTAGGCACGTCAACGGAGTGCGTCGAGAAGTTCAGGTAGACGTTATTGTGCTTGTCGGTGCGAAGCCCACAGTTTGGCGTTTCGTTACCGGAGCCTCCCAGCCACGTTGCCCAATGGACTCGGCTTCCATCGCCCGCGATCTTCAAGGCTCCGATTTCAACGCCGCCTGCAGGAGTCGGTTGGTAGGCGTTCGAAAACCAAGCTGCCGGTGGCAGTGGGCCTTTAGCGGTGTAATGGAGCGCGACATAGATATCGCCTTCTGCGTCAACGGAAAGGTCGCGGCAGAGCTGTCCGACGCCGACGTATGCCGCCCACTCGATTGCCGATCCATCTGGCTTTAGCTTGGCAACGAAGCCATTCTGGAGTCCGTAAATGCCATTGTCCGTTCCCTTGAATTCCGATTGGAACGAACCGTCGGTGACCGGGAAACCTGGCCCCGAGCGTCCGCTGATGTAGACGTATCCCGCCGCGTCCACTTCCACCGCATAAGCGCGATCGTAGTTGGGGCCACCAAGAAGAGTCGACCAGAGCAGTTGTCCATCGGCGTCAAATTTACTGACAAACGCATCGCAGTAACCGCCGCTTCCAATCTGGTTTCCCGATTGATCATGCTGCCGCTGAAGAACGCCCTCGGTTGTCGGGAAATCAGCGGACTGGGTTCCGCCGGTGATGTAGACACTCCCCGCTTCATCGACGAACACGTCTCGCGCGTGTTCCCAGTCGGATCCGCCCAAGTACGTCGAAAAGGCAAGTTCGTATGAATCCGCCGCGGCCGCACTGGGACCAAGCATCGCGAGAAAAGCGAACGCAAAGCAGGACGTGTAAAAAGCGATTCGTTGCATGGCCGCCTAGTAGTCGCCAATGACGTTATGGTCGTTTTTGCGACTGAGGTTCGAGAAAATATCTGGTGAGACGGTTTCGCTTAACGTTCGTGTGGAACCGTCCGCCAAGACAATCATCACGACGCCAGGGTGAAACGCGTAGGGGGATGCCTCATTATCAACATTGATGAATCGTTCGCAGGTGTCACAGCCCTTCGTCGTTCCGTCTTGCGACCAGTTGTAGATGCCGACGCCGTTGTTGCCGGCCCATGGTCCGTAGGCATAGAACTGAGCGTTGGTTGGGTCGGGTTGCTGCTTTCCTTGATTCCAGTGCTTCGGTTTTCCTGCCATTTCGAAAAGCAGAATCGTTTGGCTGGTCCCGTCAAGGATGTCAGCAAATCGGCTTCCTGTTTCATTCAGGATGCCGCAGTCCTCATCCCATACGTGGACCTTGCCGCCCGACGTCGACTGTTGCAGATGATGCAGTCCGCGAACGCCTTGATAGTCGCTTGCAATGGCCGTGATGTTTGGAAGTGCACTTACGTCGGTCGTCCAGCCAACGTTCCATCCGGAGTAGATCGGCATGACGCCATCGCTTGGTGAGGATGGGCAGGAGAAAGAGGGTACCTGTTGATTGACGGCGGGCTGGTTGGCGATGTCATCGAAGCCATAATGTTGGTTGTAGATGTCATGCAGATTCGATCCTTCCATGAAAGGAAGGACCATCGCCAAGAATCCTGTCACCACCTTGGTGGGATTACCCGTTGAGCCGATTCCATCGTAGACCAGCCTGCCCGGTGGCAAAGTGTTCAGCGAGCCGTGGTAAGTGTGGCAAGCCAAGCCCACCTGACGCAGGTTATTGCTGCACTGCATTCGGCGGGCTGCCTCTCTAGCCGCCTGCACTGCAGGTAATAACAGCCCGACCAGGACGCCGATAATAGCGATGACGACCAGCAGTTCAACCAACGTAAAAGCGTTGCGATTCGATGGTTTATGGTTGCCAAAGTGCATGGATTTCCTCTGCTATAGAAAGTTGTCAACATTAGTTGTCGCGTTCCTGGCTGGCGGAGGTGAAAGCGGGCGAACCCGACAATCCCAAGCTGGCTTGGTGCTGAAACTGAGAATTAGTCTCAATAGTAATTCCGTTGTCGCCCATTCGGCAAGCCCTTACTGCCTAAAAAGTGCTAATCAGCTAAAAAAGCGGCAATTAGCGGCTGGCAAGGGCGCAAAGCAGGCGACACGGTGCACTACAGCTTGGTGGTGGCATAGAAATGCATCATGCCGTAATACATGGTCGCCGCGGTGACCACGCTTAGCGATAGGACGATTCCTCCCAGCAGGCGCGTTCGCTTGATCTGCCACCACATCAGCAAACCGGTGACGCCCCAGGTGACCATCGCGATCGCCATTGCATCGATAAACAGAGACCAGATCCTGCGGAAATTCCAATGAGGGGGCTGGCCATGCGAGGTGTGCAGTCGCACGAAAAACGCACGAGGTGAATACCCGTCTTCGCCAGTGTATTTGGTGATGTCCACGTGCCCATCCCGAAGGACATAAGTGACGCGGACGGGGGTGTCGTCGACCTTCGCAAGGAAATTCAACTTGCACCAGCCGAGCGGTTCGATCTTTCCGTTCGATTCGATGCCCGTGTGGTTTAGGGCTGTTGGCACGGTCTGCTTGGCAATTTCGAACGGATTGGGGGCGATTTGGAGTCGATCGATTTCTTTCAGGGCAGGTTCAAAAGGTTCATGGTTCTCAGGGAATTTGGCAACCCAGGCCGACTTGTCGACGGGGTTTAGATGAACGGCATGCCTCGTTCCCCCCTCCTTCAGTTCGAAGGCGATGTCGTTGGTGAATTCGGGGGCTTGGTCGGGATTCACTTCGATAGTGGAATCGGGGGCAGCTTTGCGCATGGCCGCGAGGACTTGCTCGGCCAATTCAGCTCCGTCAGGAAAGTTCGCCCATGCGGAATCCGCCAGTTTACTCGCCTCCACCCGCGATATTTCGGCTTCAGGAAATAGCCCCGAATGATTGAGCATGGCTCCCGTAGCACCGTAGAGGAACACCCAGGGAAGGAGGAACAGGCCGATGTACAGGTGCACGCGACGCAGGATCATCAGGGCTTTACTGCGACTCTTCCGCGGCCAGCGACTTTTGGTACGCGGTGGGGCTTTATCCGTTGTCATTCACTTATCGCTCGGGTGGTGTCAGAAAAATCCAATCGCAGATAACAAGGGTTTTGCTGCGTGCAAAGTGCAAGCGGTTGGTCCCGTTTCATCGAAAATTCGCGTTTGGATGCGACGTTTCATGCGAACAAACAAAAACCCAAAAACCCAAAAGAGTTGCTGCAAGCGATTGGAGTATGCACGCCGCGAAACACATGTCAATGTTGGGAGCTCGCGACCGATTCGCGAAGCCTAGGACCTAAGTTGTCACGCCGCTGCTGATACTAATTGTGTTGGGAGGCGGCAATCCAACGAAATCACTTCGCCGCAGCAATCGAAATCAAGGAAGAATCCAATGCTAGTACTAAGTCGCAAAATTGGTGAGAAGTTGGTCATCGACGGAAATATCACGGTCCAGGTAGTCCGAGCCAAAGGAAACCGAATCACCCTGGGAATCGTCGCACCCGCCGAAGTGAAGGTCCTTCGTGGTGAACTGGAGCCATACCCTGCCAAGGAATCGTCGATCGAATTCGAACTTAACGATGAACTGTTGCAGACCTGCTAAAGCGATGGCTCGCTGGATTTGCCATTTGGCAAATTGATTTCCTGGCAAGCTGGCATGGGGCCTTTTCTCCCTGCCACACTCGCAACTTATGAATCGCACGCCCCGGAGGGCTAAAAGCACTGCACTCAGACTCGGATGGACAGGGTTGAAATCGTCACCTAGAAGTTTTTTACGTCCCGCAGGGATAGCCCATTCGCAATTCCCCTCACTCGCGAGCCACTTTCTTGGCGGGCAGTCCCGTCCTAACCTGCCCAGCTATCGACCGTGGAATGATTTTCATCAGGCCACTCCGGGATAGCACGGCCAAGTCTTTGCCCCTGTCTTTGTGTCGGGCCTGCAGGCTGTCGATTTGGAACTTCTTTTGTCCTGATTGGGCTTGTTTCCGCAATAGAATGGCATGGAGTTCCTTGGGGACTTTGGTGTACTGTTCTGCTGTTGTTTTAAGGATGCATCGCAAAGGATTGGAATGCGTCGGCTTTTTGCCTGTTTAATGGTTCTGCTAACCGTTTGTTGCTTTGCGCAGCAACCGTTGATGGACCTACGCAGCGATGACGGAATGGTCTTTGATGAAAGCGTGAACTATGACCTTGGCGATACCGAAGCGGAACTAGCCAAATTTAAGAAACAGGCACTGCAAAGCATTTCGCTAACGACCGGTTTTCTTGCCGACACGGGCGATGGCGGGCTGAGCAGTTCTTATTTGGATGCGTCGATTGGAAGTGGGATCCCCTTGGGGAGTCTGGACAATATTCTAGGCATAACGCCTCGTTTCCGAATCGATTGGATCGACGCCGATCCGTCGATCGATATTCCCAGCCAGCTATATCAGTTCGAGCTTCAGTTCTTTTATCGACGAGTCATTCACGAACGGCTTTCGGCGATCGTCGTCTTCAGCCCCTCCATTCGCAGTGATTTGACGACCAGCGACAACGCTTTCCGAATCTTCGCCCTGGGGCTATTGAATTGGGAGTGTGTGCCCGACCGTCTGACCCTTTCCGGCGGGGCCGTTGTGTTGGGGCGTGCCGATCTTCCTGTGTTGCCAGCAATCGGGCTTACTTGGACTCCCAGTCGTGTTGTCCAGTTGGATTTGCGTTTCCCCAGTTCAATGCTCGCCTACCGTTTCGCCAAAGATGGCCGCCGCAGCGAAAAGTGGGCTTATGGATCGATTGGCCTGGGGGGAAACACCTGGGCCGTTACGCGGCAGTCTTTTCAACCGGACGAGCTGTCGACGCGTGACATTCGCCTGACGCTAGGAATCGAAAAACGGTTGGATGGCGGCGGCGGTTGGTTTGCCGAGACTGGTTATGCTTTCGATCGACGTTTAGAGTACGAAAGCGACGGATCGGAACTGAATCTTGGCGATGCACTGTTCTGTACCGCTGGCTGGCGGTACTAACGTTTGAGAGGCTTGGGCGTTAGAAGCCTTCGCGTTCGTTTGGCGGTAGCTCGGCAACCATCATCGCTTGATCAAGCGGATCCAGTCCCAGGGCGTATTGCATTTCCGCTAATGCGACAAACCAAGCTCGCTGCGATTCGACAAGTTTGATTTTCGTTTCGTTTGCTTTGGTTTCAACCAAGTTAAGGTAGATCAAATCTGCCTTGCCTCTTTCAAATGCGAAACGATACAGCTCAAGCGTCTTGGTCGCTGCACGTAACGAAATATCGGCCTGCTCAACGACCTGTTGGGAAAGGACCAACGCGTTGTGCGCGGTTCTCAGTTCGGCTCCGATTTTGTCTTGAACCAGTCTCAGTTTTTCATTCAGTTGAACAATCTTCGCCGACGTTGATTGAATCTTGCCGCGTGCCTTGCGGCGTTGAATGGGTATCTCGCTCTGAAAACCAATCACTAGCTCGAATTCACTTTTGTCATCTGATTTAGTCGCCGGTGGTCCGATATCCTGCGACGCTTCGGCGACGAAATCGAATTGTGGCAGCATGTCGTTGCGAGCCAGTTGAGAATCGAGTTCCGTTTGCCGCAACGCGAACCGTATTAGCTCGGTCTCGGGACGCCGAGAAATCGCTGCCGCATAATCACTTGCGAAACTGTTCAGGTCGGGGCGTTCGATGAGCGGAAAGTGTTTCGGGATCCAGCGATCATCAGGCAACATTGGCTGACCGTTTTCATCGCGTAAAAAGAGACTTAGTTTAAAAGATGTCTCGCGGTACTTCTGTTCGGTTTCCAATCGCTTTGCACGGCGCTCCGCAATCAGTTGCTGGTTAAGAATCAAGTCGATTTCTGCAAATTTGCCTGCGTCGACACCCACCTTGAACTGTTCGCCTCGTTCTTCCGCCAAGTCAAGTAACTCGGTCTGTGCTCGTAAGACGGCCCCTGCTGCGACCCACTGCCAATAGATTGCAGCCGCGTCGAGTGACGAATCGAGAATCGTTTTTCGGACCAGAGGCTGGGCGGCTTGTCTTGCCAAAGACGCTTGGAAGACGGCGACGCGTTGCGCGTCGATTGCACGCCCCCGCAGCAGCGGTTTCGAGAATCCCAGCTTGAATTCGCCCGCTTCGTCCGTTTGACGTTCTTTGTACCAGGGTTGAAACGACCCGCGGCCTATGCGGTATCCGGCTGCCAGATATCCGCCCCACCAAGTCTGCCTAGCGACGCCGATCCCCTGCCGATAGTTCCTGTAGAAACCTGTTGGCTCTGAAAGCGAGTGGGCGTCTAGCTTCGTATCATACGCACCGTAAGCCGATAGCAATTGCCCGTCTGCGACGCGTGACTCTTGACGAATGCGGGTGATTTCCGGGTAGGATCGGTACAAGCTGGCCACGACGTCGGCAAGTGTTAGCATGTCCGAATCATCGCTCGGTTCCTCGGCTTGCTCCGATTTGGCAAGCTCTCCCAGCGGCAATTCCTCCGCGGCCGTGACGGTCGATCCCTCATCCGACTTCTTCGCCAATTGTTTGCTGAGCGAACTTTGGAATTCTTCTTGGTGTTCGATTTCACTTAGAAATTGAGAGAAGGATCCCGAGGCGTCGTTGTCGATGGCTTGCCCACTGGCATTGTGGCAACAGAGAGCAAGCAAAATGAACACGAAGCATTTGACAGGCTTGCTAGCAATCAAAGCTTGGGCAATTTCATTTTGCTTTCTTTCGCTTTCCCGTCGGGTTCGTTGGCGGCCACAACAGGTGGAAATCCGTTTAATTGTCGCCATATCTCGTAGCCAAGAGGGACTTGTTTTAGCAGTACCCAACCATTCGTGCGTACGCCCTGTCGTAAATATCGGTCGTCCGGCCATCCTGTCTCCCGCGCAAAGTGATTATCCGGAACAACTACTACTCGAAAGTTGCCCATCCCATCATCGGTTGGGAAGACTCGGTTAACTTTACCGCCGAAAGTGCCAACCGCTACGGAAGGCCATCCCACAAACTGCACCGCGGGCCAGCCCTCGAATTGCAGGCGGACGCGGTCCCCTTCGTGGATTAGGGGCATGTCATTTCCACTGACCTTCAATTCGACCGCCAAGTCCTCGGTGTCAGGGACAATGACGAACAACTGATCACCTTCTTTAATCGTGTCACTTCCTTCCAGTCCAAACCATTGTTGGATGTAGCCAGACCTGGGGGCTCGGATCTCTAGTCGATCCAATTCGCCACGCTTATTTCGCAGATCGATGATCTCTTTTTCGATGGTGTTGATTTTCTGCATCGACTCCAGCACTTTTTGGTTTGCCGTGCGATTTTTGATGTCGATATCTTGTCTCTTCGATTCAATTTCTTCCTCTTTGGAAAGCAGTGCCGCGTAGAATTCTTGCACCCCGTTTTCGGCTTTTAGGACTTTTGCTTTTGCAGATTGAACCGCTTGCCCCTTGGAGAAAAGTTCTTCGCGAGAGATCAGTCCTTTGGCGGCAACTTCTTCGGCGATCCGCAGTTGGTTTTCTTTGTCCTGTAGTTCGGCTTGCAGTGAGGTAACTTCGTTCTTGGATTGTTCCCACTTTTGTTTGGCCGCTTGATAGTCCTGTTTAAGCGATTCGGCCAAACTCTCGCCACTTAGTTGTTGTGAATTGGCGGCTTGTTGAGCCACTTCCAGACTGGACATCGCAGAAGCTTCTTTGGATTCCATCGCGATGATTTGGGTTTCTAACTGTAGAACTCCGTCGGCCGCAAACGGGGTCAGACGAAGCACGATGTCATCTTTCTCTACGAATGATCCTTCTCGCAGTCCTTCCTTGACATAGCTGACGACCCCTTTCGAAGGGCTGCGTACACGTTGTGGGCGTTCCTGAGGATCGAGGGCAATCACCGTGCCGATCCCTCTAGCCGTTTGCCGCCACGGCAAAAAGACCATCGCGATAATCGAAACCACCAACATTATGAATGTCACGCGAGCAATCAGACGAACCAGTCGCCCGGTGCGTACCAACTGCATCGCCGGAAAGTCGTCGAGGGTTTCTTGATTGTTAAGCACGTTTACACTTTGAAGAGAGTTGGTTCTGGATTCCGTTCGGTCGTGCGTTTGCCAGTTAGATTTCGATTCGTTCGTCGCAGAGTTCGGCGATTTCTTTATGATCGGTGAAAATTAGCAATGTCCACGGCGCATCGGGCTGGGCTAGGTAAATCCAGAGTTTGGCTCGCACTTGCGGAGTCAGTTCGTCCAGCAGACCATTGATGACGATCGCTTTTGGTTTGGTCACGATCGCGCGGGCGATCAGTAATTGGGTGACTTGGCTATCCGTGAGCGGGTAGCCATCGGATTGCAGGGGTGTTTGAAGCGCGTCGGGCAATCGCAGAATCGCTTCGCCCAATCCAACTTCACTTAAAGCCTCGCGAACATGGCTTGGACCGATGCCCGATCGTCCCAGGTCAATGTTTTCGCTGAGGGTTCCGTTGAAGATTTCGCGATCTCCCGCATACCCAACGATCGGGGTCTGCCGGCCGCCAGCAGCTAGGAAGGAATCATGTTCGCCAACCTGAACATAGCCATGTGATGGTTTGCATAGGCCAGCAATCGCACGAGCCAAGTCTGATTTTCCGTCCAGGTCGTTGCCTCGAATTGCGACCGTCGATCCAGCTTGGATGGTTTTAGTTGGGATTTTTGAAGTCGATTGTTTTCTCGCAAAAACCAAGTCGCTCCATTGAACCGAAATGGGACCGTCGGGCAGTTTTCCTGTCTCGCTTCTCGGGTCGGTAGGTAGGTCGATCAATTGCCCGACCTTGTCCATCCCGGCCATCAAGTCATAGAACTTCTCCAGCGACTTGCCCGCTTTTGCAAAGGCTCCCACGACAATGGTTACGACCAATTCACTGGCAACCAATTGACCAAGCGTCAATTGTCCATCAATGACCAGCCAGCCTCCAAGGACAAGCAGTGCGGTCGATGCGATCACTTGCAGACAAATCGCAAAGGCGACTTGGCGCAAAACAACGCGAAACTGACGTTGTCGCGCGGAAAGGTATTCCGCGGTCAACAGGTTCGCACGCTGGACCGCCAGCAGTTCGCCACCACCTGTTTTAAAAACGCTTGGGCAAGCCAACACGTCTTGCAACCAATGGGCGGCTTTGTACTTGATTTTGGATTCTTCGATTGCGGTTCGAATGCCTCCGCGACCAAGGATCCAGGTTATCGAAATCATCGCGATTACCAACGCGATATCAAAACCTAGTAGAAACGGGTGATAGAACGCCAAAAGAATGGAACCAAGGATCGTCGTCAGCACAATCGAAACCCCGTCCAGCAACAGGACCGCGGTCGATTTTTGAATCGTCATTATGTCGAACACGCGATTGGCAAACTCGCGGGGAAACTTACCCTTCAAGGCATCTTGGTTGGCCCGTGGGAATCGATGGGACAGATCGCTAACAATGCGGACAAATTGTCGACGTTGAATCATTTCGACAACAACGGTTTGCAAGACTCGCAACACACCCGCGATTCCCAGACAGGTTAGCAAGATCAAACCGAGCGCCAGCAATGGCTGTAAGTAGGTCCCCCAGCTAACGACATTCACTAACGATTCAACGGCAAGCGGTGTCGCCAGAGTTAAAATTCCAGCAACAAAAGCGAACAGGAATACCGTCCAAATGTCACGGCGTTCCAGCGCCAGTAGCGCAATGAATCGACGGGTCGGTGAAATGGTTTCAGATGGATGGTCATGATGACTATCCGTATGAGCCGCCGACAGGGAATCACACTCAAGCTCCTTCTTGGCGACAAAAAAGCGTTTCTCGCTGTCGTTCAAAATCCATTTTGTTAGCGTTCGCTTGCTGACCGTCTGCTGCTTAACCTGGTCCGAAATGGTTGTTGTTTCAAAGTGCTTTCCGGACATGGAATCAATGACGATAAATTTGCCGTCCCGCTGCGCAATGATGACGGGATAGCCCTCTTCAACGAACCCGATCGCTTCGCTGACCTTTTCGAATTTCGATTCCTGGATAAAGATGCCTGATCGTTTGGCACTGGCAATAAAGCCACCAAGAGGATCCGCCGGAAACGCATCGGCCGATTCTTCCGGATCCAGGATCGTCGATTGTTCGACTGAGATTTCGAACGTAAGCCCAATCTGAACAAGCAGCTTAAGAATCGTTGATTCCGTCGGAGTTTCGGCTGGGATTGAATCGTCCGGCACTGTTTTTCTTAGATAAGGATGCGTTGCTGGTCAGTGGAAACGAAATCCACCGAATCATTCTATTGAGGCGACAAGTTCGCCGCGGGTAAGCGGAGGGCGAGGTTCCGGGCACTTTACCCACTCGTTCGCAAGCCTGATGCGATACCGTTGATCGACAGTCGCGTTAAATGTCGGTGTTCTACTGAAGTGTCTTCGGATGCAATTCCTTGGTGTCGACGAAGTAGTTCCACTTGGATCAGGTTCAACGGGTCGATGAATCGGTTTCGGATTCGAATCGATTCTTTTAACCACGGCGTGCCATCAAGAAGCTCTTGTTGCCCAGTAACCGCGAGAACAACCCGGCACGATTCGTGAAACTCATCAGCGATCATGTTGGCTAGTTGCTGACAAGATTCCCGATTGGTGGCCAACTTCAAATATTCATTCGCAATTTCTAAATCCGACTTAGCAAGTGCCAGTTCAGCGTTGTCGACCAGGGCGCGGAAAAATGGCCAATCCGAATACATCGAATGCAGTTCAGCAAGTTGCTGATCACTATCGATCGTTTTACCTAAAGCGGTCCCGATCCCATACCAGGCAGGAATTAGGCATCGTGATTGTGTCCATGAAAATACCCATGGGATCGCTCTCAGGTCGCTCAGCCCACCATTCGGTTTGCGTCTTGAAGGTCGCGATCCAATTGGCAATTGTTCGATTTCCGAAATCGGCGTGACGCTGCGGAAAAATTCAATGAACCGTGGTTGCTCAAGCAGTTCGCGATATTTTACGAGCGAAGCCTTTGACACCGTCTCCATGCGTTCGTACCAACGCTGTGAATCCGAATCCTTGGGAGAGCCGGTCGCCAAAAGTGACGACCAAATGAGTTGTTCTAAGTGACGGTGAGCGATCGCGGGATCATCGTATCGGTCCGCCAGGACCTCGCCCTGTTCGGTTAATCGTAATGAGCCATTAAAAGTTCCTCGCGGCAAAGATAGGATGCTCCGTGCTGCGGGACCTCCGCCTCGGCCTAGTGATCCACCGCGACCGTGAAAGAAGGTTAGTTCAATACCGTTCTTCTTAGCGGTGTCTACCAGTGCCTGTTGGGCTTGATGCAATGCCCAGCATGCCGAGAGGTAGCCACCATCTTTTGTGCTGTCCGAATACCCCAGCATGATGACTTGTCGGTCGTCTTGTCGGCGAAGCAAGTTGCGATACGCCGGGATCGCTACCATTCCTGCCAAAATTTCGGGGCCGGCGGTCAGGTCGTCAATGGTTTCAAGCAAGGGGACGATCGGGACGCAGTCATTTGAATCTGCAGAATTGGGTTGTGTAAACTCCCACAACCACAACACGGTTAGCACATCACTCGGTGCGTTTGTCATGCTGATAACAAGCGTGCCAATTGCAGACGGAGATTCCTCTGTGGCGACTTGGTGGAGCGTACGAAACAAAGCAAGGGTTTCGGTTGCAATGCTTGACAGACTGGATTCATCGACCGGGAAACTGCGCCCCAAGGTTTTTGACAAAATGTCGACGCGCTGGGCTTCGGTCAATCGATCTGGATCAAGGGTCGCGTCCCTTTTCTGTAATAGTTCGCCCACCACTTGCGAATAGACACTTGCGTTTTGCCTCACATCCAGTCGTGCCAAATGGAAGCCGAAAGTTTCGATTTGCGTTTGCCAGACACTCAGTTCGCGAGCGATGTAATCATTGGACGGAAAGACCTCGGTCGCTTGGTGCAGGAGGTTGACGTCATCCGCTAGTTGGGATGCCGACCGATAGCCGTTCGCTTTGGTTTGCGAATCGGTTGACCGTTGTGACTGTTCTAGCTTCCAACGAATAATCGAAAGCCACCGACGAATCCATTCCGTGGGGGGAAGCGATGCTAGGCGTTCTTTCAAGTGCGGCCATCGCTTCACGGCTTTGTCGATTGCATTGGCAAGCAGATCGTCGATCGACACCTGTCGCGTTGAAATGCTTAGTGAATCGAACAACCGATCGCAGGCATTCAAGTGGAAAGTGAGCGCTTCGCGTCGGAGCCATTCGAAAGTGTTTCTGGTCACGTCTGCGGTGACGCCTGGATGACCGTCGCGGTCGCCGCCAATCCATGAACCGAACGTAATGACCGGCCGGTTGGAGCGAACCTTGTCGCCATAGTTCTCCGAGACCGCCTGAGCGATTTCATCGGCGATCCGAGGGACTTCGTTCCAGAGGACTGGTTTAATCGATAGACCGCGTGCTACTTCTTGCATTACCGAAGGTCGCCATGGCCGGATGAAATCGGTGTGCCACAGCTTTGCAATCTCGGCTTGAATCAGTCGCCTGGTTTGATCTCTTGATTCTGGAGGTTGACCCTCGTTGTCGTCGTTTAGCAGGCGCCGAATCGCTCGTAGTTTACTTCGTACCGACCGACGTTTGGCTTCGGTCGGGTGGGCAGTAAAGACAAGATCGATGTGGAGCGTATCAAGAATCTTTTGAACTTCCTCAGCCGATTTTCCTTGTGCCTTCAATTCGGCCAACGCGGCCCGAATCGATTCGGTACGCGGGTTCGGATAGACCTGCCTCGCACGTGTGTCCAGGACTTGGATGCGGCGACGGTCCTCGACCAAGTTAAACAGGTCCAGCATGATCGTGAACGCCCGGATGACGATCTCCAGTTGGTCGGGATCCAAATCCGCAATCAGCTTTTTTAGAGCCTCATCGGCACGCTCCGAACCAACTCGCCGATGCCAGGCAGCAAGCCGAATTTGCTCCACGATTTGAAACGATTTTTCCCCTGCAAACTGTCGAATCGTCTCGCCCAGTTCGGTACCAAGGAACCCAATTTCTTCTCGCATTTCTGTACTATTCATATCTTTTTCAAGATCTCCTTTACCGCTTCGTTGATGGAAGTCACGCTGGTGTCAAAGACCAGGTCTGCTTGGTTTGGTGATTCATATTCAAAGGTGACGCCTGGAAAGCTTGTGATTTCACCTGAATCGGCTGCCTGGTACTGTCCGGTTTGGTCGCGTTGGCGGCAGACCTCCGCACTGGTGCAAAGGTGGACGTGCAAAAATCGTTCTTCGCCAATCAGCTGTCTGGCTTTTATTCGGACCCAGTCACTTGGAGCGACGAAAGCGGCGATACAGATTTGTCCAGAATCGTTGATCAGTTTGGCGATCTCCGAAGCGCGGCGGAGATTCTCGGATCGTTCTTCGGCTGTGAATCCAAGATCGCGACTGATTCCCAGACGCATTGTCTGACCGTCCAAAACGATCGCGATTCGATTGCTCTCGAATAATCGTTTTTCAAGCGCCGTCGCGATGCTTGTCTTGCCGCTACCACTTAGCCCCGAAATGAGGATCGTTCGTGGCTTATTGCCGTAACGCTGGGCACGTTGATCCGCTGACACCAGGCTCTTCGCCAGTTGGGGGCGGACTACCGACGACGCGGCATCCCAATTCCCCGCTGCAGGTATTTCCGGTTTTACGACGGTCAGCATCCCTGCTGCGACGGTTTCATGATTGATTCGGTCGACTACGATGAACGATCCCGTCGCACGATTTTCGTGATACGAATCAAAGGCGAGTGGATCCCGCAAGAGGATTCGACAGCAACCGATTTCATTCAGCGACAGCGACGACGCGGTGGTCCGTGAAAGGGTATTTACGTCAACACCATAGTGGATCGTCTGAATTTCACATGACGTTCGCCGCGTAGTTTGTTTCAGCCAGTACTGTCTGCCCGGCACCAATGCGGTTTCAGACATCCACAAGATCGTTGCATCGACCCGTGTGCTGACGGCCGGAGGGGCTTTGTCATTGACAAACATGTCCCCCCGGGAGACGTCGATTTCATCGGCCAGGGTGACAGTTACGGCGTCCGTAGCGGCGGCCTCGTCAAGGTCGCCCGCCATGGTCACAATCCGCTCCACGCGTGACTTCTTTTGCGACGGGAGCACGGTGATGTCGTCGCCTACTCTCAGATTTCCTGACAGGATCGTTCCGCTGAAACCACGGAACGAAGCGTCGGGCCGGTTGACCCACTGAACCGGAAATCGAAGGGAGTTGTTGGATTGGGTGTTGGTCACGGGAGCGTCGTTTAACTGCTTCATTAGCGTGGGCCCATCGTACCAATCCGCTCGCTGGCTCGGTTGAACGATATTGTCGCCATCGAGGGCTGATAACGGGATCGCCCAGATCGTTTGGATATCCAGGTCTAAGGCAAATTTGGCAAAATCGGCTTGGATTTCCTCAAAGGTCTCTTGGTCAAAATCAACCAGATCCATCTTGTTCACCGCCAGCACCACTTGTTGAATGCCCAACAAGGAAACAATAAAAGCATGCCGGCGCGTTTGAGTGGAAACACCTTTTGTTGCATCGATCAAGAGGATCGCTAGGTCTGCGGTGGAAGCACCGGTTGCCATGTTGCGGGTAAATTGTTCATGACCGGGTGTGTCCGCGATAATGAATTTTCGAGTCGCCGAAGTGAAGTAGCGGTAAGCTACGTCGATGGTAATACCCTGCTGACGTTCGTCCTCCAGACCATCTAGTAAGAGCGCCGTATCCAGATGACTGCCAGCAGTTCCGTGCTTGGCCGATTCGGCCTGCAAAACTTCGATTTGGTCGTCGTAGATCGCGCCCGATTCAAGTAGAAGTCGCCCGATCAAGGTGCTCTTGCCGTCGTCAACATTTCCACAGGTAATGAAACGAAGCAAATCTTTCGTGTTCTGGTTGGACATCGTTTCGGCGGTCATCGTTTTTCCTGTCGTGTGATTAAGACCGGGGAGTAAGCTGCCGCATTGGGGGCGACGTGCCTGATGGAAGTAAAGCGAATTAGTTGCGACGTTTGGCAAATCGGTCTAAAAGTACCCTTCCCTTTTCTTGCGTTCCATCGCCGCCGATTCCTCGCGGTCGATCGCCCTTCCCTGCCGCTCCGAGATCCGAGTGGTCAGCATTTCCTCCACAATGTCTTCGATGGTTTCCGCGTTGGATTTAATCGCTCCGGTTACGGGATAGCAGCCAAGCGTCCGGAAACGGACTTTCATTCTTTCCGGCCTTTCGTCGGGCTCTAGTCGCATCCTTTCATCGTCGACAACGATCAGGTCTTCGCCGCGCCGCACCACGTCACGTTCTTTGGCAAAGTAGAGCGGCACAATCGGTACTTGCTCCAGCATGATGTACTGCCAAACATCCAGTTCAGTCCAATTCGATAACGGAAAGACGCGCATACTCTCGCCGGCGTGCTTCCATGTGTTAAACAGATTCCACAATTCGGGGCGTTGGTTACGCGGATCCCAGCGATGGTTGGGGTCTCGGAAGGAGAAAACGCGTTCTTTGGCCCGTGACTTCTCTTCGTCACGCCGTCCTCCACCGATGGCCGCGTCAAATTTGTAGTAATTCAACGCTGCTTTCAGAGGTTGGGTGCGCATGATGTCTGTGTAGTTGCGGCCATGGTCGAACGGATTGATGCCATCCCGCACCCCTTGGTCGTTTACATGGGCAATGACCTTCAGTCCCAGTTCTCGTCGCGCGTATTGCTCGCGGAATTCGATGACCTCGCGGAACTCCCACGTCGAATCGATGTGCACAAGCGGCATCGGTGGTTTGCTGGGAAAGAACGCCTTGCGCGCTAAGTGCAGGATGACCGACGAGTCTTTGCCAATCGAGTAAAGGATCGCCGGGTTATCGAACTCGGCAGCAACCTCGCGGAGGATGTGAATGCTCTCGGATTCCAAACGCTTGAGGTGCGTCGTGGAACCGGTTGTCCGTTGCATTGAAGCGGTAATCGAGTTTGCCATCGGGGACCTTCGTCTGTAATGTGGCCGCGATGTGCGATTCAAATCGCACATCGCGGCAAGGGAATCATTGAGCTACGCAAAGGTGAACAGGTTATGCGGCAAGTTGCTTTTCTCCCAAGACCTGCCAATGATCGCCGCCATACCGGTATTGGATTCCGTCTTCGATGACGATCAGATGAAGCCATCCGTTATCGACTAGGTTCCCAAGCAATTCATGTTTCTTGATCACTCGATCCACCGCGTCCCGTGGTGCCGCAATCACACTTTGCAGACGCATCGGTAAGTGCTGCAATTCATGGCCGGTGTGCAGCGACTGCCAGGGTAAGCCGATCATTAAATCGCCACTGTTACCCGACAGAATTCCAAACCGGCCCACTACATTGTGAACCGTTTTGGTGCCGCTGCCGAAATGATCGTTGTCGACCGTCGAAGCGTAGTACTGCATGTTGATCCAGTGGGCGACCACCATCGGTGCCGTCATGATCATTTCCAAGACGGTTCCATCGGGGTCGGTCTTATGGTCGTAACTATGTAAGAAGGATCGACCCTCCAGGTTTGCACTTTTGGTCATCGATCGAGGGCCAGCGACAAAAGCTGCGTTTCCTGCCAGTCCCCATTCAGGCCGTACCTCGGACCAGTCAGTGGCTTTTCGCATCAAGTTCGACAAGCTTTCGCCGGCCGTTGTCTTTGCCCGTTCCGAACCGGTTTGGCAGGCCGCGGCATTCGCATGAACGATTAACTGGGCAAGTTCCTGTTCGTGCGAAGCGGGGACGTCATCCAGGTCAAAAAAGGTAAGCTGATCCGTCGCCGTGTTGTGCAGTCCCGCGAGGAAATGTGTTTCCTCGGGAATCGAAATCCCGCGACTGGCCAGACCTTCGCGAACGTCTGATTGATTGAGCAACAGCGCGGCCAGTCGAGCGTTCGGTTCACCGGAGTGACCACCACAAGCGCCACAGTCAAGGCCGGCCGCCAACGGATTGTTCTCTGTTTGACTGGCGTGACCGCAGAAAACCACGATCTTAGAAAATTTGCCAATTAGACCAAGGTTCGTAAGCATTGATTCGCAGAGGTCCACTTGGTCTGAGACCGTTACGCCCTGGCACTTGAGGCTCCTCAGCGTGGGCTTTAAGTGATCGTGTTCATGTGCAGGGACGCCATCAAATTTGCTGCTGGTTTTTCCAAAATTCCAACCGACCGAATTAGCGATTAGTTTCCATCCGTAAAACAACCCAAGCGTTTCTACGAATGAGAAACAACCGACAGCCGACGTTTGAAAGTGCTTCCAAAGACTTCGCCGTGAGCGGGCGTCGGTTCGCTGTTTCAACGAATGTTTTTCCGCTTCGGCGGAGGCTCCATGCAGTCCCTCGTGCAATTGAAACTGGGGTTCCAGCAACACCGGGACATGGGAATCGCCGCAGGTCTGGCCCATCGGTACGAATTCGATTGGCATTCCAAAAAATCCTGCAAACCCAAAGGTTTCAATCCCAGCGGATTGTGATTCCAGTTGGCATCGAATCCTCTCGCTGCGAACATCGATACAGAAAACCATCTGAGCGAAGGTTTCTTGTGTGGAATCCTGTTCGGATGAGTCGGTTGATAGCGAGCCCAGCAGTTGTTCTCGGAAGGCGATTTCGCTTGCTCGAAGCAGAACGTATCGATAGGTCGTTTCCGTTTCGATGGAAGCGTCAAAGCTGGCGGATTCATTCTGGCAGATCGAATTCCAGTCAACTTGGATTCCAAAGTTCTTGCTGACGGCGACGTCGTAGGCTAACCGAATCGCAAGCAGTCCAACGAAGTCGTTGTGGTCAGCCGCCTCCGCGTCGGTCCACTGCGATTGGTAGTTCGTCCACGCACTCCACCCCAGATTGGAGAACGCTTGGCATAACAAGAACGACTTCCAAAGCGATTCAGGAACGTCTAATTCCTTCAGCAGCCAGATGATTGCAGCGTCTGCGGTATGAGGCATTTTCGCCACGAAGGCACGGAAGTTCTCCAGGCCACTCGCCTCGGGATTTCGATCGATGATCGCCATCGATCGCCATGCTTGGAACAACGGCAATCCCTTCCACGGACTCTGCCAAACCGCCTGCCCGTCATCGTAATGCGCGGCGCAAACCTTTGAAATTTCGTCACCGATTTTTTTAGACCAATTCTCCGACGCGTAAGCATCGACGATCTCAGCCATGGTTCGGACCAAGCGTTGCCGCGGTTCCGATTTTGTCTGGCCGATAAGAATAGCCTGCACGATTGACGAAGCCGTGACCGTTGAATTCAGCTCAAGTTCGGTGATTGCTAATTCAATGTTCTCTTCGGTGAATTGCTCTTGTTCGTATTGCGCTGCGTAGTATTCGATCGGCATCAGGGTTTCGCAGTCTGAAACCAGTCGTAAAAACGATCGCCCGGCCAAGAAGGAACGTGAAGAGATTCCCGAATATGGATTGACAGCGACATAGTCTTTTAGCGGCCAAACCGGAGCGACTGCTTCGGCGACTTCCGCAAGTAAGTCATCGATTTGGCGACGAACGTGGGGAGTCGAATAGGGGGCTGGAATCTCTTGCAGCGATTGGATCATGTGGTCTTCAACTTGCGGTAAAGTCATTGGAATACTCACAGAGAAAATGGCGGATAGCGATGAAGAGATGCTGGGGAACTAGTTTTTGGCCAAGGGGGCAAAGACGCGTTGCTCCCACTTTTCAAGATAGAAACCGTTGGTCGCATGGACATAAAATCGGTTCAACAGCGGGGATGTTTGACGCGATGAAAGGCGCATCTGCAGTAGGAACATTCCCGCGAAACCGGCGGCGATAATCGATCCTGATAACCACGCCATGGTTGGAACCGAACCTTCCGGTAGGCTGGCAGCGATCGTTTTGTCGACTGCGAGGAATCCGATCGCATACACAAAACAGATCATGGCTGCGGTCGCGATGACGCGGATAAGCATCCTGTCGGTGCTGATGCGGATTGCTTGGCTGACCCAGTGCGTCAGGGCTAAGCAGAGGATAGCGCCGAGCACTAATCCGCCCGGCTTGGCAGCGATGTCGATTCCGACAGTTGCCATAGCGAGTGCGAAGCAGGCAACGATGGCCAATGAAGCAAACGCCAGCTTGGGCCACGGCACCGGTTGGCTTTCTGAGGAAGTTGCCAGCGTGGAGGTGCGCTGGGCCATCACGTTGCCGCTGTTTAAGAACGCGTGTGCTTTGTACAGCGAATGGGCAAGGATGTGCAGCATGGCCGCCGAGAACGCGCCCAGGCCGCACTGCAACATCATGAACCCCATTTGCGCGATCGTTGAATAGGCAAGTTGCTTTTTCACGCTGGTTTGGGTCAGCATCACGACCGCACCCAAGCAAGCGGTGATGGCCCCGACGACTGCTAATCCCGTCAGTGCCAGAGGAGCCATCTGCAGCAAGGGACTGGTCCGGATAATGAGGTATCCCCCAGCGTTTACGATCCCTGCGTGCATTAAAGCCGACACAGGCGTTGGTGTTTCCATTGTCTGTGGAAGCCAGGTGTGGAACGGGAACTGTGCGGACTTGGTAATCGCCCCGAGGACCAGCAGGCTTCCAGCCCAGATCATGGCCGGGGATGCATCACCAACCGATTTAGATAGGGTGAACAGTTCAGAGAAATTCAGTGTCTTGAACTGCGAGTAGATCAGGGCGATCGCTCCCATCAACGCGACGTCGCCCAGCCGGCTGATCGCAAACTTGGTCCAGGCAGCTCGACGCGCTGCGCTCCGGTGACCGTAATGCATCAATAATTGGTGAAGTCCAAGGCTGGTCGTTACCCAGCACCCGAAGAACATCAGAAGGTTTCCGGAAACCACTAGCAGCGACACCGCTCCGATCGTGAATCCGGTCCACCGGAAGTAACGTCCCTGACCCGATTCACCGTCCAGGTACCGAATCGAAAATCGACAGATAACCCACCCGACCGCACTGACCATGGCCAGCATCAAGGCGGCGACCCCGTCGTAATAGATTCCAAATAACGTTGGCAGCGGTTTGAATTCGACGGCGATCGTCGGTGAGATCCCGGACGCGATGAAAACCGCCATCAGGGTTACAATTACCAATTGGCAAGCGACCAAGCCCGTGACCGCCTGTCGAAACAGGCCAGCGCGCTGATTGGCGATGCGGGAAGGAATCAAGCCCAGGGCAAGTAAAGCGAGTGCGGGAAGTACGATCGGTACGGCAATGAATGCAGGCATAAGAGCGACCCTTGTTTCGCGATTGGTGACACACGAAATGTAATGCACGACAAATGTGTCGCCAATAGCTTTTCGTGCTTTTGGCCCGGATTCTTGAGCTCCAAAGGGCGAAAGTGTTGAAAAAGCTAGTAAATCGCCTGTTTGAAGCACGAAAATATTTTCGCGAATACTTTCTCGCATCTGCTGTGTTACATTGAGTTATTGGCGAGAGGGCAGGCACGGAGCCTGCGGAATGCACTGTTTAGGCGGACGAGGGCCTTATGAGCGAAACGCGTACTTCCGCTGCTGAGACGGCAACGGCGAATCACTGGACTTTTCTTACCAATCACGCGCACGTGCTGATCGTTTTGCACGCTCAGCCCGATTTAGTGCTGCGTGAAGTTGCCGGTCGCGTGGGGATCACCGAGCGAGCGGTGCAGCGAATCGTGCAAGATTTAGAGAAGGAGGGGTTTCTGCAGCGTGAGAAAGTTGGTCGCAAGAACCATTATGAAGTCCGTACGACCGAATCGCTGCGTCACCCGATAGAGGCTCATCGCACGATCGGCGATTTGTTGAAGCTGATCACCGGTTAACCCTCCATCAGTTTTCCGATTAGGCCGAGAAGGAACCCGGCGACGGCACCCAAGGCGGGGAAGCTTTTGCTTTTCAGTTTAGCTTGAGGGGCGACATCTTCAAAAACCAAGTACAGGATTCCTGATGCGGCAAACACTTGCATCCACCCGAGTATTCTTGGTGAATCGAAAAGGAACCAGAATCCGACCGCCCCAAGAATGGGGCCCATCAGGGCAGCTGCGACGAACCAGGAGAGGATCTTTGCCTTCCCCATGCCTCCCTCGTTCAGTTCGCAAAACGAGTTAAATCCTTCGGGCACGTTTTGTAGAGCGATCAATCCTGCCAGCAGCATCACACCTCCTTCGCCAGTGGCGATCGTGGCTCCCAGTGCGATGACTTCAGGGATGAAATCCGAGAGCATCGCGACCAGCTGCGACATGGAAGACTTGCTTCGATTGAGCAACGTTTGAAGTCCCCAAAACGCTAACCCCCCCGCGGCGAAAGCGGAGATCGTTTCCCAGGTTGCGATCTTTTTCACGCTTTCAGGAATTAGCACTAGTGCGACCGCCGAGATCAACGCACCCCCACCAAAGGCGATCACGGTGTGGCGGAATTCGTCCTCCAGCCATCGCGACCCTATGTGTTCGATCGACGCGAGGAATCCACCCAGCGGAATCGCACCGCCTGCGATACAGGTAAAAACAATCAGTTCGATGATGGGACTCATGATGCTACTTTTTTCTTTGGATACAACCAACCGCGAAAACACCAAGTCAACGCCGGCAGCACCACCCAGGTCATCGACCCCACGCTGATCGCCGCCAAAGTCGCGTTGGCAATCAGCGGCGGCAAGGCGGTCATCATCGGCTTAAGGGTCGCAATTAGTGGCAGGACCGTACAAAAGACTGCGATCCAGACGACCACGAACATCTTGTACTTGGGGGGAGTTTGTGTGGATGCAAGCGATTCCGGAGCCGTGAACCAAGTTTCAAAGCCGGTCAGATGTTGGATCTCTGCAGGCTGTTGTTGAAACGGTTCCAGGTGCGAAACTTTTTCGCGTCGCTCCGCCGAATCATACCAATTTCGCATGTTTTCGACGGTATCGAATCGGGTAATCACGCGGTAATGCGGTTGATCTTCGGACTCCGGTTTCAAAACGATCGAGCCCTGATGACCAGCAAAGGACATGGATGTCCGAATCAGGTCCCCAATCGCTTGCTCCCACTGTCGCTCTTTGCCTGCAGCAGGAAACGCTGTCGCAAAAATCGTCGCCCGCAATGCTTGGTCGTTATCGATAGGCGTGTTCAAACGAAGGTTCTCCTTTCTCGTATTCAATGTCGCCTTTCGCTCGGCGAAAGAACGCCCTCTTATAGCTACGTTCGCATAGCGAAAGGCTACAGTCTTACCCCGCTTTCGATTAAATCGACAGCCCATCACGCCGCCGGCAAGGATCTGCCGCCCGCTGGGTTTGAAAATATTCCCGCGCCGAGTGTCCAATGATTTGGTCGTATGCGTTTAGGACAATGAAAGGAGAGCGTTGAACCGTCGCCTACAAAATGGAGACAAAAAGCAGGGTGAACGGAGCGGAGTGCTTGCCCACGGAGATTCATCGTCCATCGACCAGATGGTACCATTAAAATTCGCCTCGCCAGTTCCCTTTCCTGGCAATCAAAATAGCACGAACCCTACGGGGGCTACATTGACCGTCAAGAATCCGATCACGCTGGAAGTTTGTATTTCGTCGGTAGAAGACGCCGTTGCCGCCTGCGCAGGGGGAGCGGATCGTCTGGAACTGTGCGTCGCAATGGAATTGGGCGGGCTGACCCCCAGCGTTGCGCTGCTGGAGGAAGTTCTGTACACGGTGTCCGTGCCTGTTGTCGTTATGGTCCGGCCTCGTGCTGCGGGGTTCCGCTACACCCAGGTTGAGCGAAGTTTGATACTGCGAGATTCGCAGTTGCTCTTAGCGGCGGGTGCTGACGGGATTGTGTCGGGCGCTCTGCGCGAGGATGGAAAATTCGATTTGGAATTTTGGCAGGAGCTCCGGCGAAAAACCGGCGAGTGTCCCCTTATCTTTCATCGAGCGTTGGACGTGGTGTCCGATCCATCGGAAACCCTTCGGCAATTGATCGATTCTGGGACGATTCGAGTGTTGACGTCCGGCGGATGCAAAACCGCATGGGAGGGGCGTCAGCAAATCGCTCGCCTGCAAAGTCTTGCGGATGGCCGGATCGAGATACTTGCCGGGGCGGGAATCACCCCAAGTAATGCCGTTCCGTTGATAGAGGCAACCGGATGCCGCCAGTTGCATGGCTCCTTCAGCGACGTTCGGGACGACCCTGCCAGCTGCGTTGCGGCCAGTACCTATCCCGTTACCAGTGAACCTTTGGTAGCCGCAACACGGGCGGCACTTGATGAGTACCAGTTGTAGTCAGGATCGGTTTGGCGTTGGGCGTTGAATGCTGGATTACCCGTTCCCTTGTTTCAAGAGTGAGGGTGAAGGATAATTGGAGAAGTCCGCAACGTCACTCGATTCATCGTTACGCCGCCGGCCTACATTTTTACAAATATTTACTAAGTTCTCGCTGTTGGAGGTTGTTGCTTTGGGTGCACCCGGGGTTGTGGAGATGGTGTTCATTGGACTGTTGGCGGTGATGGTATTGGGGGTCCCAACGGTCGCGGTCATCGTCGCAGTGATCTTTATGAATCGCCATGGTGACGAAACGCAGGCTTTGCCTCCTCCGCCAGCATCCAGCACCTGCCCGAAATGCTTGGAACCCATTCAGCCCACCGATCAATTCTGTGCTAACTGCGGAGCTAGCTTGCAAGACGCGGGCAGCCACCCTGGCTCGAACGGCAAAGACGCTTAGTCGCTCTGGACGAATCGGTGCTGGTGGCAAAGTGACGCACACCTGCCTCGGACGACAACGCTTCCCTTTCAAACCCTGCCCCCCAGCGAACGGCGACGCGATTGCGGAGAACCGCTGAATGATCGTGTCGCAAGCAATGGGTCGCTGCGCTATTTCTTCTGTTTTGCTTTTTCGATCAGGGTTTCGATTTCCAAAACGTGCTCGTAAGGCACTCGATGGCGTCGGTACTTATTCGAGATAAGTTCATGCAGTGATTCCAGATCTTCCAACGGGATGACTGGCAATTGAGTCCACTCGACGTCAGATTTCAGGCGGTACCGAAGTTGCCACTTGCCCGCATGCCGCGTGGCGGTGACCAAGCGAGTCTCTCCCGCTTCGGTGTTCTCACGCCATTCGTGTTTCTTCATGATTCGTGTAGCCAGCAGGTCTGCGACTCAGGTGCGTCGGCGCAGTATTGGGATAATTTTTGAAGCGGATAGGATCAACGTGTCGCCAGAAATCGTATCAATCAGAGGCTTCAAAAGCTAGGCTCTTGCCTATTGGCTTGTGGCAAGCAAGGGATCGCGATAAGGAACAAACGAGCGACGGGCCCATCGCCACACGTTCCTTTTACGCTGCCGAGTCCCAGAGAAACGCTCTGCGATGGCCGGTGGAGCCGCGTACGTTGCCGCTCCATCCGGCCCTCTCTGTTTGCACCGCTCGCCTGGGCGGGCAAGAGGTCACACTGCGACCGTTGCCGATTGTAAAAATTGAAGAGTCGCTTCCGCGAACTCTTCCGGATTGTCTTGCGGTACCCAGTGAGAGCAATTCTTCATCGGATGCAGTTGCGCGTTAGGCAGGTCCTGCACCAGTCGTTCGGCCGTCGAAATCGGTTGCCAGCGGTCGTCCTCACCCCACAGTAGCAATGTTGGTTGCTGCATTTTTTCCAGTCGGCCGGTCAATGGCGTCGTGTGGTTCGTGTTCAAACTGGCCGCATTGCGCACCAAGCTGACGATCCCCTCGCGGTCCTGATAGGGCGCTATAATGCCTTCCTGGAATTCCTCCGTTAGGCGTTCTGGACGCGACAGACCAAATTGAAAACTCTCGACCAGCTTTTCGGTCATCTCTTCCGGTTGCAATTTTGCGTTGCGTGGGTGTCCCAACGCAAGCATCTCATCCACCGGCCAACTGTCGTACGCCACACTGTTCGACAGGACCATCGTTCGAACCAGATCGGGGTTGCGGTCCGCCAAAATCATGGCCACGCCGCCGCCAATGTCATGAGCCACAAAATGAGCGCTCGGGACGTTCATATGCTCGAGGAATCGTTCGACAAAGTCGGCTTGGAATTCAATCGACCGGTCAAACTGGTCACGCCGATCGGAAAACCCATAACCAATCATGTCGGGGGCAATGACTCGGTAGTTTTCTGCCAGCTTGTCAATCACGTCGTGAAAGAGAAACGACCAGGTGGGGATGCCGTGCAGCAGTAAAAGCGGTTCGCCTTCGCCGACGTCGGTGTAAGCAACGGTCAAAGGTTCGTCGACGATACCGTCAAGCGAGGTCGTTTGTTGGCGTTTTCGAAAGTCTTGAAAATTCATGAGTCTCTCCGTGAAAAGGATTTTCGGCACAATCGGAATTGGCGAAGATCGCTGCGCGACCGACATGGTCACGAATCGATCAGTGGCACTCTGCCGTTCGGTCCCTACTGCGTTTCGGGTGACTTGTTGAACGGTTGTTCAATAACAGGATGAGGAACGACCGGTGTCGTCCGCCGGAATTATTCGGGGTTGGCCCCGTCGCTCATCCACACGATTCAGACAGCCCTTCGAACTCTCTTGTCATTGTCCGAAGATAAGTTCGGAAAGTGCAGCCTGCGACTGCCGGACAGCGGTCGCGTTGCCACTGACCCGAGCATGCAAGATCGCACCATCGCCAGCAGCGACGGTAAGCCGAGCTAGCGTCAAGGCGCAAGGACTGGTTGCTATCCGTCCCGCGTCCATCGCCTGTTGGTACGCCTTGGCAAATTCGTTCACCACTCGCTGGGTCGACTTCGCCATGATGTTTGCGATAGTCGCATTTTTCGGGCCAATTTCACCACCCGTGTTGATTAGTAGACAACCGCGATGATCGTCCGCTTTCGCGTCGGCTTCCCATCGTTTCCAAACGCGAGCGATGCGTCGCTGCGGTTCGCCGTCGTCTCGAAGAATTTGAATCACTTCGCCAACACGCTGGTCGATGTAGCACTGGAGAGCCTTTTCAAAGATCGCCGCTTTGTCGCCAAATGCATTCACCAAGCTTTGGCGACCCTCTCCCGTGGCCTCTTCCAATTCCCGAAAGCTGGTTTGGTGGTAACCCAATCGCCAGAACACCTCGACGATCGCAAGCAACGTTTGATCGCGATCAAATTCACGAGGTCGTCCGATCGGACGCGACTTTTTGTTTTCAGCAGACATGGAATCCGGCAATCAAGAAATTCAGCAACCACAGTCGCGAGCGACTGGCACGAACCCAATCTTAGCGAAACAGAGCAAGCTATTTGGTAACTTTGGCATCTCAAGCACGTCACCACCGAAGTTGCCAACGCCTGCCCCCGTCCGCTGTGGATGATTGTAGCCGATCGCTAGCTTTCCCCTTTTTCGGGTGGTGACGGTCGAGTGCCGTGCGGCTGAAGCGGAGCGATTGCCTACCGGTCATCCGTCTGCCGATTTTAACGGCGTGATCCAGCACTGATTCACGGTCTATTTCCTGGAAATTTGAAGAAGGTTGCTGTTTCCCGAAATATTCATTGATTCCTAATGCGTGCTTATAAAGGGGGCCTAGGTTTCGAAAGGCAATGACCGCTGGGGTAAATATTTGGCCGGTTATACCGATTGATTGCACTGGATCATCGCAACAAATCACCTGAATTGTCTAACGACGAGTCTGCTGACTTGATAGACCCTTTGAATTATGGATGTGGCAATAAATGACCTTTTCGCAAGCTATCCGTAGCCCATTTTTGCGAACTCGAATATGGAACTGGCGAGCCTGGTCGTTGGCTGGGTTGGTGCTTGCTTTGACCATGTTCGCTGCCCACCGCATTCGCGTTGGCGAGCAGAATAGGGCAAGAGCTGGCTTTGAGAGGTTGTGCCTTGATACCCGCGAACAGATTCACGAACACTTGGAAGACCATGCTGAGTTCTTGTACAGCGGGGCGGCCCTCTTTGGGGCTTCTCAGCATGTGACGCGAACCGAATGGCGTTCGTTTATCGGCAGCCATCGTTTGCGAGGAAATCACAGTGATGTTACCGGAGTCGGTTATTCCACTTTGGTGTCGCATGAGAAACTGGACCAATACATTGACGAAATCAGGAAAGCGGGTTTTAAGGATGTCGCTATTTGGCCCGCAGGCGAAAGAAGTGACTATTCGCCTGTCGTTTACCTTGAACCAGCATCACCGCGTGCCGAATCCCAAATCGGATTTGATCTATTTTCTGAACCGATGCTGCGCCAGTCGATGGCTGAAGCACGAGACCTCAATGCAGTGACCTTGTCCGGCAGGGTGCCGTTGGATCAGAACGACAGCAAAGTAAACGATGGTGTCGTGATGTTTGTGCCTGTCTATCGTGCGGGTATGCCCCTGTCCAACCTCGCCGAGCGGCGGGAAGCCATTCAGGGTTGGGTTCACAGTCAGTATCAGGTGGAAGATCTGTTAAGAGATATCGGGTGCGCCAAGCGAGCCGACTGCAATATTGCGAAATTTGAAATATTGGATCGCCGGTCGTCTTCTGTCGAACCTGTGAGCTACACGCCTCGAGAGTTTTCCGAAGCAGAGCCTGGTGGCGTCTTTCAACTGCCGCTGGAATTTGGAGGCCAGCATTTGGCCGTTCGGTTTGCGACAGCCGATGACAACGCCCTGAAACCGGAGTTTAGTCGGGTCCCTTTGGTAATACTCAGCGGAGGAGCTATTGGCGTTTTACTGTTTTGCATCGTGCTGTTGTGGCAGGAAGCGGCTTTGCGTTGGGGAGAGCTTAACCGTACGAAGTTGGCCTTGCACCGGGTTCGCGAGCGTTTTGAACTCGCAATGAAGGGAAGCCAGGACGGCCTGTGGGATTGGAATCTGATCACGGGAGAGACCTATTTCTCCATGCGATGGATGAGCATGCTGGGGTATGAGAAGACGGAAATGGAGCCTCATATCCGAGCGGCGTTTGATCTTATTCACCCTGACGATTTAGAGCGTGTTCGTCTGGAAGTCGCAAAGATTATTAACGGAGAAGATAAGAAACTGGATTTCGAACTCCGCATGCGGCACAAGAACGGAAGCTATGTCGATGTGTTGACACGTGGGTTTGTTGTTCGTCACAAGGAAACTGGCGAACCGGTTCGAATGGTCGGCACCCACGTTGATATAACGGCACACAAGCATCAGCAGCGTGAACTGTCGCAGTTTAAGACCACTCTAGATGTGACTGCGGATTGCATCTTCATGTACCATCCCGACACGCTTCGTGTTTTCTACGTCAATCGTGCAGCGATCATGCAAATTGGTTGCCCCGCGAATGAATTGTATGAAAAGCGAGTGTTCGATTTTGAAGGAAAGCATGACGAGCAAGAGTTTCGGGATTTTGTCAAACCTCTTGTGGATGGAGATTTTTCTTCATTGCGGTATGAGAGTGTTCATCGCGACGATGAGGATAGGGAAATACCGGTAGAAGTTTTCCTCCAATACGTTGATCCCGATGATGAACCTGCCAGGTTCGTGGCGGTTGTGCGTGACATTTCAGATTACAAAGAGCATGCGATAGCACTGCGAATGGCAAAGGAGCATGCTGAACGTGCCAGTCAGGCTAAAACCGATTTTCTGGCGACGATGAGTCACGAACTCCGTACGCCGCTCAACGGTGTGGCGGGGATGACGGAACTGCTGCGAAATACGAAACTGGACCAGCGACAACGACGATTTGTGGATGCTTGTCAAAATAGCGGGCGTCTGCTGTTAAGCCTGATCAATGACATCCTTGATTTCTCGAAAATCGAAGCTGGCAAGCTTGAACTCGTCGAAGAAGAGTTTGAAAGTTTGCAGCTGATCGGAGACACCGTTGATGCAATGGCGTTTCTGGCCGAGGAAAAAGGGCTAGGCTTATTCAGCCACGTCTCGCCTGAGGTCCCTGCGCGACTTACCGGTGACTTCACAAGATTGCGTCAAATTCTTGTGAATCTGATTGGAAATGCGATCAAATTTACTGAGTCGGGCGAGGTGAATGTCCGAGTCGCGATCGTTGGTAGTAAAGAGAATCCCTTTGTTCGCTTTACGGTTTCGGATACTGGCGTCGGCATCCGTGAAGACCAGATCGACAAGGTTTACGATTCATTCACACAGGCAGATAGTTCGACGACGAGAAAAACAGGGGGAACCGGGCTTGGCCTTTCTATCAGTAAATATCTGGTGGAAAGGATGGGCGGTCACCTGGTGGCAAAAAGCGAACTGGGGGTCGGATCCGTGTTTGCGTTCGAGCTTCCTTGTCAAAGCGATTCTCTAAGCGAAGTGAAGTCTTGGCCGAAGTTATGCAATCGTCGCGCGTTGCTGCTGTTTGACGCACAAGCTGCTGCAGGAAATTTGACCGAACTGCTGCACGATTGGTCGATGTCCGTATACGTCGCACCTTCGCCTGAAGAGGCGGACAAGCTGCTTCAATTGGCGATCGATCGCGGGCAGCCCTTTGACTTTTTTGTCGCGGACGAACGTTCGTTAGGGGAAGCGAAGGCGATGAAGTCACTGCGGAAAAAGGTTTCCGATTGTCAGCCGACCAAGACGCTTCTGATCAGAGATCACGGGAAAGTTTCCTCCGGAGAAGAAGGGGAGCAGTTTGATGCGATCCTTTATACCCCGCTCAGTCAGTCGACTCTGTTAGATACGTTGAGTGAATGTCTCACGGGGCGAACGGATACCAGTCAGACGGCAAGCCAGGGTTCCGAAGCCGATCCGATGGAGTCTCTTGTCGGTTTTCGGATTTTGCTAGCGGAGGACAACACGATCAGCCAATTGTTCGCCCGAGAAGTCATGCAACAAGCGGGGCTTTTGTGCGATTGCGTTGTGAACGGGAAAGAAGCGATCGTCTCTGCCCGATCGCAGCGATACGATTTGATATTGATGGACTGCCAGATGCCGATAGTGGATGGCTTAGAGGCAACACGAACGATTCGACGGATGGAACAGGATGGCAGGATGAAAGGTCATACGCCAATCATCGCGCTGACGGCAAACGCGATTAAGGGGGATCGTGAACGGTGCCTCGAAGCTGGCATGGACGAATACATCAGTAAACCGTACTCGCCAAAGCGATTGTTGCAGATGATTAGCGACATGTTGTGCACTGCCGGTTCTTCACCGGTTGCTGAAGGTTCACACCAACACCGGGCCACTGAATCGACACTCGCAGACGAGTCGCCGTTGCCTGACATGGAAGGGCTGTTGGCGCGTTGCATGAACAATACCGCTTTTGCCTTAGAACTTCTTGTTGATTTTGAAGAAGACCTGCCCAAGCAGCTTGATGAAATCACTCGGATGGTAGCCGAAGGAAACCTCGAAGCGGCTGGAGAATCAGCACACTCGCTTAAAGGATCCGCAGGGATTCTAGGGGCAGAAAGTGTACGAAAGTGTGCATCCGCCATCGATGAAAAAAGCAAACTTGGATTGTTGGAGGATATGGATGATTTGGTTCGCGAACTCAATGACGAAATACAGCGGTTTGTGAGGGAAATGCCGAATGCGAAGCGAGAAATAGCCTCAATGTCAGGAGTAGTAAGCTAGATTTCGACGGGCAAATTTTGCAAGAAGCCAATAGGAGTACTTGCGTGAATGTTTTAGTGGTTGACGATAATTCGATCTGCCGAAAAGTGATCTGCCGGACGCTAGAAAATGGCGGCTACAATGTCATGTCGGCTAACGATGGTCGCGCTGCATTGGAGCTGTTCCATCAACACAATTTTCAGATTGTGGTCACGGATTGGCTGATGCCGTATATGAGTGGCATCGAACTTTGCCAAGCCATGCGGAGAGCCAGCGGTGGACGATACGTCTACTGCATTATCGTATCCAGCTTAAAACAGTCGGCCGATTTGGTTCGAGGTTTCGAAGAGGGAGCCGACGACTATTTGACGAAGCCATTCAATCCTCATGAGTTGCTGCTGCGAGTCGGCATCGGCCGCCGTACATTGAATCTGAAGCCAGCAAATCTGACCATCTTCGCGCTGGCGAAACTTGCTGAAACGCGAGACCCCGAGACGGGATCTCATTTGGAACGGGTGCAGTGTTATTGCCGCGTCCTTGCTGAGTATCTCGCGAAACATCCGCGATTCGCTGTTGAGGCTGACCATAACTTTGTTGATCTTATTTATCGAACCAGCCCCCTGCACGACATTGGCAAGGTAGCGATACCAGACGACATTTTGCTCAAGCCAGGACGGTTGACCGAAGAAGAGTTCGAGATCATGAAGTCGCATACGACGTATGGTGCGGACGCTATTCAGTCGATGCTGCAAAATTTTCCCGGCCTTCCTTTTCTCAAAATGGCTCTCGATATTATTTTGACTCACCATGAAAAATGGGACGGCAGCGGCTACCCGAAGGGCCTAAAAGCCGAACAGATTCCGCTCTGTGGCCGAATCATGGCTGTCGCCGATGTCTATGACGCATTGACGTCGAAGCGTGTCTATAAAGATGCGTTCAGTCATGAGCGTGCAAAGTCAATCATTCTGGAGGGGGCAGGTACGCATTTTGATCCAGAAATGGTGGAAGCGTTCATTAACATTGAACAGGACTTTATTTCAATTGCGTCGGGAATCGAAACCGCTGCCGATGATTCCAGTGTTCGCGGTTCATTGCTTCACGAAGCTAAGGTCGGTTGCGTCGTAGCCTAAGCAGTATTTCGTCAACATTTAATCAGCATTCAAAAACGTAAGAGGGGGAGGTGGGGCATATGTACGAGAGTATTCGAGCGCTTGTAGTCGATGATGAGGTGATTTCCAGAAAAGCCGTAATGTTCGCATTGATCCAAGAAGATTTTTGCTGTGATTACGCGTTGGATGGTGTGGATGCGCTGAACAAACTAGAGGAAAGCTCTTACGATTTGGTGGTCACCGATCTATGCATGCCAAATAAGCATGGGCATGCACTGGCCGTCGAGCTTCTAGAGAGAACCCCTTGCCCGGTTATCGTGGTTCACACCGTGGTCGATAACCCCAAGATTACCAAAGACCTGATCATGCGCGGTGTCAGTGACATCGTCTATAAGCCGACGAACTATGCGGCCTTCGCAGCAAAAGCGAAAGCGATGGTTAGGTATCGACAGGACCATCCAGGTGTTGCCGGAAAAGGGATCGACGGTGCCAGCGAGGGGAAAACCGAAACCGATCCAGAAGATCCGGTCTTGAACGCAATTCCAGAAGGGGGAATTGAATCCTCCGTGACAATGGCTGACATCGAAAGCCGAATTCCCCTTGTCTCACGAATCCTCCCAGTTTCGAAGACTGCATTCGAAGTCTACGAGATGACTCGTAGTAATGCAGACGCGGCGACGCTGGGATCGGCAATTCAGCATGACGCGGCCTTAGCGGCTGAATTTCTTTCGATCGCAAATAGCAGTTTCTATAATCCATCGGGTAAGCCGATGACCGATATGGAAAAAGCGGTCGTTCGCATCGGTCAACGCCGAATTGGCGAAATGGCGTTAGCGGCCGCAACCCTCTCTGCGCTCACAGCACGTAAGCTGCCATGGATGGACATGCAAGTTGTGTGGCGTCAAAGCATCGCTGCCGGAGCGGCCATAGAACATTTGGTTGCACAAGGCAAACACAGCAAAGTAAGCGAGAACTTGGTTCTGACGGGGATAATGCACTCGCTTGGACGTGTTGTCTTGGGGACACTCTACCCGGCACATTACCAGGAATTGATTAAGCGTTGCTCCGACGGTGACCTCGCGTTGACCGATCAAGAAGCGACGGTGTTTCCTGAAACGCACGCTCAAATAATGAGCCGGTTGTTGACCGAGTGGAATGTTCCTGCGGAAACCAGCGAACCGCTACAGCATGTCCTGACGCCCTACCATTTGCTGTCTCAGCTATCCAACGAGTTGCGCATCCGAGTGGAATTGGTCAAGGTCGCGATCTTTGTCGGGCAGCTCTCGACAAACGCTTGGCATTCGTGGGACCTTGTTGAGATTCCCCCAACTTCCGTGCTGGAGCGATTAGGCATTGCCGACATCGGGCGAGTTATCGAACGAACCCAAAGTGATGCCAAGGCAATTATCGATTTTAAAGCGGAGAATTCCGGAGACAAAGATACTAAAAAGAAACCCGATTTGGCGACTGATAAACCAGAGCCAACGGCCTACTATCGAAATGGCTCCACCAGTAAATACGACTTCCTGCAGGCATTGATCAGTGGTATGGATTTGTCCCTGACCGATATGCCAAGCGACGGCAAACTCACGTTGCCAACCGTCTTTATTAACTGCATTGGCGCCGGCCGCCATACACCCATCGATCCTGCGTTTGAAGCGGACGTCGAGAAAGTGGTGATTACCGACGGAGACTTGCCACCTGCTTTCGATTCGTCGCTTAGAACCGTCCGGACTCCGCTCACCTACGGAAAGATGGTCAAAGAGTTGTCAACGACTGCGAAGTAGGGTGATCGTTAGAGCGTGTTTGCCTATCGATGCGGCTCGTTCATATTGAATGAGTCGGTTGCACCCTGGAACCTGATGTCGGAATACGCGTTACGGAACCAATTGATGGGAACCGAGAAATTGGAATCGATCGATCGAATTAAGAAGAATCCTGTAAGTCAACATTCGGGGGTGAATGGTTTGTCGCACGAATCCGTGCCGATCGATGCTCCGCCTCTGCTGGAAATCTGTGGTGGAAGTGTTGAATTAGCCTGCGAGCTTTTGGATGAACTGGAGGCGACCGGGTTTCAGTATGTGGAACGGATTCAGAAGTCTGTTTCTGAACGGGACATGGTCGCCACGGCGGACATTTCCCATTCGCTAAAAGGGTTGGCTGGCATTCTTTGCGCCGAAGAGATTCGGAAACGGGCCGATGAAATCGAACTTGCCGGGCGATTGTCAGACAGCAACCGTATCGAATTCCATGTGTCGCAGCTCGCTGCGGAGATGCAACGGTGCGTCGATTACTTGCCCGAACTACGGCAGGAACTTGCCGGGAAGTAGGAGTTGGGAGTTGGGAGTTGGGAGTTGGGAGTTGGGAGTTGGGAGTTGGGAGTTGGGAGTTGGGAGTTGGGGAACGACGCGAAACTCTCGGCGGTTCGGTCAGAACGGACCGCAGCACAACGAGGCGGCTTTAGACGCGTGCGTTGACGCCTGACGATGCCTTCTCAAGGTGTTTTTCCAGCATCGCTTGCAGTTGTGCTGCGAGCAGCGGCTTTGTCAGATAGTCGTCCATGCCTGCGTCAAGGCAGCGTTCGCGATCGCCTTTGAGCGCGTTGGCGGTGAGTGCGATAATCGGTAGTTGTTCTGGAAGTTCGCCGACCGATTGGAGGCGGCGGATTTCCCGTGTTGCCGTGAATCCGTCCATCTCTGGCATCTGACAATCCATTAGGATCAGGTCGTAGCGGTTTTTCTGTAAAGCGTTCAGAGCCTCATCGCCGTTTTCGACGACGTCGCATGTACAACCCAAATACTTCATCAATTCAGCGATGTAAAGTTGATTGATATGGTTGTCTTCGGCAATCAGAGCGTGGCAGGAAAATGCCGCCTTAGGCTTGTCGTCCACCGCTGCAGGTTCTAAGTGCGACGATTCATGAGGAGACGCGATGGTTACACTGGGGGGGCTGGGGGTGTTGTGTTCCGTCGCTGTTCGTAGGTGTTCGGGTGTCGCTCCAAGGGTTGCGTTCTAGCGCGAAAGCCAAGCTCACGCACTGGATGGAACGCGTGGTCTGCTCTTGCACCCCGCCAGGCTATTTGCCTTTTCATTCTTCCCCTGTGACCTAAGTTGTCACTCCCCATGCGGATAATAAAAGTGTTGGCAAGCGGCAACCGACAAACACTCCCCCCTCATTTGCCGCAGCAACCGAAATCAAGGAAGAATTCAATGCTAGTTCTAAGTCGAAAAGTTGGTGAAAAGCTGGTCATCGATGGCAATATCACCGTCGAAGTGGTTCGAATCAAAGGCAACCGAATCACGCTTGGCATCGTCGCTCCAGAGGAAGTGAGGATCCTGCGAGGCGAATTGGACCAGTTCTCCGCTCAGGCGATGGCATCGGAAACCAAAATAGATGAAGGGCAAATGCAAGCGTGCTAGGACAGGCCTAACGGACCGGCCGATTGTCGCCTTTCGTTCGAGATGTGAAATTTATCAATCACGGTATCTGAGCAGGTTGTCGCTGTGCGGCAATCCATCAGGAAATCCCAACTCGCTGCGTAGGCGAGGGTTTGCGGCCTGCTCTTTCGGTCCCTCGCTTACGCAGCGGGTTAGGATCTTGGCTGCCCTAGGCCCGAAGGGGCGACACAATCTCTGCCGAGGGTGAGGCCCCCGGAACAGGAATGGATTGCGAGCTCTTGTTGGCTTCCGCCTAGTTCGTTGGGTTGTGCGATAAATAAGTAGTGAGTGTGGCAGGGAGAAAAGGCCCCATGCCAGCTTGCCTGGCATGAAGCCAAGATTTGAAATTAGTTCGCATGGCTCTAGGAAAACGCATCCCGTTCGGATTGCCGCTGAAAGCGGCAATCCGAACGGGATGCGAAAACCGTGGGGGCAACCACCTCTAATTTCAAATCTTGCGTTCCTGTCGGGTAAACCGACGAGGGGACGTGGCGCTTGGATGTCTGGGCAGGTGCCAGCTGCTGTCAAACCGTCAACTTATATATCGCACGTCCCTCCGGGCGATACCGCGTTTGGCGGAGAACCGTATTTTTTGCCGGAGGGCATACCCGCCCGTATCGAGAACGAGCGGTTGCATGAGATGAATTTGCGTCTGCAAATCAACCGGCTTTCCGTTTCGCCGTGGTCATTTCGTAATCTAACGAGAATGTTTCGTGTTCTTCCAGATTGGTTTTATCCAATAGAGGCGAATACGTTTTGACGTGGATCTTGTTTTCGGCGGGCACGAACTGTAGCGAACGGAGCCAGCCGTCGCCGCCGTTGGGAAGCCCTTGATAGTCGGTCAGCATTTCCAGTACCTTTCCGCCGGCATCGTTCACGCTTGTCTGCAGTCCCACACCCAGTACATGCCCACTGACAACGAGAAAAATATTTGGTTGCTTGCGAATCAGTTTTTGCCAGATCTGTTCGCCACTGTTGCCGGCTATGTCGTAGGCCGTTGCACAACTGGTGTCTCGACCCTTGGGACGCATGTAGCAATGCGTCGCGACGATCACGCGGTGATCAGGAAATCGCTTCGCTATGCCCGCCGCCCATTCCAGTGTTTCATCACGCGGAGCGAATTCAAGGTTAATGATCATGAATTTCATGCCATTCGCCTCAAAGAAGCAGTAGTTGTTGTCGTTGGTTTCGCCCATGTGCCCGCCGTACCACTGTTTGCCTTCGAATCGTGCGGGTGAGTAGTACTGGTTGTACAGCGTTGAATCGCGGTTCTTTAACAGCATGTCATGATTGCCTGGTGCCACACTGTAGGGCACGACACCGTCCAGAAGCCGCATGGCGCGATCGGCGTTTTCCCATTCGGGTTTTTGCGTCGGTGTTTGCACGATATCGCCCAGGTGGATGACAAATTTGATGTTGTCTTTCTTGACCTGTTGCCGAATCCAAAGTGCCTGCGAGACGTATGTGTCTGGGTATTTTTCAGAGTAGTTTTGGGTGTCGGGAAGCAACACTACCGAAAAACTTTGCTCGGTATTTTTGTCATCCTCTGCGAATGTGACAGAATGATGTCCGCAAGCAATCGCCAATAAGCAGACGGTAAATATCGACTGTCGAAATAGATTCTGCATGTTTTAAATTCCAGGAGAGTATGGTTTCGACATCATCATACTCACCGGAAAGAATCGCCGAAAGCAAAACGGCCTCCGCCCATTTAACTGCCTGCCCTCGCAAATTGGTTTGCCGCCGAAATTTGGAACAGTCAATGTTGCTCGGTTCTCCGAACCGAGAGCGCGGGGGGACGACGACTTTCGGCTAGGAGAGCTGATCGACAATCCGAATGCGTTGCACGACCGCTTTCGGCTCGGGGGACATCGAAAAGAATAAGTAAAGAAAATCTGGCTCCCCTCGCCCTCAAAACAAGCTCCCTTAAAACAGTTTTGATATTGGATCAACAGTTCGTCAGCTGGTCCAATCGACTGCAATTCAAGGGCTTGTTTTGGGGGAGAGGGGCTGGGGGAGAGGGGGTCGACAGAGGCAGGGCAAGGAGTGACGCAAACGCTTAAAACACAAGGCGTTAACCGGGCGTGCGCGGCAAAATCGCCTCGCGGAAATTCCCCCTCACCCCCAGCCCCTCTCCCCCAAGCAAGCTCCGCAAAATCAGACAAAAAGGGAGAGATGACGCAATGATCGCGCCAATGTTTCTTCCGCAACAACGAGCTTGCTTAGGGGCGAGGGGAGCCAGACTTTCGTCACTTATAAACTTCACGTCCCGAGATCCGAGCGACAATCCTTATGCCTTTTAGAGGTAGCGGAGCCGCGCGAGCGACCCGGTGATCCGCTGGGTTTGAGTCGCCGTAACCGGATGGCTCGTGCTGTTCGGCTACCTTGCGTCCATCTTCCCGAAAGCAAGGTGAAGCGTAGGTGCCTGCCCCATCGATCCGTGGGCGTCGAGTAAAGTGATAACCGTCGAACATTCCTTGGAACAAATGCAATTCGATCAGAGAGGTTTGCAACGTTTCAGGTAGAATCCTCTCTCCCTCCTACAACTGGCAAGATAAAATGATCCCGTTCTACCGTTCACTTGTTCTCGGCGCATTCCTTCTTGCTGGCATGATGCTCTCGGCCACGGCGGACGAATCGGATTATTCCTTTCCGCACCCGGAGAAGGCCCCGGAAAGCAGGTTGATGCTGAACTTGACGACCACCGGGACCGATCCCAAGAAGATTGATTTCAGCAAACTTCCCCACGTCCCTTCGCAGCATTCCATCCTTAGTGATGTTCGCGATAAAGGTGGCACCTGGGTCCATCAGCATGCTTACCTTGCATATTACGACGGACGCTACTGGGCGATGTGGAGCGACGGCCCCGGCGTTCCGCATAGTGGCGTCTCCCCCGCAGCGCATCGCAATCGGGTGCCCGGTCATGATCGCCCCGGCACGCGGAACTCTTACGCCACCAGTGTCGACGGCGTCCATTGGAGCAAACCGGCCGACCTCACCGGTCCGCCTCGCACCGAAGGGTTCGGCTGGATCGCTCGTGGCTTGTGGGTTCGTGACGGAGACCTTCTCGCACTCTCGACCCACTTCAACGCACCGGGCTACTCCGGCGCTGGCCTCAGCTTAGAGGCCTTTCGCTGGGATAAGGATTCGAGCAAGTGGCAGGATCACGGTACCGTTCTGGATGATTCCATGAATAACTTTCCACCTAAGAAACTGCCGAATGGCGAATGGATGATGACCCGCCGGGACCACAAACGCCAAGTCTCCGTCATGGTCGGCGGCGTCGACGGTTTCGATCAGTGGGCGGTTCACCCGTTGGCCAGTTACGATGGGAAGGGGCGTCCCGAGGAGCCTTACTGGTACACCCTTCCGGATGGGAAAAATATCGTCGGCTTGATCCGCGACAACGGTAATTCCAAACGCATGCTACGGACCTTCTCTACAGACAATGGCAAAAGCTGGACCCGGATCGCACGCACCAACTTCCCCGACGCGACTAGCAAGTTCTTTGCCCTCCGCACCTCGCGCGGCTACCACGTCCTTGTTTCCAACGCCAATCCAAAGGCTCGCGATCCGCTCACTCTCGCGATTAGCGCTGATGGCCTTGTTTACACTCATCTCTTTAATCTCGTCGGCGGTCGCCACGTCGACTACCCCCACATGATCGAACACGACGGACACCTTCTGGTCGCTTTTTCCGGCGCAAAGCAAACCATGGAAGTCGTTAAGATCTCGCTGGACGACATCGACGCTCTCGTCGCCGACTGAATCAATTAGCGGGCCAGATCTTATGAGAGCGTCCCAGCGTTCGAACCAGCTGGATTGAATTGTCCGCCGCGTTGCCCAGCGGTTAAGATGGGAGCGTCACATTCGAGGAATGAATATGTTGCGATTATGCTTGGTTTTGATCTTCACTATGGGCTTTGCCCCGCTAAGCCTGCCAACGTTGTGGGCGGACGATGAAGAAAACGCGGGTACACACGATGAATCTTTTCAGCCGCTGATCGAAAAGGTGCGACCGTCGGTGGTCACCATCAAAGTGCGCGGACGCGATGGCGATCAGATCCAGATGGGAACCGGATTCGTGATTGACGCGGCCGGTTTGATCGCGACCAATTTTCACGTGATCAGTGAGGGCAGGTCCTTCACGGTTGAAACGCGAGCCGGCCGGAAATTGCCGGTGACCGCGGTGGAGGCTTCGGACCGCACGGGTGACTTGGCATTGATTCGGGTTGATGTTTCCGGCGATCCCCTGCCCCCCTTGTCGCTGGCCAGCGGTGAACTGCCCCAACAGGGTGTGCGGGTTCTGGCTTTCGGAAATCCACTGGGGCTGCGCGATAGTGTGGTGGCCGGAATCGTTTCGGCGGTCCGTGAAGTAGAAGGACGCGAGATGATCCAGCTGGCGATACCGGTCCAACCTGGAAACAGCGGCGGCCCGCTGGTCGATACGCAAGGATCGGTGGTCGGAATCATTAATATGAAATCGGCGATCGATGATAATCTTGGATTCGCAATTCCGATCAGTCAGCTTGTTGCTCTCCGTGAGAACCCGAATCCCGTCAGCATTGACCGCTGGGTGCGGCTGGGAAAAATCAGCGAAAAAAAATGGACGCCGCTTTTCGGTGCCACTTGGCAGCAGCGTGGGGGATTGGTTACCGCTCGCGGTCTAGGAAACGGTTTCGGTGGCCGGTCCCTGTGTCTGAGCAGCGAGACGCCAGATGAATCGCCTAAGGAGATTGCCGTGGAAGTGCGGCTGGACGATGAAGCCGGTGCGGCTGGGCTGGCCTTTCATTCCGACGGCCAACATCGCCACTATGGTTTCTACGCAAGCAACGGAAATCTGCGTTTGACCTGCTTCAAAGGGTCATCGGTTTATTCCTGGCAGGTTCTGGAAGAGCTGGGATCCGAGCACTATCTCCCCGGTCAGTGGAACCACCTGCGTGTGCGATTTGAACCGGGCCGATTGAAGTGTTTTGTGAATGGGCACTTGGTGATCGAATCGACCGACCAACAGCTGACATCGGGCAGGTTTGGCTTGGTGAAATTCCGTGACACCAATCCGGATTTTAAAGGTTTTCAATTTGGAGAGAATCTTCCGGATCTGTCTCTTTCCGAACCGGCCAAAGAACTGCTTGACGAAGTCGTCGCACAGCCCGATCCGCTGTCCATGGTCGACGCTTCCCAGGTTTCGCTTCTTGGTCAATCGGGCGACGCCGTATCACGCGAACTTCATCGTCAAGCGGTTCAGTTGGAACAGCAAGCCGAACACTTGCGCAAGCTGGCGGCCGATGTGCAAGCATCGCCAACATTGGGGCGTTTGGCGGCGTTGTTGGCCGATCCATCCGACGCCGATTCACAGCTCTTGGAGGGAAGTTTGCTGATCGCAAAACTGGACAATCCCGACATCGACGTTGACGCGTACGTCGCTCGAGTCGATGCGATGGCCGAGGAGATTCAAGAGGATTTGGCAGCCGACGCCGATGCGGTTGCCCGTCGGAAAGCCCTGCACCGTTATCTGTTTGAAGAGAACGGATTTCATGGTGGACGTGCCGAATATGATCACCCCGCCAACAGCCATCTGAATAGTGTGATTGACGACCGCGAGGGGCTTCCGATCACACTGTCGATCCTTTATATGGAGTTGGGAAAACGTCTTGGTTTGTCCGTCGAGGGAGTCGGCCTGCCCGGACACTTTGTTGTCAAGCATGTGATTACCGACGACGAAGAACAGTTGGTCGATGTCTTTGAACGCGGCAAGTTGCTGTCTCGCAAAGATGCCGAAGCTATTGTGGCTGCCTACGTGAACCGGCCCATGACGGACGACGACTTGCGCGGCCAAACGGTTGACCAGATTCTTGCGCGTGTGCTGAATAACTTGATCGGCGTCGCCGGTCGAACTCAAGACGGCGAATCGATCCATCGCTACTGTGGAGCTCTGGTCGCTGTTCGCCCTGAATCGATTGAGGCGAGGATGATGCGATCCCAGGTCCGTGCGATGACCGACCGGCGTGGGGGGGCGATCGAGGATCTGGATTGGCTGATCGATCGGAATCCCCCAGGGTTCGATCATGATTCAGCGATCCGGTTGCGTGAAGCGCTGCTCCGTCAGGAATCGCTTCAGTAGGGGCTGCCTGTAGGCGGGTATTTGGCAAGAAAATGGGGGCAGGAAAATGGGCAGTGCGGTTGCTGACCATTTGATTTTTCTGCTTCTTGGTCCAAAAGAGAAAGCGAACCAAGTTTCTCTGTCGATTCTGCACTATCCTTTGTGAATCACCTTTGGAAAGCGAATCGCAGTATGAAAAAGCACGTAATCGGTCATCTTTCGTTTCTTCGCGCCACGGCGATTGGGGGAATTTTTTTTCTGTTACCTCTTGTCGTGCTTCTGTTCTTTCTGGGGCAGATCGGACAGGTGGTCTTTGCGGTTGCGGTTCAGGTTCAACCTTTGCTGGGGGAATACCTTGGAATCAATGATGCCACCGGGTACGCGCTTGTTTTCGCAATCGCGGTGCTGCTTATTGTGCTGGCCTGTTTCGTTGCCGGAATCTTGGCCGGTCGTTCGGTCTCCCGTCAATTCACTGGATGGGTTGAGAAATACCTGCTGATGATGTTTCCCCGCTACGCGATCTTTAAAGAACAGCTGAGCGGAAACATCGGTGGCGACATCGCAAAGAATCGGCTCAAGCCCGTCAAGGTTCATTTGGAGGGCTATTCACGCTTGGCGTTCGAAGTCGAGCGATTTCCCGAGGATGCGTCGGACGCTTCCGCTTCGGTAACGCTGTTTTTACCCGGCGCTCCCGACCCGTGGTCTGGAACGGTGATCTATACAACGGGCGATCGAGTCGAACCGGTCACCGCCCCTTTTCCCGACGTGTTGGGCGCCTTTGAGAAACTAGGAACGGACACACAAAAGATATTGCAAGGTATTTCCGTCCATGAGTCGTGATCAATACCCACAGCCTCCCACGAAATCGGGCAAGAAAATGGGGGCAAGAAAATAGGAGACTGTAGAAATATTGCGTTCAACGTTTTGGTTGTTTGACGCTGCTCTCGTCTATATTTTCTTGCCCCCATTTTCTTGCCAAAATCACTTTCCGCTCTCATGCGTAGCAGAGCTTCTATAGGTTAGTTCGCTTGGTCGAATCGTTGGTCAAGCCGACGGTCAAACACGAATGGTTGGTCTGGATTTCCAGTAACTTGAACCTGTACTGGCGGAAAAGCTCCATTGACGACATCCAGTTGGACACGTGTGATGTTTGCCCCATACTTTCCCGGTTCATTCATCCATTGATGGCCATCGGCGTGCAGATACAAAATGGGTTTCTCGAATTCGGTAGCGGCTTGGACAAGAGATTCCTGAAACGTACCGATCTTGGAAGAGGCGCTTGCCTGCGCAAAGATTACGGCGGAATGGACTTCATCCTGATGAGCCGTCAACTGTTTTGCAATCCATTCGCCATTTTGCTCTAAACGTTTTTCCCATTCCTCCTTGTCGTGGACCTTGCCGCCAACTTTGTTAATGCCGATAAACAAGACTTGGTCCATTTGAAACGCGAAGTTTTCGGGGCGAGTGGACTGCCGCTCGACTTGCTCCGTCCCTGTGGGCAAATCCCATCTCTCATCAAACTTCATGAAGTGGTTTTGCCAGTAACCCCAGTGGCGATCTGGATCGACCTGGTCATTCCATTCATTGTCACCAGGCACGATGAAAGTCGGCAATCGGTTGCCAGTTGCTAATAGGTCTGCCACTTTCTCATATTGTGATTCCGGCCAATCTTTGATCTTGCCCGGCACGATGTCGCCACAATGAACAATGAATCGGCTGGAAGGATCGACGTTTTCCCGTTCAATATATTTCTTCAATGCCTGTTCCGCCGCAGGGGAATAAGGTCCGCAGCCCATGGCCGTGAAGGCAACCGGTTCGGTCGCTTGTGCCTGAACGCGAGCGAGGAACAAGCTGCCGTCCGCGCCATGTTCCTTGACTTTGTCTGTGATGTGTCCTTCACCCACAGTCACCCACGATTCATTGTCGTTGATGGACGCCACTCCGAAATTGCCCAGCGTCGCTCCACGTTCAGGGACAGCCACTTTTTCGGTCGACCGAATCAGATGAAGTCGGTCGGGATCTACTTGTGCGACGAACAGTGGGGCTCGATGTCGCATCACGTGGTCGTTGTTTGCTCCACGGCGTGTGTAAACCAGAAACAGGCCTTTTCCTGTTTCCAGCCAATGTGCTTGGGTGTTGTAGCTGCCCAGGTCGCTTCCGTCGTCAAAGGTCCATGCTTTGATCGGTCGGTAGTTCAAACCGTCGTCGGAAACTGTGACATAAGCACGCAAGTCATTTCGCATCGTCAAGAAATAGCGGCCCTGGTATTTGATGATCGACGGTTCATACAGTCCCCGTTTGACGTCCAGCTGAAGGACTTCACCATGTTCACGATAGCGGATGGTCTCGCCATCGAAGTCGCACCGAACGATCGTTGTGGCAAAAGGGGCCGAGTTGCCGCTGCGAATATAGAACGGAAGCAGCAATGAACCGTCGTCCTCGATGGTCCATTGGGCGCAAGCGCTCCGAGCGAAATCGAATTGTTCATCCTCGGGCATTTCCAGCCGCTTCCAAGAGGACCACTCGCCGCTGGGCTGCCGGATGGCGTACGCGGTTTGGTGGGATCGTTTCTTGTCGTTCAGTTGTTTTCCGTCTTCGCTGTATCGTACCTGGGCGCCAATCGCCAGGAAGCGACCGGTCGGCTGATGAAATCCGGGCGTCACGTCGGCGACGGCAACATTGATTCCTTCCGGTTCCGTCACCCAGTCAAGTCCCTGGTGCTGAGTTGGGCCCTGCCAATGTTTTCCAAAATCCTTGGTCTGCATCGTGCTAAGCCCGGAGAAATGGTCCGAGCGTCCCAGAAACTTTTGAACGGTCATCACAATTTCGTTTTCGTTTCCGATCGCCAATCGTGGATGAAACCATAGGGTTGGGTCTTTCGGATCTTCACGTTTGAGGACCGTTTCCAGCTGGATTTTGATCGGAACCAATTTTGTGTTGGGCGTCCCAATAGCTCGTAAAGTTTTCAGCACCAGTTTCGCAACCTCTTTATGTCCGACAGGGTTCGGATGGCAACCATCGGTTGTCCAGCTTGCTAAATCTGTCCCGGCCGCTTCGGCGTCGCTCCAATGTTCGTAAAGATCGATCAGTGGCAGGTCATTCTCCATCGCAACCTGGCGACATGCCTTTACGAATTCCTGAAGCGAGATGTTTGGAGATTCGCCAATTCCATTTACCGCTGCATTGGGCGCCAAAGGCGGAGGCGTCATCAAGATGGGCTCGATGCCCTCCAGGAGCAGTCTGCCGGCCAGTTCCTCTAGGTTTTTCTTGTAGGCAGCGACGGTGATACGGCTTTCGGTTTTTCCTTTATCGATGTAACTGTCATTCGTGCCATACATGATTAAAACAAAACGCGGCCGCAGGGCGATCACATCTTTGTCCAGTCGTTTCAGCGCCTGATCGGTTCGCTCGCCACCAATCCCCACGTTCAAAACTCGTTGCCCATGTTCCTTGCCTAAAATCGAAGCGAAGGTCTGGTTTGCAGAGACTCCAGGTCGAACACCTTTGGTGATCGAATCTCCCAACGTAATGATTGTTGGTCGCTCGCCATCCGTTGTCTGTGCAGGCAAGTTCCCGCATGCAAAAGTGAAGAGCAACGCGGTAGCAAGTGCAGTGAGCGTCGCACGTTGAAAGCGGTTTGTCGAAGGATTCATGGAGCTCTCGAGTGGAGGTTTAGGTGCGGCCTCGTTGCAAAATTTCATGTCCGCCTTTTTCAGATCCAAATTTCAGGATCCAGGCATTGCGGGACCGCACGTCATAGCCGTCATATTGTAGCCGCTCAAAACCAACATTCACGCTTCCGCCACAGGAGGGGACGCATTCACCACCGTCAAGCGAACCGATTGGTTCTGAAGTGATTGTTAAAGCTACTGCCTCACAGTGAATCACTGGGGCTACGCTTCCGGTTTTGAATGGATGTGCTTTCTCGGTGTCCCTTCGCGGTTCAAATTTCTCGCCATCCATAACGCGGGGGGACGGGTCCGCTACCGGTTCTGTCGCTTGGGGGGAGCCTTCAAAGAAGAGTGCGTTTTCTTGCACTGATCGCGGCTGATTGTCACGTTTCCGTTTCCGCCGTTTTTTATTTTTTCAAAAAGCGTTCCATTTGCCAAGCATTCGCCAACGATCGCTGCCTCAATCTTGCTGTGATCGGGGGGTGGTATGTGTAGAGGAATCAATTTGCTCTTTTAGGGAACCGGCGAAGCAAGCCAAAATCAGCACTGCGGAAGTGAGGACGGCGATGAATTGGACGGCGAACACGAAACTTGACATGGTTGTCTCCAGTGATCCGGTATCGGGGGAAAGTGTCTGTTGTCACTATCGCACCGCGACATAATGCTTCACTGAAGGGAACTTAAAAACGACTTTATCTCGGACAAGAACATTTATCTGGATCTTGAGTATCGCTTTTGTCGCGTCGTTGATAAAGAAAACTTTATCTCTGGCTTATGGTTTGCTTAGGTGGTTGGCTTATATTGAAATTCAAGTACCACTTTAACGTTTTGTTTCGAGTCTAAGATGAGTGTCCGAATACTGGTGATTGAGGATGAACCCGGAATCGCCGATTTCCTGGTTCGCGGTTTGGCCGAGGAAGGTTATGCGGTCACTCACGTCGCCGACGGCAATCACGCGTGGTTGCGACTGCAGTCGGAGACTTGGGATCTGGTGATTTTGGATTGGTGGTTGCCGGGCGAGGACGGGCTGCAGATTTTGAAACGGTTTCGGCAAAAAAATCGCACCACGCCGGTGCTGTTCCTGACCGCACGTGATGGGATTAGTGAACGCGTGACGGGACTGGATGCCGGTGCTGATGACTACTTGACGAAACCGTTTGCGTTTGAAGAACTATTGGCTCGCGTGCGGACGCTGTTGAGGCGTCAGGGGCAATCGGAATCGCTGCATTTGGAATACCAAGACATCCGGATTGATTTGGGGCAGCAACGCGCCACGCGTGCCGAAATGCCGCTTGACCTAACGGCCAAAGAATTGTCGCTGCTGACGATGTTCGTGCGGCATCCTGGGCGTGTGCTTTCGCGAACTCGGATTTATGAAACCGTTTGGGATGAAAACTTTGACGGAATGTCCAACACGCTTGAAGTGCATGTCAAAGATCTTCGTCGCAAACTGGAAAAGAACGGTCCACGAGTGATTCAAACACGGCGCGGTCAGGGATACATTCTGGAAATGTCACAATAACCATGAGCCTTACCAATCGCGTTAGTGTTTTCTTTCTGGCCGCGCTGGGCATTATCTTGGTCGTGTATTCGTTGGTGTTCTACACCGTGACACGCAAGCACATCGATTCACAGTTTGCCGGTGAATTGCGTGATGTGCTCGGTTCCCTGGTTGCGGCCGCGGAAGTCGAAGAGACTGAGGTGAAGTGGCAACCGCTGGAACATTCGATCGACTTTGGCGTTCATGACGAATTTGGTGAGATCCAGTGGGCCGTATTTGGCGATGACCATCGAATTGTCGAGCAATCTCGGTCGGCCGGTAACGACTTGTTTTCTCTCGCGGCGACTCGGGCGTACCTTAGGATCGCCAACACGACCAATACGGTGACGACCAGCAACGAAGGCGATTTGGTGTTGATGGGCGAACGAGTGGCGGCGCCTCGTCCGGTTCGCCTGCAACGTGAATTGGACGAATTCGACCAGCTTACGATCGTGGTTGGGCGTTCCACCGTTCCCCGCGATGCGATCCTATTTCGGCTTACCTCATTGGTGATGCTTCTTCCGCTGCTGGCATGGTCGATCGCGGCGATGCTGGGACGCTGGGTGGTTTCCAGGGCGCTTCGCCCGGTTGCCGCAATGGCCGACCAAGCCCAAGCGATCACCGGGAAGGATTTTCAATCAAGGCTGACGCATAGTGATGCTGGCGACGAACTGACGGAGCTTGGGACGGCGTTCAATCGCTTGCTCGATCGACAGCAGTCGGCGTTCGAACAGCAGAGTCGGTTTACAGGCGATGCTGCTCACGAATTGCGGACGCCGATCACGGTATTGCTGGGCCAGATCGACGTGACATTGCGTCGCCCACGAAGCGAACACGAGTACCGAGCGAATTTGCAGTTATTGCGTAATCAAACTCAGTCGCTGCAAGAAATCGTCGAATCGTTATTGTTTCTTGCTCGCAGCAACGCCGATTCCGCTTCGCCGTCGCTACGAAATATCGCCCTGAAATCATGGCTGGAAAATCAAGCGGACACCTGGTCAGCCCACTCGCGATTCTCCGATCTGCAGCTTGAAAGTCGGCTTGAGGAATCCACATTGGTTCGTGCGACACCGGCGCTGCTGGGGCGAGTTGTCGACAATTTGGTATTCAACGCAATGAAATACGGCGAAGCGGGAACTCCCGTGGTCGTCCGCTCGTTTGAAAAAGATAGCCAAGCGGTCATTGAGGTGGGCGATTCAGGGCCAGGCATCGCCGAGCAAGACTTGCCATTACTCTTCGATCCATTTTTTCGGTCCAGCGAAGCTCGCCGTCGAGGAATCGCTGGCACCGGCCTGGGACTGGCAATCGCCAGCCGAATCACTGAAACGCTCGGTGGCAGCTTGGAATGTGCGAGCACTCTAGGCCAGGGCAGTTGCTTTACGCTCTGTTTGCCGGTCGCAAATTAGCTAGCGTCCTAACCTTTTCTGCATGATGAACCCGATTTTATCTTCGCTTCAGGGTTCCCTTAACTGTCAAGGCGATACTTCTTTCAGACGCTGACACAGCGCCAGCATCGGCCGCGTTTATGCGGTCCCGTAAACACACTCTCCTGAAAGAGGGCCACCATGTTACGCTCGATCAAAGACGCGGTTTTACGTTACCTCACCGAGATGCCAGATCCTCGCGACGTTGATGCGATGTCGATGACGCTTCATCACTGCGTTCGCTTGGTTTACCCACAGCCGCAAAGTGAATCCATTTCATCAACGACACCCGCTGAGCAACGGACAGCGAATATGAAGTGGAATTTAGATTCACCTCAGCCACGCTTCATCAAGCCCGCCTAGTATTCATTTAGGTGTCCTGAAGCACACAAGTCGTTTGTGTGTGCAGAGCATCGACAAATGAATCCTTTTAATGGAGCCCGAACATGAATGCATCACTACTTTACTCGCTCGCCGCTGTGGCAATGATTCCCGTCGGCGCAATCTCTGCAGTCAGTGCGGTCGGCGAATCCCCCAACCGTCAAGTACTTTCGATGGTTGAAATCGTGCAGGGTTTGGAGAAAGAGGGTTATGGACCGTTCGCCGAGTTGTCGAGGGACGACGGCAGATGGGAAGTCGAGGCTCGCAAAGGAAACGAATCGTTGGAACTGACCGTTGACCCTCTCACTGGCAAGGTGCTTTCGCAGCACCGTGACGATCCGGAGCAAGCACCACCCGCCGAGTCGATGGCGTTGTCAAAATTGCTCCAGTCCGTTTTGGATCATGGCAGCTACAGGAACTTTGAGGAAGTCTCGTTTGAGCGGCGTTACTGGGAAATTGAAATTTACAAAGACGGACAAAAACGCGAATTGCACGTTGACCCCATAACCGCCAAAGTCATCGCCGATCGAATCGACGATTGATCGTATCGTGAGTAAAACCCTCGCGGCGGTGCCGGCTGTGGCAACATTCATCTTCAGTCTGGGGGATCGCAGTAGGCTCCTCGATAAGGATCCGTTCAGTCGCCCCCTGCTCTTCCGGGTGCTGGAAATCGGAATCCAGTGGTTGCCGATTTCAGCCTGGCGAATCGTACGTCCGGCGATCGAGGAATCGAATCGCGCTCGGCATCGTCGCGTCAGCCGAAGTTAGAAGCCTACAAGGTGAATGAGGCAATTGGCTGACTCAAGCGTTAGCGTAGAAGAGCGAGCGTCTGTAACAACGTTCGCCAGGGCGTGGAGATTTTTCCGCTGACTGGCGACGGCAGCTTCGGTCGTCAAATCCTCTCTGTGGCTACGCCGGCTAGAGCTTGGGATCGACCGGCACGGCACTTCCGGGCTTAAAGAGTGCGGGCTCGGATGCGAGTCCCATCGTCGCTCAAGGCGAATAGAGGTGGGTCTTGCCGGGTCAGTACCTGTTGGATCAGGTCCGCCGTGATCGTTTTGCCCGATGCATTGGCTTTTTCGACCAATTCGTCGATGGGAAGATACCCCTCTTCGTCCAGTTTTAAACCGATCGAATGGGGTTCGTGTCGCAATATATAAGTCAGGTATTTGCTGATTCGGCGGAGTCGTTTGTTCATGTTGGGTAGTCTAGCGGAAACGATGAGGACAGGAAACGACGGGTAGAACCGACGGTGAACCGTTCGGAGGGCGGCGATTTTGCCAATGATCGCCCTCCCCTTTCGTCGAAATCCCGCTCTCCGCCGAGCCGATCGTCGCTAGGGAGCAAGCCGCTAAATGGGACGGTCGATTCCGGACGCAGAGCTGACTGTTTTCGGTTTGCCGGCGCGAGGGTACATTTTACGTTTTCCCGAAAGTGCTCACAGGAGTCAGACGTGCCTCATTTCGATGTTTTTAATGGTGATGCGGATGGGATCTGTGCCCTCCATCAGCTTCGTCTCGCCCAGCCACGCGAAAGCACGTTAGTCACGGGGGTCAAACGCGACATCAATCTGCTGAAACGCGTCCATGGACAATCGGGCGACACGGCGACGGTGCTTGACATTTCGCTGGATAAAAATCGTGACGATCTGATGCGTCTTCTTGGCGAAGGCGTCCGCGTCGAGTATTTCGACCACCATTTTGCTGGCGAACTGCCGGAATCCCCGAACCTTACCGCACAGATTGATACCGCCGGAGACGTTTGCACGGGGCTGCTGGTCAATCGTTTCCTTGACGGTGCGTACCTTCCGTGGGCTGTGACCGCCTTGTTTGGCGACAACCTGCACGATGCGGCTCGGTCCGCCGCGGCTCCGCTTGATTTGAGTGAATCGCAACTGGGGCAGCTTGAAACGCTCGGCACGCTGTTGAACTACAACGGCTATGGAAGCACGATCGAGGACCTTTACTTTTCGCCGGATGATTTGTATCGCAAGATCCAACCCTACGCGGATCCGTTCGAATTCATCACTTCGGACACGACCTTTCAAACACTGCGTGACGGGTACGAGAGCGACATGGCACGTGCGGGGTCGATCGATCCGGTTATGGAAACCGAGCGTTGCGCTGTCTTCTCGTTCCCAAATGAATCGTTCTCGCGTCGCGTTAGTGGTGTCTACAGCAACCAATTGGCCCGCGACAACCCGCACCGCGCCCACGCGTTAGCCAGTTTGCTGCCATCGGGCGAATTCTTGGTCAGCGTCCGTGCACCGTTGGAAACCAAATCGGGTGCCGACGACCTGTGCCGACAATTCCCAACCGGCGGCGGACGCAAGGCGGCTGCAGGAATCAATCAGTTGCCGGCGGATCAGTTCCAGCCGTTTCTTGACGCAATGCAAAAGCAATTCAATTGATGGGTATTAAAGACTCGCCCCACATCCTGGCGCTGGGGACGATGACGGTGTTTTACGTTCCGTCACACAAGCTAGACGACCCGCGGTTTTTCCACGGGACGCAGACGGCGCGCTCGGCGATCCACGAATTTTTGATGCATCGCTACCGTGCCTACACGCATTCGCCTACGCCGGTCAAAGGCTACTGGATCGACCAATCCGCCCAGATCAATCACGACGTGATGGAGCGTTTCGAAGTCTCGTTTAACATCGAAAAAGAATTCAATCGCCTGATCGAATTCCTTGTCGATCTTTGCCTGCGATTAAGCGAAGACGCTATTTACGTCACCCGAGGTAACCGCAGCTATTTGGTGACAAAAGAAGCAAGCGAGTAGCCTGAGCCCGTGTCGGGCGGGAGCGACGCTCCATTTCTTTGTCTTGAGGCGGAGCTGTTTGCGAGCAAGCGGAGGGGGGCGATTGCTTCGCCCCCCTGCTGTTTATTCGGCAACCATCGGCACTTCGGCTTGGTCCACGTCGGTGGGCGCCATCGCCTCGTCAAGAGACAAAACATAAGCAACCATCGCCAAAATCATCAGCGTAATAGCGGTCCAGAACCGCCAGTCGTGATGAATCATCTTCTTTTTGCTGGCGGTGGAATGATCGGCATTGTGGTGCCCGTGACGATGGCTGTTCTGCTTATGATCTTTTTCTTGCGACATCTGTGTGACAATTATCGAAAAGAGTTATTTGCGGTTTCGCTCTCGCGGTCACCTTGGCGACTGTGCTACGGCGGGTTAATCATATCGCTCAAAGAGGTTCTGAACCACTCCTGGTGAACGCTCTCTCCGCAAGATTAACCGGGCGCTGTTGCTGCGTTCGCGAATGCATGAAAACCGGTTAGTGCAAACTGCACGCCCATCGCCAGGACGATCAATCCCATGAAGCGTGTCATGGTGTCCCGCAGGAATCCGCCCTGATTTTGGGAACCTGCGAAGCGGGCAGCCAGCAGCATCACTAACCAAGTGCAGAGGGTCGAAACGGCAATCGACACCAGGGCGGTGACCGGAAGTTTCAATTGTGTGTGTGCGGCCGAAAGGGTGATGACCCCGGTAATCGTGCCCGGACTTGCCGCAAACAGGATCAAGGGTGTCAGTGACCGAGGCGAATTAGAGGCGTCTGCATCGGGGTGACGATTGAGCATGGAGAATCCCATCCACGCCAGCACACCGCCCCCCGCGACCATGAAGGCATCCAGGGAAATGCCAAACATATGCAGCAACTGCGTTCCGACTAAAGCAGCGATCGAGAGGATCACAAGGATAGCCAGTGATGCCTTGGTGGCGTCGGACACCTTTTCGCCAAGGGATCGTTCTGTTTCTGCCGCAGTAAACATCGCTGCACAGATCGCAGGGTTCATCAACGAAAGCACGGTTGCGATAGCTTGAATTTGCTCATTCATTTTCAGTAGTATTCCTGTTAAGCGTCTGACTGGTGCGTTTCGAAACCCCAGCGAACGTTACGTTACCACGCCGATACGTGCGGTCGCGAAGAACCAAAGGCGGATGGATGTTTCAAGGGTGCCGGTCAAGAGAGGCATTCGAATCACGCGATTTCTAGGGGCTAAGCGATTGCCGCGGCAGCCTCGGTCCGTCGACAACCAACGTTAGCCAACTTCGTTTACATCGCTGGAAGTAGGCACCCTTCTCAGCTGAATTTTCCGTCCGGTGACGCCGCGGTAGACGATCTCAATTGCCAACGAAACGACGATCATGCCCACCAAGATCCACAGATGGTTTCGAGTCGCCGGATTCTCGTCGACCTTAATACACAGCAAAATCATAGCAATCAGCGTACTGAGCGCCGCTAGCCCGGACAACCACGCGTAGCTGTTGGTCTGTCCAGCTAAATGCAAGTTGGCCACGTTGACAGCCAAGAACAACAATAGAAAACCGGCACTGCCCATCGTCGCGATCGCATCTAAGGGCACAAAGTTCGCGACGACCAATGCCAGAACCGCGGTGATCAGTGTTCCTTCCAAGTGTTGGCCTCGAAACGATCGCTTCAGTTCCGACGGCAGTTCACCCGTCTTCGCGATGATGTATGCCAATCTTCCAGTGCTGTAGAACGTGGCGTTGATCGCCGAACTGGTCGCCAGCAATGCGGCAATCGCAATGGCGATGTATCCGGTCCTTCCCAGCACGTCCTGTGCAGCGACGGAAAGTGCGGTGTCGCTGTCCTGGGCCACATCCGCGAAACTAAGGTGGCCGACAACCACTATCACAATCAGCATATATATCGCGATCACGATAAGGACGCCGCCTAGATAGGCGATCGGCAGTGAGCGTTTGGGATTGGCCACATCCTTGGAGGCGTTGGCAATCAGTTCAAAGCCTTCGTAGTTCAAGAAAATTAGCATCGCTCCGGCGACTAAACCCATCGGCGATACGTAGTGCTCCGTCCCCAGTCGACTCCATTCCATTGGAGTGGCCAGGCCGGCCACGATGAAGCCGGCCAGAAGCAAGATCTTAACGATATTGAAAACATTTTCCGCTCGGACGACCAAGCTTCCCCCCAAGGCGTTGACGCCTACCAAGCCAACGATCACGCCGCTGATCAGCGTGTGAGTCCAGAAAGGTCGATCGGCCTCTGGGAAGAAGCAAGCTCCGTAACTGCCGAAGGCATAGGCATAAACGGCGACCAGCACGACGTAACTGAGCAGCAACAGGATGTTCGCTGCTCCGGTAAAGATGCCGTTGCCGAAAGCCCGGTTGAGGAAATCGACCGTACCGCCTACGCCGGGATACCTCAGCGTCAGTTTTAGATACGAGTAACTGGTCAACAACGCCACGATCCCAGCGATCAAGAACGCGATCGGTGCGCCACCTTTGGTGACGGTGATCGTCAGTCCGGTGACCGCGAAAATTCCACCCCCCACCATTCCGCCGATGCCGATGGATAGCGTGGAAAAGGTACCGAGTTTGGGCTCGTTGCTAGACGGCACAGAGGTGGAATCCTTCACAAGATTGAATTAAGAAACGAGATTCAAGGATTCTACCAGCGGCTATAAAAACCGGGCACCCTTTGCTGGTAAGCATGCCAGTTTTATCAATTGGGTTACGAGGATATCGGTCGTGGAGAAGCTGTGGATTGACTTTAATGAGCGCTCAATGCCATCTGCGTTCTTGTCGTTTACAGATCAAATGTTCGGCAAAGCATGTTCAGGGCACTCGAAGTGTGTTTCGGTGACTTGGCCTACGCTTCGCTGGTTTTGGGACTGTGGTCAGGTTCGTAGATTCCGGGAATGGGCGAATCCAGCAGTACTACTCGGATCAAGTAGATGGCTACCGGTACGCCCAACACCAATCCCCACATGCCGAAGAAGTGTTCAGCGATCAACAAGATGGCAATCACCAGTACGGGATGCAGATGGCCGATTTTGCCAATGATCCGCGGTGACAAGATCATCCCTTCGATCAAGTGAATGATCGCGATGGCCCCGATCACCTGCACCGCCATTAACAGCGATCCGCCAGGTTGCAGAATGGCCATCCCACAAAGTGGAATGCCCGACAAAATCACTCCTGCCACAGGAATGAAACTGAACAGAAACACGACCAATGCAAGGATGAATTTGTACTCGACGCCGATCAGCCACAGGGCCAACAGTGTCAGGCATGCGTTGATCACTGCAATGATCACTTGTCCCTGAAACGTTTTGCCGATCAGCTTGCCCAGTGCGATAACCCCCGGCGCAATTTCATCATAGATCGATCGCAACCGTGTGTTTCGAATGCTGGCCACGCCCGACTTCACGCCCTGCCATTCAAACAACATGAAAATGGACAACAGCAGTGCGGTACCGATCTGGATCGGGATTCTTAATAAGTGGCTGAGTCCTTGATCGATTCGATTCACACCTGCTTCGAGTATCTTGGGGCCGTCTTCGGTTGCATGGTCGCGCACCCAGTCCGCTGTAGGGCTGGTGGCCCACCACTGCTGCCCCAGTTCTAGTTTTGTTGCCGATTCAAAATCGAATCGCTGGTGCGCCGGTGACTCCTCGGCGGTCTGGTCGTGCTGGTCAACCGCTTGCAAGAAGGCTTGCTTCCCCTGCGGGTAGGCCGCTGCCAAAGTTTGAAAGTAGGTGTAGTCGATCGGTATGTTGTTGGAGTCGTCGGCAAATTGCGTTTCGTAGAACTGTTTGAATTGAGCTTGGTATGCAGGAGATTCGCGAAACTCTGCCCATTTCTGAGTCGACATCGCTTGTGCCCACTCGCTCCTGAGTTGCGCTAGCAGCACAGGATCGGCGTTGACGTCGGCCCAGATTCGCTGCCGGATTCGTTCGTCACGGTAAGATTCAGAATCGGTCGGCTGCGATGGGGGTGCTGGTTCATCCGTATTTTCTTCAGACGCTTGAGTCGCTTGCCAGCGCGAAACGTAGTAGTCGTGTTTTGCATCGAAAATATCTGGTGCTTTGAATTCCATGAACCATTTTTGAAACGGCACACTCGCCCCGGTCTCTTGGGACTGTAAGTGAAGCACTTGAGCCTTTTCGTAGTTGACTTCAAATTCGGCTTTGAGCCTTGAGTCAAGTTTAGGGAATTCTTGGTACAGCCCTACACCGCTGCGGCCAGCAGCGCGGAACTGGCGGAGTCCTTCCTGATAGCGTTGGTCAGCGGGGGTACCAAACTGGTGATCGAAATTCCATGTTCCGACCGTATTGGCCAACAGAGTGTTTTGCACCTGGACGGCACTGGTGTCTTTCATCTGTACGAGCAGGCTCTTCCCTTCGTGTATCAGCGGAGGCACAAAGAACCGCCCAAGTCCGTACAGCGACAAACACAGACACAAAAAAATGGCCAGCGTCAGCAGCAAATCAAGCCTGCGGTCATGAATGCGATGAGTCGCGAGGTGGCGGGTTATTAACCCCACCATGCTGCGGACAACGAAGCAAAACAAAAACGTCAAAAATCCAATCAGAAAGAACTCTCGCAGCGTGTAGAGCAGCACCAGGAACACACCCCAGATCAGTGGCTTGTGCCACCAGTTCTGCTGAACAATTGATCGAGGTGACTGGGCGGTAAGATTCGATGGATCGCTGGACATAAAAAAATTGCGTAGGGAAGCATAGCCGTGTCAGAACAACAAATCGCAGAACTATTTGAGGGGCTTAACCGCTAAGTTTTCGCGTTTTGATTTGAGATAGAAAAAACCGACTGCCAAGCAAGCGACCAGAATCATGATAATCCAAGCGGATAATTGCTCCAGCATCGCCATCGATAACAGCATGATTGTTAAGGATATGCCAACGACTAACAGCAGCCAGTCGATGTGGACTCCAGCCAAGCAGCAGGTCAAAGCCAGTAGCATCACTGCGAAGTAAGAAGCGGAATCGCGATTGATGATCTCGCGACGCTCCAGTAGCAGCAGAGCCGCTAGGAAAGCAAGCAACGTCGCCCAGTGGGATAGTTCTTTGGCGATCGATTTTTTGATGGATTGCCCCGATTGCTTGGCGCTGCGTGTGCTCCTCCAAAGCCCCAGGGCCGCGTAAACCACAATTACAAACAGCCAATACTCCCAAGCGCCCGATTCCGTTGCCTGAGTGAATCCGATCCCAGCCAATGCCAGAACCAACATCACGCACAGGGTGATAAACCGAACTTTCCAGGCACGTCCAGGTTTCGATTGCGTTTTTGGGTCGGTTTTGCCGGCAGATGATAACGTTTCAGCAGGCTTATTCATAAATTCACCAGTGCGATTTGCAAAGTTTGTTGATCCATATTCTATCCGCTTACGCCTTCGCATAAACGTCCATAGTATTATCTAGCCCAACACCATAGCTGTACATACGACGATAAATGCGGCGTGAAGGTCCGTGCTCGGTTTGTCATCGGCAACTAACGAGCTGGCACGTGTTGCCATCGCCGCGAAGGAGGTCGACGCAAGCCGATCGGCAAATTCATTGTGCTTTCGATGCGATTGCCCGACGGCTTGCGGCTTGTTGATTTAGTGATGGTCGCCTAACGCTCCGCGAAAGAACGCTCCCTTAAAGCTGTTTTCGCGGAGCAAAAGGCTGCAATCTTTCTCCGCTTTCTCGCCGATGGAAGTGACGCCGGTTTTAGGGGCTTTGAATAAATAGCTCCGATTGATAAACGCGATCAGGCCGAAATAGAGTCGTTGTAGGTAATCATCGACGGTCCGATGGTCATGGCACTGGGCGCACTGCAGGTCGCGCCCCAGAAAAATCCGCCCTAGGTCGCGAGTGACTTCGTCACGGTGCAATTCGCGATCGACAGAAACTTCGCTGCCGTCCGCGTCGTTTCCTGACTGCCGTCCGCTGAAAGGATCTCACGTACCAAAATGTCCCAAGGTTTGTTTTCCAGTGCGGTCTTGCGCAGGAAAGACCGCCAATCCTTGGCCGCAATATGTTTGCCCGATCGGCGTTCCATCAGCATTTCGTCTAGAACGTACTGCATGCGAGTGGCGTGTTGGGGCGACGCAAGCAACGCGTCGATGGTCTGTGTCCGTTTGTCTGCCGAGGTATCCCTGAGGAATTCGCGAACCTGCGTAACGCTGGGGATGTTGCCGGTCAGATCCAAATAGACGCGGCGCAGGAACATCGTATCGTCGGCCGTTGCCGAAGCTTTGAACGATGGCTGAGCTTTGATTATCGCATCAATCTGTTGATGCAGCGGAGGAGCCGCGGTTATTGGCGCTGAAAGAACCGCGAAAATGCTGACGGCCAACAGATTCCAGAACGTGTGTTAGTGGAACATCACGACGGTATGGGGTTGGGTGGGATGGGGGAAGGAACGCCACGGATTCAACGTCGCGCACGCCCTCGCTATAGACCATTTATGGGACGCCGCGGGATATTGTCGCAAGGTTCTGGGGACGCGTGTTTGATCAGTGTGGTAGGTCGTCAGTCCGTATTGAAATCTCGCAGCGTCATCACGGAAACGCTCGTAGGCGAGCCTCTCCGAGGCACGCGCAATTTACGTATCGGAGAGACGTGCGATTTATAAATAAAGAAAGTCTGGCTCCCCTCGCCCTCAAAACAAGCTCGCTTAAAACAGATTTGATACTGGATCAACGGTTCGCCAGCTAATTCAATTATGTACGATTCAAAGGCTTGTTTTGGGGGAGAGGGGCTGGGGGAGAGGGGCCGACAGCGTTGGGCAAGGCATGGCATAATCGCTTGAAATCCGAGGCGTTAACCGCCGCTTCGCAGCAAAATCGCCGCCTGGAAATCTCTCCCTCTCCCCCAGCCCCTCTCCCCCAAGCAAGCTCCACGAAATCAAACGCAGAGGCAGAGATCACGCAATGAGCTAGCAGAGATTTCTTCCGCAGAAAAGAGCTCGCTTAGGGGCGAGGGGAGCCAGACTTTCTTCATTTATGCTTTTTACGTCTCGGTAGTTGCTCGTTATGCCTCCGAATTCCTGTCACGCTAGGATTTCTTGGGGCACTTTGCCGTGAACGTCCGTTAGGCGGAAGTCGCGGCCTGCGTAACGGTAGGTTAGACGTTCGTGGTCGATGCCCAATAGATGCAGCATCGTTGCGTGCAGATCATGCGTGTGGACCGCCCCTTCTGCCGTCATGATGCCGTGTTCATCCGACTTGCCATGTACCAGCCCCGCTTTCACTCCGCCGCCAGCCATCCAGGACGAGAAGCAGTGATTGTGGTGTTCGCGGCCGGCGTGGTTCGCTTGTTTGTGGAACGGCGTGCGGCCAAACTCCGTTGTCCAGACCACTAACGTGCGTTCCAGCATGCCCCGCTGCTTCAGGTCGGCTAGTAAGCCAGCAATCGGTTGGTCGATGGCTTTGGCCAACCGCTGATGGTCGCCCATGTTTCCATGAGAATCCCAATTGGAGTTCGAACCGACATCGATTAGTTCCAGAAAACGGACTCCGCGTTCGGCCAACCGCCGGGCAACAAGGCATTGCCAACCAAACCCGCTGTTGGCACCACGCTGCAGGCCATACATGTTTAAAGTCGATTCCGATTCGCCCGAAAGGTCAAACGCTTCCGGAGCTTCACGTTGCATCCCAAACGCTGTTTCGAACGAGCGGATGCGGGCATCGAGCGCTTGGTCGGCATCGCGTTGTTCCAGATGAGCACGATTCAATTGGTTCAGCATCGCAAGCTCCATTTGCTGCAGGTCCGCAGGGACTTTCGCTTGAATGTTCGGTAGCGGTTGCTTGCCGGGCATGACGTGAGTTCCCTGATGGCAGGCGGGCAGGAAATCGCTGCCCCATGTCTGCGCACCTGCGTACGGAGCGGATGGGGCGAGCACCATGAAGGAGGGTAAGTTCTGGTTTTCCGTCCCTAATCCATAGCTAACCCAGGCACCGGCGCTTGGTCGAGCGAACTGCGCCGATCCGGTGTGAGCCGCCAGCGTTGCCTTGTCATGACCATCACTTTCGCAATGCATCGCGTTAAGCACACAGACATCATCGATCACCGAACCCATGTGCGGGAATAGGTCGCTGACCCATGTGCCGCTCTCGCCGTACTGTTTGAATCCCCAACGGGGTTTGATCAAGAACCTTTCGAATTCGCCCGATTTGTTTAGCCAGCGTGAGGCGGTGACCGACTTGCCATGGTCGGCGATCAGCTGAGGTTTGTGATCGAACGTGTCGACATGTGAAACGCCACCGGTAGAGAAAATGAAGATCACGCGATCCGCCTTCGCGGGGAAATGTCCTGGTTTGGTAGCCAGTGGATCGGTCGCTGCAGCTTGGATTTCGCTCCACATTCCCGCTAAAGCCAAAGCACCAAATCCTCCCGAGGCGCGGTGCAAAAATTCGCGGCGGTTCGTGTGCAAAGGTAGGTTCATTTTGGATCTTGGAAAAAAAGGATGCCGAAAGTCGTTAGTCGACGTACAAAAAGCCATTGCTCGAAAACAACACTCGCGCTATCGCGGCCCAGGCGTCCAGCGACGGAGTCTCCGTCGAGGGTTTCTGGTCAGCAAGCTTGCTCTGGTATTCGGAAAGGAACGTCAGCGTCTGCTTCACTTCTGCGTCCGTAGCGGTACGCCCTAGAGCTTGCTCGTATGCCACGCGAACCCGCGACGCATCCTCCTCCGCCGATGCCAATATCTGATTCGCAAACGCCTGGGCCTGTTGATGGACGAACGGAGAATTCATCAGAAATAGCGACTGAGTCGGAGTCGTCGTCGGTAGCCGTTGGGAAACGCTTACGTTTGGATCGGCCGCGTCAAACATTGCTAAAAATGGATGTCGACGGTTCCGCTGGTGCATCAAGTAGATGCTGCGGTGATTGGATTCGTAGACGGCGTGGAACGGACGGTGGATGGTGTAGGCCCACTTCCCTACCGCTGGAAATGGATGGGGTGGTGGAAGCGTGCGATCGAGTTGCCCACTGACGGCAAGCATCGCATCGCGAATCGATTCCGCATCAAGCGGCCGTCGCGAGTAACGCCATAGCCAGCGGTTGCCTGGGTCCGCACTTAGGTTGTCGGCCTGATCTTCGCTTGCCAGGGTGTAGGTTTGTGAGTTCATGATCAACCGGTGAAGCGACTTAACCGACCAACCTGACGCGATGAATTCCGAAGTCAACCATTCGAGTAATTCAGGGTGGCTCGGTCGCTCGCCGCGGGTCCCAAAATCGCTTGACGTCGAAACCAGTCCTTGGCCGAAATGCCATTGCCAAACACGGTTTACGAAGACGCGAGCGGTCAACGGGTTCGAGGGACGGGTCAACCAATTGGCCAATTCCAGTCGTCCGCTGCCGGTCGATTCGGGGGGCAACGTGTCGCCGCCGAGAACTTCCAAGAAACGGCGTGGGATTTGGTCGCCTAATCGTTCGGGTTCACCGCGTTGTTGCAGTCGAGTGTTCGTCGGCGTCCCTTCGCTGACTCCGTAGGCGACAGGATAGGCTGGCGCTGCGAGGACTGCGTCGCGTTGTGTCGTCACTTCCTTTATTTGGGCATCCAGTTCGGCCAAACGTTGTTGCGATACGGGCTCCTGTTCAGGGATGACGACAGGTCCGCTGCCCGGAATCCCAAATGCGGAGTCCTGGAGTCCGAGATTGTCAATGTCACGCGTCGGTGCCGGCCCTTTAGTATGCCCAATTCCGTCACAGATAAACGTGTTGGCAATCCCATCCCAGTTAGGGTTGAGTGGTTTGTCCTTGAATTCGCTCAGGTCGTCCAGCGTGCCGACAACGCCCGAGTAGGTTTTCTTTTCATGGTCCAGTGTGACCCGCAGCGTGTACCAAGTATCTGGTTTAAGAGTGCGCATGATTTCCCAGTCGCCGCCGCTGCGCATCGCGAACTCGGTAGCGGTCACGCTGCACTCGATTGCCAACGACTGGACCACTCCGCGACCAAGGAAGAAGCGGTAGGCTCCCTGCGGTGTCGAAGCGGCATTGGTGCGGAAGTCGATCGTAAAGTGAATTTGCTTCCCCGGAGTCGCATGCAAGGCTTGTTCAAAACCGTAACGAATGCCGTCGTGCGGCTTGGGGGATGCGACTCGGACGCCACGCGTTCCCGCCGGATGAACGTGGGTAAACGGGCTCTGCGCTTCGGCAAGAATCACGTTCGGGCCGCTGCTGAACCATGGCTTGGATGGCGGTTTACCGATCGCTTGGTATTCCCAGTTGAGGTCGACGCCACCGGCGAACGATTTGCCATCCAGCTCCGACCGAGTTTGCGTCAGCTTTTTCAGCTCACTGTTCAGACTGGCCAGTTTGTCCGCTTTGATTATGTCAAGGCGTGCGGCCTCCGCAGCGGGCACCAAGGGGGGGAAATGAGCAGGACGCTTATGTGATTCGCCTCCGGGAAACGCCCACTTCGTACTTTCGAAAATACCATACAGTGCGTAGTAGTCGGCTGCCGAGATTGGATCGAATTTATGGTCGTGACAGCGAGCACAGCCGACCGACAGCCCCAGGATCGACCGGCCCACCGAATCGATCACGTCGGCGAAATCAAGGTATTGATAGGCGGTGTTTGGAGCGTAACCATAACGCTTGCCAATGGCAAGGAATCCAGTCGCTGTCACCAGTTCGGCGTAACGATCCGGGGGGCCGTCTTTGGCCAAAATGTCGCCTGCGATCTGTTCGCGAATAAATTCGTCAAACGGCTGGTCACGATTCAACGCATTGACAACCCAATCGCGATACTGGCCCGCCTCGGGTACGGGATAATCGGCTCCGTCACCGGCTGTGTCTGCGTAGCGTGCAACGTCTAGCCAATGGCGTCCCCAGCGTTCTCCATAAGCTGGCGATTGCAGCAAACGTTCTATCAGAGCTGCGAACGCCTCTGGCGATGAATCATTAAGAAATGTGTCGATCTCCGCCGGCGTCGGTGGCAACCCCGTTAAGTCGAACGTTGCTCGGCGGATCAACGTGCGTTTGTCAGCGGTGCCTACCGGGGTTAACTTCTGCTTTTCCAATTCCGCTCGAACAAAAGCATCCACCGGATTGACCATCCAGCGAGCGTCTTTGACGTTGGGTGGCGTCGGTTTTGATAAAGCTTGAAACGACCAGAACTGTTTCGCCGTTTCCAGATCCATGGCGTTGGAAGCCGATTCGCTTGCCGCGTCCAGCACTCGAGGGTCCTTCGCACCTTGCTTAACCCAAGTGACAAGGTCCGCGATCTGAGCGGGGGTCAGTTTGTTTTCGTCGGGCGGCATTTGTGCGGCGCCATCGGAGTCGTTGACGGCCTGGATTAGCAAACTGTTTTCCGGATCCCCAGGCACAATCGCCGTGCCACTATCCCCACCCAGCATCCAGCCCTCGCGTGAATCAAGTCGCAATCCCGATTCTTGTTTCTTTGGTCCGTGGCATTCGATGCAGTGGCTGATTAGCAGCGGGCGGATTTGGGATTCGAAGAAATCGTCCGCACGGCTTGTCGCAGGAGCCACGAAGCTGAGAATCAGCAGGCTAGAAAGCCCGCACGCCAATGGAGAAAATGTTCGGTGTGTCGAATGGCGGCGATGGATCGATTGCATTTTTGTCCGCTTTCTTCGTGAGGGCGGGGGCGGGACCCAGAGAAAGTTCAGTCAACCGGCAGTGCTGTGCGCGTGCAGCCTAGCCCTTCGGGAAGACCGTGAACCCTCTCTGTGGTGCCGCTATTGTATACAATGTGCAACCGCAGTGGGAGAAGAAGATTGGTTTTGCAAAGGAATTCAAAGTGTTGGATTGAGTTCGATCATTCGGGGGGGCGTCGCAAGCGAGGCATCCATCCTGCCGGTGATCACGCATAGCACCGTGGCGAAGAGACGTTGCCGCGTAGGCGAGCCTCTCGGGACGTGCGATATATAAGTTGACGGTTTGACAGCAGCTGGCACCTGCCCAGACATCCAAGCGCCACGTCCCCTCGTCGGTTTACCCGACAGGAACGCAAGATTTGAAATTAGAGGTGGTTGCCCCCACGGTTTTCGCATCCCGTTCGGATTGCCGCTTTCAGCGGCAATCCGAACGGGATGCGTTTTCCTAGAGCCATGCGAACTAATTTCAAATCTTGGCTTCATGCCAGGCAAGCTGGCATGGGGCCTTTTCTCCCTGCCACACTCACTACTTATTTATCGCACAACCCCCGGGGCACGCACGTGCCATCGTCTCGGAGAGACGTGATGAATAAATTGGCGGTTTCCTCGCGGATCGCAGTGGTGTGGCAACAGACCAAAATCCCAACCCGCTGCGTAAGTGAGGGATAGCGGCCTGCTCTTTCGGTCCCTCGCTTACGCAGCGGGTTAGGATCTCGCCTGCCTGCGACCTTGCTCGCAACTTATTTATCGCACGTCCCGAGAGGCGCTGCTACGAGATGGCACCATCTCAAACCACTTACCTCGTTTCCAATCTTCTAATCTTGTTTTGCAGTTCGACGTGAAGCTTGTGTGGCTGGAAAGCGAACCGAATGCGGTCGTGCCAATGCAGTACTGGCGTTCAGAAATTTCAGCATTCGATCGAACTTGTTTTTGGCATGTTGTACGACACTATTTTTCAGTCTCCTGCGATGCCAGTGCATCCGCGTGGCTGGCGGCAATCACAAACTCAAAGGCTCGCTTTGTGTCGTCGTAGTTGGTGCTATGCCCTGTTGCGGGGCGATGGATGCCGAGCACTTTCCGTGATTGCTTGCGGAGACTTTCGATCAGACGCTGAACACTTTCTGGCGGGACACTTGTGTCTTGACCGCCCGTGGTGGCGGCGACTGGCATCGTGAAGCTTTCAGGAAAGAACTCTGCGCTGCGGCGGTGATACTCCGCAGGGACTTCGCTTTTCGAGCCGCCAAACGATTTGCTGATCGCGTCCTGGAATCGTTCGTACTCGACATGGTTCGCGGTACCGTTCAGGGCGACCACCCCGTCCACTTGATCGGGATGCATCGCCGCGAAGGTCAACGCAGAGCTGCCTCCCATCGATCCTCCACTGATAATCACGCGTTGCACTTGGAACTGTTGCTTCAGGATACGAATGATCTGCAGTAAATCGGCTTCGGCGGCCGGTCCCATCCACGATGTCTTGGCACGGTAATCCGGTGAAATCATTAGCATTCCGTTTTCGGCCGCAGCATCGCGTGTCGCTTGACACTCGTCTCGCACCTGTTTCGCAAATTGCCAGCGATCCGAACCGTGTCCATGCAGCGCGATCAACACTGAAACCGGCTTGTCGGCGGCAAACCAACGTGGCGTTAGCTGGACGTACTTTTGCTCACTGCCATCGAAGTCGGCCGTGAACGTTTGATCGACCATCGCCGTAAAACCGGATGGCTTGTCTTCCGCAAATACGATGGCGGGTGCCAACAGCATCCACGCGCTACTGGCGAGTACAAGGAGGATCGATGGGCGGCATTGATTTTGTTCATACATGGCAAAGAAACACCGAACAATTGAAAGAGAGGCAGTCCAGATGAATGGTTCCGATACGCTGGCGTTACAGCAGGTTCGCACCACCGGTGTATTTTTTCACCGCGTCACGATCGAGTTCCAAGCCAAGACCAGGACGATCCGAAATGGCGAGCATCCCGTCGGAATCAAGTTGGAACGCGTTCGCGCTCAGTTCGTCGATGAAAGGCGATCCGGTTAAGTACTCCACCAGATCCGTACCAGGGAAAGCCGAGGCAAGGTGCAAATCGGCAGCCAGTCCGACGGCGGTATTCCACCCATGTGGGATGAACCGAATGCCATGTTCTTGAGCCATCCAGGCGATTCGGCGTTCTTCGCTAATGCCGCCGACCTTGGTAACGTCCGGCTGGACGATGTCCAGTGCTCGAGCGATCATCCAAGGCGTGAAAGCTTGGCGGCGCGTCAGCACCTCTCCGCCGGCGATCGCAACCGGCGAATGCTCGCGGAGCTTGGCATAGTCTTCCATGGCGTCCGGTGGCAGCGGTTCTTCGAACCAGTGGACATCATAATCGGCCAACATGGTGGCGGTATTTCGTGCCCACTTGTAGCCGTTTGGCCAGAACGCGTCGCTCCCTCCGGCATCCACCATCAAACGGCAATCGTCGCCGATCGCTTCTCGCGCGGCTTGAACGATCGCGCGATCGGTTGCTGCACTGACGCGTCCGAAGGGCCCCCAGCCGATTTTGAAAGCGCGAAAGCCCTCGGCCTTCACTGCCAATAAGTGGTCGCTCAGTTTGCTCGGTTCGTCCATCAACAAGGAAGCATAGGGTTGCACGCGATCGCGATACCGTCCGCCCAACAAGCGGCCAACCGGTTGTCCGCTCGCTTGACCGAGTAAATCCCAAAGGGCGATATCGATCCCGCTGATCGCATGGGTGACGGATCCACCACGGCCAAGCCAGAACATGTGTTGATGTAATTTCTCGCTGACACGTTCCGGTTCGAGTGCACTTTCGCCTCGATATAAGGGCTCCAGCAGCTTCAACGCGGCTTGCACCAGAGCATCGTTGGTGAACACGCTGCCCAGCCCCACGGCACCTTCATCGGTGTGGACTGCGATCAGCGTATGCACACAATCGTCGGGTCGCAGTTCATTGCTCCACCCGCCCTCGGGCGTTGCCCCTCGCAGACCCGCGCAGCGTATTTCTCGAATTTTCATAAATCTTTAGCGTTGTCGTTGAAAAGTTTTGGTTTGACGAGTGAACGTGACGTCTGCGTCCAGCGGAAAAATCGGACGAGGACAGCGGGTGTGGCCAAGGTAAGGTAGGTTAGCACTCGCCGAACCCGGCGCATCGACATTCACCATTTCCGTACACCACGCCGCATACATATGGTGCTGGCAATGAGGCGACTTGACCACCACGGCATCAAACGTTTTGGGGTTCTGCCCATGAGCGTAGAAAAAAGAACGATCGTACAAACTGACCGCCCGGCTGCTAACGACCAGCGTAAAGTTGTCCGATTCGAGCACCGCTGTGGGGCCCGCAAACCATCGCTCACCAAACGATTCACTATGGAAGTGACCGTCCGAGAGCGAACGGACCGTTAGCGTCATCTCTAGTGGCTGAAAACGCTCGGGGTCCAAGCTACCGCCAATCGTGGTTGAAATCGTCGCCGAAACTCCTGCCGAGAAAGCCTGAGCAACGGCATCGGCATCCACAATTGGGACCAACGTGCGTCCCGTGTAACCCGATTCGATCAGTTTGCGAAGGATCGCATTGCTGTCGCCCGAGGCTCCAGAGCTGGTTGCGTCGGCCGCGTCGATCAAGGCGATTGTCCCCTCAGAATGCGAGCATGCGATGTCGGCCATCGCATCCAGACTGAGCAAAGGGATACGCATGTGGGCGTGATTTTCCCAGAAACGATCAGCGATCCGCAACGACTCGCGTTTGGCAAACTCGGGATCGTTATCGGTGACGGCAAAGCTGTACGTTTGCAGCGATGGTACGTCGGTGAACGGGTTGCCAATAAACATGCCCGCCGACAACCCCACGGGATCTTCTTCAACTTGTTGAGCGATACGGATACTTTCGCCAAAACGACCGCTCGAAGTGATCAGTTCATCTCCACGAACCAGAGCCGGAATTGTCGTTTTTACCATGACCGGTTTGACCTCGCCCGATTCGATTCGCAGCAGCAATCGAGCCGCCCGTTGTCCGGTTTCATAGAAGTCGACATGGGGATAAGTGTGGTAGGCGACGATCGCATCGCTGTGCTCGATCATGCGTTCACTGAGAATGCCGTGAAGGTCAAGCGACAGCACGATGGGAATCTGTTCGCCCAAAATCTTCCGCGTCTCGGCAAGTAAATAACCTTCGGGATCGAGTTCTTGCTCGCTGGCCATCGCCCCATGCATACAAAAGTAAACCGCATCGACAGGTGGCGCCGCACGAATGCTGTCGAGAAACTCTTGCGAGATGCGTTCCCACGCCTCGGTAGCCAACGTCCCTCCTGAGGTAATAAACGCCGCGCTGTACGTGGGCACGATCTCAACGTCTTCGATCGGATCGAAGACGCTCAGCGCGCCTCCGATTTCATTGTGTACACGACGGTGGTAACGGAGTAGGTCCTCACCGTGGTGAACCGCAAAGTCATCGTAGCGGCTTAGCTGCGGATTGAAGGTTGAAACTTCTTGTTTGCATTCCGCAATTAAAATTTTGGGCATAACGGTAGGCTCAATCGCGTTGGATTCGTTCGTAGTCTTTGGGAAACAAATAAATAATGCCCAGGATCAACAGCACGGCGGCCACTGCAAACGCAATCGATGTATAGGAAAGCATTCGCTCCAGTCCGACCGACTTTTTCCAGATACCTCCGACCAATGGTGCAAAACCGGACAGCGCGGCACCACAAAAATTCAGCAACCCCACCGCGGACGCGCGAGTATTGGCGGGCACGACCTCGAAGGCGGCTGGAAAGACATTGCCAATGAAAAAACCGCTAAACAAACCGAAACCGGCGGCGGCAATCCGTGTCGCATTAAGCGAGTCTGCGGTACCGATCCAGTGCAGGCACGGGGCACATAGCATCAAACTAATCGCCATCAACCACAGCCTTGCTGCCTTGGTGCGCAAAAACAGTTTGTCCGCCAAAATGCCCCCTCCAAGCAACCCGATCAACGTGGTGCTCTGAATATAAGCGGTGGCGGTAAACGCGGCTTCGCCAAGATCGAGTGCATACTTTTCATAAAGAAAGTTGGGAAGCCAACTGTACAACATCCAGAGCCCAAACACGAATGTAGGAAAGACAACGCAGAGCAGCAAAAACGTCGGTACCTTCACCAATTCAGGGATCGCCCAAGAGCTATCGGATCGCTTGGTTTCGATCTCCGCATCCTCGTCGACCGTGCGTAAAAACAGGGTATACGGCAGACAGTACAGCAGTCCGACCGCGCCGAGGATGAAGAAGGCTTCACGCCAGTAACCTTGATGTGCCATCCAGCCACCGAACCAAGCGCCGACCACCGTACCGACGATCTGAGCCGTCGTCAGCGTCGCCACCGCGCGTGAACGTTTTTCGGGCGGATGAGCATTCGACGTCAACGCGATTGCGGCGGGCATATACATCGATTCGGAAACCCCCATCGCGGCGCGAAACGCAAGCAAGATAAAAGCGGAGGTCGCCAATCCGGTTCCAACGGTCACCAAACTCCAGATCGCCAGACTCACGACCACCAGCACGCGTTTGGAATACTTGTCAGCGATCTGGCCCGCCAATGGGCACCCGATCCCATAGACCCACAGGAAGATCGATCCGGTTAATCCCAGTTCGCGGTCGGTGAGTCCCAGATCGGATTGCAGTACCGGGAACATCGCAAACACCGCTTGCCGGTCGCAATAGTTCAAAAAGTAGGCGAACCACATGAATGCGACGAGGTAGGTCGTTTGGTGTCCGCGCTGCTTGATTTTAGAAAGTGTCAAAGGGAACGCCGACAATGGAGTTGAAGAATGGGATTTCTTAGGGCCGTCGGAACAATAACTATCGTCGCAATGCTCGCCAGAGCGTGGGTCCACCGCTTGGCGACGGTAGTTACGCAACGTCGACCGCCACATCATCCACTGTGGGAATCTGAAAACGTGGCGATCACGTTTTCGGGAACATCATGGGCAAGGCAGACGGCGATGTCGCCTTGTTGTGTCACTGTGGGGCCGCGATGTGCGATCACGACTCCCGACGAGGGAGCTTCGATGATTGTGGGCTGACGGTCAGGACGTTCGATAAAGTGAATCGCCCCAATCGGTTGCCCGGCGTCGACATCGTCCCCCACGTCCACCAAGCTTTCATACAACCCCGATTCCGCCGCAAAGATATAGTCCCCTGAATCAAGTGCCTGAACCCAACGTGTCGGAGATAGGCCCAGGCTGCTCCGTGTCTGCTCTTGCCCCTCCAGTACGCCGACGTGAATCAACACGTTGCGAAGCCCATCTTGGGAAAGTCGATGAACCGCTCGCGTGGTAACCTCGCCACCTCCCATCTCGGTCGTCACCACCGTCTTCCCCTGACTTTCGGCTTCCACCGGCAGCAATCCTGTGCCGGCGATGTCGCTGTACAAGAATGCCAAGTCGGTGTTGTAGGCCATGGTGGCGCCCGCCATTCGTCGGCGTTGCGCCAGATCTTCCACCAAATGCATGTGGGCACAGGGAAAGAAGTAGACGCCGCGTCCGCCGGTATGCAGATCGATCACCACGTCGCTTAAGGGAAACAGAACGGTGGTTAAATAGTGGGCAATGATTTGAGAGACCGTGCCCCCTGGGTCTCCCGGAAAGCAACGATTCAGATTCATCCCGTCGACGGGCGACAATCGCGTCGACGCTTTCGCAGCCGGCATGTTCAGCGACGGAATTAGAATCACACGACCGGTGATTTCTTCCAGATTCAGTTCTCGCAGCAGTCGCATGATCGCAATCTGCCCGGGATACTCATCACCATGGTTGCCAGCCATCAACAAGACCGTGGGGCCCTCCCCTCGTGCGATCGTTGCGATCGGAATTTGCAGTTGGGCCCAACCGCTCAGGTTGTACGAGTAGGGAACCGTTAAAATTCCCACTTGCCGACCCGGCGCAGAGAAATCAATCTCCGTCTTAATTGGTGAATTCGTCATCGTGTTGTTTGACTTTTGGCGGGAGTTAAGAGGCGGGAAGCGGGAGGTACTACTCGGACTGGGCAACTACATGGGCAGCCACAAAGTCTTCATTTAGGGTGACACCAAGCCCAGGTCGATCGGGGACTTCGATCCAGCCGTCTTCGGCTTGGATTTTTTCAATCGCTAATTCGTGCCGCATCGGTTCGTCCTCGACGCAATCTTCAAACAGGAACGCGTCGCGGCAGGTGCTCAACCAATGCAAACTTGCCGCCTCGGTTAGTGGGCTGGTGTAACAGTGGTTACATGGGCGCGCTCCGATTTCCTCAATGCGTTGACGCAGATAGGCGGCGTCGGTGAAACCGTTTCGAGCGATATCGATTTGGTAAACATCCAACGCTCGAGCATCGATTAACGGCCGAAACGCGGTCCGTCCGCACTCTTCTTCGCCCGCCGCGATTGGGATTGGCGAACGATCGCGAAGCCACCGATAACCTTCGACGTCATCGGGACGTAGTGGTTCTTCAAGCCATTCGACATCGAACTGCGAAAATGCGTGCGCACGCCGCAGGGCTGTCCTCGCATCCCAAACACATCCGGCATCGACCAACAGCGTGGCCTCTTTGATTCCTTCGCGGGCGCCGGCGACAAGATCCAGATCGACCGCTTCGGATTCCCCCATCGGCTCCCAACCGAATTTGACCGCCGTGTAGCCGTTTTCGATCCAGCGTTGTCCGATCTCGCGGGTCTCGGCACCGTCTTTGCCAAATAGAATCGACGCGTAAGCACGGAATCGGTCGTGTTGCTTACCGCCCAGCAGTCGGTGGATCGGTTCACCAAAATGTTTGCCTTTCAAATCCCACAGCGCCATGTCGATGGCACTCATCGCGGAAAGGGTGACACTCGATCGTCCGAAATACATCGTTTGGCGATACATCTTCTGCCATAACCGATCGGTCTCCAGCGGATTTTCACCGATCAATATCTCACGCAGGCCGCAGGCGATGTTGTGTGAAAACGGAGCGTCGATGATCGCCTTGACCACCTCGGGCGACGAGTCGGCTTCGCCAATGCCTTCAAGTCCGTCTTCGGTACGGATGCGAACGAGCACTAAGTCCTGGCAGCTGGCTGTCTTGTTGACAACCGATTCGGATCGCAACACTTGGCAAATGATTTGAGCAATTTTCATTCAGCTTCGCTTTCGTGGTCATTGTCTTGATGGGGCATCGGATGGAAACGTGTCCGCTCCACTGGGGGCTTAAAAAGTGCAGCTTCAATCGGTGTTTTCCTGGACGGATTGTCGGAAGGACAACGGAAGTTCGCCCTTAGCTGAGAATGGAATGGGCGACCTTTCCGTGTACGTCGGTTAAACGGAAATCACGGCCAGCGTATCGATAAGTCAATTTTTCATGGTCCAGCCCCATCAGGTGCAACATGGTCGCGTGCAGGTCGTGGACATGGACTCGGTCCTCCACCGCAGCGAATCCAAATTCATCGGTCGCTCCGTGAACGTGACCCCCTTTGACTCCGCCCCCTGCCATCCATGTGCTAAATCCCCAGTGATTGTGGTCGCGCCCATTCAACGAGGGCAGTTCAGCGACGGGAGTACGTCCGAATTCGCCTCCCCACAAGACAAGCGTCGAATCCAGCAGACCTCGTTGTTTCAAATCGGCTAGGAATGCTGCGAGCGGTTTGTCCCATTGGCCACATAAGGTTCGCAGCCCACTCTCGATGTTCGAGTGGTGATCCCAAGCTTGACCACCGGCATGCCATACCTGAGTGAAGCGAACGCCACGTTCGACCAACCGTCGCGTTAACATCAGTTGTCGGCCCTGTAGCGAGTCTCCGTACATCTCGTGAATGTAGGCAGGTTCCTGGCTCAGATCGAACGCATCGGATGCTTCGAACTGCATCCGATAAGCTAATTCATAGGACTCAATCCGGGCCTCCAGCTGCGGATCGGCACCACTGCTTTGCAGATGGCGTTGGTTCATCGCCTGCAATAGATCAAGCTGACCACGTTGAACGCGGGGATCCTGCGGATTGTTGATGTTTTCGATTAACCGCGAATAGTCCGCTTTGCCGGTATCCACGTGCGTACCCTGCATTGCCCCGGGCAAAAATCCGGAGTGCCAATTCTGGGATCCGACCACCGGAACGCCGTTTGGACACAGCACCACAAATCCGGGCAAATTGTCATTCAACGATCCAAGCCCGTAATTTACCCAGGATCCAAAACTCGGCCGCGGTTGATTGTTGTCACCACAGTTCATCAACAGTAGCGACGGTTCGTGATTTGGGATGTCCGCATGCATCGACCGGATCACACACATGTCATCGATGTGCTGGGCTGTTTGCTGGAATAATTCGCTGACCTCGATCCCCGATTCTCCGTAGCGAGAAAACTTAAACGGGGACGCCATCGCGCCCCCTGTTTTGCGTTCCGTCGGCAAGGCCGGATTCGGCAGCGGTTTACCATGGTATTTTTTGAGTGCCGGTTTCGGGTCAAACGTGTCGACGTGCGACGGTCCTCCATTCATGAATAGATGGACGACTTGTTTTGCCGTGGCCTGATGGTGCAGTGCCGTTGAACCCGCGTTGGCTTCATGCGCAGCGACACTCGCCAGACCGAGCATGCCGATGCCCATCCCGGATCGTCGCAACATCTCGCGACGATTGCAAACCGGGTTGCCAATGGAGACGCCCGCCGCGGCAGGATTGAGCCCCTTGGATGGGGCATTCTTGGGTTGGTTCATGGAGTTCTCAATCGATAAAGTGGAATTCATTCGACATCAACAGCACTTGAGCCACACCCTGTAACGGCGTGATCCGGATCGGGTCTTCGGGCCGGAACTGATCGCCGTAGTTCCAGCTTTGCACTGCAGGCGGTTCGGTTTTGGATGTCGACGGATCGGACGCAACCTCGGCAATGGTTGGCGACCAGGCAAACGAATCATGGCCGAGCGCCCCATGGATATCGACGACGAAGTCCAGCGTTTCGCCGCTCGCCAATGAGACCGATTCAACGGGAGTGTCGACGGAGTCTTGGTGCAGTACAAACGGCCCGGCAATCCGACGCCCGCCTGCGAAGATTTGACCGCGGATACCATCCCCCGGTTCTTTGTCATGCGTCAACGTTCCGGTGACCGAAACATTCATGTCGGAGGGAGCGGTCCAACGTATCACGGCGGCGGTTTTCGGCGTGTTGCCAGGATGTCCCCCCGTCGCATTCAAGAACACCCAGCCGAGTTTGCCATCGGGCAGATTGGGGCCGCCCTGAAACTGAGTCCCATTGAAGAAAGGCAATTTCGCGAACTTACCTAGCACGTCGGGATCCGTTGCAACGTCGGCGTAGCCGTAGGACCAGTTCGACGGAGGCAGCGGGGGTTCCGTTTGACGCTTCCTTGCTCGTTGCAGGAAGGCTGTGGTTTCCTCCAATTCCTGTGTCGTTGGGTGACGATTCAGGATCTCACGAAACAATTGCTCAACACTCTCCGCAGGCGTGGATGCCTTGGCGGCTCGCTGGGATACTTCCGCTGCAGTTGACAACATCAGCGGATGGTTCATTAGAAACAATGCTTGACCAGGCACGGAGGTCATGTCGCGACGGCCGTTGCTGATATCGGGCGAAGGGAAATCGAACAATCGCATCGTTCCCGAAACGTCTAAACGGTTGTTGTGAGCATACATCGAACGACGGCGGTTGGAGATCGCCAATGCGTCTCCTGCAGAGGGCCCTCCCACGGTTAGATCCAGGTCGCCCCGGATCGACAATAGGCTGTCACGCATCGTTTCGAAATCAAGTCGACGACGGTTCATCCGACTGCACCACTGATTGTCCGGATCGATGGTGTGAGTTTCCGAATCGACGTCACTTTGCTGCTGATAGGTCGCTGAGTCCAATATCAGACGTCGGAGTGATTTGATGGACCAATTATGGTCGATGAACCAACTTGCCAAATAGTCGAGCAATTCGGGGTGCGACGGTGGTGGAGCCTGCATGCCAAAATTGCTTGGGGTTGCCACCAAGCCACGGCCAAAATGCTGATGCCAAATTCGATTGACGATGACACGCGCCGTCAACGGGTTTTGGGGAGACACGATCGCGTTGGCTAGCTCCAGTCGGCCGCTGCCATGCTGGAACGGTTGATCGCTAACCGACGCAAAGAAGGTCGGGAATCGACGTGGCACAACATGCATTGGACTGGACGAATTGCCTCGCCGGAAGACACGTGCGTCGATCAAAGGGTCAGCGTCCTCAAGTACCAACATTTGTGCCAAATCAACCGACGCTTTAGCACGTGCGGAATCTAATGCAGTATTCAGTGTTTTGATCGGTCCCTGAGAGGGGCGATCCGGAAACAATCGCAGGATTCGGAAAGCATGGAAAGGCGTTTGCAGCGGTGACGAACTACCGTTCAGGCTGGCCCGCAATGCCTGCCAAGCTGGATCGGAGCTACCGGGATCGGAGGTTTCCGACTTGGTCTCGATTTCAACTGCCAATTGGGTGTAGATCTTGGCAACATCCGCTAACGACTGGGGCGGATTGTCCAGCAATCGTTTGACGACAATCGAATTCGCGGTCGGTTTGGAATCCGCTGCGGTCAACGAACGGAGCACACAGGGGGCTTCGGCTTCGAAGGAGTCGGTCGCTAATCCGGCCAATTGGTGCCAGGGCAAAAAGACCGAGTCGTTGCTGGTTTCAGTATCATCAAGAAACTGCTTCCAGATCAGCATCAGTTCCGGATTCAGGTCATCTCCATCGGTGACGGTATCGAAGGCAGCGGTGTTGACGCCGCCACGTTGTGCCTGGGCCGCCAGTAAATACTCCGCCAATCGCAGACGGCTGTCCGCCATCACTTTGTCGTACTGCGCGTGGTAGTGCTGCTCCAATTCAACGGCTGCTTTGCGAATGGCGACTGCTTGGGGATCCTGCAAAGCCTTCTCGTCGCCGCAGCGAAATGGCCACTGCAGCGGTTCGATTGAATTTTGAAAAACCCCGTAGAGCGAATAGTAATCATCGATCGTGACCGGATCGAACTTGTGATCATGACATCGTGCGCAAGCGACCGTCAGCCCCATCAGTCCGCGTGAGACGACGTCAATGCGATCCGCAATGATTTCATGGTTGTCGTTTTTAAATCGTGGTCCCACTACGATAAAACCGAGCGCGGCCAGGGATTCATGAGGCACGTCGTCCATCAAATCCGCAGCCAATTGCTCTCGTACGAATTGATTAAAAGGCTTGTCCGCATTGAAGCTGTCGATGACGTAATCACGATAGGTATAGGCGGCACGGAAATCGTGTTTTTCGAAGAAAACGTATCCCTTGGTATCGGAGTACCTCGCGACATCTAACCAATGCCGGCCTGTGCGTTCGCCGTAATGTGGCGAATCGAGCCAGCGTTCGGTCCACTGGGCAATGGCCGTGGCGGCATCGCTCTGGCCGAAGGGTGCGAGCTCTTCGAACGTGGCGGGTAACCCGACGAGATCCCATTTGATTCGTCGCGCTAAAACGGCCGGTGTCGTCGGTTCGGACGGGCTGAGCCCTTGCTGTTCCAGTCGATTAAGGATGAAAAAATCGATTGCATTGCGTGGCCAATCGGTATCGCGGACCATGGGCAACTCGGGTCGGCTGATCGGTTTGAACGCCCAGTGATTTGCAAAGTCGGGGCCGTTGCCGACCGCAGCGACCTCCCCCGGCCAAGGGGCTCCCATTTCTATCCATCGCGTCAGAATCTGGACCTGATCGTCGTCCAGTGATTCCTCCGGTGGCATTTCAAACGATTCACGTTTGACAGCTTCGATTAACAGACTTTCGTCAGGTTTCATTGGAACCAAACTTGGCCCACTGTCGCCGCCTGTCAGCATCGCGTGCCGCGAATCAAGTCGCAGTCCAGCATGCTGCTTCTTCGCACCATGACAGGAGATGCACTTATCAAACAACAGGGGGCGAACCTTGGTCTCGAAGAAGGCTTCGGTCGCGGCCTGCTGTTCCGCAGACACTGGCTTGTCGGCATGTAACGCCTTGCAGTGCGAGGAGACGACAATCGCAGTGACGACCAATACATGGATCGCACCGAAGCGTCTCCGGCGAATCTGCAAAGCGGGCAGAGAGATCATTGAATATGCTCCTCCAGGGCTAAAACGGTCCCCTCAAGGTCCCCGTCCTTCAGCCGCTGGATGATCGGTAGGTGTTCGCGGTAGATGTCCAATGGGTCGGTGTAGGCTTGATGACTTTCCAGAAAGTGACGCCGTACACGTGCCACAATCACCGACCAAATCGCAAGCAAGTCAGGAGAGTTTGAGCGTTGAACCCAATGACGATGAAAGGCAACATCCTGTTCCGAGGCGACCGCAAAATCGCCCTCCTCACAGGCCTGCTTCATTCTTTCCAAGATGGCTTCCCACTGGGCGAAATCGGAATCTTGTAACGTGCCAAAGAAAAGTCGCAGCGCGTGCGTCTCAACCGTTCGCCGCAACGGGATGATCAACGTCTGGATTTCGTCGGGAGCCGAGCGTGCCACCTGCGAGCCGCGGTTCCGGTCGGTCTCCACCACACCTTCCCACGTCAGTTGCTTGAGTGCGTCACGGATCGGACTGCGGCTGACCTCGAACCGCGTCGCCAATTCGGTTTCACGTAGTCGTTCCCCTTCGCGAACACGCCCCGAGAAAATGTCGTCGCGCAGCCGATCTACAATCTGCTCTCCAAGACCTCTGACAAGCGGTAAATTCATTCGGCTCTCCATTGCATTGGCTGATTTGTGAACGGGGTGACGACTGATGTATATTGTATGCAATCCTGTATGCAAAATACATGTCGTGAAATCGGGTGTCAACAAATTGCGTGTAGAATTCGTGCGGAGGGCGAAAACCGCCTCAATATTGGCTGATTGAGTTTTGCGATGCGGGTTCCAAAGTCGGTTCGAAGCAGACCGATAAGCTAGGTGCGCGGAGCATTTCCTTTCGGTCACGACTTGGGCTATCGGGCATGGAACCCCAGCGTTGACCTCAAGCGTTGACCCAGGCATCGGAGCGATGTGGTGGGTGTTAGGCCTTCGTGTTTGCATCGATCGGTGCCCTTCCCGTCCCTTTCGGCAGATCTTTCGGAAAATTTATTTGCGGGTGCAGATCCGTCAGGCAGGAACGGGAAATGCGGAAGAGGGTCGCATGGGTCGGATAAGAAACCGGCACTTAGGGAACCAGCGTTTTCGCAGCGTCGCTGAATGAACTTGGTAGCGAAACGCTGGATCTAACTCCCCGAAAACGATGCAATCATCCGAAGAGTCTGCTTCAGAGGTGCGGTTTGCTGCGTGGTGAACCTGAAGCGATTCGTATTAAAAGACGGTCGTCAATCGGGGGGGCCGTCGGCTGATGCTGCGTTCTCCACCGAGTACTCGTATCGAAGTAAACTCGGTTACGGTACAGTTCAGTATCTCATCGTATTTTAGTGGCCGAGGAAATTATGGCAAAAGTCGATCAAGCAGCCTCCGAGAAAGATGAACCTGTGGCGGAATCAGTCCACACGGAAAAAATCAAATCGCAGATTCTAGAGAAAATCGGCAGGCCACCCCGTCTGCATCAGGTTGAGGTATGCCCGTACCAAAATGGTAATTGTCGGGTCAATATTTGGGAGAAGTTGGAACCGACGGGGGACTCCGCTTTCTCAACGCGTGTCCACATTCGGTCTTCCTATTATTTGAAGGTGTCGGATTCTGGTGAGATCATCAGCAGCAACCCGCCGCTGGCCAAGCTTAGCTATTAGGCTTGAGCTTGTTCTTTCATCGCCTCATCGCCAACAAATTGGCATGAGTTCCGCGAGTTTCTGCCATCCCATCGATCGCTTCGGTGCCCCTGGCTAGTTTTCCGTTGGCGTAGGCCAACGGGAAATATCTGCCGCCTGCTGGCCTAAAGATCTCATTAGGCCCGTCCGCAAGTACATCCAATCCCCGTAGGGATAGTGTTGCCTTTCGCTCGGGACGTGAAAGATATAGGTGACGATTTCAGCCCTGCCCATCCGAGTCTGAGTGCAGTGCTTTTAGCTCTCCGGGCTACGTGTTCACTCGGCCCCATGTAGACTCGTCAACGACTGCAAACCCTTCATCTATAGATTTCACGTCCTGAGCAAAGGGCGGCACAAATTGCGTCGAAAATCTCGTGGGGACACAATGTCCTGTCGGTGCAGAAGGTTGGTCGCTCCTTCGGTTGCACTGTTTTACGTTCAAAGAGCGATCGAAAACAATGGAGTGCGGCCCGTACTCGCTCGTTAGGTTACATCAGAGCTTCACATCCGAGAGGCAATTTACCCGATATAATGACGCGCTGTGTTTGAAGTTTTCTCACAGATCGAACCGCCCCCGGCGACTTTCGATAGTCAACTTCTTTCTTGCGCCACGTTCTCAATCGATCGTCAAAGATGAACGTCATGTTTTATCCCTTCAAGATTTTGCTCACCTCCGCGCTGTTGACGTTTCTTGTCACGGCCGACCTCTTCTCAGCCGAGCCAGTTGATGTTGGCAATCGCCTGGAGCTGTTTGTTGATAGCCATTTGATCGACAGCATCGATGGTGACGCTCGTCAGCAACTTATGAAACCGGAACCGAAGGAGGTTGTGTTTGTCACCGACCAACCGTGGGAGGGCAACACCAGTGGCTACTACACCTTGTTCCAGGACGGTGATCTTTACCGCATGATCTATCGCGGCTGGCAACATGATGAAAAAATGAAAGCTGTTCATCAGGAAGTGACCTGTTACGCAGAAAGTACCGATGGCATTCATTGGGTCAAACCAAAGCTCGGTCTGTTTGAATGGAATGGCTCGAAAGAAAACAACATCGTGTGGCTCGGACCCGGTCGTCACAACTTCACGGCTTTTCGTGATGACAATCCCGCGACGTCCAAGTCGTCGCGGTACAAGGCTTTTGGCGGTATCGGCGAATTGGGCGGCGGTCTCGTCCCTTTCGCGTCGCCTGACTGCGTGAACTGGAAAATGATTCAAGAAAAGCCGGTGATCACTCATGGTGCGTTCGATTCGCAGAACCTCGCATTTTGGGACGCCGATCGCGGAGAGTATCGAGCCTACTGGAGGTATTTTGGGGATGGAGTGCGTTCGGTTCGTACGGCAACTTCCCAAGATTTCATAACCTGGGAAAACGAAGCCGATTTGACTTACACCGAGGGCACGCCGAACGAACACCTTTACACCAATGCCATTCAAAAGTACTTCCGTGCGCCGCACTTGTTCATCGGTTTTCCAACGCGTTACGAACCGAAGAGCCAGCAGGTCGAGCCGATTTTGATGACCAGCCGAGACGGCCAAACCTTTCATCGTTATGCCGAACCTGTGATTCCTCGCACGGCTCCGAAAGACCGCAATCGCAACCGCAGCAACTACATGACGTGGGGAATGTTCCAGTTGCCGAATCAACCGAAGGAGATTTCGGTTTACGCTACCGAGAACTACTATGAACCGACTCCCGGACGGGTGCGTCGATTCGTATACCGCGTAGATGGTTTCGTCGCGCTGCGAGGCGGAACCGACGGCGGAGCGGTGACGACCAAGCCCTTGCGTTTCACGGGCGAACGTCTGTTGTTGAATTACGTTGTCCGCCCGGGTGGGACGCTTACTGTCGAAGTCCTGGGCGAATCAGGAGAGGTCACGGGCAAGTCAAAACCGCTTACTGGGGACGCCGTCGACGCACCCATTGCTTGGGAGCAAGCACCCGATTGGACCCTCGGTGTGGCGCAGTTGCGTTTTACAATGAAGAACGCCGACGTCTATTCCCTCCGCTTCCAGTAAAATTTAAGGGGTCAGGAGCCGTTTCCGGCTCTTCCCTGATTTCTGCCCCGATAAATCTGGGGCAAGTGAGCCGTCAGCCATCCGTGATGCCCGAGCCATCACGCAGACTTGAGCTCTGACCAAATTTAAGGGGTCAGGAGCCGTTTCCGGCTCTTCCCTGATTTCTGCCCCGATAAATCCGGAGCAAGTGAGCCGTCAGCCATCTGTGATGCCGGAGCCATCACGCAGTCATGAGCCATGTGCAGTAGTCGCAATAAATACGCGGCAATGCCATTGGTGGCTGGCACCTTCAAAGCGACTCATTACAATTCCCCAGAAGGCGGTTAACGCGGATGACGCTCTGTTCAGGTCCGCTGAATCATTTATGCCAACTCCTTGCTAATAAATATTGAAGAGACTTGTATGGACCTTCCAGTGATCATGACAGGAATATTTGGAGCTTTTGTCGTGTTTGGAGGAATTGTTGGCTACGTCAAGTCTTCAAGCAGGGCTTCGTTGATCGCAGGGGTTATCTCTGGCGCACTCCTCTTTCTTTCCGCGTTTTTAATCTCCAGAGGCAGCACAGCAGGGGCAATTCTTGGGATGGTCGTCTCGCTTCTGTTAATGGGGAAGTTCGGCCCTTCATTGCGAAAAAAATTCAAAGTGATGCCTAACCTGCTGGTTGTCATCCTTGGCTTCATCACCGTAGTGACGCTCGTTTTCAGTTTTCTGCGATAGGTTCACAGAATCGAAAGGTGCGGTGCCGAGTTCGTCCTGGATGAGAGCCTCCCGCACCAAATCGGCTCCTGACCCCTTTTCTTGCGGTGACCCCTTTTCTTGCGGTGTGGCTACTGCTTTTGTTCTCGCTTCTGCTCTAGCAGCCATTTGTAGAAGTCAGGATTGTTGTAGGTCTCCGTCCATGCATCGTGACCGGCCTCGGGATAGATCGTTAGCTTCGGATTGCCGCCCTGCTTCTTGAGTGCGTCAACCATCGACTGTGAGCGTTCTGGCAGTACGCCGGTGTCCTTGGCTCCGTGAAAGGCCCATACCGGCAGATGAACAAATCGCCTTGTCCAGTACTTTTCGCCACCACCGCAGATCGGGGCGATGGCCGCAAATCGATCTGGTGTGAATGCTGCCAGTTCCCATGTCCCGAAGCCGCCCATGCTCAGGCCAGTCACATAGATGCGGTCCTCATCGACTTTGTACTTCTTGATGACTTGATCAAGCAAAGCTGACAGTTCAATCGGCTCCCACCAGACATTCTTGGGGCACTGTGGCGATACAACGATAAACGGCATGTCTTTGCCTTCGCCAATCAGCTTTGGCGGGCCGTGCATTTTCACCAGCTCAAGATCGTCGCCCCGTTCCCCTGCTCCGTGAAGAAATAGGATCAGCGGCCATGAATCCTGTTTGTCATAGTCCTTGGGCAAGGCCAGCAAATAGTCCATTTCGACTTTGACTTGTGCATCCAGTCGCTGAGCGGTCTGGGTTGAGTCATCGGCAGTCGCCGTGGCAGACGCTACCGCCATCAAGGACAGGAAGGTGATAAGTGTTCGCATGATAGTTTTCATCCCGTTGTTCAAGATTAGGAGGTTCTTCATTGGGACTATTCTACCCGTATCCTCGCAGCACGCGATCGGTTAAGAAAACGTGGCTGTGGTTTCCAGTTGCAGTTTGCTCTTCTGCTCATTTACCACTGCGACTGGATACCCTGGAATCTATTGGTGATGTTTTCATTTTTTTAAAAACCAGGCTTTGGTTGCACGGACCGGGGGAATCCCGGCGGAAGCAAAAAGCGACTTGCCTACTTCTCTTTATCGAGTGTGATCGCCGCATCGTCGGCAAGTCCAATGTCGCAGATCGCGAACATTTAAAGCACGCGATCTTTCGATTCGGATTGGATAATCGCATCCAAAATTCGTTTGAATAGGGACGGGCTTTCGAGTTAAAAGTTCCTGTTCGACTGCTGGCTGAGTTTGATTGCCTGTTGGGACGTATGCCAGACGGCCGTTGGATCGTCGCTGTTAAGCGCCGCTTCGTTGTCTCTAAGTCCTCGCTTGAGGGCGTCTGCAATGGTATCGAGTTGCTTTTCGCTAACGATCGCCCTTCGAGTTGTGATTGGGGGTTGCGAGGGGGCGTCGGAGGAATTGCCAACGGGTTTACTGTCGCATCTGAGCTGTTCGCGGACGATCATGGTCCAGCCTGCAATCGGTCGATTCGGCAGGGGACCGCTGCAACGTAAGCAGTGGCGCAATCAATGCATCAGTGAATCAAAACCAGTAAATCGGCTCCTGACCCCTTTTGACTCGGTGACCCCTTTTGACTCGGTCATCAACTGCAGCTACTGCGACTTTTCTTGGACAGTCAGCAATCCGTTGACTTCCATTGCGTCGCGGTGCATGCTTGAGCGGGTTGGGCGTTCATGCCAACGCACCCATGCGGTATTCGGTGCGTACTCGTTCAGTCGCCAGCCTTTTCGGAATCTTCATGATCAATCCCATCTCTCCTCGCTTCACGGCAGTCGTTCTCCTCGGTTGCTTTTTAAGCTTCCCATCAAACGCAAACGCAATTGAAACGGATGTGTGCGTGTACGGCGGAACGTCCGGAGGTGTTATGGCGGCAGTGCAGGTAGCGCGGATGGGAAAACGCGTCGTGCTTGTCGAGCCGGGGCAACACCTCGGAGGTATGACCGCGGGAGGACTGAGTGCTGTTGATATCGGGGATCCACGCAGTGTCGGGGGGATCACTCGCGAGTACTTCACACGATTGGTTGCCAGTTACGGAAAGCAATTGAACTGGGGCATTGCACTTGAGAGAAACGGGGGGCCGGCAACCGGTGGAGCCTACTCGATTGAACCGCACGTTGCCGAAGCGTTGTTCGATTCGATGGCGAAGGAAGCCGGAGTGGTCGTGCTTCGCGGTGCGCGAATGAAATCTGTTCGCAAAGAGAATGCCCGCCTCGTCCAGATCGAAACCGACGACGGCCGGACGGTTCGCGCCAAGATGTTCATCGACACAACGTACGAAGGCGACCTGATGGCGGCCGCGGGTGTTCGTTTCACCCTGATCCGTGAGGGGAATGCCAAGTACGGCGAACACTACAATGGAATTCACTACACCGAAAAATATCGGCCTCGAACAGGCCACCAACAGCCGCGAGCCAACGGTCGCGTCCCCGGTGGTCAAGGCGTATGGGATCGTGATTTTCCGCTTGATCCCTACCTGGTCAAAGGCGATCCGAGCAGCGGGCTGCTTCCGCTGATCGATGGCGGTCAGCCGGGAACGCATGGCGAACCTGCTCCGGGCGTGATGGCGTATTGCTTTCGTTTGTGCCTGACGACGGACAAGTCGAATTGGATTCCGATCGCACCGCCAGCGGACTACGACCGAAATCGATACGAACTGGTCGCTCGCTTTATCGAAGCCTGCGTGGCGAATGGTGACGATATGGATCTGCGCTGGTTCAGTAAGTACGATCCTTTGCCCAATTCCAAATGGGATTTCAACACAGCAACCTTCGGCGGCAACTTGCCGGGTGCCAGTTGGCAGTGGCCTGAAGCAAGTTACGATCGTCGTGTCGAAATCGCCAAGGAGATTGAAGGCTATCACCGCGGCCTGCTTCATTTTCTGGCAACCGATTCGCGAGTGCCGGTGAAAGTGCGCGACGACATGAAGCGATTCGGGCTGCCAAAGGATGAGTTCACCGACAATGGCGGCTGGCCACATCAGCTGTACATTCGCGAAGGCCGCCGCATGGTCAGCGATTTGGTTTTAACAGAACATCACACGTTTGGGCGATCGACGGCGCCACACTCCATCGGTTTAGGATCTTATGGCACTGACGTTCATGAGATCCGTCGGATCGTGAAGGATGGCGTGGTTGCCCGGGAAGGGAAGATCGCTGGCGGGCGAGGCGGATTCGGTCCGTACAACATCGGGTACGGGGCAATCGTGCCGAAGCAAACGGAATGCGAAAACTTGTTCGTCACCTTTGCCCTCTCGGCAAGTCATACCGCGTTTGCCAGTATTCGTATGGAACCGGTACTCATGGTGACCAGCCAGTCAGCCGCTACCGCCGCCTGCATTGCGATCGACGAGGACGTCCCGGTTCAACAAGTTGATTTTGATCGACTGCAGTCGCGTCTGATGGCTGACGGGCAGGTGCTGCAATGGACGTTTGCCAAAGGAAAAGCTTCGCCGCGAAAAATTACCAAGGCTGCGGACCTTCCCGGAATCGCAATGGACGATACGGACGCGGAGTTCACCGGCGATTGGATCCAAAGTTCCGGCCAACCATCGTTGATCGGAGTGTCATACCGGCACGATGGCAACACCAACCGCGGTCAGAAATCAGCGACGTTCACACCAGCAATTCCTCGCGATGGTCGTTATGAGGTTCGTCTGCTCTACACAGAGCATGCCAACCGGTCGACAAAAACCAAAGTTACCATTCGCAGCCTTGGTGGGGACCAGGTTGTCTACGTCGACCAGCAACAGGCGGCACTCGTCGATGAACTGCCTCGGTCGTTGGGTTTCTTTCGCTTCAAGCAAGGTACATCCGGTCAAATTGTCATTTCAAATGAAGCAGCCGATGGTTACGTCGTCGTAGATGGCATCCAGCTCGTTCCTGTCGAGTCGCTCCGGGATTCGGAGGTTGTAGAGCCTCCCGCAGAGGGAAAGCCCTCTTGCAGGTGACCATCGTCAGCTTCCAAGGCGCTGCCTGTTTCTGAGGCAGTCAAAAACTTGAAACTTGTCTTTGTCCCCGCAGGCTCACATCTGAAAACTACCAATTCGGAGCTGCGGGGAGAACGCAAGCGTGAGGTTTTTTAGGCAGCTGGCACCATTTATTCTTGCACTGCCATCCGATCGCCATCCCACAGCTCGTGCGGGTCAGTCCTTGGTCGCGGGGGCGGTTAGCCAGAAAGTTTTGACCTGGACCGCGTCTCTTAAATCGTGACCTGCGGTGAAAGTCGCCGAGGGGGATGGTTTATCGTCGGTTGCTTTGGGCCGGGCGGTGATCCGGAAAGGGCCTTGATAGGTGACCGTCTTGTCGGCGACCAGCTTCAGTTTGACGGTCTTTGATGTGTCACCTTTCGCTTCCGACACGACCGCTTCTGCATGGATTCCTTCAGGTAAGCCCTCGGCGGTGATCGTTAACTCATGGTTAAAACCATGCTTCCTGGCAATCGTGATGGGAATCTCCACGTTGCCGTCTTTGGTGATTGCGAATTGGGCATCGCTGACCGTCAGTTCCACGGTCGCGGGCGCTTCATCGATCACGACACTGTAGGCATGGCGGAGGCTGTGACCGTCGACGAGATCCGAAACCTGCAGTTCGACCTCGTCCGCTGTTTTGGGCGTGAACGTGACGCTGGCGTCGTACTGTTTGCGAGCCACGTCATCATTTCTGACCAGCTCGCTATCGTCGGCAACGTTTATGACACGTAGGACCGAATCGAGCGGAAAGCCGTGAGCTCGTGAATGTACGACCGCTTCATAACGCGTGCCTGCTTTTACTGTAAAACGCAGGCGATCTGTCTGGTTCCGCTCGCTAATGTGGCCAGAAAAAATACAGGGCAGCGAGGGAGCGGTGGCAAAATCTTCGCTCTCGTTCTCCGTAATCACGACAGCCTCATGCGATAGCGCCGTTTGCCATTGCCATCCGAGAGAAGATCCAATGTTCGCGATCCGCGGCGACTGGTCCGTCGCATCCTGAAATTGCAAATCGACCTTGGGCGGCAGGTTCCAGCCAAACGCTGTGCTAGCCGATGCGGAGGAATCGAGAGGTTGGACAAGAGGTAAAACGTGGTCGACGTAGACGTCGTTGGTCATGCGAATTGTGTACACAAACGATGCGGAGCCAGCGTAACCAATCGTTCCTGTGGGGACTTCGGGGAATGCGAAGATCCGCACAAACAGCTCGCGATCTTCCTCGGCTAAGTAAACAAGTTGCGGATCGATTCCGCGATCGTCATCGGCTTGAGTGATCACGTTGCCTTGCTGATCTACCAATTGCATCACGGCGTCCATCGGCGATCCTAGCGGCCGATGAGCAAGCGTCGATGCGACAAAGGTCTGTCCTTTTTTCAAATGAACACGATAAGTATCAATGTCATTCGACTTGGCCAAGCGACCGTATACGACCGCTGGTAGCTCAACGGCGGTTGCCTCATTGATTTTCTGATTCGGTTCCACTTCCTCGAGTGTTGCTGTCGATTCGATCAGCAGTGGCACGAGCTTTGATGCGGAGGTTTTGTCGAACAGGCGAACCCAGGCGATTCCGGGGGGGGCATCGGAGGGTAGATTCAGGCTGAATTCTCCGGAGTCTTTTCCGACGACTAGTTTGACGTCCTCGCGATCGACGACCGCTTCGACAGGCCACTTGGGAAATTTGCCCTCAGCTTTGATGGCTGTTTCAGTGCCGACGCTAACGACCGGTGGGTAGAGGCGATCGAGTTGAACTTGTGCGGATGCCAGGGAGCAGCACGCCACGCCAAGCACCAGTGAAAGGTACGCAGCGGGGCAAACGCTTGCACACAAGCAAGCGGTTCGGCGCAAGCCGTCTGGCTGGAAGCGAAGTAGCACGTGCAGGAGGAGGTTGAGGCGTGGTTCCATCAGGTTTTGCATCAGCTCATCAATTCCGAGATCGGTGTCGCGTCGCTGACCAAGTGGACCGGTCGGCCTTCGGGGGAATACAGCATTTGTCCTGGGTCGATACCGAGTTTTCGGTAGACGGTCGAGACGAAGTTTTCGGGTGACAGCACGCGTTCGACCGCTGCGTAGCCATGGCGATCGGTCGCTCCGATGACTTGGCCGCCCGAGGTTCCGCCGCCAGCGAACATGACACTCATGGCATTGGCCCAGTGATCGCGACCGCCTCGTTCGTTGATCTTGGGGGTGCGTCCGAATTCACCAAGCGCGATCACCAGTGTCCGCTCCAGCATGCCGCGTTCTTTCAGGTCGGTTATCAACGCTGCAATCGTCGCTTCGAATGGCGGCATCTTTTTATCGTAGGCGTTGAATAGGTCGACATGATGATCCCATCCACCTTGCACTAGGGTCACGAAGGGGACCCCGGCGCTGACTAAACGACGTGCCAGCAACGCTTGTTGACCGAACGTATTGCGACCATAGGCGTCGCGCACTTTGTCGGGTTCAGAGTGGATGTCGAACGCGGCTTGCGATTGGGGGCTGCTGACTAATTCCATGCCTTGCGCAAAAAACTCGTCGGCTGCCACGACCGGATCGCCGGCAGCGGCGTCTTTGATTCGCCGCAGTTGGTCGATTTGACTGCGAATCTGTTGCCGCGTTGAGAATCGTTGGTCCGTCAGTCCGCTGGGGATCGTGACATCTCGGACTTGAAATGACGAGCGGTTAGGATTGTCGGGGACGACAAAGGGAGCGTGTTTCGCTCCCAGAAAGTTAGGGCCTCCCGAGCGTGACATGCTGGGGATCGAGAAGTAAGGGGGAATGCCATCGGGAGCACCGATTTGCTCCGACACCACGCTGCCAAGGCTGGGGTGGAAACTGACAAACGCACCACAGCCGACGGGGATCCGAGTCGGAGCACCGGTCATCATGTAGTGATTGCCCGCGCCATGGTTGCCTTGATTGTGCCGAATGGAACGGACGATCGCCAAGTCGTCGGAGATCGCGGCCAGTCGTTTCATTGGTTCCGAAAAATGAACGCCGGGGGTCTGCGTTGCGATCGGCTGATACTTGCCTCGGATCTCGATCGGTGCATCCGGTTTTGGATCAAACGTTTCGTAGTGGCTTGGTCCGCCATCCATCCAAATCAGAATGCATGCGTCCGCTTGTTTCTTCAGTTGCCCTGGCGATGTTTCCGATGCCTGAGCCGAAGTCGCACGCAGGGCACCAGCAAATCCGCCGGCGAGCAAGCCATGCAGTCCGAGTTTCAGTCCGTCGCGGCGAGTGATGCCTTCGCAATTGCGATGGTGTTGCAGGTTCATACGTCGGTACCTAGTTCAGGATTGAGAATTCAGGGCTATTGAGCATCGCCCACATCAGGTCTTCGATAACGCTACGGCGTTCCGCCGCCGCGTTGATAAGATTGACGGCGTAGTCGCGTTCGTCGGCAGTCGGGTACCGCGTGAAAGTGGATAGGTACAGCTCATCGACGATTTGCTCCGACGTTTTCTGGCTCGCAGCCAGCTTCGCAGCACGTCCGTTGTCGGACCGCACTCGTTGGTCAAGCTGTTGAGAGTTCATCAAGTGTAGGGCTTGGGTGACCGTCGATTCAGGCAACCGTTCGCACGGTGGGTCTTGATTTTCGTTGGGGCGGCCAAAGGTGTCCAGGAAAATGGAATTAACGCGAGTCGTCCACACTTGGTTGGCTCGCGAATCGGGCGGCATCGCCTGAAAGGAATCCGTGGTCTGAGTTACGTCAGCTACCGCGTCGGCCAAAACTTCGGCTCGCAGTCGGCGGCGGTAGTGACGCGAATAATTCAACCGGTCGGCGACATTGGACGGAGTTGGCTCGGAGCTGTGTAGATAAACTTGCGACAGCACGATCGTTTTCAAAAGTTGTTTGAAGCTGTAGTCGGATGCCTGGAATTCATCGGCCAATGCACTCAGCAAGGCCGGATTGGTGGCGGGGTTGGTCGCGCGAAGATCGTCGACAGGTTCGACCAAGCCGCGGCCCATCAGGATCCCCCAAGTCCGATTGACTTGGACTTCGGCAAAGGAATCGTTTTCTTTGGATGTCATCCATTCGGCAAGGGCAACGCGAGGATCAACTGGCTCGCCGTCGGTTTCTTCGGTTGCGGCGACGGGCTGGCCGCTCGGCAACTCAAATAGCGGCGTTGGTGTCATCGTCTCGCCAGTCAGTGGATGCGATACCGATCCTTTGGTGGACGTAAACACCACTTCTTCGCCACCGGAAATAGGAGGGCTCAGCCCGGTCCCCTTGTAGCCGACTTTGGCAAAGTAAGCCGAGAATTGGTAGAAGTCTTGCTGGCTCCATTTTTCAAACACATGGTGATGGCATTTGGCACAGTCCAGTCGGATGCCTAGGAACAGTTGGCTGACCATCGGTGCGACTTCGTCTGGACTGCGTCGGTCACGGTACAGCGTGGCAGCGCCGTTTTGCCAAGTGCTTCCCTTGGCTGTGACCAGTTGACGAACAAACGAATCGTAGGGCACGTCATCGCGGAATTGTTGACGAATCCAGTTGTCATAATTCATCACCGCCTTGATGCCGACGCGATAAGGATTCGGACGCAGCATGTCGGCCCAATAGCCGGCCCAGTGATCTGCAAATTCAGGTCGGTCGAGCAGTTGATCAACCAGCTTGGCCCGCCGCTCGGCTTTCGTTCCGCCCTCGGTGCCATCCAGGAATGCTTTCGCTTCTTCGACTGTGGGCAATCGCCCAATCAAGTCAAGACTGACGCGGCGCAAGAAAACATGATCGTCAACCGTCGGCGATGGTTCGATCCCTAACGTCTGCAATTTTTTGTAAACCTGTTCGTCAATGAAGCTGTTGCGGGGCAGCGATTCAAAAACTGCGGCTGGTAGCGGTTCGGTTTGCGGGATCACCACGTTGGCGACTTTGATGTGATACATGTATCGAGCCATCACCGCGGTTTCACCAGGCAGCGAACCAGCTTGGATGGTCCCGTTTTCGTCGACCGAAACCACTGCGTCGTCGTTGGATAGATAGGTTGTCAATCGAGTGACGTCGCGTGTCGAATTGTCGCTGTAGTGGGCTGTAACCCGCAGCGATTCAGATTGCGAGGGAGTGAGTGAAAACGAATCTTGCTCGAGCGTCACGCGTTCCAGAGTTGGCTCTTCTTCGACACGACGAGGGGCCGCTTGGGCGATCCACCGCGCCAAGGTTTGGTAGTCTTCGGAATCGCGTTCGATTTTGCGTCCACCACCGTGCGGCAATTCGGCCGTTGCCTTAAGTAGCAGCAAGCTGTTTTCGGGGGATGCGGGGAAGATGCGTCGGCCGCGTGCATCGCGGCTTACCGCGGCATGGTCGAATTCAGGATCAAAACCTAACAGCGAGAGCTGGAATCCGTTCTGCCCACGCTGTTTCCCATGGCATCCGCCAGAGTTGCAGGAATGGGCCGTTAGGATCGGCTGGACGTCCAGTTCGAAACTGACCGGAGCATCGGCTGCGAGAGTGAATCCACACGGGATTGCGAAGCTGCCCGCGAGCCAGATCCAAACGCAGCATTGTCGGGTGATGGTATGCATGGCGTTACGCGTTAGTTGAGATCAGGTAGGGGAAGCCGAGGGGCGAGCAAGCGGGTGGGGAAACTGGCCGGGGCGGTTGTCCGAGCGATGCTGCTGACGCATGCAAAGCCCCATTTGGGAGCGACTGTGACCCATTTTTGACGCAAGTGAACTAGCAGGAGATCCGTCATCCAGTCACCGCAGCGACAAGTGGTATCCTCGATAACTCGCGACAGGCTACGTCGAATCGCATAAGCGAGTGTTGTAATTGTGGGGGTGGTCCCGGGTTCGGAGGTGGGGAGTCCAGGAAGTGCCTTATTGTGACTTGCCACTCCACGGACTTGAATGCCAGGATAGTGCTTCCTGGGCAAAATGTCAAATTATGAAATGCCCAGTTAGCCACAAGGACATTTTTTCGATTCCGCCAGGTTTTTCAGTCCTGGCACGCTTGGCACGCTTGCTTTTAGTAAACTGTTACTCCCTGCCCCTGCGTATTCCTACCCTCCAGATCAATCGATCAAATCACCATGTCGGTTCCACTTTCTTGTTCATGTGTCCGTGCACGCGAAGTTTTTGCCACAGGAATTCTCTGGTTGCTCGGGGGCGGCAAAGCGACCACGGTCTGGATGGTTTTGGTTTGCAGTGTCACGATCGCTGCAGGCGCCGAACCTGTTTTGACGATCGCCGAATTGGAACGGACAACCCCTGTCGATTTTGCCACCGAAATCGCCCCAATCCTGAAACGCAGTTGTGTTGCTTGCCATCATAAAGGGGAAGCGGAAGGTGGCTTGGTTCTCGAGTCCCATGCATCGTTGATGAAGGGAGGTGACAGCGGGCCAGCCGTGATTGCCAAGGACGCCAAGGCAAGCTTGTTGCTGATGCGCGCGACGGGGGAAGAAGAACCGCTGATGCCGCCCGAAGACAATGACGTCGGGGCGTCTCCGCTGACCGCCGAGGAGTTAGGGCTTTGGCAATTATGGATTCAGCAAGGCGCCGTAGGATCGGGCGCCAGCGAAACCGAGGTGATTAAGTGGCAACCCATTCCCGAATCCTTGCGAGCCGTCTATGCGTTGGACGTGTCGCCGGACGGACAGCAATTTGCCTTTGCCCGCGGCAATCGCTTATTCGTCGCTGGCATTAATACGCCAACCAAACATGTGTTGCTTGCGGATTCCGAATTGGGCGATGCTGGGGTTGCGGATGTCGACTTGATTCAATCGATCGCCTTTTCACCCGATGGGCTTCGGCTGGCCAGCGGTGGATTTCGAACGCTGCGATTGTGGAAACGAACGCACGCACCTCTTTCGCCAAAGGACGTGTCGTGGCTAAAGCCAGCTCAGCTGGTCGCGGCACATCCTGATGGTTCCGCCGTGGCGCTCGTCAATGCGATCGGTGACGTCGAGGTGTGGGATGTCGCGGCAAACGATCGCCGATCGGTAATTCTTGGGCACTCCGATCCGGTAATCGGAATGGCATGGGCCGGATCCACGGGCAATTTGGTCGTCGCCGATAACGCTGGTCGGGTGACCTTCCACGATGCGAAGGATGGACGCGAACTTGCCACCATTAAACTAAATGCCTCTCTGGCTGAATTGACCACTTCCAGTGACGGCGTGCATGCCGCCGTGCGAACTGACAGCGGTGCCGTGCAGCTTTTGCGTTTCGTTGCTGCCGTTGACGATGCTCCGGCTGGTATCGAAGTGGCGCAACCGTCTGTTGGCGATCTATCCGATGCGACCGCGATTGCCCTGATTGCCAAGCCATCGCTGGCAGTTGCGGTCGCTACCGAATCACGCGGCGTCTTGCTGGTCGACGCGGCGACAAACAAAGTCACTCGTACACTGGAGGTGGGGTCTGTCGTTGACGCTTTGGCCGTTTCCGCGGATCAAACGCAACTGGTGACAGGCGGTCGTGATGCCGCTGTTGTCGTTTGGAATCTAGACGACGGGAAACAGTTGGCCGCTAATGGTTCGGGTGTTGATGATACGTTGGCGTTAGGCAAAGCGACTCGTGATGCCAATCGCCAAAAGGCCTTGGTGGCGAAATTGACCAGCAAGACGAAAGAGCTTCAAGAACTGTTGAAAAAGGAAGACGAGGCACTTGCGGTGATCGTCAAAATACGTGATGCCGCCACCGTGGCGAATGACGCCAATGAAGAAAAGCGATCCGCCGCGGCAAAGTTGGTCACGGCGACGGAGGCGACAATCGCAAAAACCACCGGCGAAGTGACCGGCGCCGAAAAGGCCCTCGCTCAGGCTCGGGCGAAACTCGAAAAAGCCAGCAAGGATCTGGAATCGCAACAGGCGGCCATTAATAAGGACGCAGAGGGTAAAGCAGAGAAACAAGCAGAGAAAGAGGAAGCCACTGCAGCGGAACCGACTGAGGCGGCAAAACAAATTGCCGAAACACAAGCGGCAGTTGCGCAAGCCAAGGCGGATATTGCAGCCGGAGAGAAGGCCATCGCCAGCGGCAAGGCGTTGCTGGAAAAAGCCACGAAGGAACTGGAAACGCAGCGTGCTACGCTTAAGAAAATGGAAGCCGAAAAAGCGAAGAGTGAGGCTGAGTTGGTTAAGCAGCAGCGATTGACCGACGCGGCCTCGGTGGCTCAGAAGCGAGCCACCGATGCGATCCCCGAACACCAGCGTGTTGTCGATGCCGAGACTCGCCGGCTTGCTCGGCTTGATGCCAAATTGGCCCTGGTCAACACGGATTTGAAGCGACCTGGGCGTGCGGTGATCGGCATCGCGATCAGCCCCGATGCGACTCGTATTGCCACCGTTCATCAAGATGGCTCGTCACGCGTTTTGCGAAGTAGCGACGGGCAGCCTCTTAGTCAAATTCCTCCGTCGAATACCCTCGATGCATCTGGGGCTGGTGGCAACGCGCGATTTAACATCGCGTTGGTCGGCGACAAAATTTGTCGGCTGGCTGGCACGGGCACCGTGCAGTGCTGGCCACTGCAAGAGCAATGGGTACTCGAACGGACAATCGGTGCAACCAATGATCGTGAACAGATAGTCGATCGGGTCACCGCGATTGATTTTCGGCCCGACGCAATGACGGTTGCCGTCGGCTCAGGTGAACCAAGCCGATCGGGGACCGTCAAGATTTTTGACGTTCAAACCGGCCAGCTCGTTCGCGATTTGGGCGACCTGCACACCGACAGCATACTTGGGTTAGCCTTCTCTCCCGATGGGCGAACGTTGGCGTCGTCGTCGGCGGATCGAACCATCGGGTTAACAGATGTTGCCAGCGGCCAAACGACTCGCCGTTTGGAGGGGCACTCGCATCATGTCTTGTCGGTTGCATGGCAGGACAGCGGTTCGGTCATCGCGTCGGCCGGAGCGGATCAGGCGGTCAAGATTTGGAATGCAGAGACGGGAGAAACGTCGCGAACCGTCAGTGGTTTTGCGAAAGAAATGACCGCAATCCGATTCGTAGAAGCGACCGATCAATTGGTGGCGGCATCTGGAAGCGGCGAAGTGCGGCTTGTGAATTCAACCAACGGCGCCAAAGTCCGCAGTTATGATGCTTCGAAAGATTTTTTGTTTGCGATTGCAGTCACCCCGGACGGCAAGCAATTGATCGCTGGCGGCGAAAGTGGTGTGGTGCGGATATGGAATGTCGCCGATGGAAAACTGATTGCCGAATCAAAGTGAGCGGTAACGAAAGACACCTATTCACCTTCTCGCATCGATTGCGCACGTTGCGGTTTTAGATAGTTGGCAAGCGGAGGGAAATAGCTGCGTTTGACTCCGCTGCGCAAGACCATTTTGCGAACGTGGTGCAGATCGGCAACCAAAGTTTGGCTTCGTGACGATCTGCTGGAAGGGGCTTTGTCGTCTCAGATTCTGTTTGCAGCCTTAATCGCTGGTTCATTCGCGTGGCTTAGCGCTCGCGTATCTTCGCTTTACGCCATCGGTGGGGCTACGTTGAGTCTGTAGATGACCGTTTTAGCTTTTGGCTTTTGATTAGCCGATTTAGGTTAGTCGCTGGGGATCGGAAGCGATGGTGAATCGCCCGACGTAAAGCATTTGCCATTCAAAACCAGCAAGCGGCTCAGGACTTTTTTTCTCGCCCAATCACGTGGCTTGATTGGACGAAAAACAAGCAGCTGGCAATCAAACTCAGAGCGAATGGTCAGTGATCGCCCAAAGATCTTTCGGGAGACACACCCCGTCTCGGCCGCGGAGCTGGGGTTCGATAGCCAGGTGCTCGGTCTATTCGTATCGTCTTGCGTTCCGTAGCTTCGGATTCGGCCGCCAGCGTTTGGCGAACGCTGTCTTCAGAGACGGTGGTCGCTTGATCGTCCAGAAAAGTTCCCATCCAGCGATCCCAGACGTTGAAGAACGCTCCGAAGTTAACTCGCATGTTGGTGTGATGGTTGTCATGATGAGTGACGGTATTGAAGCCTTTGAAAAACCGCCGTTGTGAGATCCACTTGGGTACCATCTCAAACCCAGTATGGCCTGCGACGTTAACGACTGTGTCGTAGCTGAGGAATGCTAGTAGAACGAGCGGATGTAAAGGCAAAAACACGACAATCATGATAATGCCCAAGAATTGAGTGATCGCTTCTGCTGGCTGGAAAGCGTAGATTGCCCACGGGCTGGGGCTGACAGATTTGTGGTGGCCTGCGTGGAAGTACTTAAACACCGGACGCCAATGCATGAAGCGATGGGTCCAATAGAAAAAGGTGTCGTGAATCACTAAGCATAAGAAAAAGCTAAGCGGTAAATACCAAAGCCCATACAGGGTGATATCACGATAGATGCTGGTCATGCCAGCTTTGTACATTTCAAACAATCCAGTTCCCAGGATCGAAAAAATAGCAATTGTCTGCAGCGAGAGCTTAACTTCTCGACGAATGCCACGTTTTGTGGGTCGCCGCTCTTGGATGCGGCGTCGCTCCTTTTCAGGATCCGTGCGAACGAAGTAAGCGTAGTACGATTGTCCGCAGGGCAGCAGGTATCCAAACACCAAAATGAATAGAAAGATCGCGGCGAACTCTGTTGCGAGCGTTGCGATCAGGTTCGATGTGGACATGTTTTACCCCTCCAAAGTCATGCAAGCCGATACCACCGGCCAAATTCCTGCCAGCAAGACGCTCGCAGCTGAGCTCGATTCAATGCGCAAAGGATGCCGCAAATGATGTGCCACTCAGTCGTTCGGCCGGTTCAGCAAACGAGAGAACGCTGATATCGCTGGAACAGGACGCGTCTCAATCATTGTTGAAAGATGGTCTCTCAACGAGCGGGCTCTGTACTCCGAACCTTACTAGTTTTTTCGGCTGCAAACGGTGGAGAGACCATCGCAAATGAAGTTAGTCTTTTAGAATTTCTGGGGTAAGTTTATGTTTCGGAGAGATGAAGGATCTTTCGCAACTTTCTGCGAGGTCACGCGTGAAAAAGGTTCTGTGCAGTCTTGGCCGTGGAGGTAGCCGAGTTGTGCGGTCTCATGCGCGCCCCATCGCTCAGCCAAATTGAACGTGCCGGCCCAAATTCAGAGCGCGCGTTGTATGAGAAAGAACGCGAAGAAGTTGATTTGTCGCAGGCTGATTACTGTTGTACTAGCCCGGTTGGGGGTCTCCTCATATCGCCCGTTAGCATTTGCTTTGACATAGAAATGGCAGAGCAGTTCAAAAGCATCTTTTGGTGTGATTGACAGTGCTGGTACCCGCTGGCAAATCAAAGGGACTCGCGTAAAAAAATATATTGCCGACTGTCGAGCGACTAGAAGTTAGGACTGATTCGACCTAGCGGGAAGTTCATGAGCGTGACAATCGCTGTAAAGAGTAACCACCCGGGAAGAGTGACCAGTGCAAAAAAGAATCCGCTCACCAATCGTTCATGCAACATGAACGCACGAAACCAAAGTACGGCAGCGTAGAGACAAACCAGTGGCATGGTGAAGTTTGACGCCGCCATTCCGAAATCTTCGACCTCGGTTGCACGTTCAGCGTAGATGCCAACGATGTCCGTTGCGAACATCGTCAGCGGCCAGGCGAATAGGGCAAGCAAGATGCATCGACCTGACGTGCGGGGCCAAAATATAGACCGGTTCAGAGTTGTCTGGTCGCCGGAACCTCGCTTAGCCGAAGCCGGTTCGTAAGGATTTGGCTGTTCGGTCACTGAAGTCGCTTAACGGAACGTTTTTATGTCACTGCCGTGAACGAAGCAAGCGACTCTGAGCGAAGAGAGATTCTAACAGCAGGAGCGTACATTGCGAAACAATGAAGCTGATTGCGAAGCGACCATGTGTCAAAAACATGTTGTGTGGCCGTCTCGTTTTTATTCAGCATTCGCCGCATTAGGAAACTGAACTCGAGTGCCTTTTGTCGGCGATCAGACGCAAATGAAAAAGCTCCCGCAGTGCATCGCTCAGTTGCGGATACTCGAATTCGAATCCTGCTTCGGTCAATCGTTGTGGCATTACATATCGACCGTATAGCGCCAGTTCGGGATCGGTACGTAGGAACCAGTACGCTCCAAAGCGGACCATCGACTCTGTTGCTGGCAATCCGACTGGCATTCGCATCGTTTTGCGGAGCTGTCGCATGAAATCAATTTGTGACACCGGGTTCGGCGAACTTGCAACGTATGCTCCCTGTATCGACGAATCAAGGACTGCACGTTCGAAGATACGGTTCATGTCTCTTTCGTGAATCCAACTCATGCCTTGACTGCCGCTGCCAACCTTGCCGCCTAAGCCGAGTCTTGTGAGAAAGCGTAAGTGCGAGCAGGGATAGATCCTCTATTCTTCGAACGCGAAGATTCGTTTCCAGTCGTTCTTGATACTGATAACGGTCCAGCCATCCTTGTTTGCTTTATCGAACAGCGGCTGGGTGAATGTGCCTACTCGTGTTTTAGGCAGCCCTTCCGCTGGGCCGTACGCATATTCACGTACAGGATCATCGTGAAGCAGGATCATGGAAAGTCTCGCTCCATCGCCAGCGTTCGTGTATTCAAGCATCTGCTGATCGCCCGTGGAATTGCCGAATGCTGCGACGGGGCGACGCCCGATCATCAAGTGAATGCCCTCGGGTTTGCCGGCATTATTGTCGTTGAGCAGCAATTTCGGTTCCTTGATGAGAATCGGGTTGCCGTTCTTGTCGTATTGATATTTTGTTCCGCCTGCGGTCCCTACCACCTGCTCAGGCGGGATTCCATAGACTTTCTCTGAATAGACGCGGACAAAATCTTGGCCACCACCAGTGACAATGTAGGTTTTGAATCCATTGGCACGCAGGTACTCAAGAACCTCCTGCATTGGCAGGTAAGTCAACGCGGTGTATGGCTTTTTCCAGCGAGGGTGTTCGGCGGTGTCGATCCAGGCATTTACTTCCGCTTGAAACTGCTCGGTCGACATCCCCGTTAGAGTTGCAGCGAGAATCTTCATCAGTTCGTCTTTCGGGAGCTTCGCGATCGCTTCACGGTCTCCTGAAAGCACGGTTTTGAACGGTTCGATGTTCTTTAGTTCCGGCTTTTCGGCAACGACAGCCGGCACTCGTTCTAGGCAAAACATTACTTGCGAATACATCGGATGTTCGACCCACAGCGTGCCGTCTTGGTCGAACGTCGCGATCCGTTCCTCGGGCGCCACGAACTGTGGGCTGCCCACAGTCGTTGTAGCTTTCACAAATTCAACGATGGCTTGTTTCGCCGGCCCATCGTTCCAGGAAGGCAAAGCGTCTTGACCGTAGGATTTCGAGATAGCGGCAAAAAAGATTGCTAACAAAATCCAAGATTTGGGCAGTGTGTTCATGGGGTAAGTTCTACTTGCGCCAAAATTGGCAGGATGCAAAATGGAAAGAAAAACGGGGCGTACTCATGTTGGAAGCAGTAACCAATGAACCGTTCGAAGAACTTGCTATTGCCCCGTTACGCTATGCCACTTTCTCCGATAGCTCAGCTTGCGGATGCCCAAAATTGGACACCCGCAAGCATGTTCAAAATTCAGCAGTTCTCACTCAGTCGCTGGGATGTCCAGAATTAGAGATCGCACGCTTCTGTGCCTCAATCTGTTCCATGACCTGGCCCAGGTTGTACGAAGGTGGCGCCTGCATTGGCGGGAATTCGATGAACGACTCCAGATGTCGAAGTGCGATTCCCTGACTAATCGGTAGCAGATTCCAATCGTAAATGTAGGCCGTGCTTGGCGACGCCAACGAGCCCTGGATGGATGCGGCAGTCTTTTGCGTGGATCCGACCGCTTGTTCGAACGGATCGCGCTTGATGTTGTTGACCAACGTGAAGTTGTAGTTGATTAACGGATTGAGCCAGCCGTCTGGGCCGGGACCTGACATCGAGTAGTAGAACTTCCAGTTCTTGTAACGCACGGCAGATAGGGTCGCGCCCGAGTAGTAGATGAACGTTTGGCGAGCCGATTTGTCGGTCTTATTGGTCAGGTAATCGATCTGGTTGATTCCGGCGAGCTTCGTTTTGACGAAGTTCGGATACTTCCCAGCCTGGATCTGTTTATCCAGCTTGTCGCCCTTGGGGCCACCAGCGATTTCGGTCAATGTAGGCATCCAGTCGTAGGATGCAAACATTTCCTTGTAAAGCGTACCGGGCTTGACGTGACCAGGCCAGCGAATGATACAAGGGACGCGGTAACCGCCCTCCCATGCTTGGCCTTTCTGGCCTTTAAACGGAGTGACGCCGCCGTCGGGATAGCTGATCGCTTCGGCACCATTGTCCGTCGTAAAGACGACGATGGTGTTGTCCAGCTCACCCATTGCTTCAAGTTTCTCAAGGACATACCCGATGTTGTCGTCCATCTGCTTCATGCCAGCTTCATTGGCTCCCCAGTCTTTGCCGCCTTTCACGCCGATCATGTTTTCATATTTCGGTGAAAGCACGGTGGTGACGTGCATGCGAGCCGGGTTGTACCAGCAGAAGAATGGCTTGTCGGTTTTTTCGGGATCGTTGCGGTCAAGCCAGTCGATGACCTTCGCGGAGATTTCCTCGTCAATTGTCTTTGAGCGCTCTAGTGTGAGCGGGCCATCGCCTTTGACCTTTTGGTTCTTCAGCGTCCCGTCTACGGAGGTGCTGGAGATCATAGGCCGCGGTGGGATCAACGAAATGTTGGTTTTTGGATCCACGGATCCGGGAGGCGGTGTCAGCCCTTCGATCGGTGTGTTCAGTCCCGGAGGCGCTACGGCCTGCTCCGTCGGTGACTTGTTGATGTCAGGGAAGCTGACCTGCTGCATGGCGTCGAGGTGATACAGGTATCCCCAGTATTCCTGGAAACCTTGTGCCGTCGGCAACGATTCGGCGTGGTCGCCCAGGTGATTCTTGCCGAACTGGCCGGTTGTATAGCCCTGGTTGTATAGGATCTTGGCAATGGTTGGTGTGCCAGGACGCAGCCAAGCAGGGCTGCCAGGAAGCTGCGGAACGGTCAAACCCACGCGAACCGGCTCCATTCCGGTAAAAAATGCACAGCGTCCAGACGTGCAGCTCTGCATCGCGTAATAATCCATGAAGCGGCCACCTTCAGCGGCAAGGCGGTCGATGTTCGGCGTTTCGCCGACCATCAAGCCCTGGTGATACGCGCCGACGTTCATGATGCCGATGTCGTCACCCATGATGAACAGGATGTTCGGCTTTTTGGTCTGCGCCAAGGCTGTCGTAGAGACGCTCAATAGCGCTCCAATCGCAAATAAGATTGCGAAACGACTTGCGGTTCGTTGCTTCATTGGAATTCTTTTTTGGTGGATGCACGTGAGTCGTATGAGAATACAGACGTACTTAGTGGAAACTGTACCCCCTAATGTCAGTAGCAACAATGATATTTTTTGAAATTGAGTAAATAGCCACGACGCGAGGCGGTCAACGCAAGTTTACGATCGTGAGCAACTTACCCATGAAACTTCGCGTTGCTTCGGTTCAACTCGCGAGGTGATTTGACCACATCGAAATCTCGGTTGAACGCGAGCTCGTTGGCGACTTTCGTGCATCGACCGATGCGCGGTGGACGTGTGGTAACTAGCCTGCGTCGCGGTAGTACTGGGGGCTCGGTATGGCTGTTCGATTCGCGTTCATTGGTGTCATTCGCGGGCAAACTGACGGCGGAATATGATCTGCCTGCAAATCACACGAATTTCCGCGAATGCCATGATCGTGGTGCGCGGACGTCTTTTGTTGGCCACGTCCAGTGGTATTCAACTGTGTCTACGCCCAGTCAGCGGAATCGTCCCAGGTCGAGCAGTTGTGCCCACATCAAACCAACTAATGCAACCATGGCGACTACACCGCCTAGTACTGCGCCGCGTTGCAATGTGCGAATATTTCGCGTGAAGGTTTCACGATTGGTGGATGTTATCTTCACCCCGCGTAGACATAACGGAAGGTTTTAGCGTCACCGCTGTGAAAGAAGCGAGCGACTCTGAGTGAAGGGAGATTGTACCAGCAGGGCCATGCGTTGCGAAACAGTAAAGCCGGTCGTGAAGCGACTATACGTAAAAAACATTTGGTGTGGCCGTCTCGCTTTTATTCAGCATTCGCTGCATTAAGAAACCGAACTCGACTGCCTTTCGTCGGCGATGAGACGCGAATGTAATAGCTCGGACAGTGCATCGCTCAGGTGCGGATACTCGAATTCGAATCCTGCTTCGGTCAAACGCTGTGGCATTACATATCGACCGTATAACGCCAGTTCGGGATCGGTACGTAGGAACCAGTGTGCTCCAAAGCGGACGATCGACTCCGGTGCCGGCAACCCAAATGGCATTCGCAACGTTTTCCGAAGCTGACGCATGAAATCAATTTGTGACACCGGATTCGGCGAACTAGCGACGTATGTGCCCTGCATCGACGAATCCAGGACTGCACGTTCAAAAATGCGGTTCATATCTCTTTCGTGAATCCAACTCATGCCTTGTTTGCCGGTGCCAACCTTACCGCCCAAACCGAATCTTGTGAGAAAACGTAAACGCGACAATGCGCCGCCACCTGCACCGCGATCACGGCCAACAACGAAGCTTGTTCGCAACACAGTGCCACGTTGACGGGGCAAGATTGAGGCCGCGAACTGTTTTTCCCAGGCCCTGCCAATATCCGGTGCCAAGCCATGTCCCAGTGGCGATTCTTCCGAGCAGATCACCGTAGGAGGATCGCCATAAATATGCGCCGTGCTCATTTGCACCCAAACCGGTGGCGGCGACGCAATCGCTCGCATTGCCCTGCCGAGAACTCGTGTTGCCTCTACGCGTGATCGCAGAATCTCATCGCGATGGTCCGGCGTTTTAATACAGTCGACAGTGCGTCCCACCAGGTTGATGATGGCGTCGGAACCATTCAAGACAGACGACCAACCGTTTAGGGTTCGTGCGTCCCAAGCGACGAAGTCCCAAGGGCCGTCTGGCTTGGGAGGGTTCCGTGACAAAATCGTCACCTTCGCACCCAGGCTCACCATGTGGTGTGCGAGCGACACGCCCAAGAAACCGCTGCCGCCCGCAATCACGATGTGGTTCAGTAATTCTTTGTGTGTCATATATGGGCTGAAGTTGCAGGAGTCGGTGCGTAACGCTATTGGTCTAACCGCAAAAACAACGCCCGTTTAACGGACACCGTCCGGCCCGCGATCGACGAGTTACGTTGTCGTGACACTGCACAGGAACCACCGTCTGGCGACGGTAGTGACGTGGGACGTGCAATAAATAAGTTGATGATTTCCGCTCAGGCTGCTCTCGTTTGTTTCCGCCGGGCTCGTCCCGGTCGGTACAACAACTGGCAGCTACCTGAATGCCTCCCCCACTCGATCCTTCTCCGCCAGGCCCGAATCGTCTAGGCGATTCGGGCCTGGCGGAGAACCGCATTTCGATCGAACAAGAGAGTAGCTGCCAGTTGTGAGCCCGCCGGGGCAAGCCCGGAATCGGAACTCTGTTAATCAATATTTCAAATCTTGGCTTCCTGCCAGGCAAGCTGGCATGGGGCCTTTTCTCCCTGCCACACTCGCAACTTATTTACCGCACGTCCCTAGCGACGCTCGCGAGAGCGTGGACAGGCGGGGAATACGTCACGAATAAACTTTACGTCCCCCCTCTTCTTAGAAGGGGACATCGTTCCTGTGACGCAGATAGAACCGATCGACATGCTGGTCGACGGGGTACTGATGATCTCGGATGAGGATGCGTCATTGGTCGGCATCCCCACAACCTCCTCAGGCCAATGAAGTGATATGGAAGCGCCATCTAGCCCGACGGCCTAAACTGGACACTTTACTGGTCGGTAATTACACTAAGGCGGTTTTCATCGTTACCGTGGCAAACAGGGGTCGCCCTATGAAACTCGACATGTGGGACTACCTGACATTCCTTTGCTTTTTTGTGATTGGGACTGGCTTCCTTGTTACGCTGGTCTTCGTCCTGGGCTTGCCTGGACGGATCGCCCGCGCCCGCAAGCATCCAGAAGCCGAGGCGATCGACATGATGGGTTGGGTGGGATTCCTTGCCGTCGTGCCATGGATTCAGGCGTTCGTGTGGGCGTTCAAGCCGACCGATGTGATCGATATACGCCGGTTCCCGAAAGAGGAACAAGCGGCGCTTGAACAGGAGGCCCGCGAATACGCGGAAGCCAACGCACCAAGGCGATCAAAAAAGAAGCTGGCAACAGCTGCATCAGCACCATCACAAGACCCGTCGGCACCAACCGCTTCAGTGTCGTCGACAGATAAACCGGCAGCCCCAGTGCCAGACCAAGATGAGAATTAATAGGAATTCATAGAATGCTGCTTGGACTACTCATTTCTTTTGTCTACATCGCGGTTGTGTGGCTTGTCTTTTTTAAGTTCAAACTGCTGAAATTCACGATGGGTTGGGGCGTCGTGTCGGTGCTCTTCGGGCTGCACCTGCTATTGATCTTCCTGATCGGAATTCGGTTTACGGCGCCCTACTCAAAGGATGCGAAAGTCGTTCAGCATACGGTTCAGCTCACGCCTCGTTTGTCCGAACCGACTCTCGTGACAGCCGTCTTGGTGGAGCCCAATGTTCCGGTCAAGAAGGGGCAACCGCTTTTTCAGTTTGATCGTCAGCTTTACGAAAGTAAGGTCAACGCAGCCAAAGCGAAGCTCGCCGCAGCTGAGCAATCTGTCCTGCAGTTGAAAGCCTCGTTGGACGCTGCCACTGCGACGGTGGACGAATCTCGGGCAAAGAAGGTAACGCTGCAAGCCGCACTCGTGGCCTCGACGAAAGCGGTTGCGGAGGCCAAGGCAAAACAGGTTACACTCAAGTCCGCGTTGGATTCGGTTATCGCGACCTTGGCAGAAGCCAAAGCGGAACGACTGTACTCCCAGGAAACCCTCCAGATTGCGGAGTCGATCAAGGTAAGTAACAGCAACGCCATTAGTCAGATGAAATATGACCAGGCGGCGACAGAACTTAAAAGGTACGACGCCAAGGTTGACGCCGCCCAAGCGAATGTCGAACGGGCCCGGTCGGCCTATGAACAGGAAGCTCTGGCAGCGATCGATGTGGCGGTCGCGAACGAGGCGCGACTGCGGTCCGAAGCTGGCGCTGAAGCCGATGCAGCGATCGCTGTCACCATCGCCAACCAGAACGCCGCTCGCTTGGCCTTCGAATCACAGATCGACGGCGAGAATACTTTGGTAGCGCAATGCAAGGCAGAGTTGGCGGAGGCGACGTACTACTTGGACAATACTACGATGGTCGCCCCTGCAGATGGGTACATTATCAACCTGCAAGTCCAGCCTGGGATGGTGGCAGGGATCGTGCGATTCGGGGCAATCGCTACCTTCATCGTTGATGCCGAAAGGTATGTGTTAGCGACCTACACCCAGGAACAACTTAAGTATGTCAAAGAGTCGCAGTCCGTGGAGGTTGCGTTCGATCTGTACCCGGGAGAAATTTTTAAGGGAAAAGTCGAGAACATCTGGCAAGGAAGTGGCGGTGGTCAAATGACGCCCAGTGGTCAATTGCCGACGTTCGTCCCCCAGGATCCCGACCAGCCCCAGGGCTTGTTTGCCGTCCAGATTGTCATGGACGACGAGAACGAATCACAGTTTCCCATCGGCGCTCAGGGCGCGGCCGCGATCTATACCGGCAACGAAGGTTTTGGGGCGCTGCGGAAAATTGGGATCCGCGGCTACAGTTGGTCTAACTGGCTCTACCCGATGGACTTCTAACATTCTGGATCTTTTCGATTCAATTGTTCCAGGTTCCAAGCCAACAGCAACGATCAAGAAATCTTCTCGAAGCTGTGGATGAACGCGGCGATTGTCAGTCGCAGCCGCCCTCACCATTCAAGGTGTTATCTGTTTTCTCGCCGGCGGGTAGCTGCTGCTGTGCGAAGTGGCTTCGGCGGAGCCATAAGGAATCCGGATTGTCGGTATTGTTTTCCTGATCGGAACCGTCCGCGTCACGGCTTGCTGGTCATCGACCGACGTCCACCTTTTCCTTCGCACGCTTGATTCTTCTGACGATACAGACACGGTATTGTGCTTTCGCGCGGCTTGGCGGCCCCCGCCCCAATCAAGGGGGCTGGAATGCGGAACCGGTTGCCTTGCACGAGGATGGCGCGGATGGATTCGCTCAAGGATGTTTTTTTGACGGGCTTGGTGATTCTCGTATTTACCACGCAGGATTTCGCCGTGGACGCGGCAGGCATGGACGATGGTGGCCAGATCGGATGTGACGCGAGCGTCTGTGACGGTTCCAATGTTTCTTGGCCGCGAATGTACACTTCTAAGTTGGCGGACGCATGGGGATTGACCATCAGCGGTCATCTTCAGCAAGGCACCACGACGAACTCGGGGAATCCAATCAATCCGCCATCTGGCTCAGGCAACATGCCGGCGACGCTATTCAACTATCGAAATGACGAGTACATGCTCAACCAGATGGCGTGGACAGTCGCCCGCAAGGCGGACAACGGCGGATCCGGTTGGGATGTCGGCGGTCAGATTGATTTCGTGTACGGCACTGACTACATCTTCTTGCAATCGCGAGGACTGGAGACGGACGGTGATTTTCTAAACCGCTGGAACAGCAGCAACGGCAGCGGAGTCGGTGGAAATGGATTGATGGGTTTGGCGCTGCCGCAACTGTATCTCGAAGTTGCTTACAACGACCTGACGTTCACTCTTGGGCATTTTTATGAGCCCCTTGGATATGAGCGTCCCGTGCCGACTGAAAACTTCTATTATTCCACGTCTTACGGCCACAATTTTGGCTTCGAAACATCGCAAGTCACGGGTGCCATGGTGGATTGGCAGGCCAATGACCAGTGGACTTTCACGGGAGGGGCTCATCGTGGAATGTTGAATTGGGAGGACAACAATAATGATCTGAACGCCTTCGCTGGATTCACATACATCCCAGCGGGGAAGCAGGAGTCGCTCCAGTTCCTTTTTGATATTGGCAAGGAAGATGATGCCGGAACGGCATATCGTTACTTACATAGCATCACCTTCAGTAAGGAGATTGGTAATTCTTGGAGCTACGTCATTCACAGTGACTTTGGCGCGGAGCAACACGCAGCGGCCGATGGAGGAATGGCATACTGGTACAACGTTGTTCAGTGGCTGGCGTATCAGATCGACGATCACTGGGCGATGGGCGTGAGGTATGAATGGTTCGACGACATCGACGGTGCGGCGGTGTCGCCGACGCCCGGTCCAGGCGTTTATCATGACATTACGCTGGGGCTAAACTACAAACCAAATAAAAGCGTCATCGTCCGCCCGGAAATCCGTTGGGATTGGTTCGATTCAGATACTGGCGTTGGTCCCGGGCCATTCGCGAATGGGACCAAACGGAATCAATTCATGGCCGCCGTGGATATGACTCTCTCTTTCTAGTCATGCCCAAAGTCTAGTTTTAAAATTAGCCGGTTTAGTGAGTGCGGTCAGTCACGTAGATGCCGGGAATGGGGAAATCGAACCGTGCCGCTCGGCAATCGTACAGAAAGCACAATGCATTTGCTGGTCGGCTTGCACCGATCCGCCAAGAAATCCGCCCGCAGATGCCAAAGTCGTTGGCATTAGGATCGCGCTCTTCCGCTAAGAATTTAAGTTTGGGATCACCTCATCGCGGAAGCATGCTTGGCCGATAATACGTCATCAATACATTTCACGTCCCCAGCGACTAGCGTAAGAACATGTTGTCCGCCGCGTAGCTCAGATGGGTTCCCCGCATTCTTGGCAGAACTTTGAGTCGTCTTCGTTCAGCTTCTGGCAGCTGCGGCATCTGATCACCACTTTGGGTTCAGAGCCACGGTCCAGCATTTCGGGAATGCCTGATTCATCCAATGCGTCTGCGACCATCCCGCCGGTCATTTTACTATACGGCTTCAGGTCTTCTCTGGCTTTCTTAGGGTCAAGAACAACTCCAGAACCGGCAAGTCCACGCGCCCCAATGTGAGCAATTATTTTACCGGCAACGAAGAGAACCATCCCGCCGATTGCACGAAATACGAACGAGCGAGTTTGTCCCTCAAAATTGTCGAAGTTTCCAAAGTTCATCGCTCCGGTAACGAAGACCGATAAGAAGAGTAAAACACCCGCGATTGAAATGGCGATACCGATGTAGTACGCAGTCTTGCGTTCATTTGAAATTTGGTCGCTCATTGTGAATGGCCTGCGGAAGGTTTGGCCGACGCCGATAGTGACCGAAGCGATCGGCGTTAAATAGGATCGGTTAATGATACGTTAGTTGCGGTAAATAACCAAATCAGGTGTCTGCGGTGCTCCGCACCCGTTGGCGTTCTCGAAGGCTCCAGCTGTTCTCCCCAGCCAGCGACCTTCCAACATTAAAGCCGCAGCGTACCGGCCAAACCATGTTGGGCGTCGCTGAATGCCCAAAAAGCGATCCATCCCGAAAGACATCAAACCGACCGCGCAACCAATGCGAAGTTTGAATCACCGATAGATACAGACAGACACGGATGATGTGAATAGCCGAACGCCAGTCGTGCGCGCCAAGCATGACATTCGCGCTCATTAGCGGGCAAATTTTGCGTGGCAGATTTTTGCCCGCGAATCACGCCAATAAGCGCGAATGAATCGCCGGGGTGTGACTGGTTGCCTAATCGAAGCGATCACGGCCATCGCTTCGCTGGAATTTTCCACCTCCGAGAGTCCGTCCGCGCACCCGCGAACCACAACAGTCTGAGACGCCTAACGAAAGGTTTTGCCGACACCGTTTGTAAACGAAGCGATTGACGTGAGCTAGGATCCTTTAACGATACGTTAGTTGAGGTGAATCGCCAAACCAGGTGTCCGCGGTGTACCGGACCGGTTGACGTTCTCGAAGGATCATGCCGTTTTCCTAGCGAAAAATGTTCTAACAGTGAAGCCGCGGCATTGAGGCCAAACCATGTTTTGCGTCGATGTCTTTTGCTACCTGGCCGGCCTTGAGATTCGGTTCGCAAGCACTGCCCCAGCAGTCCCGCCAGCAACCATCGCAACCGCCCATAAGATTAAAGAAAATAGTCGCGTTCTCGAGAAGATCGGATTCTGCCAAATGAAAGTTAGGCCAAGGAACCAACCGGCAATTGTGCCAACGGCAACGAGTGCGATTAGCGTTGCCAGAGATTTCCAACGTGTTCGACTGGAAGTAAGCTTGACGTTATTCGAGTCCCGTGGCGATTCGTAAGGATTCTTCAAACGAGTGCCCGCGTAACCGAAGGTTTGTATGACACCGCCCTAAACGATTTCTGAACTACGAGAAATTGTACCAAGGCCAGCCCGCGTCGCCAAACGCGGAAGGTGTGTCGAAGGCCTAGCGGTAACTCCATGTTATGTGCCGCTTCGCAGCTGTTCGCGTTGTCTCTCGCGCAAAATGAACACGATAAGCACAACACCACCAAGAAACCCAACCAGGTAACTGGCACTATGCGCCCAGAGGTCGATCAAAAACGGCACGTGACGATCCGCGGGAACACGGTCGGCGATAGACCCAACGAGAATCACCCAGCCATTCGATGCGGCGATCCAGCCCACGAGACCAGCGAGCGTGGCAATTGCGAAAGAGATCGCGGACAATCGAATCAAGGGCTGCCATAGGGTTCGAGGTTCGCGTTTAGGCCAGCGCCCAAGGCGACATGCAGCAGCAAGTGGAACACCCAGCAGTACGCCGACCCACCAAGTCGCGATGACGCCCCAGCCGAGTCCGAGTAACGTCGGGTCGTCAGTTGGGAATGCAGGCGGGTGTCCGATTGTGAAGTATTCGACGCAAATGCGAGCCGTGATTTGGTCGTGGATGATTCCGTATGCCACACAGGTCGCGACGCACATCAGGATAATCGCGATCCATTTCATTAGGCTGCGGTACATAACGGAAGGTTTGGCCGGCATCGACGCAACCGAAGCGAAGATGTTCTGGATCTGATTCGATTGTATAATGGAAACGCGGTCCAATCCACGCCGAAGATGTCCCCGAAGGGGCTTTGCGTAAAAACCATGTTCTACGACCGTCAGAACTGCAAACCGGTTAAATTCGAGATGTCGTGGCAACAGAAATCCCAAGCGATTTAGTCCCGTTCGTACAACGAATGGTCTCCGAAAAGAGGTTCCTGAACGAGTCGGATGTGCTTGCCGAAGGGTTGCGCATGTTGCAGGCAAGGGAAACGCTTCACGCTGAAGTGCGAAAGGGGTTCGATCAGTTGGACGCCGGTAAAGGTATTCCAGCCGAAGATGTTTACCGCCGTGCGGAAGAGCGAATCCGGGAAATTGAGAATGGCAAAGACTAATGGCAAGTGTCATCTACGCACCGGAGGCAGCACGCAATTGGTTGCGCAAGATGCGGGAGGCTTGCGAAGCAATTGCGACCCAGACTCAGATGGGTGAGCTGCGGCCAAGATTTGGTGTGCCAGGAGCCCGGTCATTCAGCGTTGGCAACTACGTGATCTTCTACCGCGCGATCGAAGGTGGCGTAGAAGTGTCTCGCGTCATTCACGGCAATCGTGACATGCGAAACGTCTAGGTCGCACAACGGAAGGTTTTTACGGCACCGCCCCAGACGATTTCTGAACTACGAGAAATTGTAACAAGGCCAGCCCGCGTCGCCAAACGCGGAAGGTGTGTCGAAGGCCTAGCGTAAAAACCATGTTAGACGCCCCGGACCACGCCTATTCGATTGGGGGCTCAAAAGACAGGTCAGCGTAATCGAGCACCAAGAACAGAAAGTAGAGGCAGGCAGTTTGTTCGTGGTCCGTGATAGGATGTTTGTCAAGAAAACGATTTACGTCCGGGTAGTGATCGTTGATGCGTACGCGTTCTGCAACGGCAGCCAGTTCTTCCATTTGCTGGGGCGTTGCCGATTCGAGAAAGTCGAAGATGGTGTCATCGAATTGAAAGCGGCCGTATTCGAGCGCCGGCTCCGTAAGATACGCAAGCTCATCAGGTAGTTCGCTTAGAGCACCCGGGTCGGTCAGGCGAGGCGGCTCGGGCTCGGGAGTGTTTATCATCAGAGCGTTTGGATTTGGTGAGGATTCACCGCAGCCAATCAGCGTGAGCAAGCAGATTGCGGTAATGAGCCTCATTGGTCGAGGGTCGCCCAGCGGAAGGTTTGGCCGACACCGTTTTTGACCGGTGCGAGAAGACGTGGCAAACCGGGAGATTCTACCATTGCGGCCCCGGTTCGCCTATAATGGAAGGCGTGCCCGAAGGGCCTCAGCGGCAAAACCATGTTGGCGGTCGCGGTCCATCGGGAAAACGCCATGGAGAATCGACGACATGTCAACCGTTCCCGTTGAATTACCAGATCATTTGATGTCGTATGTGGATCAAAATGTCGAGCAAGGCGGTTTTGCGAGTGCAAGCGAATATATTGTTGCCCTGGTCGCAGCAGCAAGCGAAAAGCAGGGCGAAATTGAGCGGGCCTTGATGGCCGGAATCGCAAGCGGTCCTGCAGAGCCTTGGACAGAGAACGAATGGCAAGCGATCAAGAGCCGAGTTGTTTCAAAGGCATCGAGTAAGTGAGCGACCTGAGGCCGATCATCCGGCGTCTGAAGGCAGCGGAGGACGTCGAACACCACGCGACGTACATTGCCGATGGAAGCATTGACACGGCCTTGCGATTTCTCGAACGCGCCGAACAGACGATTAAAGGGCTGGCATTGTTTCCATCCAGCGGTTCGCTGTTTCCAAGTCGCAACCCAGAGTTCGCCGGCTTGCGAACCAAACTGGTGAAGGATTTCCCAAATCACGTTGTGTTCTACGTCGAGCGTCAGGACGCAATCGAAGTCATTCGTGTTCTACGCGGTGGGCATGACATGAGCGTCGCAGTAGAGGAAAACTAGCGACCGCACAACGGAAGGTGTGCCGAAGGCCTAGCGTAAAAAGCATGTTAGGGGACGCCTGCACCGCTATTCAGCGTTGTCAATTGTACGATCAATTGCGTTGCGCAAGGTGCGGAGAAAGGATGTAACATCATCGTTCGGGCTGAGATGAACGTTGGGGGCGAACAGTTGTACGATCACCTCTAGCATGTCCGTGAACCAGCGGTCATCGTCCGCCATCGGTGGAATTGCGTGGATGCCGAGGTAGCTCACCGCACCAACCAAGACGTTCGGGTCGATGCCGTTCTGCTCGAGCCACTCGACGTGTTTCAGTGCGAGGGATTTGTAGTGAGCCGCCCTAGTTGCAATGGAATCAAGGCTAGTCGCATTGCAACTCTCTGCAATTGGTACGCCGAGAATTCAGCTGATAGATTTCGATCAAGTCGATCTCTCCAACACGACGACACAGGGTTATCGAAGGCATGACATTGGCTGGCCCGAACCGTTCGCGTGTGGTGAAGCGATCAGTGAACTCGACCCGACTATCGAGGTCACGCGGATCGAAGATCGCTTTCGCCCACGACAATCCATTGGAAACGTTGTTTTCTGCTGTGTCGACTCGATCACGGCGCGGTCCGCGATTTGGAAGTCCGTCAACGGTCGAGCGGCATTCTGGGCCGATGGCAGAATGCTGGGCGAGGTGATTCGCGTGCTGGCTGCTGATGAAGCAGCGTCTTCAAAGCACTACGCAACAACCTTGTTCGCTGCTTCAGGAGCTCAGCAAGGAACCTGCACTTCCCGGAGCACGATCTACGCGGCGAGCATCGCTGCCGCATTGATGCTTCACCAATTCACTCGCTGGCTCCGCGACATTCCGATTGACTCGGATACGACGGTCAACCTGTTTACCGGGGAGTGGACTCTCACTGAACAAGCATCGAACTGACAACGAATTCAGGCCCTCCAATGGGACCGTACTGAATATTGCCGTCATTCACCGAATTTCGAATGGCGTGAGGCACAACGTCCTGAACACGTTTTCCGGCTCGCTGATAGCCCCACAATCTACTCAGGCGACGCCCAACTTTCCGGCATGGATATCTAACTCCATCGGAGTTCGCGATTTGCAGTGCTGCTTTCGTTCGGCCTATGGCCTCACTTCAGCAGCACTGCAAATCACCTGTCCCTGTTTCCTAACCCAATCTTTCATAACGCCTGGCACAGAAAATAGGGGCATTCCACGGAGACAAGTGAACTTTAAATCGCTCCGAATTTCTGCTTTAGCAATAACGATAGCGGCTACAATCCCAGGTATGGCACCCAACGAAAGACAAAAGCGTGACGGGCTAGCAGCCAGGAAACTTAAATCCCTACGTGCTGCTAGTCAGTTTTCGCCAATGTTCAACGTGGCAGTTGAGGTCACGGAAATGGCCGGCATGGATTCCATCGCCAACGACCTGAAAAAACATGACGATGCGACTGGGAGGCTGTCAGTCGCGATCCAGCGGTTCCAGGTAGCGTTTGTTAGGTTTGCTGATTGGGTGGAATGCTAGTGACAGAAACAAATCCCTACCGTGCCCCGGATAATTTCACCGGTGAGCCTATATCGCGTAAGTCGACGACTGTCGTCAACCAACGTAGCCTGTTCGGCGCGGTGATCTTGGGATCCTTTGGTTACATTGCGCCGTTCCTGATTCAATCATGCCTTGGCTATCCCTTGAATGTCTCAAACTATTTTTTTGATGTCTTCGGCTACGTGATGTCGTATCATCGGTCCCCCAGCGTATATGGATGCCTGCAATTGGGACCGAGTGCTTTTTGTGCTGGCGTTTTCGGGATTGCTGGGTACTTGGGTTTTCCCAACAAATTGTCTCATCGTGGGGCACGGAGGTACCTCCTGGCTGGAGTCTTAACTTGCATTTCAGGCGGTGCGTACCTCATTGTTGTAACTGTTCAATATTTCGTCTGGGATTCCCGAACTTTACTCACTGGGGCGACGGAAGCGCTGGCACATTTTGTTGCAGCCGTATTGCCTCCTGTTTTGTTCCTAGTCTTTCCAGTGTTGAAAGTTAGAACGCGAAATTTACTAAATGCATAGTATGCAGAAAAAGCTGAAGAAGTTGGACTTCGCCCCGCCAGCGACGTTGTGATTCTTCAACTGCTGAGACAGTCTGTTGCTGCACCGGCTGATCGTATAACCGCATGGGCACCACAACATCGTCCAACGACTCCCTAACCATGGGAGTTTAGTCAAGCATGTGCAGTTCAGACAATCGGCACGCCATTCGTGACAGGTCCGATGCTGAACAGGCGGGTGACAAGCTCGGTGGTTGTTTCAACGGGCGTGAACTGGCCTTTGTTGACAACGCGAATTGCTGGCCGTTCCGTTTTGAGCCCATCTTTATTGCCCTTCGTATGTTTGGCGATGCTGAAACCATCGAGCGAAGGCAATGGCATTCCTGGGGGGCCCCCAAAAAAACGATAGGTTAGCTTCATTCGGCAATCTGCACTGTCCTCGTTTCGGATGATCCAAACGACGCATCCACTCGGCTTGTCTGCCAACGCAATATTGACTTTTTGTCGACTCGTCTTACCACCGACTCGGGAAGTCTTCAGCTGTACGTGCCTGACGATATTATTGCATTCGAACACGACGTCGTAGCCAGACGCGTCGATCTCTGACCTCAGTACTTCTACCACCATACCGAAACGATAATAGACCTCCTGAAGCAGTTCTGAGATGAAAACATGTTCGACAAGTTGTTCAAAGAAGGAAGACTTCATATACGCGTCATCCTTTGATATCGTCCCGCTATGATCTGTTTGTCTCTCGGCCATCTACGCTGGTCCTTTATTTGCAATTCGACGGCTTACGCCAATTTGTACGTCTCAGGCGTAGGCTGATCGTCGATCGGATAGATTTTTTGTTAGAGATTCAGCTTGTCAGGCTAATAGATTAGCTCGCATGCGTGTCTATGAAGGTCACAGGCAGAGGCGTAGGCGAGCAGATCATTCGTCATCCGAGTCGGTTTGAACTGGCAGTTGTGAGTGGTGCCAATCTGCGTAGCTTTGACGAGTTCCCCCCAACTTTCCACGCCGTACGGCCATTCGCATTGCCGGCATTCACCGTTGCAGCGGCCGCACTGGGACTACTGAACACAACATCGTCAGTGAATTCCAGCAGACATCCATTCGGCTGTTCAGCCAGTTTGCGTTCTTCGATCAGCTGCTCACGAAGTTTACGATAGCCGTCTGTCGCCAAATAGCGAAGGCGATCGCGGGCTGGCAGCGGTAGGAACGTGATCGAAGCGGTTGAACTTTGCCCAGAGAAAGACTCTCCAACAACGACAGTCGCGACTTTGCGTAAAAAACATGTTAGGCGACCGTACCACCAGTTTCGATTTCCCCCAAGTGTGGTTCGCCGTAGGACAGAACGAACACACATTGATCGCCAACAATCAGATATTCGCGTAATTTGGCGTGGGATGCGTCGCGCAGCCAAAATTGTTCGCGTTGAGATTCCAAGTCGAACCAACCACCAGAACGCACGACCCATAGCCAGCCATTGGGTTGCGAATACGTGTTCCAGAATTCGCAGATTTGCCCCTCGTCGATGACTCGCAATGCGGAGCAGCGATCGAACGAGACACAGAAGTCGCTATGTGATTCAGACGACAGGTCGATCAAGAGCCGCGCATCGGATGTGACGTCGTAGTGGACTAACCAGACGCCAGAGTAGGCCTTCGATGCGCCAACGAGATCACATTTCGGCTCGAAGTGTATTTAGCTGAGGTCGCCTAACGGAAGGTTTTTACGACACCGCCGTTAACGAAGCGAACGGTGCTTGAGTTGGGGAAATTGTACCAATGTCATGGCTCGTTGCCAAAGAGCCAAGGTGTGCCGTAGGCCTAGCGTAAAACCCATGTTAGCGGACAATTACGGTGTCAATCGGAAGCGATTGTCAAATTCAGAAGACGCCCAGTTGACCCCGGAATCGGCCAGCACGGATTTCCACCACAGGCTCTTCGGTTGAGCAAAGCATACGGTTGCCCACGATTCAAAGAACGCGGTAAAAGTTTTGCCCATCAGAAATCCGTTTGCACCAGTGCCCCCGTCCAGCCAACTGTGATGATCGAATACTACGTTGCCGTATCCGTCAGGGTTAAGGTTCAACGAGAAATTGTCGCCGTTACCCTCTGCGTGTAGTGGAATCCAGTTGTGCATCAAGCGGTTGGTTTCGAGTGCAAGTTCCGGATCATCTGTGTGCGGGAAGCCATATTCGCGAGCAGCATCAGCGTCGTAAAATCGCCAATCACGCATCTCCAGTGCGCTGCCAACTGAGTTTTCGATGGGCTCTAGCTCAAACGAGCCGAACGGTCCGTCGTCCATGGACCAAGAGATCGACAACCCGTTGGCAAAACGGGTCACAAAGTCGATGTAGTCAGGCGGCAGGGGAAAGTCAACGCGTTTCTGAGCGGTCTCAATGTCGCTAGCCGTGGCAGCAGGGTTCAATTCCGCGTCGAGCGATATGCCCAAGCCGGATAGGTGTGCTGATACGCGATCGAGGATTTCTTGCATCTGTCCGACAACGGAAGGTTTTTACCACACCGCCCCGAACGAAGCGAGCGATGCCTGAACTGCGAGAAATTGTACCAAGGCCAACGCCCGTTGCCAAAGAGCGAAGGTGTGCCGAAGGCCTAGCGTAAAAACCATGTTGCACGACCGGTGAATCGCTATTCAGGCAGGGCATTCAGATATAAAGCTCCAAGTCGTCACTCGCAAATCGGGATTGCGACTCGGGTCACGGCGAGCAACGATACGACCGTTGAGAACCCACGCGATTTCGCCCATGCCGCCGTGAGTATCGAGAAGCCACGGTTCAGCTGCAAGGTCAGGAATGTGGTCAGTGTCGCAAACGATCAGCTGAGCGCAGCCGTGAGAGTCAACGTCGTCGAGTAGTTTGGCGACCCGAATCAGGGTTTGCATGGATGGGCCAGACCAGAAGGCGTTGACGACAACGACGGCGCGACGCAGGTCGGCAAGCACCGTCGTGGACAGATCGGCGTCGTAGCGGACGCGATCCCCGAGAAAGCCGCAATACTTCGTGATGATCGCATCGCCATCGAGGTCTGCCATCAGTTCATCTCGGTAGGTCGCACAACGGAAGGTTTCTACGACACCGCCCTGAACGAAGCGAACGATGTTTGAACTACGAAAGATTCTACCAATGCCAGCCCGCGTGACCAACCAAGGAAGGTGTGCCGAAGGCCTAGCGTAAAAACCATGTCAGGCGACGTGCACAACTAAGTGGTATCCCATGAGTTGTAAGTGGTGCGCAGTACAAGCGAAACGTAGATTTCGAGTAAGCATTGACGCACCGGATCAGTTTCCTCGACGTACCGCAAAGTCATGTTGCGAATTCGCGTCTGGGCATCAGTGAAGGCAGTTGCAAAGTCAGGTTGCGTCATCAACACGGAAATCGAGTTCTCTCGCCGGTAGGTTGCGGGATTGCCAGTCGCGAGCCGAGTGAGTTTGACGGCCAAGGCAGCCTTTCGGTGCCCGCCAGTGCAATGATCGCGGAGCCGCTTGGGCATCGTGTTGCTGCGACCCGTGTAGAGATGGACGTCATTCTCGGTGAGCAGGTAGACGCCGCGATTCGGCATGCCAGTTGGCGGTGCGACAGGGTGAATCCCCGGCATCGCAAGAAGTGCATCAAGGCGAGGTTGAAGCTGGTCGCAGTAGTTTAGAAAGCGTTCGTCCATGGAGGAAAACTAGAGTCGCCTAACGGAAGGTTTTTACGACACCGCCCTGAACGAAGCGAACGATGTTTGAACTACGAAAGATTCTACCAAAGCCAAGGCCCGTTGCCAAAGAGCCAAGGTATGCCGAAGGCCTAGCGTAAAAACCATGTTGTCCGCCCAATGCGGTCAGCCATCGGAGAGGAAGACCCCGATTGATTTGACAAGCGGTTCAGCCTCCGGAGTGTGAGCGGTGACGAAGAATCCCGACCAATTGTCCCAGTCCATGCCAATCGACCATTGTCCAACAGAGTAACCGCCGATCAGTTGATCGGGGCCGACCACCATCTCAGAGGTGGATTTGAGATTGAACTGGGCCACAATCCGGGCGACCAATTTGGGATAATCAATGGCGTCCACGTCAAACATCTCGAAGCAGAGCCGATCGCTCGCGTCTTGGTGATACTCTCCAGTGGGTTTTGTCATATCTCTGGAGCGGACAACGGAAGGTTTTTACGACACCGCCCTGAACGAAGCCTGAACTATTGGGAATTTTACCAATGCCAATGCCAACGCCCGTTGCCAAAGAGCCAAGGTGTGCCGAAGGCCTAGCGTAAAAACCATGTTGTCGGTCGCTACGAGACGGTGCGATCTGCCCAGTAACCCGGACGCTGTCTTTCGTGGGCTACTGCGATAATCTCAATTCGATCTGGTACGGCGCGATAGACAATGAAGTATGGGAATCCTTTCAGCAGGTAACGCTGAGTGCCGTATAAGTACTCTGGCCAAACTTGCGGGCCACGTGTGATTGTCTGTCGAGAACGTTCTAGTTCGTCTTGAAACCGTTCGGCCAACTTGAAAGTCACCTCGCCATAGCGGTCATGTGCTACCAGCACCTCGGCGCTCGCATCAGGGTGAAACCAGAATGGACGTTCATCCATTGCGTCGATCGCGCATCGCCGACATCACATCATTCCAAGGCGTTAGTTCGACCTCACCCCGGTCGATGGACTCCACCCTCCGTTTGATCTCAGCTGCCCATGCCTCATCTGCCGTCGGGTCTGGACTGGGGTCGAGGCTTCGCAGCAAGGAACCAGCGATGTTCGCACGCTCGATTTCGGGCAATGTCAGTGCAGCCGACAGAAGGTCTTGAGGTTGTGTGTTCATGCCAATAGTATAGCCAAAATGGGGGTGAAGGCCACCGCGACCGACAACGGAAGGTTTGGCCGACACCGTTTGTAAGCGAAGTGATCGGCGTGAAATAGGATCCGTTAATGATACGTTAGTTGAGGCGAATAACCAAATCAGGTGTCTGCGGTGTTCCGTACCTGTTGGCGTTCTCGAAGGATCCAGCCGTTTCCTTGGCGAAAGATCTTCCAACTGCGAAGCCGCAGCCTAGCGGCCCAACCATGTTGTCGGGCACGGGCGTTACGTTTCGAGCGGAACTCCAAGTTCGGTAGAGACGGCCCGCCATTGATCGAGCGTGAAAGCAAGCGCCTCGTCGTCCGAAGCGTCGGGGTTGTCGTGCTTGAACCGCGAGAAAAGACCAGAAGGTGCCTTGTGTCGCGACAGGGTTTCGCTACGCAGTTCGCGAAAACGCACCTCCGATTCGCGGACGATCGCCCAAGCCCAGTGGAAGTTCCAAAGCGTGCTCTCGATCGTGTCGGGACGTGCATACATCGAAGGGCGAGCGTAGACGTGACGGATTACGTCAGCCAGTTCATCGGCGATCTGGTCTGGAGTTCGCATCTAGTACCCGACAACGGAAGGTTTTTACGACACCGCCCTGAACGAAGCGAACGATGTCTGAACTAGGGAAATTGTACCAAGGCCAGTCCGCGTTGACAAAGTTGGAAGGTGTGCCGAAGGCCTCAGCGTAAAAACCATGTTGCACGACCTATGCAGCGGGGTTGAGGAGGCCATGGAGAAACGCACGCAAGTCCGCACGATCCATCAGGCCAACGCGGGAAGTGACGAGAGCGCCGTCGCGATACAGCGCAAGAAACGGGGGGCCATGCACGTTCAATTCACGGCAGATGTCATGGTGATCGGGTGGATCAACGTCGAATTCGGCGAACGCGATCTGGCGGAAGTGCGGCATTTGGTCGGCTAGCGCCGCGCGCATTTTGTGATCGTAACCGTTCCATACCGCCCAGCAGTGGACCACTGCGAACGAATTTGACGCAACGAAGTCAGCGTATGTTTCGTGGGTCAATTGCGGTGACGACATGTGAGGTCTAGGTCGCCTAACGGAAGGTTTTTACGTCACCGCCGTGAACGAAGCGGTTGACTCAGAGTTACGGAAGATTGTACCAATGCGAGGGGCCGTTGCCAAAGAGCCAAGGTGATCGCGGGTTTGCACCAGAGGGAACGTGACAGAAGCGATCGACCGTGGCACACCGAACGATTCTCTAACGACGACAGCCGCGACTAGCGTAAAAACCATGTTAGGCGACCGGTGGATCGTCGCTGAAGTCTCCATTCCGTACGTCTTGCAAGAGTTCGAGCAGTCCGCGACGGCGGGACGCACCGTCATCGGCATTGAGCCATTTGTTGTCGTAACGTTCCAGGTCAGCGTCAATGTTGTCGGGCGTGAACCAATCGCCCGCGCCCCGAAGCATGGCCGGAATGTTGTGCAGTGAGTCGAGAATGTCGTGAACCTCCGCGACGGTAACCGAATCGTCGTAGCGGATTCGGTAACGCAGATGGATGATGGCACGCTCCAGCAGCTTCATGTAGTCGCGTGCATCGTCCGCATCAAGATTCACTGAGGTCGCACAACGGAAGGTTTGGCCGACGCCGGTGGTGAGCGAAGCGATCGACGTTAAAGAGGATCCGTTAATGATACGTTAGTTGAGGTGAATAACCAAATCAGGTGTCTGCGGTGTGCCGTACCCGTTGGCGTTCTCGAAGGATCCAGTCGTTTCCCCAGCGAAAGGTCTTCCAGCAACGAAGCCGCAGCCTAGCGGCCCAACCATGTTGTGCGTTCACCCGATTCGCTACTGAGATCCAGCGACCCTTGCTTGGCTCGCGAATGATGTTACTGAAACTAGATGATTTTGTGTTAGCGTGATTCGCCACATGTTCGCGCTCCAGCCCACGGCGACTTGCGGGCTCGCGACAGAGAATTCAAGCCGGGCCCCGAGAACTCCACCGCCACCAAGTTCTCCCGAAGCCCACGACTCATTATGGTTCCATCAGCGAATGGCTCATTGTCCAGAGCAAGGGTCGCGTCCCAATGCGTGAACTGGTTGCAAACTAATGGACTGGAGCGAAGCGAATGATCGGGTGACCGCACAACGGAAGGTTTTTACGACACCGCCCTGAACGAAGCGGTGGAGTTGAATCACGAAAAGCTTATGATACGCCAGCCCCGCTTGAAGTGCAAAGGAAGGTGTGCCGAAGGCCTAGCGTAAAAACCATGTTGGGCGGCACCTACGCGCCGATCAAGCGATCGTATTCGGCATGATTTCCAATCCAAAACCATAGCAGGCCATCGTCGGTCTCGACGGCGAGCGCACGGAAGTCTCGCCCAACGCGAGCAGATCGATAGCGGCCGACCTTCTTGAAGTGGAGCGAGGGGTGATCTGGGTTATCCTTGAGCAGTGCGAAATTCTTGTCGGCCAACGTACGAATGACGTCTGGAAGTTTCTTGTAGCACTCCCAGAAGGCAGGGCTTGCAAAATGATTCATAGTGGCGTCGATTTGCCAGTCGCGTGATCTCTGAGCGCCGCGTCAGCAAGCGAGTCTAGTCGCCCATCTCGTGCATCGGTTTCGATGCGTTTGTCAAACTGCGCGGAATCAAAATCCAGAAACCACTCGCGGAATTTCGCGAGTTCATCTGGCGGTAGCTTTGCGATTGTGTTTTCAAGTTCTTGAAGTGACATTGCGGTAGCCTTTCGAGCGGTGCCGCCCAACGGAAGGTTTGGCCGACGCCGGTGGTGACCGAAGCGATCGACGTGAAAGAGGATCCGTTAATGATACGTTAGTTGAGGCGAATAACCAAATCAGGTGTCTGCGGTGTGCCGTGCCCGTTGACGTTCTCGAAGGATCCAGTCGTTTCCCTAGCGAATGATCATCCAACAACAAAGCCGCAGCCTAGCGGCCCAACCATGTTGTGCGTTCACCCGTTTCGCTACTGAGAGCCAGCGACCCTTGCTTGGCTCACGAATGACGTTGTTGGAACCAATAGATTTTGTGTTAGCGTGTTTCGCTACATGTTCGCGCTCCAGCCCACGACGACTTGCAGGCTCGCGACAGAGAATTCAAGCCGGCCCCCGAGAGCTCCACCGCCGCCAGTTACTCCCGAAGCCCACGACTCGTTACGGCTCCATCAGCGAATGGCTCATTGTCCAAAGCAAGGGTCGCGTTCCAGTGCCAGAGTCGGTTACAAACCGATAGATTGGAGCGAAGCGATTGGTCGGGTGACCGCACAACGTGTTTATGGCCGACAGCGTGTCGCAATGACTGGTTTGCGGGGGCTGTTTGGGGTGGCCTGGGAAGGTTATTGCTTTTTTGAACTGTTTTATGATAGCTGTTTATTGATTGCTGGCAAATTTTTACTTTGTTCGGACGCTCCAGGTTGGAAAAGGGGCTGTGGGAAAGGTGCTTGCGCTGAGGGAAATGTGTTTGGAGATGGTTGAGGGGAGGCTTCGGTCGCGATGTGGCCGATCGATTCGCGTGGCGATTGTGGCTGTTGTTGTTTGCTTTTCAGGACGATGAGTGATTAGGGTACCCGCCTGGAATCGGGAGCGAATCGATTGCTGCAACCGCTCGTAAAAATCAGCTTCTTGGAATCGTTCGCGCTGTCTGGGTCTGAGCCAATTAAGTTCCTTGTCCCATTTTTCAAGCGGTGGGACGCTGAGTGTTAAATAGCCCTGCCTTGCTTCGGTAACCGTTGTCCCAGTGAAATAGATGGCTCGACCTTCTGCTGGCACGCGGATGGTTAGCTGGATAGTCGACGATGAGTCGGGGGATGTTTTTCCGAACAATTGCATCCTTCCGACGGGCTCTGCTGGCGGAGATGGCACGTTTGGCAGATTTTGGGGATCACGACTTAATGCCGGGGAGGAAGTGGCCATGTGCGATGGTTCGGATGGGCCATCTCCCGTTGCTGCGTGAAGGCGATCGATGGGGCTTGGCATCTGAGACGGGTCGGCCGGCTTTGCGACATGCACGTATATGGTGGTCGTTTCTAGGTGAACGTGCCCGAGAACCTTTTGTATTCGCCGAATGTCACAGCCCGCTTCAAAGCTATGAGTCGCAAAGCTGTGGCGAAGCGAATGGGGAGTTGCAGGTTTGTCGATTTTGGCAATCCGCATCGTTGTCTGCATGATTCTTTGGACGGTCCGTGTCGAGAGAAACCGTCCTTTGGCGGCCCCTGCGAATATGTAGGACTCTGCAGTTCCGTGTGCCCGCATCGATCGCAATAGTTCTCGGTAGCTCTGCGGTAGCGTGACTAGCCGGTCCGCTCGACCCTTCCCCTGCCAGGTCATGATGATGTTGCGATCAAAATCGATGTCTCGAAATCGTACTCTGACGACCTCGCTGACTCGCATGCCCGTTGCATACATTAATCCCAGCACCAGTTTGTCTCGGATGGTTGAGGCTGCCTGAAGCAGTCGAGCGACTTCCCGAGTACTTAATACCACCGGTCGACGCTTAGGCTTGCGAGGTGTCGCTAAACCGAGTGTCACATCCCGGTAGCAGAATTTGTCGAAAAACGTTCGGATCGACATCACGAGCCATCGTTTCATGGACCGCTTCGCGAAGAGCAACAATCAGACGTTCGTCGCCATTGATCGCCCACGCAAGCGAAACGCTTTTAGGAACCGAAAAGGTCAGATCCATTCCGGGGCGGCGATCCTTTCGGCTTCGCTGCGTAAGCTGGCTGCCGTCGATCGGATGTTTGCCTTGAAGAAGATCACTGAACTGCTGTTTGGTTACTTCAGTTCCACGACCAAGACCGAGTATTTCAGCACCATGACCATGCCAGTGGCCGTTCACTTCTTGCCCCAAGTAGTAGTCACCCTGTGTCAGTACTTGGTCAAAGTATTGACGCGTAGCGACGATGTTTTTTCCTTGGGTTGCAATGAGCATGTGGAACGATATGGAGCACCTCATGAAGGGTCAAATGAAGAAATGTTTTTTGGATAGGCTTGTCCCCTAAGCAGTGCTTTGGACTTTAGAAGCGTGACACACATGACCCGCATTCGCAACGGTTCATCGCTCCGATATCCACAGCCTTATTGACGCTCCAAAATCGCGGACCGATTGGAAAATGAATCGTTGGTGGAAGGTTGGCACGTCAAGATACATACAGAACAGGCCTGTCTTTTTGGGAGCCGGGTCCTGCCATCTTGGTACGGCATCCTCTAAACTGATTGGCTGCCTTTGGCTTCCAGAATTCGATTGAGATTTCGCGTCCGATGCGTTAAACCTGAAGCGATGGCAATGAACTCTCAGGGACTGGATCGGATGAAAGCCAAAAGACAACTACGAACTGATCGAGTTTTGGAAGGAATCTCGGTTGTCGGGCAACCGCTGGGGGAGTTGCACACATGAACCGCGATGAACTTAACTTGTACGGTGATTTGCTCGCGGAGATCAAGCAGCGTGTTCGGCGAGGGCAGCAACGAGCCGTCTTGTCGGTCAACGCGACCTTGATCCTGACCTATTGGGATATTGGTCGCATGATCTCCGAGCGTCAGAACGACCAGGGGTGGGGAAGCAAGGTCATCCCTCGGCTGGCGGTCGATCTAAAGAACGAATTACCGGAGGAGAAGGGGTTTTCGGAGCGGAACATTGGGCGAATGATCGCTTTTTTCCGTGCTTATCCAATTTTGCCACCGTCCGTGGCAAAATTTCCATCGGTGCCCCCAGCAGTGCAGCAAACCCCGGAAATTGGGGAACTGCCAAATTTGCCACCGTCCGTGGCAAATTCTGATGTGAGCTCTTTCGACACACTCTGGGCGACGCTCCTGCAGATTTCCTGGAGCCACAATGTCATCCTCATTCAAAAGGTAAAAGACCAGAGCACACGGCTTTGGTACGCCAGCCAAATCATTGAGCACGGCTGGTCGCGAGACACACTCGCCTCGCAGATCAAATCGGAGGTACACACGCGGCACGGGAAGGCGATCACGAATTTCGACGGCACACTTCCAGAAGCCCATGCCGGAATTGCGACGGATCTCCTGAAAGATCCCTTCGTTTTCGATTTCTTGACTTTGGAAGAGCCGTTCCACGAGCGTGAGCTGGAAACCGGCTTGCTGACGCATATCGAGAAATTTCTGCTTGAACTTGGACGCGGCTTTGCATTCGTCGGCCGGCAATACGAAATGACCGTCGGTGACAGCGATTTCTATATTGACCTACTGTTCTATCACCTCAAGCTGCGTTGTTTTGTCGTGGTCGACTTAAAGAAGGGCCAGTTCAAGCCCGAGCACGCAGGCAAGATGAACTTCTACTGTTCGGCAGTCGACTCCGAGCTACGGCACGAATCGGACGCACAAACGATCGGACTGATTCTCTGTCAGACAAAGAATAGTATCGTTGCCGAATATGCGTTAAGAGGAATCGAAAAACCAATCGGTGTCGCAGACTATGAGCTGACCACGGCACTTCCCGAAACAATGGTGTCAAGTCTGCCAAGCATTGAAGACATCGAAGCAGAGTTGTCCACCGATCTTCCAGAGGCTGATGCCGAATAGAAGTTACGGGGCGGCGATCAGGCAGTCGGCCCAGGTCGCATACAGCAAAACACGAATGATGGATTACGACGATGCTACGGCGTCGGCCACCGGTGCATGCAAACTCACTATAGAAACACTCATCGGTGGCGTTGCATGAGCTCAAAGAACGGCGATAATTCACGTTATTGGACTACGACAAGAACTTCCCATTGGGTTCGAAAGAAACTCTCTCTGGCTCAGAGCGACACGCTATTCTTCAATCTTGATCCCGCCACCAAATCTGTGCCCAGAACGCTTCCGAAGGTACACTGTTCATTGATCAGAGAGTGCGACGTCTACTTGCACCCCCGTTTATCGATCAAAACAAAGCTGATGTAAGTATTGACGTGACGCTGAAACAGTATCTTTCGTCAATACTATCGATGAGTCTTCGACGAGTTGCCTGGGAATAAACGACGAATGCCACAAGACAGACGAGAGCCTATCCTCCCCAAGCCAAGCGAGCAAATGCGGGCGAATCGCCCATACCTTTTTTCTGATTCTCAACGTTTGTCGGCTCCACGACTGGAACGGTCGTTGCTTGAATATCATCTCGAAACCTTGGTGAATCGAAAAGAAGAGTACCTGTTTGAGGATTTCTGTCGACGCATCGCAGAAGCTGAACTGTGCCCAAACCTAAAGCCACAGGCGGGGCCCTTAGGCGGCGGCGACTCGAAGACCGACTCGTCGACTTACCCAGTTTCAACGACGCTACTTGAGCGTTGCTATTGGGGTACACCTGCAGCGCCAGTGACGGAACGCTGGGCCTTTGCATTCAGTTGCCAGAAGACCTGGACCAGTAAAGTCCGAAGCGACTGTAAGAAAATCGCCGAACTGGATACCAAGTTCTCCGTTGTCTATTTCATCACCAGTCAGTTTGCCCGAGACAAGACCCGCGCAAGATTGGAAGGAGAACTTTCAAAGACGCACGAGTTCGAAGTTCATATCCTTGACCGCGAATGGCTTTGTACACGTGTCTTGACGTTCAACCGAGAGCACATCGCAATAGAAACGCTCAGAATTTCGGTGCCCGTAGCACCGGAGCTCAAACGTGGTCCGAAGGATACCGAACGTCAGCTGGAGCTCGACGAAGTGCTTAATAAGCTTCGTGAGCCACTAGCCAATTACGCATCTGACGATGGAATCGCAAGCGCTTACATGCAAGCTGGCTTTCTCTCTCGCGAACTTGAACTGCCAAGACATGAAACGACGGGTTTCTTTCAGCGTGCTCGGTCAATCGCCAAGAAATCACAAAACACGTCACTTATAGTCCACTGCGCCTATCACCACGCGTGGACTGACAATTGGTGGTTCGACGACGTATCCACCGCCATCGAAGTCTACGACGAGATCGAGCGTTTTCTCGGTTCCGCACCTGATGCGCACGCCGTTGAACAATTCTGCAACTTGCTTTCCATGTTATGGTGCTCCGTCGGTTGCGGTGAATTCGATCGCGACGAATTACGTTTGCGGGAGCGTGATGCGGCCGCACGTCATAGGCTAAATGAGCTGGTAAACGATCATCCCGACGAGGCAGTCCGGCTACAAGCTGAAACAATGCTCGCATTTGGGGGATTGTCGCCTTGGCAATGCGATGACTCCTTTGATCTTGATGAGATTCTGCGAAAGCTCACCTCATGTTTTGAACGTTCTCAAACGATCGTTTCCTATCCGTTAACGCGATTCACTGACACGGTGATAGGTCTTTCTGAATACTTAATTGAGAGTCCAGAATTCGATGCAATTTTTGACTTGATTCAGAAACTAACGTCAGAGCGTGATGGAGAAATTACAGAAGCAAGGTTGCTAATTCGTAAGGGAGAGGCTCTTCAAAAAGCGGGGCGGCTTCGCGAAGCGGCGTCCGCATACCAACAGGCAAGATACAAAGCGGCGAAGGAAGAAGGTCTTGAGACAAGTGTAAAAGCAGCCGATCTAGCTTCCACTGTGTTCATCTCACTTGGCCTACCCAATGCATCGCGTCAGGAAGCGCTCTTTGGAGCATATCACGCCTGCAAGTGGACGGGCGACTGCCACCAATCCTCATGGTATGGATATCGCACTGCCCGAATGCTCGCTTGGACAGACCTGAGCCAAGGGCGTTTGGCATCATTCATAAGATGGATGCAGCTGGCGACGAACTGCTTCTGCGAACTCTATGATGCAGACATCGAGCTTCAACAGTTTGCTGGTGTCTACCAAGAAATTGAAAAGGCGTTTTGCAATCGTCTCTACACGCTGAACAGCGACCAGGTTAAGAGACTTGTACCGTATGCCAGCCAGCTTCAGGATATGCAGTTGCCCATGTCTCGATTCACGGTTCTATACTTAGCGGGGCTCGAAAACGAGATGGCAGAGGAATTTACAAGGAAGTTTGAGGAAGATGTTGAATGGATGCGAGCATTCTTCGCGAAGTGGAAATCTTCCGTGCGCAAAGGGTTCCCTGAAACTCTACTGCATCAATTCGGGACGAAAGTCCAAGCGACAGGTAACGTCCGGAACTCGGTGATTTGCCTTGAATGCGAAGCTGATTTCGAGACCATCATATATTCCGATGACCTTTTGGGTACGCTTGAGAGCCTTGCGTCTCTTTGCGTGTTTGATGAATGCGAAGCTACCGATCAGCTTATTCGGGTCGAGGTCTTCATGGACGACCAGGCTGTCTCACCACCTCAGATTCTCTTTTGCGAGTCGACGGAATATACACAGGTACGAGTCAGAGTTAGTCCGAATTTTTGCAACTGGATACCTGATCACATCGAAGAGTTCCGCTCGCATCTAGTGAACGTCTCAATTGCGGTGCTCTGTTGTGCCTTTGGTACGAACCACGATGAGATTGCGGGCATGATGCACGACGTGAGCGAGACTGATGCTTTTGATCGGGCTCTGGATTGTGTTGGTTCAGAGGGGGCAGTTGAGGCAATGATCGGTCGAGATTGCTACTTGCTTCAAGCAACGTAAGTGGTCCCAGTTCCGTGCTGGGCGTTTGCACCGGTTCATCGCCCCGTAGATTTAGCTGGATTTTAAGCCCCACGTGTTGGCCACGCCGCGCCCCGGAACGACGGTCGCATGCGTTTGTCTGGTCGCGGCGCCTAATCCGCGATCTCCGACGCCATTGACTGTCTTCGCGCGGTCGCAAATTGACTCTGGTCGATGAAGCCTGAGTATCGAAGGGTCCGTTTCGACGCGGACGTGAAGGTAGCAGTTCGAGGAAAATGCGATGAAGCTGAACGCGAATTCAGAATTTGTCCCCCAGCAACTTTCCAAACTCAAGAAAGCCTGAACGACCAAGACGGTCAATCAAAGACTCTGCGATATCACGTGCTTTGGAGGACTCTGAGTTCAGGGAAGTGCGAAGAATGTCGGTTGCCGCCGCGCTCCATTCTGCGACACGCCAATTCTGGTCATCAGACTCTATAAATCTTTGAAGGAGCTGAATTGACGATAAAGGATCACGTTCAGCCTGCTGAGCTAAGCGATTGACGACATCACGCCCTGCAATCACGGCGGGTACGGAAAAGACTGCTTCTTTCAGCTTTTGGAGTGCCCACACTTCGTCAAACGATCCAAACGCAAACCAATCAGCAAAGACAAATTCTTCTGGATTCGTCAAGAAGTCATTGCAACCGTGCATGGGCCAGTAAAAGTCCCAAAGACTTTGGAATCGGTTGACAACCTCTTGCGGAAGCTCTTTCTCACCACGAAGGCTGTTACCTATAAACTGAAGAAGTTGACGTCGCACGCACGGACGGGCGTTGGTTAGCAATATTCGAATCAGGCTTCCATTCACCTCCAAACTCAAATAGCCACGACCATAGTAGATCGCAATGTGCTGCGAGAGAGAACGCATCGGAGACTGTGATCTTCGTTCAGTCTTAGCCACTTCTGACGTTTGGCTACATGCGTATTCGTATTGTGATCGAAACAGATCCAAGTACACGCGATGAGGCTGCGTCCAGGTCAAGAATGCGTTCCAAGCCGCCCAGCCGAACGCTTCTTCAGGGTCTTCTTCAACGTCTTCAAGTCGAAAAATCAGGTCACGATGGTTTTCAAGCCAACGTTCATCAAAATGGTAGATTGTTGAAAGGTGTGAGCCGATGATGGCAAGTCCAACCCAACTTCGGTTTTTCCCACACGCCTGACTTTCCAACACTTGTCGAAACTCGATCAAGTCCAGAGCCTCAAACGACTGATTCGTCACTTCCGAAGCCAGCGATCTAATCCAGCCGGCATATGCGAAGGCAGTTTCTACTGCTTTACCACGTGCTGAATTGATTGCGAGCGTCGTAAAGTCATGATCGCGAGGATCATCAGGTTCATTGTCCTGAAGAACCCAAGAATTTGGAGTTGCTTCGCACATTGTTTCAATGCACCCCCAAATCGCGAGCCGACCATCAAGGAGTGATTGGGAGGGCTCCTTCCTTTCCGTTTGGGCATCTAACAATCCGCGAATCAAGTCGAGTGCCCGCTCCTGCTCGTAGACGTAAGAATCGCCGCCCGCTGACCGCTTTCCATCAATCAGCCAAACGCAGAGTTCCAGTGTTGGCTCAATAGAGATCGCTTTCCCCTCAGTTACTGCGTTTCTCATCGCTGAGAGAAATGCTGAAACGAATGGAGCCGGCTTGTCGATCAACTCATTTGCGAAACGCGAATAGCTGGAGGCATTATCTTTAACATACTGCTCGAATCTGTCCGCCAAACCTTGCACGCTTGGACCAAATGAACTCGTCGATTCACCATCCCACTCGCAAACAGCCTTCAAAGCGTCGGCAAAATCTAGTTGTCGCAACGCGTCCAATTCTATTGGGCTTTCGTAGCCGTATCGCAATGGACCGCTGTACGAGTGGAATTCGGCCAACTTGCCGTCTTCAAACTCTTCTAGTAGCTTGTTGTATTCATCGAGTAACTGGTCGCTCAGATGCCTTCTAATGAGATGCAATCTGTGAAACCGCCAGTAACGGGCGTAGTTGGTTAAATGTTCATCGCTCTCGAAAAACGGATATTCTCGATCAACGTCAGGCCGACCTTGATCGACGAACTCGATCCAGCTCTTGCGATCAGACTCGGGAAGTTCACCAAAACGATCCTGTACCAGTCGAGCGTATTCGTGTTTTAACGCAAAGTCATCGAATGAAGCTCGGTCGAGCAACACCGCGCGCGCAAGTTCTGGAACCCGATCCGCGAAAACGTTAATAAGATGAACGCGAAACCTTCGGAAAACATCGAGTTCTTGCTCGGTTAATATCGCGAGAACTCGGGAGACGGGAATCAGGTCTTCACCAATGGCCCTCTCGCAAACCTCACGCAATACGCCAACCACAAATCCAGCTAAATCGTAGTCCGAATTTTGTTCGTGCTCCTCGATTGCTGGTCGCCAGATGTACGAATAATCGTCTGCAATCGAGGTCGAGTCTTCCCCGCGATTAACGCGTCCCAGAATGCCTACCCAGTCTCTCAGGCAAATAATCATGCGCTCGGGACTAGCGGAAACCAGCGATTCCGAAACTTGTTGCAAACCCTCGCGGTACCAATAGTCTTTGGGGTCATGCATGCTTCGCTCAGAGGCCGGTTCGCGCGGCAGGAACAAGGCTTCCGCAAGCTCGAACGCCTCCTCCATATGTCCCGAGTCACAGAGCTTGACGCAGAATTCGCACGCATCCTTAAAGTGAACCCAGACTGACAGGTTCTCCGCCGCATAGCGAATCGCAGGTACCAAGCAAACAGCGTCATCAATCGGCAGTTTGTTGGCCGCGTCGATGATGTCGCCGTTGACCGACGTGTTTGCTGTCCGAACGCTCGCCAAAATACGAGCCACGTCGGCGGGTGCAAGTGACGCCATCCTAACAAGATACTTCGATGCATCCCAACGCGGAAATCTTGAAGCATCCTCAGAGATATCTGGGGTAGGCGGTGATTCAAACTCAGCCGCCGATTCAAGGACGCTGATCCAATCTGCACTATCGAGCAGGCTCCAAAACTCGCGTTTGATAGGCTCGTCCGCTAGCAGTGGTTTGACCTCTTTCCACTTCTCTTCGGTCGACGTGCTTCCACCGAGAATTGCTTTGAGATTGGCAAGTTCAGAGAAAAAGGACGTGGTCATGGCTGCCCCCCGTCGTTTGACGCATAGGTACTTGATTCAACGCCACCTTGACGGTGACTGATTGGTCTATCGCCGGCGAGATGCTTCAGAACGTCGAGCAGGCCTGTATAGGCTCCATCTACCTTAGCGTAGTTCACCAAATTGACTCCGCATTTTTTCAACATCGGTTCAGCGCTATCATGATTCCAGAGCAGAAAACGCCGTGGTCGACTTGGCGATGTGACGCCATGCAAACTCTCCTGAAAACTCTCGCAGGATCTGAGGATCCGTTTAAGGTTCGGTTCTTCCGGATTGCAACCTAGAAAGCAAACATCGTGGTCATTAAAAACGGATTGTAGGAAGGCATGCACTCTGCTCTTAATTGGGTGGTAGGCGGTTTTGAAATCCTCTTTGCTCAGTACAATTCTGCCATCTTCGGCGGGAAAGTCTTTGTCGATCCGGCCGTGAAGGTGAAACACATTGCCATCGCGCAGGTGCTTTGGTTGAAGCACAGGGTACGTAGAAACACTGATGTTCGTATGCAAATTCAATACATCGCAGAGAACTGGGTCAAAATTTAGGTTGATGTAGCTACAGAATCCGATTCTCGCCAGTAAATGATATCGGGTAGCGCACTCTGGACTCTTCCTGCGAGCGAACACCCGGTTTAGCGTGTCGTAATACGCCGCTCGATTTCTTGCACGCGCGAAATCTGCCAGGGACGCTATATCTCTCGCAATCTTTGCAGGAAGGTCTTCTGCTCGAATTCCGCAGTCGCGAAGCAGCTCCGTTAGCAATGCGTTCCAGAGCGGGTAATCCGGTGAAGATATCCCAGCACCAATCACAGCTATGCAATCGCGGTTTTCGATTGAGTCAAGAAGCGGCTGATACGCCAGGGCGTTCGTTGGGTTCGCCATCCGGCTACCTACACCGAATGGCTAGGATCATGTCTCTCATCATACGCCCCACGTCGCCTCGCGGTGAAAAACCTTCCGAATTCCATGAATTCAACGCAAAAACTTCGTACGGTCGTCAAATACTCGTTTTCACTTTGACTCCGTAGTTTATCGCTCGCAGCTTCTCCGGCAAAGACGACTGATTGCTTTCGTTAACGAGACAGGTAAATCGCAAGTTGTAACGATGAGTACTTTGTTCAGGGCAACGAAGGATTTCGGAGGATCAAACAAACTGAGCTGACTTCGGTTTCACCCCGCGAGCATTTCTTCCGTGAACTGGTAGCAGCTTGGACCAATCAGGTCAGCGACGAAAGTCAATGAAGGCGATGCCAGGAACAAACGATCGACGCCAATCTTGTTGATTTCGCTAACACCGCGCGGATTCGTATTCTCGTTTGACTGACTGATGGCACAAGGTCGTTCTTCGGATTGTTCAATCCGTGGTCGGCAGCATTCATTCATCCCCTAGCGTGCTCCGGTGGCCGACACCGGAGCCAGAAATTGGGGACAGGGACGGGAAACCTGAGGCATCGTTTGATCTCGACTCACGCCGGGTTTCTCTAATCCACGCTTGCGGTCGTGTGAGAATGTTTCTTATGGAAAGGGTGAGCTGTTTGGGCGGAGCAAGGTTCTGTGATCGTACGCACTTACCTATTCGAACATGCTCCCATTCGTTTGGCAAATGCTCAGTTGCTTTGGTAGGTGCGATTGAAGCACCTGCGACTTCTGCTTTGCCATGTCGGCTCGTGAGCCGACACAGTTCACCTGCTCAGCCTGCGTCTTTTGCAAACTTCTCGGAAACGGAATAAGGCAGGCATGTCGAAATCGACATAAACGCATACGAAGCACGCCCCCGATCCGACCGTGTCGCAATGTGCCCCCACTGCCGGTCCGGGAAATTCACTTATTGTTGATTTTCTTCGTTTAGACGCTGCACAAGGCGACGGACCTGGACTGGAGGTAATAGTCCTAGGGCACGACGCATTTCTGGCTCGGAAAGGGACGCGATATCGACTCCCTGCCCATTGTTCTGCGTGGATTTCATTGCCTTTCTCTCTGTTTTGACCTTCCGGATTGCCTGGTTCCAGCTTTTCTCGAACCTGTCCAGGCTGTTTCGATTCCGAATAACGGACGCTATCAGCCATGTCAGGGCATAGTAAACTCGCGGCCACAATCCTATCCGTATATGTGCGTGTGCTCATGGAGAAAGGTGGCGACTGCCGAAGCGAAGTCAGATTCGAATACCGAAGAAGCGAGAAACACCTGTGGTGCTCGATAGGGAAGAGCCTTTTTAAATTGGCCGAGAAGGACTTCCGTTTCTGCTACCAATAGCTGGGTCGGCGGCTTCCGAAGTCCGCTGATTGTTAAGTCGAATTACCCACGGTCGTGCCTGCGAACATCGCCTTCAATCAAGTTTCTCAGGAGGTCGGCGATTTGAATGCCTCGCTTGGCGCAGCTGATTTTTAGCTCGGTGTGCAGTTCGGGATCGATATCGATGGTTAACCGCTTTGGTTTGGTTCTCGGTTTAACATCAATCGACGATTCTCGCATTTCCACCCAATTGTCGACCTCGGGTTTCGGCTTTGGGCGTGCTGACATGGTGATTCGTTTGCTCATTTGATCCTCCTCAGTTCATTGACGAATTTTTTGATTTCCTTAGCGGCTTTCGATCTCTGCTGATCGAGTACGGTTGCTCCGTTCGCTGCCGTTTCGGCGAATGCGACACGTTGCCCGATGTCACTTTTCAGGATCGGCACTTCTAGTTCGGCCAGTGCTTCCCTGACGTCTCTTCCGATTGCCGTGTTGGCGATCTTGCGATTGAGCATGAGGCAGCACCTAATGTTTGGTTTGAACACCTGCGCCTCGCGGACAAGATCTACGGTTTCCGCAGCTGCCCAAACGTCCATTGGCGACGGTTGCAGCGGGATGACGACAACGTCCGCCGCCAGGATTATCGATCGCGCTAACTCGGTGACTCGTGGTGGGCCGTCAATGATTACGTCATCGTAGTCCTGGGCCAAGCTTTCGACTTCTCGGTGGATTGTCGCTTTGGCCATCCCTACGACGGTGAAGTCGGATTTCTCTCGGTAGTTCGACCACGCCAAAGAGCTGCCCTGTGGGTCTGCATCGACTAGCAAGACACGTCGCCCGCGACTGGATAGTTCAGTCGCGGTATGAATGGAGAGCGTCGTCTTGCCGACACCGCCTTTTTGGTTCAAGAATGCATAAATCATGTTCGTCGTATTTCTGTGCATCCGATTGCACGTTGTTACGACTTCACGCTACAGGACTTTTTACCCGAGCGCAATCGTTTTCTTCGTCCATTGATCCAAGATCCGAAACGCTCACCCGGCCTCGTCTCGTTTTTTGATCGCGTTGCGTGCTTGGGCTCGTAGGAAGTCGGGGTTCTTGGTTAGGTGACTGTAGACACGGGAGACCATCGCAGTGTCTTTATGTCCCATTAGATGTGCGAGCGAGATTAGGTCGACACCGCCGGTCGTTAGGGCGTTGGTGGCATAGCTATGTCTCGCCCCGTATGCGATGACTCGGAGCCCTACTTTTTCGCTGATCCGGCGTAGGCGGCATTTGATTGCATCTTTCGTCCACGGGTTGTTGCGGGCGTTTAAAAACAAGGTTCCGGTGGGGCGGTCCGTTGCCAAACGATCGAGGATCTCTTTGGCTTCCGGCGGTAGGAAAATGACTCGGGGGGCCGTTTCGCCTTTGGATTCATCGGCGGGGAACAGGACGAGATCGTCGTGGAGGTGTTTCTTTTCGACGATACGGGCCTCTTTGGGCCGGCAGCCGGTCAAGTAAAGAAAATCGAGAAGCTCAACGAGCGGTCCTGTGGCGGCGTCTTTAATTTGTTGCCATTGGTCACTTGTGTAAACCACGTCTCGGCGTTTCCGCCGTGGCTTGCGAACCTTCGGTAGAGGGGTGTACTTCAGATAGCCCCTTCGACGGCCCAGTTGAGCATCCGCTGAACGATCGCGATGGCGTCGTTGGTAGCGGTGTCAGATCAGTGGGGATTGTTGCCGGTCCACTTGGTGATGTGGTGCTTCTTAAGCTGGCCTACCTTCATTCGTTTGCTGACCGACGCGATAAAGCTCTTCAGGTACAGCAAATTGTTGTTGTAGGTCCCCTGTTTCCGATTGTTCTGGACCCAATCCAGATATTTCTGGGATAGATCGTAGAGGGTTGTGATTTCAGCACTGACCGAAGTCTGGTCGCACATCAATTCGTGGAATTTTTTATCGGCGGCTTCTTTTTCTTTGCCGAGCCTGATCTGACGTCCGTCGATGGAGCAGTACCAGGTTTTGGTCTGCTTTCGGTAGAACGGTTTGCTTGGCCGTGCCATGATTGCTCTCCGATTACGTGCATAGTTTCGTGCATGTGCCGGTAAAAGGATTGCAATGGTTGCTGTCAGGGCAAGAAAAAACCCTGCTTTCGCAGGGTTTTTTGAGTGGGCGATACAGAACTCGAATCTGTGACCTCCACGATGTCAACGTGGCGCTCTAACCAACTGAGCTAATCGCCCTTGTGAGGTGCCTTGTGGGCCTCCATTCCTCACGGTTAAACAAGTTTGCTTCTTGGAAATCGGCTTTGGATTTCAAAAAAGTGAATGTCTTGTTTCGCGTGAGGGTTCGGTAGTTTGTGAAGAGTTTGCGTTTGCGTCAAGCCCCTCTTTTTTGATCCCGATATCGTTACAGGAGAAAGGCAAATAGGGTAAAACCGGCAAAATCGGCTTAATCTCTGTTGACTTGTGGGTTGCAGACCCCCGATACTCTCTAGTCAATGGTTCTTCACTACAATGCGCTGCTGGCGTGCTAGGTATGAGGGTTCTTGTTTTGAACCCTTGCGATTGCCCTGGGCTAGTGAGGAGGCCTTTCGATTCACATCCGCTGGGAACACCACCCGGCTAAGGAGCGACTTTTTGGTGGCACTGGCACGACGACCCCCACAAACCGAACAACGCGATTCCACTCGCATTAATGCCCAAATTCGAATCACTCCTATTCGTGTCATCGCGGATGACGGAGAGCAGTTGGGGATCATCCCGACTGAAGAAGCTCTCGAAAAGGCCCGCGAATCAGGCTTGGACTTGGTGGAAGTCGCTCCGACTGAGCGACCTCCGGTTTGCCGAATCATGGATTACGGCAAATATAAGTACGAGAAGAATAAGAAAAAGAATCACGGTGGAACTCACAACAAAACCAAAGAAATCCGGCTTCGTCCCAAAACGGGTCAAGAGGATATCAATACCCGCGTGAGGCAGGCGATTAAATTCCTGCAGCACAAGGACAAAGTCCAGGTATCGGTCTTGTTTCGTGGGCGTGAAATGGCTCACATCGAAGAAGGCCGTAAGGTCATGCAATCGGTGATTGAGACCTTGAGTGAGTATGGCAAGGTCGAAACGACTCCGCAGCAACACGGTCGTCGTATGATCTGCATGATCGCTCCCCGCTAGTGCACCACTAAAGTCCGCCAACCGCACGCGATCGCGCTGCGGGTGGTGGCTTCTGGGTGATGAGCCGTCCGTTTATCGGTGAGCCGTCCGTTTACCGGAACGTGTGCTTCCTGCACATGGTGGATGATTTCTCGCGCCTACCCGCCTCTCCCTCGCTCTGCGCTTCGATATGGCTTTGACGATTGAACAGTTTTCTCGGTCTCTCGTCTCTTTGGCCCCGCTAAAGCTGGCGGAATCCTGGGATAACGTCGGCCTGTTGGTCGGTGACCGCAAAGCGAGTGTTCAGCGTGTCATGGTCTGTCTGACGATTACCCCTGCCGTTGTTGCCGAAGCGGTTTCTCGGCAGGTTGATCTGGTTATCAGCCACCATCCCCTGCCCTTCAAGCCGCTTCCTCGGTTGACTCGAGATACGATCGCCGGAGGGATGTTGCTAGACCTGATTCAAGCACGCGTCGCCGTTTATAGCTCGCACACCGCTTGGGATTCGGCTTCCGGCGGCGTTAACCGCCAGTTGGCCGACCTGCTCTGTTTGGATTCGGTGGTTCCTTTGGTCCCGTTTGAATCCCCGGCGGACGACGCGACCGAGCCGCTTGGGGCCGGCCGCTGCGGGCGATTTGTCGAACCGGTGACGGTCCGAGAGTTGGCTGCACGGATTGGTGAGGCGACTGCTTCCAGTCGAGTTCGTTTTGTGGGAAATCCCGAACATCGCGTTGCCAAAGTTGCGTTCGCCTGCGGCAGTGGCGGCAGTTTCCTGGATGCGGCAGCTCGAGTGGGTTGCGATGCAATGGTGACCGGCGAAGCGACTTTCCATACCTGCCTGGATGCGGAATCGCGGGGGATTGGGCTGGTTATGCTGGGGCACTATGCCAGTGAACGGTTCGCGATGGAGTCGATGGCTGCCCAACTGGCAGGATTGCATCCAGATTTGACGATCTGGCCCAGCGAGAATGAAGCCGACCCGATTCGCCAATTGTAAGCGTTTCGCATAGGATTGGCGGTTGTGTCCAGCCGTCAGTCATCTTGAGGAGGCCTCGTGGGGTGAGTGTGGCCCGGGAATTGCTTGGTATTGGTGACGCTGGCCCTGTGAGAGACGTGAAATCAATCGGTGATGGTTTTTGTGGCCTTTCGCTCCGCGAAAGTTGCTTCAAAAAGACGTTCTCTCGCGGAGTGAAAGGCGGGATTCACAAAAGCTGCATCTGCGGTTTGGGGGCATTGAGTTACTTAAGTTTGGAGTTGAGTCTGTATGAGTACTGTAAAGCCTGGTGAAAGCAACGAACGTTGGTTGGTTGCCCTGCCCGTTTATAACGAGGCTGCCTACGTCGACGGGGTTCTGGACGAAGTCCTGGCTTATGCTGGTGATGTGCTGGTGGTCGATGACGGGAGCACGGATGGGACCTCGGAGATTCTGCAGGCTCGTGAGGATGTGCAGGTCATTCGACATCCGAAAAACCGTGGCTACGGTGCAGCGCTGCAGACCGCTTTTCAGTACACAATCGACGAGGGGTATGATGGGATCGTGACGCTGGACTGCGATGGCCAGCATCAGCCCAAGCGAATTCCTCGCTTTATCGAAGCGGCCAAAACCGTTGATATTGTGTCGGGCAGTCGATATTTAAAGCAGTACGAAGGCGATAGTCAGCCCCCTCAGCAGCGGTTGGTCATCAATCGTCAAATCACCAAACAGATCAATGAGCAGTTGGGGATCGATTTGACCGACGCTTTTTGCGGTTTTAAGGCGTATCGGACGGAGGGGCTGAAAAAATTGCGGATTACCGACGACGGTTACGCGATGCCCCTGCAATTGTGGGTGGAGGCGGCTGCGGCGGGGTTAAGTGTGCGGGAATTACCGGTTCCGTTGATCTATTTAGATCTTGAACGGTCTTTTGGTGGGTCTTTGGATCATGCGGAAACTCGTCTGCGTTATTACAATCAGGTGATTGAACAATCGCTGGCTGCGGTTTGTGCCGATGGACGCACAATTCCGGCTGCCCGTTCTTCGCTTTGCCAGAATTCACTGGGATGATAACGCTGGAAGTCTCAACACCTTTTCAGGCCTACCAGGTTCCCCGCGCTGATCAGACAGCGTTGGTCTCTCCCCCTTTGGCTGAAGCTCCCGGCTTGCTGAAAGAGAATCAGCGATTGGCTGCAGGCTGGTCGTTCGAATTCGCGGGGATTCCGATCGCTCAGCTGCGGCAGCAGGCTCGGGTCGATCTGCTGGCGGCGGCCAACCAATACACGTCGGCTTACCGAGACTACTCGGGGCCTCAGGACCCCACATCGATTCTCCTGGCGGGGCATCAGCCTCAGCTGTTTCATCCGGGGGTTTGGTTTAAGAACTTTGCACTCTCCAAACTCGGGCATTCGCTTTCGGCGACTCCGATCAATTTGGTTGTCGATAACGACCTGCGAGGCAGCGGGTCGGTTCGCGTGCCTGCGGAGGGCCCGGATGGTCGCATTCAGGCGGCTTCGATTGCATACGATGATCCGGGAGCGAGCGTTCCATTTGAGCAGCACCGGATTGCGAATCGCCAGCTGTTCAACTCCTTCGACGAACGGCTGGCCGCTGCGGTCGCTCCGTGGGTCGATTCTCCCTGCGTTTTCGAGATGTGGAAGCACGCTCGCAAGGCCGCTGAGCGATGCGAAAATACGGGCTGTGCACTGGCAAGTGCTCGGCATGCTGTCGAAGGCGAATTGGGGCTGCAGACGTTGGAGTTGCCCTTGAGCGTCGCTTGTCGCAGTCGGTCGTTTGCGGCATTTTTGATCGGATTGGTCGGTGATTTGCCTCGCCTGCATGCGTGCTACAACGATTCGGTTTTAGAGTACCGCGCGGCTCATGGGATCCGCAGTCAAGCTCACCCCGTTCCCCTGTTGGGTGAGAGCGACGGCTGGCTGGAGGCTCCACTTTGGTTGTATGGCGACGATGCTCCGGAACGGCGGCAGGTCTGGGTTAAGCAGCAAGGCGATTTGCTTTACCTATCGGACCTGCAGGGAGTAACGGTTTCGATCGATTACGATCCCGAATCACCCGAGATGGCGGACCAACTGTACCGGTTGCAGTCTGCGAATTTCAAATTGCGGCCGCGGGCTTTGGTGACCACGATGTATTCCCGCTTGATCTTGGGGGACTTGTTCCTGCACGGAATCGGCGGAGGAAAATACGATCAGTTGGGGGACCGGATTATGGGGCGCTTCTTCGAGATCACGCCGCCTAGTTTTATGGTGATGTCGGCGACCGTATGGTTGCCTCGGATCGGTGAAGCGGCGGATTCGGAGAGTGTGACAAGGTTGCAGCGAATGATCCGCGACACCCGTTTTAACCCTCAGCGATTTTTCCCGGGAGCGGACCGTCCAGAAGAGTTGTTGGCCGAGCATCGTGCCTTGTTGGCAAACGTTCCGACGGGAGCGGAGAAGTCGGAATGGCATCGGCGATTGATGGACGTCAACACAAAGTTGTCGGCAATGCTAGATTCTGTCCGAAGTCGGTTGGCCGCACAGCAGCGTGAGGCTCAAGAGCATTCGCGTCAGTGGAATGTACTGGCCAGCCGCGAGATCCCATTTTGTGCATATCCACTTGAGATGCTGGACGAGACGTTCACGAAGTTACTGTCGCAGCACTAAGTAGCCGCGGGCGAAAGGACGCCGTGCCTGCCGTAGCCACCGTCGCCAGACGGTGGTTCTTGCTGCATCGATGCAATGCACACCCCCGCGAAAGGCTTCGGTCTTTCTCTGCTTTCGATGCCAGGCTGTCGGTTTATTCGTGACGTAGGGCGTCGATGGGGTTCATTCTTGCGGCTCGGATTGCGGGGTAGAGTCCGCTTGCTAGGCCTACTGACATGGCGATGATGACGGCCAACGGGATCGTGGCGTAGACGATCTTGGGTTTTGCATCGCGAATGACTTCGGGGAGGGCAGCGAATTTGTCAGGTGCCCAGTAGGCGACCTGCCCTAGGAAACCGTTGTACATCGGCGGGCCTAAGAATCCCAAGGCGATGCCTAGCATGGCGCCTGCGAAACTGAGGGCGACGGTTTCGACAAGGAACTGTCTGGTGATGTCCGATCGCTTCGCCCCTAAGGCTCGGCGAACACCGATTTCGCGGGTTCGTTCGGTAACGCTTGCCAACATGATGTTCATGATCCCGATCCCGCCGACGATCAGCGAGATGCAGGCGATCATGACCCCGATCCCGAGAAACATCAGGCGAAGGTTGCGGGCTTGTTCCAGCAATTCCAGGGGGACGACGACGGCGGCGTCGCTGAGGTTTTCGTGCCTCGGTTTGATCATGGATTCAAGCATCTTGGCGGTGCTCCGCACGTACTCTTCGCCTCCGTTTACTCGCAGCGTGATCTGGTTCAATTCCATTTCTTCGACTTGGAATTGGCCGCTGCGGCGAGTCACGATTCGGTCGCCGATCCGGGTGCGAACGGTCTGTAGCGGAACGTAAATGTCGTTCGAGAAATCTTGAGCGTCCAGCGAACCGCCGATTGCAGCGGAGGCGTTGCGGTGTTTAAGGACTCCGACCACTTGGTAGTAATCGGTGCTTTCAGGGACGTAGACGCGTTTGCCCAGCGGGTCTTCGTAAGGGAACAGGCGGTCAGCGACTCCAGAGGACAGGACGCAAACGGTCGCCGACGAACTGTTGTCGGCATCGGTTAAGAAGCGTCCGCCTCGATCGCGTAGTTCTAGGCGGTTGACCTGGGCATAGCCGGGAGTGCAACCGACCAGGCGACCGTCGACGGTGTTGTCGCCTCGGGTGAACTGGCGGCGGATTTCTCGGATCGGCACGACGCTGCGGAGGGTGGGGACGTTGGCCTTGATCATTTCCAGTTCGTCGCGCGTCAGGCCGTATTTGAGCGCAGAGGTGCTGGTCAGTTTTTCGGGCGGTGGTTTTAGGCTGACCAAGATGATCGTGTCGGCCCCAAGGGATTCCAGTTGTTGTTGGACTTGATCGCTGGCTCCTTGGCTGATGGCGGTCAGCACGATGACCGCCCAGACTCCGATGAGGATTCCCAGCATCGTCAGTCCGCTGCGGAGCGGGTGAAGGAGAAGACTTTTGACGCCCAATTGCAGCGTCCGAATCCACATCATCATGTTAGTCTTCCTCTCGAGCGGCCAAGGCGATTACGGCAGCCTTCTGTTCTTCGCGGGCCAGTTGTCTGTCGGCTTCGTCGTTGGTGGTATCGCTTCGCAGCAGGCCGTCTTTCAGGCGGACGACGCGTTTGGCACGGCGGGCGACTTCGTCTTCGTGGGTGACCATGATGATGGTTCGCCCTTCCCCGTTCAGGCGGTCGAACAAGGTTAGGATCTCTTCGGTCGTTTTGGAGTCCAGGTTACCTGTCGGTTCGTCGGCCAGGATAAAGTAGGGATCGTTGACCAGTGATCGTGCGATCGCGACACGTTGCTGTTGACCACCGGAGAGTTGGTTGGGGCGGTGGTCCAAGCGGTCGCCCAGGCCGACCGTGGAGGCCAGGTCGGTGGCGCGTCGGCGTTCTTCCGAGCCGAGTCGGCCCTGGTAGTAGAGCGGGACCTGGATGTTTTCGACGACGGTTAATTGCTGAATCAGGTTGTAGGATTGGAAAACGAAACCGATGCGGCGGCTGCGAATTTCAGCCAATTCGTCATCGCTCATCGACGAGATGTCGTCTTCGCCAAGCAGCAGGTGGCCAGCGGTCGGTTTGTCCAGGCAGCCGAGCAGGTTCAGCAGCGTACTTTTGCCGCTACCCGACGGACCCATGATCGCGACGAAGTCCCCTTCGGGAACGTCGAACGAGACCCCGCGGAGGGCTCGAACGGTCTCGCTTTTAAGGACATACTCCTTGCGGACATCGCAAATGGAGGTGGCCAGGCGATTCGATTTTGCGGCGGATGCTGCAGCCGGTTGTGGGATCGCGTTAGGCATTAGGATCCTCCTCGCCCGCGACCGCCACCTGGAGGTCCACCGCCAGGGCCGCCACCGCCCGATTGGCGGGCCCGCATCGCGGCCATCATTTTGCCAGCGGCAACTGTCATTTCGGCTCGCGTAATCGCTCCGTCGCCATCGGTGTCGGCTTCGGCGATTCGATCGCGACGGTTGCCGTCCATTGCAGCGATTTCTTCTTTGGAAAGAATCCCATCGCCGTCTGTGTCGTTCGATTCAAAGGTTCGATTGACGATGTCGGCGGCGGAGCTTGGGGGGCCACCTGAAGGCGGTCCTGCATTGCTAGGGCCGTCGGCGTCGGCTGTTTTAGCTCCCGGAGCCTGGCGGAGGGCGGCCATATCGGAATTGTCGATCGCGGCAACTTCGGGCAGATTGACTAGGTCCAGATGGTCGCGAAGGTTCAGGACGACATCTTCGCCTTCGGTGATCCCGTCAGAGATCGTCGCCATTTTGTCGTTCGTGGCGACGACGGTTACATTTCGGGTTTCGAGTTCTCCGTTGGAGCCTCGCATCAGGGCCAGCGTGTTGCCGCGGTATTCGTAAACCCCTTGGATCGGGATTTGGAGAGCGTCGTCCAGTTGTTGGACGAAGATTTGAACTTCGGCCGTCATTCCGGTCCGGATGGATGGTGGAGGGTCGATGATCTTGATCGTGGTGCCATATTCTTTGATCGACGAGCTCATCCAGCTGCCCGGTTCGGCATAGCGATTGACCTTGGTGACTCGGCCCTGCAGTTGCAGTCCGGGGATCGCGTCGACGCGGATTCGAGCGGGCATGCCCTCTTCCAGCAGGGTGACGCGTGATTCGTTGATCTTGGCACTGACCTGCATTTCGCTTGGGTCGGGCAGGCGGATGATCGCTTGGCGTTCGCGGATGATGGCTCCCGGTTCGATCACGACTTCGGCGTTGCCGCCGCGGCTGCTGTATTTGTTCGCATGGACTACCACTCCGTCGGTTGGAGCGTACATCACGCAGGCCGTGATTTGCTCGCGGATCTCTTCAAGCTTTTCCGTTTCTTCTTCCTGGGTCCCGCGGTAGGCTTCCAGGCCGGCTCGAGCGGCCGCGATATCGCTGTCAAACTGCACCAGCATTTTCTGACGCGTCAGGTTTTGCAGGACCTTTAGGCGACCTTGGTTTGCTTCCAGTTGGTTGCGAGCGTTGGCGACGGCATACTGGTCGGCTTCCAGTTGCAGGGATTTGACCAGGCCTTTGGCGACCAGGCGTTCGGAGCTATCGAGTGCGAGTTGTGCTTTGCGAAGTTCTTGCTGAGCGATGGCGATTTCGCTTTCGATCGCTTTTTCGTCCGTCATGAAAACCCCTTCGAGGTACTCCTGGCGAGCGATCATGGCTTGCTTGACGGCCGCTTCGCCGGTGGCAACGTTGGCATCCGCATTGCCGACGACGATACGTTGCTGCTTCAGTTCCTGTTCAAGCTGCGAGGAATCGAGTTCAACCAGTTTGTCCCCTTTTTTGACAGGGGTTCCCTCGTCGGCGACCCACAGGATGGCGATCCCGCTGCCTCCGGTTCGCGATTTGACGTTACAGATCAGTTCCGTATTGCGGCTACTTTCGATTTCGCCTTGTTCAAGCACGATATGGTCGAAAGATCCACGGAAAGCGGTATGGGTGATCAGGTTGCGGTTTTGGTCTTCGCTATTGCCGTTTTGGTAGTAGTAATAGACTCCGCCACCGACAGCGGCGATCACGACAAGGAGGATGATGACGCCACCCAGGATGCCACCGGTCCGCTGTAGAGACGGATTCCGCTGGATGCTTCGAGCGCGTGGAACATGGGGTTTCGCAGCCACAAGAAGAAACCTTGGTAGGGGGAGGAGGAGGGAGGCGAAAAATACGGAACTCGCCTTCAACCTATTCTAACCCCGCAGAACGGAATAGGTTTTGCTGTAATAAAAAAGTTTTGCCGGTGCTAGCAGGCGATGGCGATGCCCTTTGCTAGTGCTGGATTTCGAGGCGGTTTCGTTGTGGGGGAGCGGTTTGCGCCCAGTGCCGTCTACTTTCTTAGCGGAACGGCGCGAGCCGTCCGGCATTGGTGGTGAGAACCCGATGGATTTGTGGGCGGCTTGTGCCGCTCCGCTAGGAATTTGGGGCCTGGCGTTACGTTCGGGTGATTTGGCGTGGTGGACGTTTCGCTTGCGGCTGGGCCAAGTGCGGGGGCCGGACGGCTTGCGCCGTTCCGCTAAGAATGGGGGCCGGACGGCTCCGTGGGGCGGACTGGGGCAGTGGACCAGCTGGCTGCATGACCTTTTGAGAAGGTCATGCAGCGCGTCGATGGTCTACAGTCCTAGGCGGCTCGCCGGAGCGGGGCGCTGGAGGCTGGAGCCGTTGGTTGGGCTCGATTTAGCGGAAGCGTTGCTGGACGATTTCCGTCGGCGACCGCGGATCGTACGGCTGTAAAGGCTTCGGGCAGTTCGGCACGTAATCGCTGCTGGAATGAACCATCCGACCATGCGGCGGAAGTGCGTCCCCAAGCGGTTCCCCAGTTGCCGACGCGGTGAATGTTCGCCAACCAGCTGAACATTCCGCTTCGGAGGGCCGATTTTCCTTCGATGACGGCTGCGACCGACTGTAGGTGCCGGGCGGTCGTGGACGAAACCGTGACCAAACGCGATGCGGCTGAGCGATCGGCGAGGACGACCGAAGTCGCTTCGCTGTGGCATCGCAGGCCGACGGCTTGGGCGGCCGAAGTCCAAACGGCTGCGGCGATTTTCGTTTGTCGCAGCGTCGGTAGTCGCTCAAGCGACTGAAGGACATCGGTACGCCAAAAGGAAGCGTTTAGGTAAGCTCCATCGACGCTGGCTCGATCGTGCCGAGTGGCACTTTTCTTGCCAGAGGCGACCGGGCTGCAGATCGAACTGCTTCCCTGTTTCCAGCCGAGTGCGACCAGTGCTTTTTGATCGGCATGCTGGATCGCAGGCGATACCGACGCGACTGTCTCATCAGAGAAACAATCGACGGGGCCTTCCGTCCAGCCTTCCGTTGCCTGCAAGCCATTGGCTAGCACGTGCATGATCCGACCTTTCGCCTGATGGGCGGCGGTCAGGACTTGCGTCGGCAAATCTTTTTGTGGGCAAACCACGAACTGAACTTCATCGCCCAGTTCAAATGGATCGGTATAGCTCCCGTCGTGGCAAACGATGACCTCGCAGCGGCGAGGTCTGTTTTCCAAAACGGAAACCAAACTTGTTTCAAACGAGGCGTCATCCCCTAAATGCGGGACGACGACTGACAACACGGGCGTCGGCGAGAACATAGACACCTGCAAGACCCTCCTTGAAGTCTAACCTCCCGTAAGTCGGGAGGCCGATGATAGCAGCGTTGCTTGAGAGAGATCGGTAAGCGGCGGCAGGAGATTGAGACCAACACCCTCGCGAGTCAGGAAAGGGATGAAATTGTGCAAGCAAGCCGCGCGGTGTCGGTGCAACCGGCAAATTTTGCCACCGAGTTGGGAGTTGGGAGTTGGGAGTTGGGAGTTGGGAGTTGGGAGTTGGGAGTTGGGAGTTGGGAGTTGGGAGTTGGGAGTTGGGAGTTGGGAGTTGGGAGTTGGGAGTTGGGAGTTGGAAGTTGGGAGTTGGGAGTTGGGAGTTGGGAGTTGGGAGTTGGGAGTTGGAAGTTGGAAGTTGGAAGTTGGAAGTTGGAAGACACGGAGACACGGAGACACGGAGACACGGAGACACGGAGACACGGAGACACGGAGACACGGAGATTTGCGTTTTACAGTATTGCGGAAACTGATATGTCGATGCCCAGGTCCGAATTCCGTCATCCAGCCAGACTAGCACCGCCCGCCCCCCCCCGCCCCGCCCCACTCCTCCACTCCTCCACTCCTCCACTCCTCCACTCCTCCACTCCTCCACTCCTCCACTCCTTCACTCCTTCACTCCTTCACTCCTTCACTCCTTCGCTCCTTCACTCCTTCACTCCTTCACTCCTTCACTCCTTCACTCCTTCACTCCTTGTCTCCTTGTCTCCTTGTCTCCTTGTCTCCTTGTCTCCTTGTCTCCTTGTCTCCTTGTCTCCCCCTCTCCCTCTCCCCTCTCCCCTCCCTCCTCTCCAAAACCGTGGGGTATGGAATCGGCCTTTGATTCTTCATATTGAAAGGGGTTGGCTTTGAAATTTGGTTTCCTTTTTGAAAAATCTATCATGTTGAAACGACGTCCCTTGGGGGATCATGGACTAGAGGTTTCTGAAATCGGTTTCGGGGCTTGGGCGTTTGGGGGTGAATGGGGAGAGCAGTCGGACAAGGATTCCGTGGGGGCGTTGCATGCGGCCCTGGATGCGGGGGTCAACCTGATCGATACGGCTCCGGGCTACGGAGACGGCCGCAGCGAACGGGTGATCGCTCAGGTTCTGGCTTCGCGTACCGACCATCCCTTGGTCGCTACCAAGACTCCGCCTGCCCCGGGGCCTTGGCCCCCCTCCCCTTATTGTCGTTGGCAGGATCGGTACAGCGCGGCGTATCTGCGGGAGAACGTCCAGCAGCGTTTGCAGCAGCTTGGGACGGAACGGATCGATTTGCTCCAGCTGCACACTTGGACTCGAGCCTGGAACGAAGACCCACAGCCTTTGTTGGTCCTCCGCCGGATGAAAGAGGAAGGAAAAATTCGCTTGGTTGGCGTCAGTGCACCCGAGCAAGATCCGAATAGCGTGATCCCCTTGATGCAGACCGGTTTGGTCGATGTCGTGCAAGTTGTCTTCAACCTGTTTCAGCAGGAACCGGCCGCTGAATTGTTTGCGGCTGCTGAGGAATCCGGGACCGGTGTGATCGTGCGAGTCGCGTTGGATGAGGGAGCTTTGACAGGAAAATATAAAGCCGATCACCAGTTCGCCGAGACCGATTTTCGTCGGGCTTATTTTGCCGGAGACCGGATGGAGCGAACCGTGAAGCGAGTCCAGGCGATCGCTGACGATGTTGCGAGATTCGGATTGACCGAACGGTACCATTTGGCCGACGTCGCTCTCAAGTTCGCGCTTTCTCCTTCGGCGGTTAGCAGCGTCGTTGTCGGGATGCGAAACGTTCAGCAAGTGTCACAGAATATCGCCACCAGCTCGCTGCCCGATCTGCCTGAGGCATTGCTGCAAGTCTTGCAAAGACACAATTGGCATCGCGGCGTCTGGTATGCGGGAAAGTAGGCAGGTCGGTTGTGCCTCAAATACCGGGCTGTCGATTTAATCGGACGCATAGAAAATTGTCGCCTTTCGCTCCGCGAAAGTATCGCCCGTAAACACACTTTCACGCCGCGAAAGGCGACACGCTTACCCTTCATTGGAGATAGACCTTGATGACAAACGAACGCCTTCTTGAAATTGCCAAATCAGCCGCTTTGGGAGCTGGAGAGATTCTGCTCCGCTATCGCAAGGAAGGCGTTTTGATTCGCAACAAGGCCGAGAGCGGAGGCGTGAGCCATGACTTGGTTTCGGATGCCGATTTGCATTCCGAACAACACATTGCCGAAGTCCTTCGCAAAGAGACGCCGGGCTACGAACTGCTGGGCGAGGAGACCTTGCATGGGGCGGCGGACGCCGAACATCTGTGGGTGATCGATCCGCTGGATGGCACCAATAATTACGCTCATGGTCTGCCGCATTTTGCTGTCTCCATCGCCTATTACCACGCGGGAGTCGCGCAGGTGGGCGTCGTTTACAATCCGGTGCATGACGACTGGTTTACAGCGATCGCTGGCCAGGGAGCTTTTTATAATGGCCAACGAGTCCATGTGGCGGAGTCGGAAAGTCTGGGAGAAGTGCTGATCGGATGCGGGTTCTATTACGACCGGGGCGACATGATGCGTAAGACCTTGGCGGCGATTGGCGATTTGTTTGAAACCAAGATTCACGGGATCCGCCGGTTTGGTACCGCTTCGCTGGACCTTTGTCAGGTCGGTGTCGGGCAGTTTGGCGGGTTCTTTGAATTTCAGCTGGCTCCGTGGGATTTTGCGGCGGGCAGGTTGTTTGTTGAGGAGGCGGGGGGAAAAGTAACCACGGCGATCGGGACCGAATTGCCAATGGCAAAAACCAGTTTGGTCGCTTCGAATGATCGACTGCACGATGCGATCTTGGCGATTACGAAAAAACATTGGCAATCGTAGTTCTTGGCAGTGGGTGTTGCTGTTTTGTCCCACGCTCTGGCAAGCGTCGCTCCCGACGCCAGCCGGTGGGCATGTACAATGCATTTAAAACTCTTGCCGATCAATTTGGTTTTCTGCGATGACTTGCCACCGACGCTACCGCTTCCCCCACGCTCTGGCCAGCGTAGCTGCCGTCGCCAGACGGTGGGCTGTCGTTCTTGTGGGGCTGGTGTTTCTTTTATTCCCTACGGACCTAAGAGCCCAGGATTCGCCCGACGGAATGGCGATCGCGGTCGCGATGGAGCAGAGCGTGATCGCAGCGATCGATCGAGCGGCTCCGGCCGTGGTGGCGATCGCTCGAGTCCCTAAGGAAGGGGCCGTGAATGTTGTGGAGTCTTTCCAGTTCAATGTTCCCACTCCGGAACAAGCGGCGGAAAATCCAGATGATCCCGATTTCATTCCGGCTCATTATGCCTCCGGCGTGATCCTCTCTCCTGACGGTTTGATCCTGACCTGCTATCACGTCTTGGACGATCCTGAGCTGCACGACTATTACGTTTATTGGAAGGGACGGCATGCGAAGGCTTCGGCGGTTCGCAGTTTGGCGAAGGTCAAAGCGGGCGACCCGTGGACCGACCTTGCCATTCTGAAAATCGATGGTGAAGATCTTCCCACGATGCCGCTCGGAGACGCGTCGACTTTACGTCGCGGCAGTTTTGTTGTTTCGCTTGGCAACCCTTATGCCACCGCTCGCGATGGTGAACCGAGTGCAAGCTGGGGGATCGTTTCAAACTTGCAGCGAACGCCTCGCCCGCGCCTGCCGCAAACCCGTACTCAGACGCCTGAAGCGAAGCAGTCGCTCGCTGAGTTTGGATTGTTGTTGCAGACCGATGCCAAATTAAATCTTGGCAGCAGCGGCGGCGCTTTGGTCAACCTAAAAGGGGAGATGGTTGGCCTGACCACGTCGCTTGCGGCGGTCGCCGGTTTTGAACAACCTGCCGGATACGCCATCCCGATCGACGAGCCGATGCGGCAGGTGATCCAAACCCTTCGTGAGGGCCGCCAACCCGCTTTTGGTTTCCTCGGAATCGAACCGGCAGACACACTGGAAGGTCGCGGAGCGAGGGTTGCTCGAGTCGTCCCAGGGTTGCCGGGGGATCAGGCGGGGCTTCGAGCCGGAGACGTTATTTTTAGCGTTGCCGGAGTCCGTACGGATGGGGCTTTGGAGTTGTTTCGCGAACTAAGCCGCTGGCCGGCTGAATCGGAGGTCGAGATCTTCGTTGCACATCATTTTGTCGGAGCCGTTCAGCCCGAGCGAATCAAAGTTACGTTGGGAAAAAAGCAGCTGAGCCTAAGCAAACCGGCTTACAGTGAAATCCCTGAACCGACTTGGCGGGGAATGCGAGTCGACTGGGCAACCGCCCTGCCTCCCAGCCAGTTGCTTTATTCGCGTCAAGGCAGCCGAGCCGATTTGGCGATTTTGCGAGTCGACCCCGATACGCCAACTTGGCGTGCGGGGTTACGGCCCGGGCAATTTCTGCAAACCATCAACGGCAAGGTTGTCAGTAAACCGGATGCGTTTTACGAACAGGCCGAAGCCATCGACGGTGAAGTCACTCTGGAAGGGATCGGAAACGACGGGCGACCCTTCCGAGCAATCGTCGGTCAAAAGGACTGAGTGGGCGATAGAGCGATGGCCGGAGGAGCATGCGTAGTGGACGAGGCTACGAGTCCGGATTTGCGGGACTCGTTGCCTCGTCCTCTACGATTTGCGGGCGAAAAATACTTGCTGGCGGCATCCCCCGCCGTAGGATTCGGTTGCTCAAAACACTAGGACTCCCACGTTTCGCACGCTTTGAGTATCATCGACCACCTACACCCGCTTACCGACAACCGCTCTGATGGCCTGCGATGAAGACCGACGAACTGCGTGAAAAATACCTGGAATTTTTCGAATCCAAAGGCTGCTCGCGTCAAGGGAGCGATGTGCTGGTGCCGACTTGGGATCCGTCGGTTCTATTCACCCCGGCCGGAATGAACCCGTTTAAGGACCATTTTCTAGGGAAAGTGAAGCTCGATTTCACTCGGGCCACCACCTGTCAGAAGTGTTTGCGGACCGGAGACATCGATAATGTCGGCCGAACCGCATACCACCACACGTTCTTTGAAATGATGGGGAACTTCAGTTTCGGGGACTATTTCAAGCAGGAAACCATCGACTGGGCGTGGGAATTCCTGACCTCAAAGAAATGGCTGGGAATCGACCCGAATCGCCTGACCGTGACCGTCTACAAAGACGATGACGAAGCTTTTAAGCTGTGGAATGAGCGAATTGGGCTCCCTTCCAAGCGAATTGCCAGGATGGAAGAGGACGAGAACTTTTGGCCCGCCAGTGCTCCTAGCCTTGGCCCCGACGGCGTATGCGGTCCCTGCAGCGAAATCTATTACCAGCTGGATGACGATAGTAGCGTCGAAATCTGGAATCTGGTCTTCACCCAGTTCAATCGCCAAGGAACTCCGCCAGATAACCTTCAGCCGCTGCCCAGCAAGAACATCGATACCGGGATGGGGCTGGAGCGAACGGCAAGCGTCCTACAAGGGACTCCGACGAATTACCACATCGATAGCCTGCTGCCGATCGTGCATGCGGCTGCGGAGGTGGTGGGGGTTCCTTACGAGTACGCCGGCGATAACGGTCGCCGCTTGCGCCGGATCACGGACCACGTCCGTGCGGGAACTTTCGCGATCCACGAAAATGTCTACCCAGGTGCCAACGGCGCGAAATATGTCATTCGGCGATTGATTCGTCGGGCCGTCCTCGATGGCCACCAAATGGGTCTTCGAGAACCGTTCCTGTACCAGTTGGTCGGCGCGGTTACCGATGCGATGGCCAATCCGTACCCCGAATTGAAAGAAACGATCGACCGAGTCCAAGGGGTTATTCGCCGCGAAGAGGAAACCTTCTTCGGAACCATCGATGCTGGTTTGGAACGGATTCAGCGGATGTTTACCACGATGGAAACCAAGGGCAACGGCACGGTCGATGGCAGCCAAGCGGCCGACCTGTACCAAACCTATGGGGTGCCGCCCGAATTGCTGCAAACGTTGGCGGCCGAACATAACTACACGTTCGACTGGGATGGCTATCAGCAGGCGATGGACGAACATGCTGGCGTCAGTGGCGCTGGGCAGCGTGAATTGTTTCAGACCGGGCCGCTGGAAACGCTGAAGGAAGCCCTACGTGAAACTCGATTTATCGGTTACGAAAAAACCTCCAGCCCCGCGACGATCAAAGGGATTATTAGCGGCGACGGTCACGGCAAAGAAGACGAGGGGCAACTGCTCAGTCACGTCGAAGGGGGACGCGATCAGACGTTGCGAGTGGTTCTAGACCATTCGCCGTTCTACGGGGAATCGGGCGGCCAGGTCGGAGACAGCGGACGGATCTTCAACGATGAATTTGAATTCGAAGTCACGGATACTCAAAAGCATGCTGGCCTGCTGGTTCATTTGGGCCATCTGAAACGCGGAGAAATTCGCGAGAGTGCGGAATGCACCGCAGAGGTCGATGTCGATCGGCGGCAAGCGATCGCGCGAGCTCACTCGGCGACTCATATCTTGCATTACGCATTGCAAAAGAACGTCGGGCAACATGCGCAGCAACAGGGAAGTAAAGTTGATGCGGATTGGCTGCGGTTTGACTTCAGCAATCAAGAATCGCTTGATGAGGAAACTCTGGTCCAGATTGAAAAAGACGTTCATGACCAGATCGCAGCGGCTGCGACCATTCAGTGGGACACGCTGCCACTGATAGAAGCCCGACAGGCTGGGGCGATGATGTTGTTTGGTGAAAAGTATCCCGATCCGGTCCGCATGGTATCGATGGGTGAATTCAGCAAGGAATTGTGTGGAGGGACTCACCTAACCAGTTCCGATCAGGTTGAATCGTTTACCGTCGTGGCGGAAGAAAGTGTTGCCGCCGGGACTCGCCGCGTTGTCGCGCTTACCGGAGCGCGTGCCGCCGAACATCGCCAGCAGACGAAAAACATCCTGGAATCGGTTCTCGCGATCCTTGGATGTAAAGTCGAAAAGGTTGCCGAACGGATTGGCAAATTGATGAAAGAGGTTCGCACGCTGAAGAAAGACATCAGTGCAGGACGTGAATCCAAAGTCGATCCACTGCCAATCAAATCGACTGAAGTCACTCCGTTGCAAGGTGTTGATTACCCGGCCATTCGAGCCGTCTCGCGAGAAATCGCGAGGCACCTGAACGTTTCGCTAACCGATGTTGCTGACCGGTTGACCGCGCTGATCGCTGAGCGGGATCAATTGCTGAAGCAGGCCGAGCAAGTTGCGGGTGAAGAAGGGATTTCGGCAAGCGATCTGCTGGAGCAAGCTGAAGAGGTCGGTGGAGCCATATTGATCGTGCAAGAAACACCGCAAGCGACTCCGAATCAGATGCGAGCCTGGATCGACCAGATTCGCAAGCAGAGCGATCGTCCCGCCGCGATATTGCTTGGATCGATCCAGGGAGACAAAGTCGTGCTGATTGGCGGGCTGAGTAAGCCGTTGGTCGAAAAAGGATTGAAGGCAGGCGAATGGGTAGGAGCCGCCGCAAAGATCGTAGGTGGCGGCGGAGGCGGACGACCAGATCTAGCGCAAGCCGGCGGCCGTGACCCAGCAAAGTTGCCGGAAGCTCTCAAAGACGCACTAGCAACCATGAAAGCCAAGCTGCAGTAACGCAGTCGATCATCGGTGCGTAACGGCCGTTAGCTACCGTCGCCAGGCGGTGGTTCCAGCATGGGCGTTTGTCGCCTTTTGCTCCGCGAAAGGCGACAATTTACTAGAGACGTTCGCATTGCTTCTGCCCGGCATTTGATAGGGCTGACCCTCCGGCTGTCGAAATCCCAACCCGCTGCGTCAGCGAGGGACCGGGAATACGGTCTGCGATTTCTCGCGGACGCAGCGAGTTGATTTAATCGAAAGCGAAGGGCGACAAACGCTGATTGCCGCGGGGCGACGAGGCACCGAAAGAGCCTCGTTTCAATCACACAAAAAGGTTGCTGCCAGTTCCCAGCCCCTCCCGGGGCAAGCCCAACGCTATCTACGTTGGCGTCTGCGGGCAGTTTTCTTAGCGGAACGGCGCAAGCCGACCGACAAATTCATTGTGTTTTCAATACGATTGCCGGACGGCTCGCGCCGTTCCGCTAAGAAAGTCGGTGGCATTGGGCCAAACCCGTAAGCGGAAATCTTACGGCTGCCTATGCGTTGGGGTGACTGGTGAAGTTCAGCTGTCTGCTACGCGTTTGTTGCCAGTGCTACGGTTCTGGCGATCCGTTTGGCGACTTCGTCGCGGCCTAGGATCTCGAGCGTGTCAAACATCCCAAAGCCGGCCGGTTGTCCTGTTGCGGCGACTCGTAACGCGTGGATGATCTGGCCGATTTTGATCTCTTTGGTTTCGCAGAACTGTTTCAGGCCGGTTTCGATGCTGGCGGCATCAAACGGTTCGATTTGATCTAGCGTCGCTGCAAATTCTGTTAGCAGCGGTGCGGCGTCTTCTGGTTTGACAACCCGTTTTTGGAATGCTTTGTCGTTGTATTGAACGTCGTCGGCACTGACAAACAGATAGCTGTAATCAAGGATGTCGCCCGCAACTTTGACTCGGTCGCCAACGCCTTCCAGTACCGTCGTTAAGATGTCCGAGGTTTCGCAGGGAGGCGGGTCGGCGATGAAGCCGGCTTTTTGTAGGTAGGGCAGAACCATCGCGACTTTGCGTTTGGTTTCTAACCCTTGCATCCAGTTGGCCTGGAATGCAGTCAGTTTTTGCGGGTCAAAACTTGCTGGGGCTTTGGTGACTCGGCCTAGCGAGAACTTTTCGATCATCGCTTCACGGTCGAACGATTCGGTGGAACCGTCCAGCGACCAGCCCAGCAACAACAAGTAGTTCAGAACGGCATCCGGGAGGAAGCCGATCTCGCGGTAGAAGTCGACGATGACAGGATTAAACGTATCGGCATCGACCGTCATGTTGCAGCGTTCGGCGATCGATTGCCCGTGCTGCATCAGTTTGGAGAATTCAGGGTTTTTTAAATACTTGGCCAGTTTCCGTTTGCTTAATTTGGCGGTCCCGCCCGGTTCGGCGACGTACGGCAGGTGAGCGTACTGCGGAAGTTCGTAGCCGAGGGACTGGGCGATGAAAATCTGCCTAGCCGTATTGGGAAGATGCTCTTCGGCGCGAACGACGTGCGTGATTTCCATTGCATGGTCATCGACGACGCTGGCCAGGTGATACAAGCAACTGCCGTCGCCTCGTTGGATCACGTGATCCTGTTCGCTGCTCCACTGCACACGGACCTCGCCACGGACAAGGTCTTGGATCACGCACTCCCCTTCGCGTGGCATTTTCAGACGAACCACGTGGCCGCGTCCTTCAGCGGCAAACTTTTCGGCGGTCGCGTCGTCTTCGGCCATCCAGCGACGGTCGTAGACGAAGGTCTTGCCCGCTTTTTCGGCGGCTTGCCGCTGCTCTTGCAGTTCTTCGGCGGTCGAGTAATCGCGGTAGGCGTGACCGGAAGCAAGCAGTTGTGCCGCCGCAGCCTTGTAGCCATCGGCGCGTTGCGACTGGTAGTAAGGTCCATGGGGGCCCCCGACTTCGGGGCCCTCGTCCCAGTCCATGCCCAACCAGCGAAATCCCTCTAAGATCGGTTGCAAAGCTTCATTGACGTTGCGTTGCTGATCGGTGTCATCAATTCGCAGGATGAATTGACCGCCTGATTGCCGGGCGAGAAGCCAATTAAAGAGAGCCGTTCGGACGCCGCCAATATGAAGGTAACCGGTCGGGCTAGGGGCAAATCGTGTACGGACCATTACAGGGAACATCCAAACCTGGGTGGGGCAGTGTCACACCCGGAGGGCGTGTTGTTGAATTCAATGCAAGAACGTAATCGATTCGAATCGGTAGGACGACCCGGGGAGCGTCAGGGGAGGCCGACGAAAAGGTCAAGTGAGGCGGCGAAAAAGCTTCTTCTGATTCCGTTACGTGGCACGAAATTCCACCAGCGGCGTGAGAGACTGCAAAACGTAAAATGAGAATTACAGAGAGTAAAATCGCTCGTCGGGACAGCCATTTTGTGTTTTGTAATTTAACTTTTTCAATTCCTGGTTCACATGCGAACCAGCGTCGTGGCGGGCAAACTGTCGTAACCTGCCACGCTCGCACCTCCAAAAACCTTGCACCCTTACGTTATCATTGCCGGATCCGGTAATCTATCGGCGCGCGCGGTCCCCTATCAAACCTTGCATCTCCCGGAGGGAATGGCGATGCCTTCAAATCCTGCTCAGCGGATGACGGAGCTGGCGAGTCAGATACGTCACCACGATCGTCTGTATTACGTCGATGCGGCTCCTGAAATAAGCGATTTGCAGTACGATCGCCTGCTGGAAGAATTGAAGGAACTGGAGGCGGCGTATCCTCAGTTCGCCTCGCCCGATAGCCCGACGCAGCGAGTCGGCGACGCGCCGGTGGAGCATCTGACGGCGGTCGAGCATGCCCTTCCGATGCTCTCGATCGATAACACGTACAACCTGTCGGAACTGGCTGCCTACTTTCAGCGGACCACAAAACTGCTTCCCAATTCACCGATTGAATGGATCATGGAGTACAAGATCGACGGGGTCGCCGCCTCTTTGGTCTATGAAGACGGTCAGCTGGTGCGTGGCGTGACGCGGGGGAACGGGAAAGTTGGAGACGATATCACGCACAACATCCGGACGGTGCTGGGCGTACCGCTGCGTCTGAGCGGGGAATCTGTCCCAAAGCTGCTGGAGGTCCGCGGCGAAGTCTATATGACCAATGCCGACCTGGTGGAATTGAACCTTCGCCAAACCGAGGCCGGCCTGCCCGCTTTTAAAAATACCCGCAACGTCACCGCCGGGACGATCCGGTTGCTTGATCCACGGATCGCTGCTTCCCGCCGCTTGAGGTTCTTCTGTCACGGACTTGGCGTTCACGAAGGTTTGCAGGCGACGACGCACCTTGATTTTTTGGCGGAGATCGGTCGACTGGGCTTGCCCCCCACGCCTGACGTGCAGCGGTTTCGCACGGCCGAAGAGGCTATTCGTGCGATGGAACATTTGGAGGATGATCTGCCGGTGCTGGATTTTGAAGTCGATGGGATCGTCTTTAAGGTCAACTCCTTCGCCCAGCGTGAAGAACTGGGTAATACCTCCAAAAGTCCTCGCTGGGTGATCGCCTACAAGCGTGAACGTTACGAAGCGACGACGGTCTTGGAACGGATCGATGTTCAGGTTGGAAAATCGGGGGCGATTACGCCTGTTGCTTACCTGCAGCCGGTTGAAATCGCCGATACGACGGTCAGTCGAGCTTCACTGCATAACGCCGACGAGATCGAGCGGCTCGATTGCCGCGTTGGTGATACGGTGGTTGTCGAAAAAGCAGGGAAGATTATTCCCAAGGTGGTTCGAGTCGAAAAGCACCTTCGCACCAAGCCGCTTCCGGTGTACCAGTTTCCGGTCGCCTGCCCCGAATGCAAAGCGGAGCTGCAACGTGATGAAGGGGGCGTTGTGATTCGCTGTCCTAATCCCAGTTGCCCTGCGCAGCTGCGCCAGCGGATCGCGTTTTTCGCCAGCCGCAATGGAATGGATATCGACGGTCTTGGGGACAAATTGATCGATCAACTGGTCGCCCAGAAAATGGTTTCCAGCTATGCCGACCTGTATCGCTTGACCGCAGATGATTGCGTTAAGAATTTGGAATTGGTGAAAGAACGCAAAGCAAAGAAGCTTGTCAAAGCGATCGCGGACAGCCGAACGCGTGGTTTGTCGCGAGTCCTGACGGCGATCGCAATCCGGCACGTCGGACCACGAGCGTCGACTCGCCTGACGCAAACCTTTCCAACGCTGGACGGACTGCGGCAGGCTTCACAGGAACAGCTGGCAGCCATCGACGAAGTCGGCCCGGTGATCGCCAAAAGCGTGCATGATTTTCTTGCCAGTGAATCAGGTAAGCAGGCGCTGGATGATTTGGCAGCGGTCGGGGTCGTGATGGTGGAACAGGTTTCTGCACCTGAAGAGGGAACGCCCCTTGTGTTCCAGGGTAAAACATTGGTGGTCACCGGGACGTTGCAGCGTTACAGACGAGATGAAATCAAGGCGCTGATCGAGCAGCTTGGAGGACGTGCGGCCAGCAGCGTCAGCAGCAAAACCGACTACGTCGTCGTCGGTGAGAATGCGGGCAGCAAAAAAGAGAAGGCTGAATCACTGGGGATTCCCGTGCTAGACGAGGATGCGTTTGACCAGTTGATTCAAGAGAGTGAATCGATTTAAGGGTAGCTAAAAAAAGCCACCCGGTCCTTTGTGGACTGGATGGCTTTTTAGCTGTTAGCGTTTTAGCTGTTTAGGCTTCGAACGGTTTGGTTGTGCCTGGAACGGGGACTTTGTAGCGTCCTTCGTCATCGGGGGTGATTGGAGGCAACTGGTCAAAGCTGGTTAGCGAATCAAAGTCGGCCAGCGCGTGATCGCTTGCCATGGCGTCGTCCCACTTGACGGTCTTGCCGCTGTAGGTGGCCATGCGTCCCAGGATGGAAGTCATCGTGCTCTTGGCACCGTATTCCGCTTCGTTGGGAGTTTCGCCAGCTCGTAATGCGGCGAACAAGTCGTAGTGCTCTTGTTGCCAGCCCTTGCCGTTGGCTTCTTTTGCTTCGCTCTGGAAGATCAGTTTGCCTTTGTTGTCATAGATTTTGGCAGCCGAGACATCTGCGAAACCGGTGGTTCCCGATAGATGTTCCGAAACGCTATTCCAGCAACCGCGGATGTGGCGGCACTGGCTGAACAGTTTCGGATTGTGGTCTCCGGGGTAAGTGAATTCGACCATGTGGTGATCGAAGATTTGTCCGGTGTCGATACTGGTTCGGACTTCACGTCCCCCCTGCCCTTGAGCTTCGATGGGGTTGCCTTGCATGGCCCAGTTGATCACATCCAGGTTGTGAATGTGTTGTTCGTTGATATGGTCGCCACACAACCAGTTGAAGTAGTACCAGTTGTAGGTTTGGTATTCCAATTCGCTCTGTTCTGGTTTGCGAGGTCGGACCCATACACCGCCCCCGTTCCAGTAGGCTCGCGCGCTCACGATATCGCCGATGGCGCCGTTGTGGATTTTGTCAATGACTTCGCGGTAGCGGAATTCGTGGTGACGTTGCAGGCCGACTTGAACCGCCAGTCCTTTTTCTTTGGCCAGTTTGCCAACTTCAAGGACTCGGCGAACTCCGGCGACATCGGTTGCAACCGGTTTTTCCATGAAGACATGTTTGCCAGCGTTGATGGCGTTGTCCATGTGCAGTGGGCGGAAACCAGGAGGGGTTGCCAGGATGACAACGTCGCAGTCCGAGTTCATCACGCCTTTGTAGGCATCCAGGCCGACGAACTGATTGTCTTGTTCGACTTCTGCTTTGCCGGGGTGTTGTTTCTGGATGGTCTTCAGGGCATCTTTGATTTGGAAGTCAAAGGCGTCGGCAACGGCTACCAATTTGGTTTCACCGCCATCGGTGTTCAGGGCCTGGATGGTGGCACCACGGCCACGTCCACCGCAACCAACCAGACCAATCTTGATTTGGTCGCTTCCGAAAGCATGGGCTCCGCGAGCAATCTTCATGTTGCCTGTCGTCATCGCGCCTGCCGCGACAACTGCCGTTGTCCCTTTAATGAAATTGCGTCGCGATGGGTTGCTCTCTTGGCCTGCTGGCGTAGCGGTAGGTTTCGATTGGTCCATGGTGGTGAATCTCCTGAAGGATTGGGAAAGTGTATGACGGAAGCGGTTTCTATTGAGGTAGTATAACGTGGTGCGCCCTAGGGGTGGTTTAGCGAGGGCGAGACTGGCATTACCGCTCGGATGCTTGCCCAGTGGACTTATCGGCCATTTCGGCTGAATGGTAAAGTCATTGTTTTGCAGGCATTGTAGCATGGCCGTAAATTTCAAAGCCTTGGGGGAGCATCCTTCTTAGCGGCACGGCGCAAGCCGTCCGGCAGTTGCCCTGGATTTCCCCGCGTATTTGCCGGTCGGCTCGCGCCGATCCGCTAGGAAAATCGCCGCATGGAGTGTGGCGCTGGGGGAAGGTTGTCGGTGTCATTTCTTAGCGGCACGGCGCAAGCCGTCCGGCAGTCGCCCTGGATTTCCCCACGTATTTGCCGGTCGGCTCGCGCCGATCCGCTAGGAAAATCGCCGCATGGAGTGTGGCGCTGGGGGAAGGTTGCCGGTGTCATTTCTTAGCGGCACGGCGCAAGCCGTCCGGCAGTCGCCCTGGATTTCCCCGCGTTTTTGCCGGTCGGCTCGCGCCGATCCGCTAGGAAAATCGCCGCATGGAGTGTGGCGCTGGGGGAAGGTTGCCGGTGTCATTTCTTAGCGGCACGGCGCAAGCCGTCCGGCAGTTGCCCTGGATTTCCCCGCGTATTTGCCGGTCGGCTCGCGCCGATCCGCTAGGAAAATCGCCGCTTGGAGTGTGGCGCTGGGGGAAGGTTGTCGGTGTCATTTCTTAGCGGCACGGCGCAAGCCGTCCGGCAGTCGCCCTGGATTTCCCCGCGTATTTGCCGGTCGGCTCGCGGTTTGTTGATTTAGTGATTGTCGCCTTTCGCTCGGGACGTGCGATAATTAAGTTGCGAGTGTGGCAGGGAGAAAAGGCCCCATGCCAGCTTGCCTGGCAGGAAGCCAAGATTTGGAATTCTGGTTGATAGAGTTCCGTTTCCGGGCTGCCCCGGCGGGCTCGCAACTGGCAGAGAAGGACCGAGTGGGGGTAGGCATTCAGGTAGCTGCCAGTTGTTGTACCGACCGGGACGAGCCCGGCGGAAACATACAAGAGCAGCGTGAGCGGAAATCGTCAGCTTATTTATCGCTCGGGACGTGTGAAGGAACGTCCTTTTGGAGCTACTTTCGCGGAGCGGAAGGCTACAATCTTTCTCTGCTGTCGATTAATCGACAGGCCGGCTTGCGCCGATCCACTAGGAGAATCGTCGTGCGGTGAGTGAGGACCTACAGGTCGCCTTCTTCACACAAATATGGTTCCATGACCTTCGTGTTTCGCTCGACACTGATGATCGTGGTCCTTTGCCGCATTCCGTCTCGACTGGTTGCGACAACGGGCAGGACTTGGCGGCGATCGGGCAATTCCATTCGCAGGGTAAACGTGCCGTCTTCGTTTAACTTGACCGGTTCACCACCCAGCGACACCGAAGAGCCTCCGGTCGTGGAACCGAACACGATCAGTTCGGCATCGACCTCGAACGGCAATTCCCGTTCACGCCGCAAGGTGACATCGGCGGCGTTGCCCAGTTGCCGGCCATTGGGAGATTTCATGGGTCGACGGAGACGTTGTTCGAAAATATCTCGGAGGTCAGCCGATGCGTCGGCTTTGTGGCCACCACTTAGGCTGAAGATACGTTCGTAGTCTTCGGCGATATCTTCCCAGTGTCCATCGATTGCGTCGCTGGAATTTGGTGGTGGGGATTCAACGATATTGCTGCGACAGAGTGCATAGAATTGTGGGTCGGCACTGTCTCGGGCTGCCGAGTAGCCAACAATCACTCGGTAGCGAGTCGGTTCGCCAAGAATGTCGACATACCAAGTGTTGACGCCGCCGTGGATGGGGATGTCTCGGACTTTTTGTTCGGCGGCGTTTGTCGCTGCGTCGGTGATGGCTACCAAGCGAAGGACTGGTTTGGCGGTATGCCAGTGGGCTCCCAGGGCCGCTTTGGCTCGCTGAACCGATCCGCGAGTAACTTCCCAGGAAACCTGCAGCCAAAACGCGTCGCGGACCAATAGGATCGCTCGGTCTTTGCTGGGGCTTTCGGCGGGTTCGGCTTCTTGTTTTGCGTTGGCGGCTGCTTTGCCCCGAACCAAGACGTGCATCGATAGGTCTTTTAGACGCTCGCGTGCTTGCTGTTGTTCTCGCAGTTTCTGCAGGGAGGTCGAAGCGAGCTTGGGTTTCTTTGGAGGTTCGGGAGGCGCTTTGGGTTTGCGACTTCGGCTTCGACTGGTCTTGTCGGTCAGTGCCGAAGATTTGACCTTAGGCTTTGAAGCTGCGGCGGACTTGGTCGAGCGAGATGAAGAGGCTCGGGTCGTCTTTTTGGTGCTACTCGAATCCTTCGAGGCAGTGGGAGAGCTTTTGGCTGCAGCGGAGCCGGCGTCTGCTTTAGAATTGCTAGCTGAGATCGAGTTGTTGCGAGCGGAAGATTTTCGAGAAGTCGATTTGGCAGAGCTTGTGGACTTGCGGGAACTGGCTTTTGCGCCGGAAGATTTGCTTGCCTTTCGTTTTGCCGCTTGCTGAACTTTGCGTAAAGCCGCAATCAGTTCGTCTTTTCGCATCCCATGCCAGCCGGAGATCTCATGTTGCCTGGCAAGGTCAGCAAGGTCTCGACGGGTCTGCAGTTTTAGATCGGCGGTGGTAATCAAGGCGTTGCTCCCAATCGCGCTGTCGGTGGGGCCGAATAGGATTCAGCAGACAGCGCAGTTCACAGGTTGTAAGCTTCTTATTCCCCCTCCATGGCGACGCGACCATTGTGCCGGAAACATGGCCGCCAGATCCCTACGGGGGCATTTGTTTCCTCAGTCATTATGGCAACGGGGCTTGCATTCTTCTAGTGCTTAGTTCAGAAAAACCTGTTTAAGGGACCGATGGGGGCTTTATTGGGGGCTTGTTTCCCGTCTAGGGGATCTAGTTTTCCGCACTATGGGTATATGCACGGATGACCAGGTGCTGGACTCTTGTGGGTAACCGGTCTAATCGGAACCAAATGACCGACTTTGGTGGTCCGCCGAGACGCTGTTTTGGTGCAGATGGCTATCTGTTTACGTGTTTTTAATGGCTTGGATGCAGCCGTTCCGGGCGTTAGGAGACGGTTGCTGAGTCGTGGTGGCCTGCCCCCTAATGTCGTCTACTGGCGGTTTTCTTGGCGGATCGGCGCAAGCCGACCGGCACGTTCATTGTGTTTTCTAGGCGGATGGCCGGACCGCTCGCGCCGTTCCGCTAAGAAAGTAGATGGCATCATTGGTCTGTTGCTGGCGAGACTTTTGTTGCTTGCGGACTTCACGTCCTGCAGGGGCGGTAGAGATCGATCGATTGGCTATCGACGGTCCATCCGATTGGTCGCTGGCTGCAGCGAGATGACGGGGGCTGGCGCGTGACGTTGCTGTCTGGCGGTGTTCATACGGGTCGCTTGCTTCTCGACCGGGGCGGGACCGACGTGCTGAGGTTGGGGATGAGAAACTTCCCAGGTTGGTCTTTCGGATTCCGATGGGGATTGGGAGGCGGGAGTTTCTTGGTACGCGAACCGCTGCGGAGTGATCGCCATGGCGATCCAACCATCCCTCAGTTCTAGCTGACTGATTTCAGTCTCTGCCATCGAAGGGTTCTCTGCCAGCCGATTGGCGGTCAGAGGAAGCGGGCGATTTTCGCTGAGGATCTTATTGAAGATTGCTCGAACCGTGACTCGCTGCCCCATCGACATGCGAGCCCCTTTGATGCTGAGCGATCCATCGCGAACCAAGCGAGCTTGCAGCCCGTCACGTTCCCCGCGGAAACAAGCTCGTACGATAAAGTGCCGCAGGTCCAGGCCGCCGTCACGCGTTAAGCGAACGATCCGAAACGTCAGCCACAGTCGGTCGTCTTTGATCTCAGTCGTTACCGGGCGTGTGTTTGAGAATTGGACTCGGACGTCCGACGGTAGATCGTCTGGTAGGTTGTCAGTCGATTGGCCAAACATTTGAAGCAGTTCGGTCGCGACGTCCCGGATCGCTTGCGGTTCGTTCTTTGGGGCCAGTCGTTCAAAGGTGTTGTTGAGGGCCGATTGGTGGACCTGCACACTCAACAAGGCATCGCTCATCGCTCGCGGCCGAGGCGTGTAGGCGGCCAATTGCCAATCGCCGGCAAGGCGGTATCGAGCTGACAAGCGATCTTCATCGGTTTGTAGGTCGACGACCGTTGGGGCTAGGCGAAGGCGAGCCAACGGGCCAAGCAGTTGGTCGGTCAGGCGTTCGGTTTTGGAAACGATTTCGGTTTCCAGTTGAGTGTCGATACCGTCGGCGATTTGACGTTCCATTCTGGAGGTCGTCAGGTGCCGCGTCTCTTCACGTGTTTCTTCGTATTTCGAAAGTGCAAACCCTCGAACGAGCGATCCGATCAACGGGAATCCGTCGTAGTCGGTATTCAGTGCACGCAATTTTGTTTGCTGGTCGACGGTCGCGTTGGAAGGCTGGATCTGAAGCCCGTGACGCGTGATCCGAAGGTCGGTGTCGGCTGCAAAGTTGGCGTTGCTGGTGTTGTGGACGGTGACCGGCCCGTTGCGGCCAACGGTGTTGGCGAGGACATGACCATCGGTCTGCAGTTGGAGGTTCCAGCTGTCTGGCGAAGGGAGCAGCGAAATACGCAGGCCACTGGCGACGTGGCTGGTCCCACCGATGCGGGTGCCCCGAATAGTTTGGGAAACGGGAACGTCTTTGTCTGGCATCGCTGGCAAGATTCGGTTCAGCATCGTTTCCGAAATGGAAAGCCGAAGATTGGCATTCCGGTAGTACGTGTTGATTGCTTGGGCGACTTGCTGGGAAGCATCTCCGCCGCCAAAACGCAGGGCTTGGTTGGTGGCAGCAACGTCGATGCCGGCCAGGTCGATCGAATCGGCTTCTTGCCGTTCAATCTGCTCCAGCAGACGCCGATAGTTGACAGGACCTTCGGCCCAAGGCCGAACGGCGAGTGCAAAGTCTTGGATTTCGGCCGCTTCCAGCCAGGATTGTTGTTCCTCGGACAGCCCTTCCCATTCCAGTCGCGACAGCAGTCGTTGAGCGGTCAAGCGGCGTCGCGCTGGATCGTTGGCTTGGCGGGGATCGATGATCCGTTCCAGCAGCAAGAAATTTTTCCAAGCTTCCGCGTCGCCTGTTTGGTCGCAGATCTCGGCCACCTTGTTGGCGCGTCGTTCGATTTCGTCGGTTTGGATGCTTAAGGTGTGGCTGGCGGCGACAAATTGTGTGGGAGCGTTTCGCGTCGTTTCCCAGACAGGGATCCAGACGGCTAAGCGGCGCTGTAGGGCGTGCGCCCCACACAGGCATTCGACTTGAGCCTGCCGGTCACCCAGCGCTTCGGCGGCGGCTAAGCCTTCGGCGGCGAGGGTGGACAGGCGCTGCAGGATCGGACCGGCAGCGGAGTCACCCAGCGTTTGCAGGTTCTGTAGTTCAAGGAGCTGTTGTTCGACCTCTGCGGACCAGTTCCCCGCATGCGTTTGCAGGGCTGGTTCCGAAAGCATGGCGATCAGGACTGGTGTTTCGGGCCATGCACGGCTTTGGTTTCCGATCGAAGATCGCTGGATCGCCAGCGTTGCAGGGATCTGCGCATCGCTCTCTTCCTCAGGACCGAGATCTTCAAGAGAGTTCGTGCGTGTCGAAGCCGCATTGAATGGTTGGGTTGGCGGTTCGCGGGATTCCAATCCAGCCAGTTCATCATTCGTTTCTAGCAGCGGAGCATGCAGGGACACCGCGGCGGATGGAGCGGCAGGCAACAGGCTTGGGTAGTTTGCTTCATGGTCGATACGGCCGCTATGGGCGGCTGCCGATAGCCGAGCGGCATCCATTTGGTCGATGCCACTAAAACTGGGGGCCGTAACCGGAAGAGTTCTTGGCGAGGGGACGGCTCGGGTCGAAACGATCGAGTGGGCGACCGCGATCGTCGGACCTTTGGGGGATGCGAGCTGCGTCCACTGGAGCAGTAGCAGTACAATGATCCCTGTCGCCGCAAGAATTGGCCATACGAAGAATGCAACGGTGCGTTTCCTGCGGTGCATGCTCGATGCCCCTCCATGGCGATCAAGTTCAGAATCAAAGCGAGCGGGGTGATCGGGTCTCGCGACGAGTAGGACCACCCTGTCATGCTCCGAAATCGGAATTTGGCGCCAGACAGTCCATGGCAAATCGGGAATTCGCGGCAGCCGCAGTCGGCTGCCCCGGTTGTCTGTGGGTAACCCTTAATGGTCCGCTAACCGGTAAACTTGCACTGGTTGGTATTGCCGGTTTAATCGTGAGCCAAAAGTCCCCGTGCCGTGCCCGCGCGGCCGAGCTTCCTAAGTGGCATGCTTTGGATGCTACGGTTCGGCATGTTAGGCTGTCGGCACTCTTGTTTTTTACTTTTTGCTTATGGTGAAGTTGTGCAGAATGTTGCCCGCCGTCCCGCAGTCTTGGCGACCGATTTGGATGGGACGCTGATCCCACTGGATCAGGACCCGCAACAGCGGCGGGATCTGCAAATACTTGCCGATCTACTGCATGCCGAAACCGTCGGCTTAGTCTTTGTCACGGGCCGGCATTTTGCATCCGTCGAATCCGCGTTTCTCGAATTCGGGCTGCCGCAGCCCGAGTGGGTGCTGTGCGATGTGGGGACTTCGATCTATGCCCGCCAAGGAGATTCCAATTACGAATTATTGACAGCATACGCCCAGCATCTGGCTGGCCTGGTCGGGGAGAAGGATGTCGACTGGATAGGGGCTCTGCTGCAAAAGGTTTCCGGATTGCGGATGCAGGAGAGCGAGAAGCAGGGGCCGTATAAGCTCAGTTTTTATTGCAACGCTGCCGCGGTGGGCGAAAAGGTCCGGCAGATCGAAATGGTTGCCGAGGCAAACGATGCCCCCTATTCGGTGGTCGGGAGTATCGATCCGTTTACCCATGATGGCCTGATCGATTTGCTGCCGCGTGGAGTTTCCAAGGCTTACGCGCTGAAGTTTTGGGCGGAGCAGCAGAAGGTGGATCCCGGGGCAATCCTGTTTGCAGGTGATTCCGGAAACGATCTGGCTGCCCTGACCGCAGGTTATCGAGCCATTTTGGTGCGGAACGCCGCGGCGGATGTCGTCGAATCCGTTCAGCAAGCATTGTCGGACAAAGGCCAACAGGACTCCTTTTTTCACGCGACCGAACCGGCGACCAGTGGAGTCCTTCAAGGCGTGCGGAATTATCTCTCGCCATTTTCGGATTCCCCAAAAGCCTAAGCCCCGTGTCGCCTTTCGCGCGGGACGTGAAGTTGATAGGTGACGGTTTTTGTAGCCTTTCGCTCGGCGAAAGTAGCTCCAAAAGGACGTTCTTTGGCGGAGCGAAAGGCGACAATCGCGGCGGTAATCTGCAGGCCTGTAAAGACCCCCCGTCAATGTCAAAGCAACACGGAGGGAAACACAATGGGTTGATAATTCGTCACCAATCGATTTCGCGTCCCCCGCGAAAGAAACGCCTCCTTCAAAAAACTGCTTTCGTGGGCACTCGACATTCGGTCAGCCCGGCGGGGCGGAGTGAAACGAGAATGCAACCGCTTTCCGAATTCGTTGGGGGTGTCATAATCGGACGTAGAGTGGTTTGTTCTCGAACCATTGCTCTCCCCACTGAATCATTCTCGACTTTCAGGAAGACCGGATGTCCGCCGCCCCTTCAGATCCTGCCGACCGTTCCGATGAGACACCTGCCGCAGAACGGCTTAATTTTATCGAAGTCGCGATCCAAAAAGACCTGGAATCGGGCCGTTTTAGTGGAGTCCAGACACGCTTCCCGCCTGAGCCCAATGGCTACCTGCACATCGGGCATGCCAAAAGTATTTGCCTGAATTTTTCGCTGGCCAAAAAGTACAACGGTGCCTGCAATCTGCGGTTCGATGACACCAATCCAAGCAAGGAAGAGACCGAGTACGTCGATTCGATCAAAGACGATATTCGCTGGTTAGGGTTTAACTGGGACAACCTCCATTTCGCCAGCGACTATTTCGACCAGCTGTACGAATGGGCGGTGCAGCTGATTCGATCGGGCGATGCCTACGTTTGCGACCTGGATAGTGAACAGACTCGGCTGTACCGAGGGACCGTCACCGAACCAGGGAAGAACAGCCCGACTCGAGACCGCTCGGTGGAAGAGAACCTCGATCTGTTTGCGCGAATGAAAGCGGGCGAATTCCCCGAGGGCAGCCATACGCTGCGAGCCAAAATTGATATGGCTTCGCCCAATCTGAATTTGCGTGATCCGGTGATGTACCGGATCATGAAGGCCCATCATCATCGAACGGGCGATACCTGGAAGATTTACCCGATGTACGATTGGGCACACGGCGAAAGTGACTCGCTGGAAAAGATCACGTTTTCGATCTGCACTTTGGAGTTCGAGAACCACCGACCGTTGTATGACTGGTTCTGCAAAAAACTAGAAATCCATCACCCCCGCCAGATTGAATTTGCGCGGCTGAATATGACGTATACGGTGATGAGCAAACGCAAGTTGTTGGATTTGGTGACGGCCAAGCACGTCAGCGGCTGGGATGATCCGCGGCTGCCCACGATCGTCGGGCTTCGCCGCCGCGGTTACACGCCCGAATCGATTCGCGATTTTTGTGAAGACATCGGTGTTGCCAAATTTAATAGCACGATCGATGTGGTCAAGTTGGAGAACGCGGTTCGCACCCACCTGAATAAAGTTGCGGAGCGCCGAATGGCGGTCCTTGATCCGGTCAAGCTGACGCTGACCAACTGGCCTGAAGGCAAAGTTGAAATGATGGAAGCGGTCAACAATCCCGAAGACCCAGCAGCGGGGACTCGGCAGGTTCCGTTTAGTGGGACCCTTTACATCGAACGCGAAGATTTCCGCGAAGAAGCGCCTCGCAAATACTTCCGTTTAAAGAAAGGGGGCGCCGTCCGGTTGCGGTATGCGTGCATCATCGATTGTCACGATGTCGTAAAGGACGAAGCTGGCAATGTTGTCGAAATCCTTTGCACCTACGATGAAGATACTCTCAGTGGTGCAGGGAAATCGGATCGTAAATGCAAAGGGACGATCCACTGGGTCAGTGCCGAACATGCAGCCGAAGTTCCGCTCCGGTTGTACGATCGATTGTTCAGTGACGAAAAACCGGAATCGGTCAAAGATGGCGGTTCTTACCTCGATAGTTTGAATCCGGATTCATTGCAGGAAACGACCGCAATGGTCGAGCCCGCATTGTTGGACGCCGAAGTCGGTGACCGAGTCCAGTTCGAACGAACCGGATACTTCTGCGTCGATCCAGACAGCGTTCCCGGCAAGCCAGTATTCAATCGGACAGTAGGTCTGCGAGACAGCTGGGGCAAGATGGAAGCCAAAGGCAAAGTGAACTAGCGGATCCGCGAAGGCCTCCCGGCCGGAACCGGCCTTGCGTTCTAGCATGTACTCTCCGGTCAGCGTGATATTCTTAGCGGAGCGGCGCAAGCCGCCCGGCCACGGATCTTGTCTCGATTCGGTAAGAACCGCCCAACATTTTGCCGTATCGCCTAGTCGCCAAGCGGCACCGCGAATCTGTCGCTGCCTTGCCGTGGCCTGGTGAAAACACGCCACGGTGCATGCCCGAGCAGGCAACGACGAAGCTGCCCGCCAAGAAACTGGCCAGCAGAAGAATGAGTATTGAGTAATGGAAAATTACAAAATGCAAAAGAACTGACCCGCAAGCCATTTTGCATTTCTAATTTTCCATTACTCAATACTCATTCTCCTCGTCTCTCGCAGTGCCAGTGGAATCGCCCGCCACGAATCTGTCGCTGCCTTTCCGTGGCCAGGTGAAAACACTCCACGGCAAGCGGCTGAGCAGGCAACGACGAAACTGGCCAACAGAAGAATGAGTAATGAGTAATGAGAATTACAAAATGCAAAATGACTGACCCCGCAAGCCATTTTGCATTTCTAATTTTCCATTACTCAATACTCATTCTCCTCGTCTCTCGCACAGCCAGTGGAATCGCCCGCCACGAATCTGTCGCTGCCTTGCCGTGGCCTGGTGAAAACACTTTACGGCGAGCGGCTGAGCCGACGAAGCTGCTCGCCAAGAAACTGGCCAACAGAAGAATCAGTAATGAGAATTACAAAATGCAAAAGAACTGACCCACAAGCCATTTTGCATTTCTCATTCTCCATTACTCAATACTCATTCTCCGATCCTTCACACAGCCAGCGCAGCCTCCCACCACAAAACGCAGTATCTGAGGCCTTTCCACTAGCTCGCCACTCTCTATTCCAGGTGAATGGTATCCATCACCTGGTAGGTAGGACCATGTTTGTCGAGGAAACTGGCATAGACACAAACCTTGTTAGCGATCATGTGCCCTAATTCACGGTCGGCATTATCGGCGATCCTTTGCTGCAGCTGAGCCGGTTTTCGGCCTCCGCGGCGAGTTCTACCGAGCGTCAGATGCGGCTGCCAATCGCGGGGCTCGCGTTTGAATCCCAGTTTGGCGAATTCAATTTCTAGTTTTTCGACCAATGCGGCCAGAATTGGGCCGCCGTCAGCGATCCCGGCCCATACAATTCGGGGCCGCTCCGCGTTTGGAAATCCGCCCACTCCTGTTAAGTGCAGTTCCGTTGCCGGGGTTTCCAGACAACAATTACGCACTACCTGACAGACACCGTGGATCCGCGTATTATCGACCTCCCCGAGGAATTTCAGGGTCAAATGCAGATCGTCCAATGGGACCCAGCGCACGCCGTCTCCCTCGGCTTCGAGAGCTCGGACAAGACTGCGTGCTTCCGACTGGACTTTGGGTTCCATCGGGATCGCGATAAAGGTGCGGATATCTTTCATAAGAACAAATCGCGGCAGCGGGAAAAACCTAGGAATACAGGCGGCAAAGGAAGCGGAATGCTCATCAAATGCACGGAACCAATGCGGGTCCAAACAACAATGGATGATAGTTTGACGTATCCAACACAAACGCGGCACCCGTCGAAGAGGGGTCGCCCGCAAGGAATCGAATCCGGAGGGAAACGATGAGCCTACTATCGATGCCTTCCAAACCGTTTCGCCCCCACTGGCTGGTTCGTGGCGGACACATCCAGACCATTTTAGCAGCGGTTCAGAAAGGTCCAGACCTTCCGTACAAAGCGACTCCGATCGAAGTCCAACTGCGCGACGGCGACCGCCTGGTCATGCACGACGACCGCCCACCTAACTGGCGAGAGGGATCGCCATCGATCCTCTTGATCCACGGCCTCTGCGGCTGCCACACATCGGGCTACATGGTCCGCCTTGCCGCCCGCTTTAACGGACTAGGGGTCCGCACATTTCGGCTGGACATGCGAGGCTGCGGAGCCGCCGCGAACCTTTCGACATCGCTCACCCACGCCGGACGAAGCAATGACATCCTGGATGTCATTATCGAAATCGCCAAACGGACCATCGCAGGCCCCATCTACGCGATGGGCGTTTCGATGGGCGGAAACCAATTGCTCCGCGGAGTCGGCCGCGTGGGCGCCGGCGAGGACCCGCTCCCGTCCGACGTCTCCGAACGACTGCAACGGATCGCCGCCGTCGCACCTCCGGTTGATTTACAAAAATGCAGCAACATCATGCAACGGCGGCGAATGCGTTTCTACAACTGGTACTTCATCCGCCAGCTACTGCAACGCATCCCCCCACAGATCCGGCAAAGCGAAGCGTTTCAACGCCTCAACCTGTTGCCGCGTCCCAAAACACTGCGGGAACTGGATGCTCGAATCACAACCCCACTGGGCGGTTTCCGAGACGTCGATGATTACTACTCCTCCGCATCAGCCGCTCCGTACCTGCACCAAATCAAAACGCCGACGTTGATCCTAACCAGCGCCGACGATCCCATGATCCCGATCACTTCATTCCAGCATACGACGCTGGCCGATTCCATCGAATTGGCGGTCACCTCACGAGGCGGACACGTCGGTTACATCTCCCGAGGGACGGAACAGTGGATGGACGATCGGCTGGTGGAATGGTTTTGCCCACAGGCGAGATAAGATGGCTTTGACGGAAAGAAGGCTGGCGGTTTTGTGGTGGGAGGCTGCGCTGGCTGTGTGAAGGATCGGAGAATGAGTATTGAGTAATGGAGAATTAGAAATGCAAAATGGCTTGCGGGTTAGCTCTTTTGCATTTTGTAATTCTCATTACTCATTACTCATTCTTTTGTTGGCCAGATTTCTTGGCGGGCAGCTTCGTCCTTGCATGCTCGGGCATGCACCGTGGAATGATTTTCACCAGGCCACGGCAAGGCAGCGACAGATTCGTGGCGGGCGATTCCACTGGCCGTGGGAGAGCCGAGGAGAATGAGTATTGAGTAATGGAAAATGAGAAATGCAAAATGGCTTGCGGGCCAGTTCTTTTGCATTTTGTAATTCTCCATTACTCAATACTCATTTTTCTGTTGGGCAGCTTCGTCGTTGCATGCTCAGCCGCTCGCCGTGGAATGTTTTCACCAGGCCACGGCAGGATACGCCAGATTCGCTGTGGGCGATTCCGCTGGCTGTGCGAGAGACCGGAGAATGAGTATTGAGTAATGGAAAATTAGAAATGCAAAATGGCTTGCAGGTCAGCTCTTTTGCATTTTGTAATTCTCATTACTCAATACTCATTCTTCTGTTGGCCAGCTTTGTCGTTGCCTGCGCAGCCGCTTGCCATCGCCAGGCTACTTGGTGCGAAACAGTTCGCTGATCGATTGATCGTGATGGATTCGCTTGATCGCGGTTGCTAGTAGTGGAGCGACCGACAGCTGACGCGTGATGGGCAGTTGCTTTTCTGCTGGCAATGGCAGCGTGTTGGTGATCGCGATCGAATCGATCGGAGCATTTTGAATCCGCTCGATTGCGGGACCACAGAAAATCCCATGCGTCGCCGCGATGTGGATCTCGGATGCTCCATGTTCGCGGACCAGTCGAGCCGCACCGCAGATGCTGCCTGCGGTGCTGATCATGTCGTCGAACATGAGGACACGTTTGCCTTCGACGGGACCGCCGATGACGGTCGTCTGTTGGACTTCCAGAGCACTGGTGCGGCGTTTGTGGAGGATTGCCAATGTTCCTCCCAGCCGTTTGGCGTGCCCGCTTGCTCGTTTGATACTTCCCTCGTCCGGGCTGACGACAACGATGTCATCTCCGAATAAGTTCTGCTGGAGGAAGTAATCGTTCAGGACAGGAGCTGCGTACAAGTGGTCGACAGGGACATCAAAGAAGCCCTGGACCTGAGCTGCATGCAGGTCCATCGTCAGAACGCGGTCGGCGCCAGCTCGGGTGATCAGGTTGGCGACCAGTTTCGCCGTGATCGGAACGCGCCCCTCGTCTTTGCGGTCTTGTCGCGCATATCCGAAGTACGGGATGACCGGAGTGATTCGCGCTGCACTGGCTCGTTTGCAGCAGTCGATCATGATCAACAGTTCCATCAAACTGTCGTTGACCGGTGGGCAAGTCGGCTGGATCAAAAACACATCACGTCCGCGGACGTCTTCGTCCAGCTTGCAGAAATTCTCTCCGTCAGGGAATTTCCCAAGCGTGATCGCGGCAGGCGCTAGGTGCAGGTGGTCACAGATTTCGGTCGCAAGGTCGGGGTTTGAGCGACCGCTAAAGATTTTTAGTTCACGCATTGGACGAGTACCCCATCGCTCGCATGGTCGTGTCGACAAGCTGTAGCTCACTACGGTTGTTAATGCTCAAGGATTCGCATTCCTGAAGCACCGGAAGGGCTTCGACCGTATGCCCGGCTTGGCGGAGCAAGGCGACGGTGTCGGTGAGGTAGAACTCACCTTGGGCATTGTTGTTTTGAAGTTGGTCCAGCGCTTTCAGTAGTGCTGGGCCGTCAAATAAGTACGTGCTCATGTTGACTTCGGTGATCGCACGCTGCTCTTCGCTGGCGTCTTTCTCTTCGACGATCCCCGTGAAGTCTCCTTGGGCATTCCTGACGATTCGACCAAGGCCTTGTGGATCGTCTTTTTTAAGCGTCCCCAGCAGGAGCCCAGGTCGTGTGTTGCGGAAATGAGTAAGCAGTTTTTCCAGGCTGGACGCCTGCAGCAACGGCGAATCTCCAGCGACCACGATGACCGGTCCCTTGTGGTCTGCTAGCAATGAGCGGCAGACTTGAACGGCATGCCCGGTCCCCAGTTGTTGCTCTTGGAGCACAAACTGGATCGATTCGGAGCGTCCGTTTAGTTCGGCTTGAACATCGTCGGCTCGGTGGCCCACGACGACGATTTGGTCGGTAATCCCTGCAGCTGACAAAGCATCTAAGACAAAGTGGATCATCGGTCGATCACACACCGGGCAGAGGACCTTGGGGAGGTCGCTTTGCATGCGGGTCCCTTTGCCAGCGGCCAAAACCACTGCGACTTCTCCAGCCATTTACTTTCTACCTGTTAATGTCCGGTTCACACCCTGCAAGGTGTGCCGATAGGTACGGGAATGGGGGGGGCTTTTTCAAATTTCCGTGGTCGGCTGTCCGGCAGAGGACAGCCCAAGTCCTCGTAGTGTCGCATCTTGTACCGTCTGCCGACAACCGGACGCCTTCAAGGTTTCTTAAAGAACGAGCGGGGGAAGGATGGACGATCGATTTCCGGTCTAGCGGCGAACCCCCGTTTCTCGTCAGAATAGGCCGATAACGATACGAACAAGAAATCTTGCTTGCTCCCCTCCAAGGATGGTTGTCGATGCGTCGCCGGATGCAGCATTTACTGGAATATGTAGTGGTTCGCCTGCTAATTGCAGTCGTCCAGACATTGCCTGAAGATCGCGCGAACCGCTGCTGCCATGGTGCCGCCTGGCTGCTAAGCGACGTCTTTAACGTGCGAGGAAAGACGGTCGAGGCGAATTTGGAACGCGTTTTCCCCGACCAGGGGGATCTCAGGCGGGTCGAGATGCGGCGGGCGATGTGGCACCATCTGCTGTTGATGATCTGCGAAATCGCTTGGGCACCGCGAAGATTGCACCGCAGCAACTGGAAACAGCACATTCATTTTCCAGCGGGAGACGCCTGTTTACGCCCCATGCTCAGTTCGCGTCCCGCGGTGGTCGTTTCCGGTCATTTCGGGAATTTTGAAATGGGCGGGTATGTCAACGGTTTGATCGGGATTTCAACGCTGACGATCGCTCGGAAGCTCGATAACCCCCACTTACATCGATACATCACCCGTTTTCGAGCCGCCAAAGGGCAGCGGCTGATCGATAAGAACGGGTGTGCACCTGAAATTGATCGCCATTTAGCCCAGGGCGGGATTCTGACTTTGCTAGCCGATCAGCACGGAGGCGAACGAGGTTGTTGGGTCGATTTCCTGGGGCATCCAGCTTCCTGCCATAAAGGGCTAGCCCTTTTTTCGCTGACTTCAAAAGCCCCCATGATGGTCGGCTATACGCAGCGATACGACGGGCCCATGCGATTCATCCAAGGAGCTACCGGGTTTCTGGACCCACTGTCGGACGATCCCGCAGCAGGCGGAGTCCGCCCGATGACGGCTTGGTACAACGACCGTCTAGCCGAAGTCGTGTTGAAGTGCCCCGAGCAATATTGGTGGCTTCACCGACGCTGGCGTCCAAAACCCAAAAGAGTTCGCCCAGCCAAACCGGTCGCCCCCGCAAAGGCCGCCTAGCGTCACCGTCCAGAAACGAGCATAAAAATCTTAGCGGAGCGGCGCGAGCCGCCCGGCACATGCATTGTGATTTCTAGGCGGATTGCCGGACGGCTCGCGCCGTTCCGCTAAGAAAGTAGACGGCATTGGTCACATGCCGTGTCACTCCGCCTCTGCGTTACCGTTTAACTCTGGCCGTCTCTATTGATTCTCCACCGCGGCTAAATATTCCTGTCGGCCTTTGTCGTTTATGACGGCGTAGCGAATGAACAATTGGTTATCGACGGCGACTGGCGAGGCGAATATTTCGTCTCCCATTTGGTTTTTGCTCAGTAGTTCAAATCGATTGGGGGTCGCCTTGAAAACGAAGACTTCGCCGTCTTCGCTGGCTGCATAGATCCGCCCGTCGGCCAGCATGGGAGAAGACGTGAAGCCTCCGGTAAGCCTTGTCTTCCATTGCTCTTTTCCGTCTTTGGTTCGCCAGCAGTAGCCGACGCCTGCGTCCGAGACCGCGTACAACGAACCGTTGTCGGCCAGCATCGATTGCTCGTAACTCATCACTCGGTTTTCCCAAATCTGCTTTCCCGATCCGTCGGCCAATACGGCCCAGGTCCCTGATTTTGGGTTCCCGCCGGAAGCAAATACCATACGGTCATCCCAGACGATGGTGCCGCAAGTCGCTTCGGTCGACGAGTCAGCGGACCAAAATAGTTTGCCGTTGATCGGGTTATAAGATTCGATCTTGTCGGCGCCGGAAATCAGCAGTTGATCCTTGCCGGCGATCATGGCGACGATCGGGGACGAGAAAGACAGGTTCGCCGGGCGGTCGATTTTCCAAAGCCCCTGCCCTGTCTTTTTCTGAAAGGCATAGATGCCGCTGTCGGGCCCATCGTATTCTGCGGCGATAATCAGTCGGTCTTTAAACAGGATGGGGCTGGCACCATATCCAAACTGAAACGCTTGCGGTTTAAAGTTGGCGACCTTCTTCTGCCATTTCTTTCTTAAGGAAAGGTCGTACACCGTGACATAAATCGCGTCCGAATTATGGAACACGACGTAGATCTGCTCTCCGTCGGAGGCGACCGTAGGGCTGGCGTAAGAGTTACGCGGATGAATCCGAGCCGGAAGCCCTTTGTCGTGCACGACGATCGACTGGGTCAGCTCCCCGCTCGTTCGGTCGAATTCCAGTAACAGCTGCTCGTCGCGTTCCAGGTCGGCGGTCGTCAGAAAGATCGATTCGCCGACGACCGTCGGTGAACTGTGTCCGGCACCTTGGATGGGTGTATTCCAAAGGACGCCATCGCCGCGGGCAAGATCCCACTGCACTGGCGGATCGGCGTCGGGGGCGGCATGGTTGTCGGAAGTCGGCCCTCGCCACTGCAGCCAGTCGGCTGCAGAAGTTGTCTCCGCCCCAAAGAAAGTCAGAGACGCAAGTGTCACGAAGAAAAAATGGCGAGGCATGATACGAAAGGAGTTTGAGGAGAGAGAAAAGGTTGCAGGGGCTTACCTCGCCTCTTTGATTAGTGGTTCGGCCCCTTGCGAGAGTAGTTGGTTGCCAACTTCGACAGCCAGTTCGTTTGGCTGATCGATGGCACCTATGGCCGAATGCTCCAGACGCGTTTTACCGTCCGTGGAAAGGACCAACGCGCGGAGGGTTAACTGGTCTCCGGCGACCGTCGCCAACGCCGCAATCGGCGCTAAGCAACCTCCGCTCAGGTGGCTTAATAGAGTCCGCTCGGCCGTCACGCAAGCTCGGGTTTCCCGGTCATCCAGCGACGCTAACACCGAGGTGACGATAGGGTTGTCGGCCCGCGTTTCGATTCCAAGGGCTCCCTGTCCTGGGGCGGGAAGCATTTGTTCTAAGGTCAATCGTTCGGTGACATGCTGCGTCATTTCTAAACGCGACAGCCCCGCCTCGGCAAGGATGATCGCATCGAATTCGCCTGAGGCAAGTTTTTCAAGACGGGATTGAACGTTGCCGCGGATCGGTCTGACTTGAAGGTCGCTGCGCATGTGAAGCAACTGGGCGGCTCGGCGGCGGCTGCCCGTTCCGATCACCGAACCGTTCGGCAGGTCCGCAAGCGTGTGATCGCTGCCGCTGATTAAGCAATCCCCGACAGCGGCTCGTGGTGGAATCGCCGCAAGGGCGAACCGTTCGTCGGGATCCGTCGGCAGGTCTTTAAGGCTGTGGACCGCCACGTCCGCTTCGCCTTCGACCAACGCTTGCTGGATCCGTTTGGTGAAAAATCCGACACCACGCGTCCCGTCGATCGGAGCTTGGTCGGTGTCTCCTCGGCTGGTTAAGAGGACCAGTTCGGTACGGTGACCTTGTTGAAGGAGTTGATCAGCAACCCAGTTGGCTTGCCAAAGCGCCAAAGGACTGCGGCGTGTGGCTAAGCGAATTGGAGCGGAGTCGTGCATGATGGAAAGGACTGAAGTAAGGACTGGTGGAAGGGGCCATTTATCATAGTCACGCTCTGGCGAGCGTAGCTACCGTTGCCAGGCGGTGGTTTTTTAAAAGCTACGGCGTCAGTTCGACCAGCTTCGCAGGGGCTTGGCTGGCGGCGATCGCTTTCTCTTCCAGTTCGATGTCGACGTGGTTGTAGAAAACGTCGCGCTGCCTTGGTTGGAAACCGAGTTCTTCGATCGCTTCGCGGATTTGAGTAAGCGTCAAGAAGTGGACCGTCCCCGCTTCGGCGACAACGTTCTCTTCGATCATCAGGCTTCCCATATCGTTTGCACCGAACAGCATCGCCAGTTGCCCAATCTTTAACCCTTGGGTGACCCAACTGCTTTGGATATTGGGGATGTTGTCCAGGTACAGTCGTGCTACCGCTTGGGTCTTGAGGTATTCAAAAGACCCGGCCGGCTGGACGTCGGCCATTTGGGTGTTGTCGGGCTGGAACGTCCAGCAGATGAACGCCGTGAAGCCATTGGTTTCGTCTTGAAGTTCGCGCAGACGCCGCAGGTGTTCGACTCGTTCGGCCAGCGTTTCGACATGTCCAAACATCATCGTGCAAGTGCTGATCCCGCCAAGCTGATGCCAGACTCGCATCACGTTCAACCAATCGTCGGTGTTGACTTTCCCACGCGTGATTTCGTCTCGAACGCGGTCGACAAGGATCTCCGCGCCGCCGCCGGGAATGCTTCCCAGCCCGGCCGCCTTCAGGCGTTCCAGAACGGTTTTGATCGGCAGGTTGTTCATCTTGGTGAAGTGATGCAGTTCAGGTGGGCTGAACCCATGAACGTTGATCTGCGGAAATCGTGTTTTGATGTCCTGCAGTAGTTCCTCGTACCATTCCAGTTTGTATTTGGGGTGTAGGCCTCCTTGGAGGAGCAGTTGATTGCCGCCCAACGCTACCGTTTCTTCGACTTTGGCCAGCAGTTCTTCGCGTGGCAGGACGTACCCTTCGTCACTCTTGGGGCCTCGGTAGAAGGCGCAGAAATCGCAGACGGCGGTACAGATGTTGGTGTAGTTAATGTTCCGGTCGACGTTGTAGGTGCGAACCGGAGATGGGTGCATCCGTCGCGACACCTTGTCGGCTGCGGTTCCGATCGCCGTCAGGTCGCTGCTCTGCAGCAACTGCAGGGCATCGGCTTCGTTTAACCGTTGGCCGTCGAGGACTTTGTCGAGGATGGGTTGAATGGCAGTTGGCATGTTCGCTTCCTAACTCGCTGAACAAAAGTGAAATTCGCGTGCTTGGGAAATCAAGCCTAGTTCGCTGGCACGCTGTTGGTAGATGTGCAGCCCTTGGCGTTCTTGAGGCCCAAGTCGGAAATGGAGGTTGTCGGTAAAGTAGTGATGCAGGTCATTGCTGGTCAGCCCGTGGCTTCCCGCTTCTTGCTGGGCGATCGATTCCAGGTTTTGCACGCCTTCATCGCGGGCGGCTGCCAGGATCTTTGCAAGCGGTTGAGCGTCGATTCCCTCTCGTGCGATCCACATGGCAAACACGAAGGGGTGTCCGGACCATTGGCACCAGCGGTCTCCAAGGTCCCATATCTCTTGATAGACGCCCGTCGGGGGGGGCATGGCTCGGTCGCCAATCAGCAGCACCGCATCCGCATCGACCGATTCCGGATCGGTCTCCATCGGCAAGGGGATCGTTTCAGGATGCAAATCGTATTGGTCGGCCAGCAGAAGCCGCACGAGTGCCGCACTGGTGCGGCTGCCCTCGTCCAGGGCTAGGCGGCGGATGTTTGCGATCGGGACTCGGCTGAGCAACCGTACGCTCCAGACAGGGCCTCGGCAGGCGATCACCGCATCCGAAACGATTTGAGCGCCGGTGCCGCGGAGGTACTCGATCGACGGGATCAGTGCGACGTCCAGGTCGCCGTTCGCTAGGTCATCGGCCAGTCGGCTGGGTAGATCCAGAGTCAAAGACCCCAGGCCCTCCAGACGCTCGCGCAGTCCATAGACGAGAGGGCGGGTGTTGAGGTACGAAACGGCACCGATTCGGAGCATCGAAAGCAGCCTTGGAGGAAGTTGCGAACACTACAAGGTTTACCGTTTTTCTGGGCCAGCGTTAACCACCAGCACGCTAAGTCGGATTGATTTGGTTATCCTAGGGGGATTGGAGCATCCACAAAACGATTGCTTTGGATTGGAAGGGCGGAGCCCGATTCGATTTTTTTTGCCGCCAAGCCTTGTAGCCCTGGCCGATGGCGTGGCCGCCTTCGCACGTATTTGTGGAACCCAGTCGCACCTTCCTCTTGTCCCTCCTACCCTTTCCGGTCGCCATGTCAAATCTATGGAAACTTATCCGTGTCGTTGGTGCGTCAGCGATGCTGGCCTGCCCTGCGGTCGCTCAAAACCCTAATCAGGCACCTTTCGGGCAAGCTGCCGGAGCAGGAAACGCGGCGGTAAATCGAGCCATCATTCATGTGGATGGAACGTTGGTTGGGATCGTCGGTACCGTTGCGAAAATAACCGACACGGAGGGGACGGAGGTGATGGTCCAGTTGCCGCAAGACCCCTCGCATATGCGTTTTAACGCCGTCGCCGATCCGCAGGGAATTCGGCCGGGGATGATGGTCCGTTTCAGTACGAATATCGGACCCAATGGGTTGCCGGTCGAGCCCGTCGATCAGGTGGAACTGTTCCATCCCATTCGCACGAACAACATGCCAGCCCATGCGAAGGAAGCGGTCGTTCCCGGGGTCTATCCTGCAAAGCGAGGCCCTAAGCCACCGCCGGGCGTTATCGTTCCAGGAACCTATAAGGTGGTCGGAACCTTGGCGCAGTTTTTCCCCGGAAAAGGGATCGCCGTCGTGGCGGGGCAAACACCGATTCAGGTCCCGCTTTCCGAAGAGGCCCGTTATCTGGTGCGAACCAATTCGCTTGAATTATCGCAAGCAGGCGACAAGGTCTCGGTCGATGCGTTTTACGACGGGGTCGATAAAACCAAGGTCGTGGCCGATTCTTTTACCGTGAGCACCGAGCGGTTGATCGGAACTCCAAGCGAAGATCCGCGAAAGTCCCGCCGTCGTCGCGGGCGTGATAAACCCGAAGCGGATGAGCCCAAGGCTGCTGAGCCTGAAGCCGCCGAACTCAAGGAATAGCCCGTCGGCGATTGTCGCCTTTCGCGGTGGGACGTGAAATCCATTGGTCACGTATCACCGGTCGGTCCACGCTCTGGCGAGCGTAGTTGCGAGAGCGCCGTCGTTCCTGCCGCTAGGTAGCAGCGACACTGCGACATGGACGTTCTGCTTTGCCCGTTCGGGTTTAGCGTGAGCCCGAGGATCCGCGGCGGCTTGGAGGTCCTGGCTTGCCGTTGGGTTTGCCAGCCGCTTTTTTGTTGCCGCCGCCACTGCGTCCTTTGCTGGGCATGGTCGAGCCTTTGTTGGCGCTTCTTGCACCGGCCGATCCTGGACGCGGTTTCCACGTGCGATTCTGTTTGCCTCCCTTTCCTTTGCCACCTTTGGTTGTTGTGGCTCGAGACCGGGTGTGGAACGGTTGCTTGGAATCGACAGGGATTCGCTGTCCGATCAATTTTTCGACAGCGTTTAGGCAGTCGTGGTCGTCGGGAGTGCAGAAGGTGACGGACATTCCCTCGGCGCCTGCGCGTCCGGTTCGTCCGATGCGATGGACATAGCTTTCTGGGTCGTGCGGCATGTCGTAGTTAATGACATGGCTTAGCCCTTCGATATCGATTCCGCGAGCGGCCAAATCGGTCGCGATCAGGATGTCGACCTTGCCTTTCCGGAAACCTTGTAGGACGCGTTCGCGTCCGGCTTGGGTTTTCCCGCCATGGATCGCCTCGCAGGACAAATCCTGTTTTTGTAGTTGCTTGGAAAGCCGGTCGGCTCCCCGTTTGGTTTTGGTGAAAACCAAAACCTGCCCGGTCGCTTCGGTGTCCAGGACATGCCGCAGCAGCTTCATTTTGTCGGTGTGCTCGACCATCATCAGGCATTGTTCGATCCGTTCAACGGTCGAAGAAGGAGGCGTGACAATGACTTCGACGTGGTTGGTCAGTAGACCTTCGGCCAGTTTTTTGACCGGCGGCGGCATCGTTGCTGAGAAGAACAGGGAGTGCCGTTTGGGCGGCAGTTCCTTCATGATTTTTCGTAGGTCGGGCATGAAGCCCAGGTCCAGCATTCGGTCCGCTTCATCCAGGACAAAGGTTTCCACATCGTCCATCCAGACGCAGCCTTGACCGAACAGGTCTAGCAGTCGTCCGGGGGTTGCGACACAGATATGGACGCCCCGTTCGAGTGCGCGGACTTGTCTTCCCTGACTGACGCCGCCGAAGACCGTCGTGACGCGAAATTTAAGGTGTTTGCCGTAGCTTTCAAAACTGGCAGAAATCTGCGAAGCCAGTTCACGCGTAGGGCTTAGGACCAGTACTTGAGGGCATTTGGGGCGAGGCGTTTTGCGGTCCGCGTCCAGTCGTTGCAGGATCGGGATCGCGAAAGCAGCGGTTTTGCCCGTTCCGGTTTGGGCACATCCCAGGAGGTCTCTCCCTTCTAGAAGGGGGCCAATGGAGGCAGCCTGGATCGGAGTTGGCTCGTGATAGCCTTCGGAGTGAAGTGCTCGCTGGAGAGGCTCAATCAGATCGAATTCGTAGAACGTCTTGGGAAGTGTGGGTGACAAAGCAGGCACGGGTGGGGGGTGGAGTAAGGGAGAACAAAAACAGCGTCGCGCAAAAACACGACGCTGTTCCGTTGAATTTCTAGAACCGGTTATAGGAAGCCGGCTCGATTTAGGAAATGACTAGTTGCGGTATCCGCCGCCACCGCCACCGCCATATCCACCACCGCCGCCACCACCATATCCGCCACCACCACCGCCACCGTAGCCGCCGCGTCCACCGCCGCCGCCACCACCGTAGCCGCCGCGATCACCACCGCCACCGCCACCACCACGTCGCTCTTCTCGAGGGCGAGCTTCGTTGACGGTGAGGGCTCGTCCACCAAGATCTTGGCCGTTCAGGGCTTCGATCGCGTCTTCGGCTCCGTCATTCATTTCTACGAATGCAAATCCGCGACTGCGACCGGTTTCGCGGTCGGAAACCACCGAGGCATTAACTACCTCACCATATTGCCCAAACAATTCTCGCAAATCATCTGCGGAGGAATTGAAAGATAGGTTTCCGACGTAAATACGCTTACTCATCAAAACTGTCCTTGGGCCGAAATCGACCCATTCAACGTGACCACGCATTCGGCTTCGGAGCTTGGTCCCGCAGTCATGCGGTTACCAAAAATCCTTGTGCCTAATGCGCTGCTCGAGAAGGTTTAGTGCCCGTTCACTGATAGAGATGCTCGGTTCGTGCTGGCAACGCGGAGCCTGGTGGCACATGATGGCGTCGGCAGGTCTCCCCGGCGAATCGGCCTTATGCATCCATCTGCGAAGAATGCATGGAGCAATGCGGGCTGGGGAAGAGCAGCGGTTTCAGCGAATCAGTCGGTAACTTTCCCTAGCAAATAGAGACTCGCGGCCACAAATGCCGCACCCCCGGAGTGTACACGATTTCTATGTGGGCAAATGGGGCAATCTGGAAAAAAGCTCAGAATTGAAGAAATGGATTTTTTGCGTTCTGTTCACCGGTAATACGGCTTTTCGACGATCCCTGGCAGACTATCATGGGCACATTGGCGGCTCTTTTCAAAGTGGCAAGCGGACGGATCATGTGGCACACAAGCAGCGGAAATCGAACGCTTCAAGGGGCTGAAGGCTTGCTGGTCGCTGCTGCGTTGGAAGCGATTCTAGAAGACTTGGCTGTCGATCTGGATGACGGAGACGATCCGACGCCTTGGCATTTTGGGATCGCTGTCTTTGATGTCCTCGCACCCCAGCAGCGACTTGCCGTGCTCCTTACGGTTGGTACTCATTTGCTTACCGAGACCGACGCGACGCTCCCGCTGACCGCGATCAACGAAGCGGCTGTTGGCGCTCTGTTCGCCGAAGTTCGCGATCAGGTGATGCTGGAAATTGAAACGGCGGATGCAAGTGACCATGCGGCTAGCGAATGGCCTGCGTTGGACCTTGAAGACCTAATCGTTTCCTGGAGGCAGCGCGTTTGGGATGCCTACTGCGAAGGAGGAATGCTGGACGATATGGAATTGCATGCTGAATCGATCGCCTGCGGTTTGGTCCCCAGTAACCCGCGGGATAAAAATATCGAACGCTGGTCCAATGTGATCGACCAACTTGCCGATTCGATTCTCTGGGATCGTGATTACGAAATCGCGGACAGCTTTTTGGATGCCGCCCCCGATAAAGCACAGCATCACAAAGTACTGCTTGGCATCGACGACGAATACTTCACCGCGATTGCTCCCGATCCCCTTCCCGAGCAGGTTCCGCAGTTGCTAAGCGAAGCCCAGTTGTTGGCAAAACGCTACCCACGCTAGGGACGCAAAATTTATTGGTGGCTTGATTTCGGTCTGTCCATGCTCTGGCGAGCGTCGCTGCGTGACTGCCGTCGTCACCGCCGCCAGACGGTGGTTCCCACGCGAAAACTGTCACCGATTGATTGCACAGCCTCTCCGCGAAAGAACGCCCCCTTAACGCTGTCTTCGCGGGGCGGAAGGCGACGGTCTTTCGACGCTCCCGATTAAAACGACGGCTCGTTAATCGTCTCGGTTGCCCCGGTCCACGGGCTCTCTTAATCACGGTACATTGGGTGCCAGCAGACTTACCTGTTAGAACCTATTAATATCGAGCCTTCAGTGATGACGACGGATAAGAAGTGGCCCATCGGCGTATTTGCGAGTGTGGATGCAGGACTTGGCGTGCAGTGGGATGTGATCCGCCAGCTAAAGGTCCCCACGATTCAGTTACATGCTCCAGCACCGGAGTCCCGGACGGCCGAAGTTGCCGAACGACTGCGAGGCCAGTTGGCTGAAATGGACGTCACGTTGACGGCCGTATTCGGTGGATTTGATGGCGAATCGTACGCCGATATTCCGACGGTCGAGCGAACCATTGGTCTGGTACCTGAGGAGACTCGCGCCGCGCGTCTAGCCGAGATGAAAGAAATCGCCGATTTCGCTGCCCTGTTGGAATGCCCCGTGGTCGCCTTGCACCTAGGTTTTGTGCCTCAGGAAATGGATGATCCGCGGATGCCGGGGATCATCGAAGTGACGCGCGATCTGTGTGACCACTGCGCCGCCCAAGGTCAGGCACTTCACCTGGAAACAGGGCAAGAAACCGCTGATGAATTGCTCGCTTTCTTGGCTGCCGTCGATCGCAAAAATTTGCATGTCAATTTCGATCCTGCCAACATGATTTTGTACGGCACGGGCGAACCGATTCCCGCGTTGAAAAAACTAGCACCTCATGTGAAAAGTGTTCACTGCAAAGACGGCACCTGGAGCGACCAGCCCGGCAAGACCTGGGGGGCCGAAGTGCCTCTTGGCGAAGGCGATGTGGATATGGCTTTGTACGTCAAGACTTTGGACGAAATCGGTTACGACGGGCCGCTGACCATCGAGCGAGAAATCCCGCAAGAACCCGAACGTCAGATCGCTGAAATCGGTAGTGCAGTCGAATTGCTGCGAAAGTTGACTAGCTAGCGTGATCGGAGAAGTGATCGCGATCGGCGACGAAATGACCACCGGAGCTCGTGTCGACACGAACTCCGCGTGGCTCAGTCAGCAGTTGGCTGCGGTCGGAGTCCGGACGTTTTTCCAGACCACCGTCGCCGATGATATCGAAGCCGGAGTTCAGGCGTTTCGTATCGCTGCCCAGCGAGCCGATATCGTGATCGCAACAGGCGGCCTGGGGCCGACACGCGATGATCTAACACGAGAAGTGCTGGCGATGTTGATGAATCAACCGCTGGAATTTCGGCCTGAAGTGATGGAGCATATTCAGACGCTCTTCTCACGCCGTGGACGCGAGATGCCTGAACGCAATCGCCTGCAGGCGATGTTCCCGGTCGGTGCGGATGTCGTGCCGAATCCCCAAGGGACCGCTCCCGGACTGGACCTGACTTTCCCGCGCGAAGGTTTGCCCCCTTCGCGTATCTTTGCACTTCCCGGCGTCCCTGCCGAGATGAAGCAGATGGTGCAGGCGACCGTCCTTCCGCGATTGGTGGCCAGTGGGTTGGCGGGCCAGCGAGTCATGCGCCAGCAGGTTGTCAAATGTTTCGGAGTCGGCGAGAGCGAGATGGAGTCTCGTCTGGGAAACATGATCGCACGGGACCGAACCCCTTCGGTCGGAATTACCGTCAGCCGTGCGACAATCTCGCTGCGGATCACGGCCGATGCCACGGATGATGCCCTGGCACTGCAGCAGATTATGGAAACTCGCCAGCAGATCTATCAATTGGTTCCTGAATTTATTTTCGGAGAAGGCGAAGGCTGTGAACTGCAGGATGCCGTGTCGGACGCGCTGGTCCACCGAGCCGAATCGCTGGCGGTGATCGAAGCCGGAGCCGCCGCACCATTGGCTGGCTGGCTGGCTGGCAAACCTGGCTTTCGAGCCGGCATTTACGTGCCCGAATTAAACGATTTGGAAAAACGCAAAGACGAGCCGCAGGAAGAAATCTTCGCGCGTATCGCAAGCGAGAACAAAGTCGACTGGCTCCTAGCCGTCGATGCGTATCCACAGCTTCCAGAAACCGATCAGCCTCTACCCGCATTTCCGCTAAGGGTGTTGATTTGGAAAGCCATCCCCAGCAGTGAATCCAAGGGAGAGCTGCAGGTATCCGAATTAGAACTAGGCGGCCATCCCGACATCGTGCAAGACCGAATCGCAAAGGCAGCACTAGATATCCTAAGAAAGCAGCTAAAAAGGAAAACCAAAGACAACTAATCCCAACCAAAACAATCCCCACCACCCCAACAATCCACACCACACCACACCACACCACCCACCTCCTCCACTCCCACCTCCTCCACTCCTCCACTCCTCCACTCCTCCACTCCTCCACTCCCTGTCTCCCTGTCTCCCTGTCTCCCTGTCTCCCCCCCTCCCCCCCTCCTAGGTCAACTTCCCCGTTTTTTGTTGCGATTTACCAAGGTGGCTCCTAATCTAGGTCTAGCACCCTGATTTCAAGCTGTTGGCTCGATGAGGCACCTTAATGAGTTCGAATGATTCCGAAGCGACCCCACGCTCCTTTAGCAAGAGTCAAGTTCTTGAGGGGTTGCTTGAATCGGTCGACGACCTGGTTTGGGCGGCGACGCCCGACTATCGCAAGCTCTTGTACATCAACCCCGCAGCAGCCGAGATCTACGGCGTCCCTTTGGACGAAATGAAGCGGAGCCCTAAGACGTTAGTGGATGCCATCCATGAAGAGGATCGGGCGCTGGCGGATCAGCGGATGAGCCAGTTGGCAGAATCTGGTTGGGCGACCGCTGAATACCGCATCGTCCGCCCTGACGGAAGTGTCCGCTGGGTCCGCGAGCGATTGCAGATGGTGATGGAAGCAACTGGACAGCCTCACCATATTCGCGGAGTCGCTCAAGACATTACATCGGAGCGTTCCGCTGCGGTGGCGCTGCAGAATGCGGACGCCGCCTATCGGGCGCTTGTCGATAGCCTGCCAATCAGTGTGACTCGCAAAGACTGCGACGGTCGCATCCAGTTTGCGAACGAAAGGTTTTGCAAAGGCTGCAGTCGGACGCTGGAAGACTTGCTGGGTAAAACCGATTTTGATTTGTTCCCCGCGCATCTTGCCAAGAAGTATCGCGCCGACGATCAGTTGGTGCTGGAAGCCGGGCAGGTCTACCATTCGATCGAGGAGAACACGGTCGACGATAATGTGACCTATGTCGAAGTGTTTAAGGCTCCGATGCGTGACCGGAATGGTCAGATCGTCGGCGTGCAGATCATGTACTGGGATGTCACCGAGCAAAAGAAATCCGAAGCCGAAGCGCAGTACCAAAAATTTCTGCTCGACACGCTTTTGCAGCACGTCCCCGACGCGATCTATTTTAAGGACGCTCACAGTCGCTTCATCCGGCTCAGCGATAGCATGCTCGGCAAACTGGGGGTCGAGTCGACGCAGCAGGCAATCGGAAAATCGGACGCTGATTTCTTTTCGCGCCCCCATGCTCAGGAAGCGTTAAGCGATGAACGCCAGGTGATGGCGACCGGCGAACCAGTGGTGGGCAAGCTGGAATGCGAAACCTACGAGGACAAAGAGGAGACTTGGTGCTCGTCGACAAAGCTTCCTCTGCGAGACCTGCATGGCCAAGTGATCGGTACCTTTGGAATATCCAGAGATGTTACGCAGCAGATGAAAGCCGAGCAGGAATTGGCTCGTGAGCGGGATCTGTTGCGGACGATTATCAACCTGCTGCCCGATTTGATCTTCGTGAAAGATCGCGTCGGACGGTTTGTGATCGTCAACGAAGCCCATCGCAAATTAATGGGACTAGAAACCGCCGAGGAATTGGTCGGTAAATCCGATTTCGATTTCATGCCGTTGGAATTGGTTTGTAATTATGTGGCCGATGACCAGCAGGTGATGCGCACCGGCCAGCCGATGGTCGGTCATGAAGAAGTCGCCCAGTCGCACGATGGATCTGAAATCTGGCTGCTCACTTCCAAGGTCCCGCTGCGAGATTCTGAAGGAGAGATCATCGGCTTGGTTGGTATCGGGCACGATATCACGGAAATGAAAAAGGCAGGTCAGGAATTGCTCGCGGCCAAAGATACCGCGGACGCCGCGAACCGCGCAAAGAGCGATTTCCTGGCGAATATGAGCCACGAAATTCGGACGCCGATGAACGCGATTATCGGGATGACCGAATTACTGCTTGATACCGATATCGACGATAGCCAGCGAGAATACCTCGTGATGGTTCAGGCTTCGGGAGAATCGCTTCTTTCGATCATCAACGACATCCTCGATTTCTCTAAGATCGAAGCAGGCAAGCTGGAATTGGATGTCTCCGAATTTGATCTTCGCGAAGGTCTGGGGGATACGATGAAAGCCCTCGCCCTGCGGGCTCATGCCAAAGAACTGGAGCTTGCGTTTCGGATCGACCCCAATGTTCCTCAGAAGCTGGTGGGCGACGGAGGCCGGTTGCGGCAGGTGATTGTCAACTTGGTCGGGAACGCCGTGAAGTTCACTCAGCACGGAGAGGTGGTGGTCGACGTTAACGCCGTCGAACGCTCCGATGAAACGGTCAAACTTCAGGTCTGCGTGCGCGACACCGGAATCGGGATCCCGCTGGAACAGCAGAAAAGGATCTTTCAAGAATTTGAACAGGCCGACACCTCGACCACGCGGCGGTTTGGTGGAACCGGTTTGGGGCTGGCCATTTCTTCGCGGCTGATCCATATCATGGGCGGCGATCTTTGGCTGGAAAGCGAACCAAACGTTGGCAGCCAGTTCTTCTTTACCGTTACGCTTGAACGAGCCAGTAACGGGGGTGCACCTTATGACGATATGGTCGTCGTTGGGGGGACTCAGGTCCTGATCGTCGACGACAATAAAACAAATCGTCAGATCCTCTGCGAGATGCTGAAGAACTGGGGCATGCGTCCTCAGGCGTACGAACGTCCCGAAGAAGGGTTGGAAGCCTTGCAAGCTTGCCACGCAGAAGGGAAACCTTTTGGGCTGATTCTTAGCGATGTGCAAATGCCCGACGTCGATGGATTCGAATTCGCTCAGTGGGTCCGAAATTCCGAAGACGTTAAGCACACGCCGATCATCATGTTGACCTCCGGCGGGCGAAATGGAGACGCCGAGCGACGCTCGAATCTGAAAATCGCCGATCGATTGATGAAGCCGGTAAAACAGTCCGAATTGTTCGATTCCATCGTGCGAGTCCTGGGAGTCACCGCTCCGGAGAAAGAGAACGCAAGAGACGAAAACGTATCCGCTTCCGGCTATGATTTTGGCACGCTGCGAGTGCTGCTGGCCGAAGACAATTTGGTGAATCAGAAACTTGCCGTCGGAGTCTTAAAGAAGAATGGCCATGTGGTCACGGTCGTCAACAATGGGCAGGAAGCGATCGACCAGTTGGAGGAAGGGAGCTACGATTTAGTCCTGATGGATGTTCAGATGCCAGTCTTGGATGGCCTCTCGGCGACTCGCGAAATTCGTGAATCGGAGAAGCACACCGGCAGGCACATTCCAATCATCGCGATGACCGCTCACGCGTTAAAAGGTGACCGCGAGAAGTGTTTAGAATCGGGGATGGATGAATACATCGCCAAACCGATCCGAGTCTCGGTGATGATGGACAAGTTCCAAGTCGTGCTGGGGTCAGCGAACCGAACGGATGACCCGAATGATGGAAGCGAAAGCGGCGAGGAACAGTCCTCGGAACGCCCCGCAGAACCGGTTCCCTCGGTCGCGATTGCTGCCGTTGACGAAGCGAAGTTGGCGGAGCCTGCTGCAAGCCCTACAGTGCAGGCTGATTCAAACGTTCAAAGCCCAGAGGATGATTCGCACGCCATGTCGATTGCAGAGGATGCCGCACGCCTGTTTCCCGAAGAGCCCGTGATCGACTGGGTCAAAGCGACTGCGATCGTAGGGGGAGACCCCGATCTGTTGAACGAGATTTTGGCCGTTTACTTGAAAGAGAAAAACAGTCTTCTCGTGACGATCGATAATTCGCTTTTGGCGAACGATCATGATACGCTTTTCCGAGCCGCTCACACCTTAAAGGGGGCCTCGGCCGCAGTCGGGGCCGCCGGCGCCGTCGAAGCGGCCAAGCGATTGGAGCTAGCCGCACGTGACGGGCAAACGGATGGTTTGAAAGAGATGCATGATCAACTGTTAGTTGAAGTCGCATCGGTCCAGCGAGAAATCGAGCGGCATCAAGCAGCTCAAGATCAAAAGTAACCTTGTCGCACTCTCAACGACGTGAAAGCGAAAGACTCTCCAATGGTGTTTGTGAACCGATTACTCGCCGCCTTATGCCTGACCGCTGCCCTGCTCTCCCCTGCCTCCGCCGAACCGCCCATCGAAGAAGGCTTTACGCCCCTCTTCAACGGGACGGACACCAAGGGTTGGCATGGGAGCGAGGAATGGTTCCGGATCGAAGACCAGCAGATCATCGCGGGGAGTCTGGATCGCCCGATTCCAAGAAATGAGTTCCTTCGGACCGACAAAGAGTACAAGGACTTCGAGCTCCGGTTGCAGTTTCAGTTAACGGGAGAGAAAGCAAACGCCGGAGTCCAATTCAGGACCGAAGAGATTCCCGATCATCACGAAGTCCGAGGCTATCAAGCCGATTTAGGGCCGGGATGGTATGGCTGTTTGTACGACGAATCGAGACGCAGAAAGGTCTTGGCCGGTCCCGAAGCCGACAAGCGGGACAAAATCATTCGAGCCAACGAATGGAACGACTACCGGATCCGCTGTGAAGGAAACCGGATCCGATTGTGGATCAACGGAGAAAAGACCGTCGACTACAAGGAAACCGACGACACGATCCCGCAAACAGGCATCATCGCCGTCCAGGTCCACTCCGGACCACCCATGGAAGCTAGGTACCGCAATCTAAGAATCAAAGAACTAAAATAATCAGGGGTTGGATTTTAGAAACCGTACGGTAGAATCAGCCCCAAGCCATCCTCCAAAAGAGGGTTTGGCAAATCCAAAGCACCTATAGCTCAGTTGGTAGAGCAGCGGACTCTTAATCCGCGGGTCGTAGGTTCGAGCCCTACTGGGTGTACTAAGAAAAAAGCCTAGTCAACCGTGATTTGACTAGGCTTTTTTCATTCTCGGCTGTTTGTTGCACTCCATCGCGATTTGACCGGTTTTGGGTACATACCCAAAATGGAAGCGACAGGAGAGTGAAATGTCTGCAAAATTGCCGAAGTACCGAAAGCATCAGAGCGGTCGTGCGAGAGTCACGATCAATGGACGTGATTATTATTTGGGTCCGTATGGAACCAAGGCAAGCCACCGTGAATACGACCGGGTGATCGCTGAGTATCTGGGGAGCGGCCGAAGCGGCACGTTTGGTATGGAACAAGAGTGCTACACGGTTGCAATGCTTCTTGCGGACTACGCGAGGCACGCAAGACGCTACTATGGGACCGATGAATCATCCGAGTTCCACCGCATCAAGCGAGCCGTCAAGCCGTTGAAGCATCTCTATGCCAAGGTTGCTGCTGATGAATTCGGTCCGAATCGCTTTAAGACGTGTCGCCAGCAGTTGATTGATGACGGGCTGTCGCGAAACGGGATCAACGCCCACATGAAACGAGTGGCCAGGATGTTCAAGTGGGCGGCGGCGGAGGGCAAGATTCCTGCCACCGTCTATCAAACTCTTCGGTTGATAGACTCTTTAAAGGCTGGGCGAACTGAGGCATACGAAACCGAACCGGTGCTGCCTGTATCGCAGGAAGTGATTAACGCAACGCTTCCGATGCTCTCGCAAATTGTCGCGGACATGGTAAGTGTCCAGCTTCTTGTCGGCTGCCGACCCGCAGAAATTTGCCGTCTCACTCCTGGTTGCATCGATCGCGAAGGAGAGGTCTGGATTGCAACGCTTACCGAGCACAAAACGAAGCATCATGGGCACTCTCGGCGACTCTTCATCGGCCCGCAGGCTCAAGGGATTCTGTTGCCCTACCTCGATCGCAATTGTGACGAAAAAATATTCCAGCCGATTGAGGCTGACCGGCTTAGACGAAAGCAGCAGTCAAAAAGTCGGATCACTCCGATTTCTTGCGGAAATCGACCAGGCAAGAGGTCAGGTGGGTTGAAAGGGAGTAAAGGTAAGAAGCGGCCCGGTAGTGAGTTTACAACTAACAGTTATCGGCGTGCGATTCACAATGCGTGCGACAATGCCTTTCCTGCTCCAGTGCCGTTGCGGCAGTTGCCAGGCGAGTCAGACGCGGCGAGGTGGCGCCGACTGACTGAAACGGAATGTTCTGAATTGAAGAAATGGCAAAGCAAGCACCGGTGGAGTCCGAACAGATTGCGGCACAGTCGAGGGACTGATATTCGCCGGGAGTATGGTCTCGAGGCTGCTCAGGTTGTCCTTGGGCATGCGAAAGCTGATGTCACTCAGGTCTATGCAGAGCGTGATATTGAGCTGGCTAAGAAAGTGGCCAAGGAATATGGCTGAGAGGATCGGTCTGCAGCATAAGTGATTCGTTGGCGTCCGCTAAGACTTATGGCGACTTTTTATTGCGCGTTGCTAAACTTGTAGCGGTGCTTCGAGCTTCGTGGCAAACGAGTCGTGCGTTTTGCCCAAAGTCCGTCTCCCAAAATTCATTGAGGTCTGATGATCACTGCTTCTGCTGGTATGCTGCGGTTGCTGGATGCGATTCGCGTCGCAACCGGGCTGGAAATCCGTTCCGAGACCGCACTCCGTTGGTGCCGTCAGGCAAACAAGCACGGTGTGAAGCTTGAAGCCTGGAAAATCGGAAACCGTGTCTATTCAACGGTAGAAGCAGTTCGACGATTCGTGGAGCAAAACACGTTGGCAATGAGCTCAAGTACTCCGGCTCCTCAAGTTAATCGCTCATCGGAAAGGCTGCACAACAAGGCAATGAAGGAGCTTGATGATCTAGGGTTTTGATTGCGATCGCAGGTGTTTTCCCAATGTCCAATGTCGGCACAGCTCAGGTGGTTCGGTTTGGGGCTCGTTTGCTGGATTGAAAAATCGAATGATCGGGACGAAGCCCTCTTCGAAGGCCCCATTGAGCATCCCCTGAACGATCGCAATGGCGTCGTTGGTTGCGGTGTCGGACCAGTTGGGATTGTCGCCGGTCCATTTGGTGATGTGGTGCTTCTTCAGTTGGCCCGCTTTCATTCGTTTGCTGACAGAAGCGATAACGCTCTTCAGTACAGTAAATTGTTGTAATTGCCCTGTTTACGATTGTCCTGAACCCAGTCTTGATATTTCTGGGAAAGCTCTTAGAGCGTCGTGATTTCAGCGCTGACCGAAGCCTGAGTGCAAAGCATGATGGTCTGATCGGACCGAAACCCCGATAGTTTCAAATATGGGCACCACAAAGAAGTAGTTAAGGGCGCATTCCAAAGATAGATACCCGAAGCTCCAGTTCATCGAAACTGCGAGAGGCCGGAAACGCTGGAGAAAGCAATAGAAGCGGAAGGAATACAACTGGGACGCTCGGCTATCGTCACCAAAGTAGTTGAGCCAGAACGTGCCTCTGAGGTCAGTGGCATCCATTCTGCTAGGCATACCTTTGCGACAGTATTTCGCATCGCGGGTTCTCCCTAGCGTTTTTGCGTGACGTTCTGGGGCAAAGCAGCCTCCAAACCACGAATAGGTATCTCCATAGTTGTGGCCTTGATGATGGAGTCGAGATCGGCGATGCCTTCGCTTTCTAGACTAGGGCGACGGGGTGCTGGAGGCTTTTAAGTTTTGATTATAAAGTCTTCTTCGCCTTCTTTCTCCGTTGCGTTTTCTTCGGCACCGACCAGTCATCCGCAAATAATTCACCGTGGTTTTCCCGGAGGTACTGCAAGCCATCGTCATCTGACAACTCGATTGCGAGCTCCTTCTTAAAGAATTCGTATCGATAGCGTGCATCGCGAATAAGCGACGACCACGTTGTCAGGAAGATGCTAGGGTTGTCTATTGATGCCGTATTGACCAGCAAGTCATTGTAGCGATTCACCTGAACAGCATTCATCCGATGGCTTGCCTGCTATACTCACGGTTTTTCCGGCAACCTCAAGAGAACCGTCATGGCGAAGAAGAAGGCAGCAGCAAAGAAAGCAGTCACGCTCACGAGCGTATACGACGACGTAGCCCGCAAGGCCGATACAGCCGGTTTGCACATTAACGTGGCTGAGACCAAGCGTGTGCTTGCCACGTTCTTTGACGTGCTTGAAGACCTCTCGACTGCGGATGCCGCTGATATCGTCGCCAAGGGGCTCAAACAGGCCAAGGGACGGCGACGCTAGGATGTCAGCAGCGGCACTCACGAGTCGCTCGACGGATCGAAGTGTGGAATTCCCCAAGCAATGGTAACCGAGCTTTCTTATGAGCGAACAAATTTGAGTTTGCTGAATTCTTTCGTCCGGATCGGAAATTTCGGTGGCATTTACTTCTCACAGATAGACATTCAACTCTGGTATCGCAGAGAGCACTGAGTAGGCACGTAGTAAAGGTTGGTTCGCGAAGAATCGATCTATCTTACCGAAAAAATCCACTGATTGTTAAGTCGGACTACCCGCTGTCGTGGCTGCGAACATCGCCTTCAATCAATCTTCTAAGCAGATCGGCAATTTGAATGCCTCGCTTGGCGCAACTGATTTTCAATTCGGTGTGCAGGTTGGGATCGATATCGATCGTCAATCGCTTTGGCTTGGTTCTTGATTTGACATCTGTTGATGGTACTCGCATTTCCACCCATTTGTCGACTTCAGGTTTTGGTTTCGGGCGGGCTGACATGGTAATTCGTTTGCTCATTTGATCCTCCTTAGTTCGTTGACGAATTTCTTGATCTCCTTGGCTGCTTTCGAGCGTGTCTGTTGGAGGACGGTCGCTCCGCTCGCTGCACTCTCGGCAAATGCAACACGCTGCCCAATATCGCTTCGGAGGATCGGGACTTCCAATTCGGTCAATGCTTCCCTAACGTCTCTTCCGATTGCCGTGTTGGCGATCTTTCGATTTAGCATGAGGCAGCACCTGATGTTTGGTTTGAACACTTGCGCCTCGCGGACCAAGTCCACGGTTTCAGCCGCCGCCCAAACGTCCATTGGTGACGGTTGAAGCGGGATAACCACGATGTCTGCGGCGAGAATGATGGATCTCGCCAATTCAGTGACTCGCGGCGGGCCGTCGATGATGACGTCATCGTAGTCCTGGGCCAAACTCTCGATTTCTCTGTGGATCGTCGCTTTTGCCATCCCTACCACTGTGAAGTCGGATTTCTCGCGATAGTTCGACCACGCCAAGGCGCTCCCCTGTGGATCCGCATCGATCAACAAGACACGCCGACCGCGGCTTGATAAGTCCGCGGCGGTATGGATGGAGAGCGTTGTCTTGCCGACACCGCCTTTTTGGTTCAAAAATGCGTAAATCATGTTCGTCGTATTTCTGTGCATCCGATTGCACGTTGTTACGACTTCACGCTACAGGACTTTTCACTCGAGGACAAACGTTTTCTTCGTCCATTGATACAAGATCCGAAACGCTTACTCTGCCTCGTCTCGTTTTTTGATCGCGTTGCGTGCTGGGGCTCCTAGGAAGTCGGGGTTCTTGGTTAGGTGCCCACGCCGTCGAAGAGCGATTTATGCGGGCTCTCGAGCGTGAGGAGGCCAAGGGGCTCAAGGCTGACGTGCTCGCCGCACTGTCGACGCAGCCCCAGAGCAAGAACTACTGTCCCTTGGCGGAATCAACATTGCCCTTCGGGGCGAACGCCTCGAGCGGATCGCGCACAATCTAGTGCGGGGCTGGTGGTATAGTCTGAGCAATGGGCTGAAAGATCCCGCCGAACACTCCATCATGAAGTACACGCTGACACCACGCACCGTTTAGGCCTCCAAGCTGGCCAAGCCGGGAACTGCTGGTATTCAGTCATCGACTACGACGGCTGACGGCATTCAGTCACTACGTTGAGTCAACTTTCTTGCACAGCAAACCTTCTAAAAGTGCAATCTCATACAGGTGTTATACTGAACAAAGCCCACGGTCGAGCGAAGATTGGACTTTGCCCGAGGCTAGGAGCTCCCGCCCCGGGCATTGCTCAGCAAAACGGCTTAATCACTTAATTATCCGGTTTTGACATGACAATGGAACAGGAACCCGTCGAGCTTCTTCTAGTTCCCGGACTGCACAATACAGACAACGCTATGGATATGGCTCGACTCGCGATGAATGCGCCACTCGAGCAGGTGTCATGCTCCAGTTATAACCGTCAACAAATTGCGGCTGTGCTTTGGTTGGTCTGTGACCAGTTCGGGAGGACAGCACAGGGTACGGGCGAAATCACAGAGTAGCATTCAGCATTGCGACAGACGTCGAGTGAAGATGAGCGGTTATGCCTTCGGAAGACCGCAGAGACGATCGGCAGCAACGCAGCATCAGACTCGTCACGCTCCGTGAATTCGAAGCGTTGCCAGGCTTGAAAGGAAGATCGATTGAGCGAAAGGAAATCACAGACCTCTCGCTCGGATGCTATCTGCTCCTGGACAATCGACACGGCAGCGGGATAGACCTCGGCTACTCGTTGCGGCCGAAAATGATCAACGCTTTTTTAAGGACGTCGCGTTCCCGCTCGACGCGACGCAACTGATTCTCTAACTCTTTAACCCGGGCATCCATCGCATCAGCCACCGGGCCTGCGTCAGTCAACTGCTGCTGTTTCCACCGACGGACGATCGTTGGGCAGGTGATGCCCAAAACCTGATGATTGCATCAAGTAATGTGAGGTCATCGACGTCCGCCACGCGGCTCCTTGAGTGCGATAAAACGACGCGAATGACTAACAGAACTGGCACGCGAACACTATCATATTGTCCCGTATATAGATAGCCAAGCGGGATGTCTTCTGTGAATATGGATTGGGACTTCCATGCGTAAATCCCGGCGTAAATTGGAGTTATTCCGACACTTCTCGCTAATCGCCACCATTTTTCGTGTCTATAGCGATCCAAAAAATGGTGGCGATTAGCGAGAAGTGTCGAAATTCTTGACCACACCGGGACTCGAACCCACGAACAATATCGCCGAACAAGCGATTCGATTTATGGTGATCGATCGCAAGGTGACTCAAGGAGGCAAGAGCGAAAACGGACAACGTTGGCTTGTACGGATCTGGACCGTGATGGCAACTTACTCGAATCAAAACCGATCACCGCTTGATGTCATCCGAAGCTCACTAGAACACTTCATTCGTGGTGAACGACCGCCGCCACTGCTGCCGCCCGCCTAGCAGTCGAAGTGCGCAAAAAAGTTTGGATCGCTGCACGCACCAAGCCGTGAACAGTTACGACTTGACTATAGAGCAGTTCTCACGCGAACGTAAATGAGCCCCTGCCGTGAGCCTGTTTTTTCGAATTGGAGGGGGCTAGCACTGTCGGGCTGCGCGTTCTGTAGACGCTATCCTATTACGATCGCAGCTATAAGGGCAGAGGTTTTCGAACAATGTCTCTACGGGATAGAAAACGTTTCGCCACCTCGCGAACTGCCCAGAGCACTCCACACCCGGTTATCGATCGTTTCCGCGATCTGTGCGACACCGCCATCGCAGCGCACGACGCTCACGCTGCCAGGATGAGAACTGCGCGAAGCTATCATTCGTTGCTTGTAGGGCCCTAGCATGTCGATGCAAGGCATTGCAGGCCGTGATGTGGGAACGCACCCGCCACCGGCCACCACATCGGGATGATTGCTATTGGGTGACAGGTAGGTCACGATTCCCGACGCGCCACCCCACCAGGTCAGGCCACGTGAATCGCCAGGACGCCCCTGCAAAACCTCCGCTGCGGCCAATGTGTTGCTGGTCCCGTCAGTAATCGATGCCAGGGTGATATTTCTGCCGAATCGAAAAGGAAACGCTCTAATCAGTTCACCTTCGGCTGGTGAATCGATTCCGTCCGATCCGGTGTAAGCACTGAAAGGTGCTCCTAAAAATGGCACGCCATTGAGCATGGTTTGCGAAAAGCTAGTATTGCCATAATTGACCGCATAGTTGTGTTTGGTAATCCCCTCGGGCGTCGTGCTGGTGTAGGAACTGGGGCAGGTCAGCGTAGCGATCCGTTGCGTAGTAACCGGCAAGTTGGCAGGACTGTCGTAACGGGGGCCTGGATCGTGACCGCCATGATTCTGGTATTGGCCGCCAAGGGCGGATTGCTCCAAGAATGGCAGCACTGACACCTGCCAAGTTCCCCAGCAGCAACCGTAGCGACCGACTCCGCTCGGCAGCACGCGATTGGACGATTCGTAATTCGCAATCGCCAGCCCTAACTGCTTAAGATTATTGCGGCACTGTATACTGCGAGCTGCTTCACGAACCGCCTGCACGGCCGGCAGCAGCAGACCGATTAAGAGGCCAGCGATCGCGACCACGACCAGCAATTCTATTAACGTGAATCCGTGTCTGATTCGATTAGGCTCACTTGTGAGATCGATCGCCCCTCTCGCCTTGCTCTCCGATGGGATGCCGATTTCCGCGTGTTCACTACTGGCGAATCCGGTAGACGTAAGTGGTGTAGGCAATTTTTTCATCAGGAACAAGCTCCAGAAAGCGTCGCAGCGGCATCCGTCGCATATCCCGGTTTCCACGCAAATAATTGACGGAAATCAAGTAAGTCCCAGGCGCGATCGGTTCGTCCTTCCCGATCGTTGGTTCGGTAAATCGTATGCCAAAATTCTCGATCGGGTAAAAACTCCATTGGGCGACATATAGCGGCGATTCGTCCGCATGCGATTTCACCCATTCATCAACATACATTAAATTCTGCCCCCATTCCATATTGCTGTCGATCAAATGGAAGTCACCGTTCTGCGGCCCGCCGCCCAGTTCATTGAAGTAACACAGGCTGTGGGGGTAGGTCCGTAGGCTGGCAAGCGGCCCCAGTATTAACGCCAGCGTGCCAATTGCGACAATGACCTTTGAAGACCGGATGCAGAAAACGGCACCAGCCAGCAGAAAGATGAACGGAAACGCTGGCATTACGTAACGGATACCCGCTCCAAAACCGGTTTGCAAACAAGCAGGTAAAAATAACGCAACCGCTGGCAGTACGACAAAACAAGACACCTCAAGACGTTGGGGCGATAGACTCCTTGCACATATCACACTGCCCATAATTACCAACACCCACGTCCCTACCGGAACCTTGACCGCGACCACATAGAGGTAGTACCACCACCAGCTGTGGTCATACCATTGACCACGAAGATAAGTTCTGATCCCGCCTCTTGGATTTTCAAAATCGACCTTCTGTAGGTCCATGCCTTCTAGCATCGCCGCTGGCAACGGTACCGGGATTTGGTCCCAAATCGGTCCGTGTAGTCGGGATTGACCGCCCGGCATACCATCGCCAGTGAACGCTTTGCTGTAAAAACGATAATCGCCCAATCGAGTGAACGACCCCTCAGCGCCATAACCCAAATTGATAACATACAACGAAAGTACAGAAGCCGCCGCCAAATGCCGTAGCCGCAGAGCGAACTGCCGTTCTGGTCGAACATGTCCGTGAATCAAGACTGCAATCAGAATGACGGGGGGCAAAACGATTGCATTGGTCTTTGCAAGCAGTGCTAACCCCAAGGTCGCCCCAGCAGCCAGTGTCAGAAAGCACGATTCCAGTGCCGTCCCAAATGGAAGACAGTCTTGCAAATGACATCGGCTTTTCGGCCTCAAGGCCGTTGCATATCATAGCTTTGCCGTCAGCTACACCGACAAACAACATCCAGTGGTCATAACTTTCGGAAACCAAGCTGGATCGAACATGCAGGACTATGGGGTGTTGCGAACTCTCCAGCATTTCATTGCTCATTCTCGCTTGAACAATTCCCCTTACGTCGTACCTCTCGACTGCTGCAACCAGCTCAGCTGCCGTACTGCCTTCAGGCGAGCCTACATATTTCGCATCGACTAAATCCTGAAATGCGACATCTTTGTTCAATACTTTTAGGCCTTGCCATACAGCGTAAATGCCACAATAAGAACGAGGAGCCAAAGGTAGCTTGCGCTGCTCCACAGTGCTCACCGAAGGTTCTCCCGCAGTGCATCGCGACACGCTCGACGAAGCGAGAGCGATGAAGACGATTGTCAACTTCGGTAGGATGCCCATCGAACAAGTACACTCCATAAAAAAATCGCTAACCTGCCACTCCGACCATTGACTAGCTAACGTCAGATTTGCCAGTCTTTAGCCATGATGCTCCCAGCACAAGCAAAGCCACTGCTACCAATCCACCGACCATCAAAACTATTCGCATACCAAGGTTTCCAACAGGACTGAATCGTGGCTCAGCAGGAGAAAGCAACGATGCTTTTACAGGCGAATCACCATCCCATGCGTAACTAATGCCTGAATCTGCTTCGTCAACGAAGTTGACCGCAGCACCAACAGGCAAGTCTGACCGGAAATCCTCGTCGCTCATACTTGGTGATAATTTAATGTCCGACCGAACTACGGTGTAATGTGAGGATTGCTGCTTTCCCCCCGTGTAAAAATCGGTTTGCTCCAGCGTTCCCTTAGTCGCGACCCATACTCCCTCAATTTGCTGAAACTCTTCCATAAATGCCTCAGCCCTCCAACTTTCGTATCCGCTCGAATTCATTCGCGGATCAACCGCCAGGTCAGCTAACTTGCTGCCAGCAATCAAATCCTGAGGTCGCTTCACCACGGTTATCTTGCGAGCCACATATCCCTTCAAGGGATCAACCCACAAAGACAAATCGCCAAATCTTGTACTGGCAGTCAACTGTAACGTATCGTCAGCCCCAGACTGCGAAGCAATGCTCAAGCTTTCAGAGCCAAGCATTGCTTCGGCAACAGACTTGTCTCCTGCCGCCAAATAGCCATCCAGCCAAGCCCCGTACAAAAACATATGAGAAAACAATCGAGAGCGTTCGCTCTCCAGCCCTACTTCCCAGACAACCCCACCGTTTGGTTCCGAGCTCCGAACCTCCTCCTTTGTGCCATTTAGCTGGTACGCTACCTTGTACTGTCTTCCTAATGCCAGACGACTTAACGAAAATTGCTGCTCGCCCGACCCCACGGGCGAGGTAAGCGACTCCGCACTGACAAGCCCCCCACTGCGAACGAATACTACTTCACTACGGAAGCGGTTCGATTCGACGCTTTGACCTCCTCTCAATTCGACGACCGCAGAATATCGGATTTGGTGCGACTTAGACTGCAAGTCTATACACCTCTCCAACACATCTTGCGGCCCCTGACCTTGAGCAGAGCCACCAGGGAGAAAAACAAGCAAACAAAACGCTGCAGAAACAATTTGACAATTCATATATCACCCCTCCCAACCGTCTAAACAAAACACTATCGACCGTAGCTTCTGTTGCTGGCTCTGCCGGGCAACTTACCCAACCCTACTCCTCCGCAGGGAAATTGCACTCGCATTCGTACCCAGGGAAAGGCATGAAACATTGTGGACTGGGACATGCACTCGAATTTAATACCTGACCACAAAGGCCGTTATTCTGATTGCCCGTACCCACTTCCAACCTGCAACTCCCGAAAAATTGTCCGCACGACAGGCCGCCGCAACGATTTGTTAGATCCGTGGCACTGCAATTTCCATTGCAGACTCCACCAGTCGCCAACTCACTGCCGCTTATTGGCCCTATGGCGTGCCAAGCGACTACCACTACCACGAGTAGAAACGTCTTCATTGCGATTTTCCTAGATGGAGTTTTGAAACTGATCCCGTTTGTAGCACATCAATCGACGAATGCAAGAAGAATTTAGGTATTAGGTAATTGTTCGGGTGCATGTCAGGGATTGTAAATTCAGGCAGCGATAGCGGGTGTGTGTTCCCTTGCGAAGGCGATCCGAGCCAGGACGATGGGTCAGGAAACGGGCCAAGCGGTCGTCGTCGCTCAAACTCGCCGCTCGGATTTGCAGGATAGCTTCGGCACCAGCCGGATTGTTCCAGAACATCTCTGTGCCCTTGGTTCGGTAGTTAATTTCTTTGACCGCCGATTCCATCCATGCACTGGTTGTGGGTAATCCCGCACAGCGATAGCGAGCGTAGTGCATCCGATCGCGATTGTTGCTCAAGTATCCGATAATCCGACGGAATTGCTCGCGAGGGTCGTCCTCGTCGGCATCCGGCGGAGCTTTGCCAAGCCGCCCCTGGTGAGTCGTAAGTTCCTCGATCACTTCGCCGATGCGACTCTGCCAAGCCAGTGTCATCCAGCGAGTGTACGTCGCCCAGGCATTGTCGCCTTTGCCGAAGGAAACGATCGAAGCATGGTGCAGATACGACACCGCGTGAATGAAATCCAAAATACCAACGTAGTCGCTGAAGTGTTCTTGGTGGATCGTCCAGTTGGAACTGAGGCCATCGCCGACGAAGGCTCGAAGCGGTGCCTGGGTGAACTTGCGACGTCTCGCCTCGCGGTCCATCTGCACGCCAAACGCTTTGGAGTTTTGCATGCTTGATATCAAGGTTCGATGGACCTTTTGAGGCTTGTGGTTGGCCCGATGTCCGGTACTAGGCTTCTTTGAGGTGGTGCCGGTTTTGGGGGCCACCGGGAAGCTAAAGATTTGGTATGACTATCAACCACAAGCTCTTGGAGATCACGGATGGCCAAGAAAGCAAAAGCACGACGGGTTTACGATGAAGACTTCAAGCGAGAGGCGGTTCAAATGCTTCTTGATGGCCACTCCGCAAAGTCGGTGGCTGAACGTTCGCGGATTGCATCCTCAATCGGGCTGACGACTTCGGGCGTCGGTTCTTCACCAAGATTCAGAAACAACTGGCCTTCGCCATCGACACGTCGTTCGCTTTTGCGCCCGTAGAGTTGCTTCAGCAGTTTTTCAAGCCTGAGGTTTTGCTCGACCACTTTCTCGTCGAGCTTAGCTCAACGGTACCTTGCTCGAGCCGTCGATACCACAGCGTCAGTCCGCCGGTCTCCCACCAGAGTGCTTTAATGCGATCACGCCGGCGATTGACAAACAGAAACAGCGCCCCATCGATCAAGTTGCTCGGTCCAAACGCTAGCGGCCTGGGAAGAGTTGTCTGAGGTCATAGGATCTCCAGTTCGGGAAACGGTACGAAACCCAAAATCCTAAACCCGGCGCCTACAACGGTTCTGGTGTACGGTTACATAAAAACTGTATTGGGTATGTACCCGAAATCAGGCACTGTACCCAGCAGAATTGACGCTAAACACAGGTATTTGCACTCACCTGCTATTTCGCTTAAACTCCTCGATTCACGCACCAAAACCGTTGTCGCTGCAGGGTTTGCAACACGTCGAGATGATGCCTCTTAATCCGCGGGTCGTAGGTTCGAGCCCTACTGGGTGTACTAATAAAAACCCTAGTCAAACACGATTTGGCTAGGGTTTTTTTGTGGATTGATGGCAATGCCAACGCATCTCTCGCAGCCTTAACGCCTGCCTCTTCTTCGATCCCACTCATCTTCTTGCCCCCATTTTCTTGCCCAAAATACCCGGCTGGTCAATTTTTCGCTGCGTTCCCAAAGCAGCGAGTGTTCCGCTGTCGTAAAGACCCGTTTTCGATGGGGGCGTCTGCTCTGGCAAACTTCCGCATGTTCGCCCGGCACCGGTGTGTTCCCATCAGCCAAGTTTACGCGTCATTCCGAGTCGATAGGTTCCGTCGACTAAAACCGTTTGGTTTAGAATTCACATTACCAAGCGCCCTGTCCGATTTCACAATCAGACCTTGTGTTGCACTTCGGATGGGCCTGCTGAACGCAAGTCCGGAACTGGAAATGGTCGTTTCTCGCGATGCAACGAGAAGGTTTCGTGGACGGTGTATTCAGGATGGCTCTGTAGATCGGGAGATCTACAGGCTAGAGCCGAGCAAGGCAAAGCCGATTACCAACTTGTACAAATTCAAGGAAGTCGTCCCGTTCATGTCGAATGCCTTGCCGCGACTGCAGTCGTTAAAACCTGTTTTTAAGTCCTAGAATCGATCTTTCCCATTCGAAACGGCTCCTGACCCCTTTTCCTCGCCTGACCCCTTTTCCTCGCAGTCGACTGCCAACGAGGACGAAGCCAGTCCGGGAATTCCGCGATCGTGATTCCGTCGGGGCCAGGGGCTCCGCGGTTTCGCTTCACGTTCTTCCAAGCGGCTTCGAAATTGGCGTCGGCGACCACGTGCTGCATCAGCGACTCTGGTGAGTGGCTCAAGGCTGGCTGCTCGGCCCGCGTCGCGGCGGTATCTCCCGGTCGGGATGGTGAACCGGTGGTCTCGGTGCCAGCGTTGTCTGGAAAATACAGATCAACTTGCACCGAGGGGGTCCCTCGCCGTGAGTGGGCCGATGGCTCCTCCTTGTTCTTCATCGTTCGGTCCTTCCTGTTTCCGTTGGGATCGGAAATTCAGTACTATGACCTCTGTTGAGTTCTACACCGCCCACGGTGGCTTTCGCCGCCGCGTTCCGTTGTTTCGGGCAAGCCCTACTGATCGGAGCCGACGCCAAGCCTCGACCAGGCTGTGCAGAGTTCCCCGGATAAGAGCGTGATGTATCGCTGCACAAGTTCGCCATTTACCTGAGCGATCGACTGGGGACGGCTTCGCACGGATGGGCGTGCTCGCCTGACCGAACCGGCCTTGTATGACGTTTCTGTTCGTAGCCTCGCAGCTTTGACGAGACCGTGTCCGGGGGGCGACAAACAAACCCGGCGTTTACGCACACGGTCGCAGGCTTCCTCGCCACGGTCGGTCGCTCTTCCGCAGTTGTCCTCGTCTAGTACTTCTCTTTCGTGGTCGATCATTTGGTATACTGACACCCGAAAGTTGCCAGTCTCGTACAGGGGACTTTCACCCCAAAACTATCACGCCCATGACGGGCGTACCCAGCGGATGCACTTGAGCCACCGAGTCGAGCTTATTGAAGTGGTAAGTCGTTCGCGGCGACCACGTGATCCGTATCGATATCCGACTAAAATCATGCCTTACTTCTTTGAACAAGACCGAGACGAGATCCGTGATCAGGGCGTGATTTACCTAGATTTCTTCAACTTATATCCAGAGCTAAATTTCCAACCAACGGTAGAGCATCTCGAACGCTTGAGTGAGGCTGCCGTTGCTGGCTCGACGCAGACGGATGATGGGTGGCAGGTCGTGGTTGTATTTTGCGACTGTAAATTCTTGCTTGACACGCACTACCACGGCACATCCACGCTCTTTTGTGCGGAAAAATCGGTTTGTGACAAAACAATCATGTTGGCATTTCTTGGTTGCTTTTTGCCGTCAATTCGAGATCACTGGAAGAAAACATATGGTGGCATGGGCCCAAAACCCAATTGGCTCTCAATGCTTTTTCGGCGATAATCGCAAAAGAAGGCGTCGGGTAATCACACGATGCAGCCGAGCAGCGAAGTCGGGCGTTCTGAAATTGTTGATCTACCGTCGCCGCCGGTTGATCGGTAACGTTCGCCAATGATGCCAGCATAATTTACGATCTACACTAGCTGAAGAGTTCCCGTGAACACGAAAAAATACGTTTTTCCTCTGCTGATCTCGCTCGTTGCAATTGGTAGCTTCGCGTCACTTGCGGCAACTACGACTACAACTACAACCAGCGGCTCACCTCTTACTGGAAAGTGCGTTCTGGTTTCGCAACCTGGCGTAAACTACGGCGTGCATGGAAACGCCCGCTTTGAGTCAGTCGGTCGTACTGATTTCATTGTCGTGCCGATGCAACACACTGATCCAACGGTTATCTGTGATTGCTGGATTCCGTTAAAGGATGTACGTCTTCTGCAGGTCTTCAACTCGAGAGAAGATGCTGACCATTACATCGAACACATTGAAAAAAGTGACCGGTAACGCCAGACGGTGTCGGATAGTTGAGTCTCACTGGCGATAGTGGACGCCGCCTATCCCGTCGGCGAACTATCGGATGCAAGTGAGTTGCCGATTTAAATTTACTGAAGTGGTGAGTCGTTCGCGGCGGCCACGTGATCCGTAGCGTTCGCCAATTCTAGTGCGGTCTTCCTTCATTTGGACAATTGACATGAGACAACTGATGTTGCTTTTCACATTGTGTGCTGGACTCGCCATTTTTGGTGCAACAGCGTTTAGTGCGAACGATCGGGCTGGTAACGCCCCCTTGCTATCGCGTTTGGCGGTTGGACAGCACGTCAGACTCGAGACTGCACCCTCTGGCGGGTATGAGCTGTTCATCTTCAACGAGCGGTACTTAAAGCGTCTTCAGGAGAGCGGGGCGGATTTCTTTCCGCAAAAAATCATAGAGGTCGGTCCTGATTTTGTCGTTATTGACGCGGAACGTGGGATACAGCGGGCTATCGCTGCACATGCAATCGACGTGGTATCTCTACTTCCAAATGACTTTGGTGATGCTGAGAGCCGAGATTCGGAAACTAGTCCAGAACAGTAACGAAGGTCGGCGAATAAGCCAATGCACGCGAGCGGCGGAAGCCGTCCGTTTTGAATCTAAGGGGTCAGGCCTCTTCGTTTTGTTCTTGCTTGGTGAACCGGTCCCTTGATCTTCTTCGGGGTTGCATCGTCGATTCAAGTTTGAGGCGTCTGACGATGGTGTCCAACCAACCAGCGTCGCCCAGGAGCCTTCCCCGCTGTGCCAACAAACAAACCGCAATGAGTGCTGCTTACGTAAGAGGCTCGTTCGCCCTAGTTCAAGAGTCGCCTATTTCGCCATCGACAAGTGGTCGCAGCACTAGATGGTAGTTGTTCGGAATCTGTTGGTAGCAGTAGAGTTTCCTCTCGAGGATCGGCAATCGCATGGCTGTACGGTTCAGCGCGGGAGATAGCCCGCCGGCTTCGTCACCGCACGGTGATCTAGCCAATCACGCAGCCTTTAAAGTCATTGCAGCAAAACAAAGAGGCCTGACCCCTTTGATGCGACCCGCTGTCGTAAAGACCCGTTTTCAATGGGGGCTGTCTGCTCTGACAAACTTCCGCGTGTTCGCCCGGCACCGGTGTGTTCCCATCAGCCAAGGTTACGCGTCATTCCGAGTCGATAGATTCCGTCGACTAAAACCGTTTGGTTTGGAATTCACGTTACCAAGCGCCCTGTCCGATTTCACAATCAGACCTTGTGTTGCACTTCGGGTGGGCCCGCGGAACGCAAGTCCGGAACTAGAAAGAATCGTTTCTCGCGATGCAACGAGCAGGTTTAGTAGACGGTGTATTCAAGATGGCTCTGTAGATCGGGAGGCCTACAGGCTAGAGCCGAGCAAGGCAAAGCCGATTACCAACTTGTACAAATTCAAGGAAGTCGTCCCGTTCATGTCGAATGCCTTGCCGCGACTGCAGTCGTTAAAACCTGTTTTTAAGTCCTAGAATCGATCTTTCCCATTCGAAACGGCTCCTGACCCCTTTTCCTCGCCCGTCCAAAAAAGCGAAAGGCGAGCAGGGCAATGCCCAGGAGAGCAAGATTGCCCAAGATCAGCAACTTCCCTACGCCGCTCGAAGCCGATTCCCTCTCTTGGTTTTCATGTTTGAGATACCTAGTTCCGTTGATTCTGTCCAATACGTAGGCGTTTTCGGGGATCATCTCTTCCACTAGGCTGCTGTTCGTTGCGTTTGCTTGATCGATCTCTAGTAAATGAACTGTAGTTAAGGAACGGCCAATGGTGACGGTGGTCTTAGCCGGAAGTCGGCCGACCTTTTCAAAGTGTTCATGCGACGAAAATACGACACTGTTTTGCCGAGCTGAATTTCCAAGCTCAATATTTCCATCAGCAAGTTGGTATTCGCCGATTGAGTATGCCAATAAATCTCCGGTCTCTATGCTGTACGCTACGTATTCCAGCGGTGAGCCACAAAGAAATGCCGCTTGTCCATTTACCGTGTCCCGCGCTTCCCAGATCTGGGAAGAAACCTGCGGAACAGTGCCTTCGAGGTTGTATGACGAGTGAAACGATTCTGGGAAATAGAGCGAAAGTGGATCGTCCTTTCTGATTACCTCGTAGAAGCCCTGCAAGGGAGTTATATCCGCTTTCCATGTCTCGGACGGGATCTCGATAGGTTCATCACATCGGGATCCTTCTCGGGAAAAACGCATTAACCGCTTTCCATCCGTAGCCATAATAGCGTGTTCTGTAGCGATGTCGTCAACTAATTTTGTCGTCTTTACGGCGCAATGCTTGCCATCCTGGAATGTCTGGACATGCATTGTTGACGGGTATTTACTGAAAGCAACATTGTATGAATACTCTGCGGGGATAACCGCTCCGCCCCTGGCAGTATGGGAAGCGATGGTGTCCTCCCATTCCGCTGCAGGCTTTTGGAGCGAGCGGTACAGTGACTCTAGGTGCGTGTAGTCGGACCTCACTAGCTGAAACTGTCCCTCAATCAAAAAGTTGGCGAATGCTCGCAAGCTCAACAGCTTTCCACTTTGCTCTGCTTCAGCAGATAGCCGGGACCACACAGCCTTACCCGCTGGTGAAACAGTGCCTATCTTTACCCGCTGGTCGATCAAAGCTTCTTTGCTTCGGAATCGTTCGCGCAGATCATCACTACCGCCTGCCGCAACAGCATGCATCGGATCTACGCAGGCAATGGCCACGCATAAGCAAGAAAGGAAAAACCGCCATTGAAACCGAGGCGATTGCCCAGGACTGTTATTCATCTGTCATTCCGAAGTGAAGAGGCAAGTCGCGGTTGCCATGTCGTTGCCCTTTGCCTGCTAGAAACGCATCGCGACCGAGGGGGAACGCACTGAAAATCATTGCGATGCACGAACTGTCGGCGACACAGTATCGCCCGATCTTACCTGGTCAGAAGGCGAGGGGGGGGCTGCTTCAAAGCAAATCGAAGAATTCTTCACGACAAGCGATTGAAGAACAGCTTGCTGGGTTAGGTGGTGTGTTTTCACCTCGCGTGACTCAAAAACTGAACTACCTTGTTGTTGGAGCGGAAGGGAATCCATGCTGGGCATTCGCATGCTATGGTCGTAAGGTTGAAGCTGCGGTTGAATTGCGCAAAAAAGGAATTCCTCTTCTGATCGTTCATGAGAATGATTACTGGGACGCGGTAGCAGATGTTTCATGAGTTCGTCACCAGGGAATCGCTTGCGAGACTGACTGATTCGGCGCATCGAAAACGCATTTTCTGGTGACCCGCAAGGGCTACCGGCGAGCGCGACCATCGCGTCGCAGGGCCCGCATCCTCTTTCGGTGCCGTTGCACTTGCAGTTCGTCAAAGATGGGATCTGAGTTTGATTTCCGTGTTCAAACCGGCTTTATGAAGTCGTGCCTCTAGGATGCCCATCCACATGCCCCCTCGCATCAATGGAGCTAATCCGGGCTCCTGACTTCTGTTGAAAAAGGGAACGTGGAACCTCCTGCCAACGCGCGGAGCTTCGCATTTTGGTCCCTATTAATTTGCAAGACGTCAAGCTGAGTCAACTTTTTTAGAATGCTTCGCGAATCCGTATGAACAAGCGACCGTGACAAGTCAAGTCGCCGCAAGGTTCTTATTTTTTGCAAACCTTCAATGCCCTGACTCGGAACATTCTGAAGTCCAATTGTTAGTGAAGTCAAGTTTGGCAATAACAGCAGTCCCTCGACGGCATCGGCGTCGAGCGTGCGGTAAAGAACCACCCAGGTGATGCCGTTAATTGCAACATCCGCATCGTCGGTTGCTATCTCATCCACCAAGTCTTGCCTCGCCGATACTTGCCGCGTTGAAATCGCTTGGCAGGAAGGCAGATCGACACGAAAACGCAGTTGCTCTGCGACGATTGAATTGGCCCAACTGTCCTGAGAGGCAGCAGCGGGGAATACAGACGTGGCATGACTTGGCTGTACTAAATAAGCAAAGCGTTCGTCACTGGAGCGGTACAGTCGATACGTGGAACGGTTTAAGGACCCGTAAGGATCAAAGCCAATTTGAAGCGGAGCCGTTTCGCACTTATCCGAAGAGTACCACGCGAAAACTTCGGAACGCTTCTTGTTCACCGAAATTGCACCGCCGTTTGTGGTCGGATAGTGAATGATGTTAATCGATTGAAGTGCTAAATCGCCGACTACGCAAATGATCCCTACCGCGATAAAAATCAAAATTGTTTTGGCGGTCATCGCTGTTAGCTGTATGGTGAGCGGTCTTTTGATGTATGGGAACAGATTCGGTTGCTGGAGAATGTTGAGGTGGTGTTTCTATGATATTTGTTCCAAATCCGACCGGTACGCTACGGTAGTCACGCAGCTGCGCTCGCCAAAGCGTGGGCAGCCTGGTATGCGTCACCAATAGATTTCACGTCCCGAGCGACGCGGCTACGGCGCAGTCCTGGAGTGGATTAGGTGCTTGCTGTCGGATCCCCCTGCTCTGTGCTGAAAAAAACGTCCCAGCATGACATGAAAGAGGTGCGATCACGCCTGCCGCTCCTTCGATCCCACTCATTTTCTTGCCCCCATTTTCTTGCCCAAAATTCCCGGCTGGTCGATTTGGTTTGGATGAAGCTTGGCTCAATTCAAAAAATCGTCGAGATCGAAAATGTCGTTAAATTTGCTGTCCAGATCCTGCTCATCTGAAGTCTCCACTTCACCGGTTGGCGTATCGGTTTCGCTTGAAGCGGGACGGCCTCGACTGCGGATCTTCTCGCTCCAGTCGTCAAGTTTGCTGTCGGTCACCGCCGAAACACGATCGATCTCCATCTTTGCTTTTTGACCGGTGCTGGGGATCGATGCCCGGACTTTCAGTCGCCCGTTGTTTTCGTATTTGAAAATCACGTTCACTTGAGTGCCGGCCGGCAACCCATGTGGCAAGTCGCGAATCACACACGTCCCGATCGACGTTGAGTGGTTCCCGCTCGCGTCACCCCCTTCGACCACTTTCACCGCCACCGATCGTTGGTTGTCTTTTGCGGTCGTGAACGCCGCCCCGTGCGTCGCCGGCAGAGCTGTGTTCTGCGGCACTAGCACTTTCGTACGGCTTAGCCCGGTTGCTTTCTCCAGGCCGAGAACGCCAAGGTTGTGAGAGTTCACGTTCGTCACTTCCACGTCCAGCCCATTGCCGTTGCCTTGCGATAGCAGGTTTGCATAGATCGCCGCTCCGTGAGCAATCGCTTCATCCGCCGCTAGGCTGCGGTCGACTCGCATCCCGCTTTCCGTTTCCAGCATTTCGAGGACTGCCGGCATCCGGGTCGCCCCGCCGACCAATAGGATGCGAGTCAGGTCAGTCCACTTCAGCCCTGCATCCCGAATCACCTTTGACGTTGTAAAACGCGTCCGTTCAATAATGCTGGCTGTCATCTGGTTAAAGGCACGGCGTTTCAGTGGAAGGCTGAGTGCGTGACCGGCGTGTTCAAAGTGGATTGTGACCACATCACGAGTTGATAGTGATCGCTTTGCGTCTTCGGCTTCACGCAACAATCGTTGTTCACCTTGAGCGTCTGTGCTGGGATCGATTAAGTACTTGCTGTGGAACGCATCCGAAAGATGTGAAACGACCTTTTGGTCGAAGTCGACACCGCCCAGTTGAAAGTCACCATCGGTCGCGATGACTCGAAACCGGTTGGCCTCGATACGCACGACCGAAACGTCAAACGTACCGCCGCCTAAGTCGTAAACGAGAACCGTTTCGCCGTTCTTCGATGCGGCCTGTTGGTCCAGGAAGCCCTGTTCGACCCCGAAAGCGATCGCCGCTGCGGTTGGTTCGTTAATGATATCCAGCACATTCAAGCCGGCGAGTCGTCCAGCGTCTTGTGTTGCCCGTCGTTTCGGTTCGCTGAAGTAAGCTGGTACCGTGATGACGGCATTCTGAACCGGTCCAGTCTTCAGTTCCGCGTCCGCTTTCAGTTTTTCCAGAACGAGCGATTGGATGACTTCCGGCGGATAGCTTTCGCCGTCAAACGACTTCGAAAAAAGCGGATTGCCCATTTCGCGTTTGACGCATCGCGCGATCATCTCCGGTGAAACGATCGCCGCTTTTAATGCTTCCTTTCCGACAACAAAACCGTTCGTTTCAAACAACACCACGCTCGGTGTCGTCGGGTCACCGTCGGCGTTGGGTAGTGTTCTTGGGACGCCCCTGCCATCGACCTGCGCGACACAACTGAACGTGGTCCCCAGGTCGATTCCAATCGCAGCCGTTTTGTCGGGTCGGGGCGAGCCGCGACTAGGTCGTTGGCCGGATAAGTCATTGCTCATTCTTTGCCCCACTCGATCGCGAAGTACAGTTTGGAGTCGCCCCAGTCATGCCACAATTTGGTCCGGTCATTGATCGCAGTGACGATTTCTTTCGAAACCTCTTCCGGCTGGCGATTGCGTCTGTCCCATAAGAAAAAATACTGTTTCTCACCGAGCGAGTCATACCAGACGCCGCCACGACGCAGCATTCCCAGCATCAGTGGACGGCGCGAATGTTCTACCAAAAAATCATGTTCCGCTTGGCTGCGAACGACGACCAATCGGCCGCCCGCCTTGCTGGCCGCGGCGACCGCATTTTTGAATCGAACCTTTTTTTCCGAAAACAGATACCAGTTCCCGTTGAAATAAATCGCATTAGGTGGCACGCCCCGTGGCGGTTTTGGTTCTCGCAGATCCACGTTTGGCGCCACGGAGGCGGCAATTTCATCACCGTGCTCGGATTCATACTGGTCCAAACGCGAGCGAGCTGCGGTTCGGGCTTCCCCGCTCAAACCAGCCGCAATGGATCGACGATACCAGTGGACGGCTCGCTCTTGGCTAGCACTCGTCAGTATCGCGTCGTTCTCGGACAGCATGGCAAGATCCCACCAGCGAGCCGCCAGTTCTTCCATCGCCTCGCCCGTCGTTGGAGATTTTAGCTCGAGCGTCGCCAGTTCCACGAGCTTTGCGTTTTCGCCTCGCTGCATTAACGGAAGGCCCTCGGCCCAGTCCGATTTTCCAAAACATAGAACGCGACCGAGGTATTCGTTGATGACCGCGTCATCAGCATCCAGTTGCAATTCCAAGCGACACTGCTCCACTTTCGGCTGGACTTTCTGCAATAGGCTTGCCTTGTCCATTTGCATCGCGAACTTCCGCGACATCGGAATGTTCTTAAGTTCTACCGCGATTTTTCTGGCAACCTCGCTCAAGTCGATCGCGGCATCGTACTCTTCTCGCTGGATTGCTTTCTCGATCATCGCCTCGACACGGTCCACTCCAGCGACTTGATCGAGCGGTCGGTACATCGCTGGGACAAGTTTTTTCACCATCGCGATCCGATCGGAAAACAAGTCGACTTCAAAGCGTGATTCCCGCTCATCGCATGCCCGCAAGGCTCCCAGGCAGTCATTCCCCTCGACGAAATAGTCCTGAGCCATTTGCAATAGAACGTATGTTTTGCCTGCGCTATTGGCCTGCATGGCCAGTTCATAACAAACGGTTGCAAGGTGCTGTTTGTCATGAGGCGACTTCGCATCACGAATTTGCGACGCGAGTGTTTCCTGCAGCGAGCGGTCTGCTGATTTGAGTTCGTTTTCCGGTACTGGTAATCGTTGCCCATTCGACTGATAAGCGGCTTGCGAGCTGTTGCCGTCACGTCCCGATTCGTACGCTTCCAGGCTCATCTCGCGAAATGAATCGAGTCGCTTTTGGTCCTCCGATGGTGCCATTGAGTCATCGGCAGTGCTCGAACTTGAGTTCGCGACGGTATTGCCATTTGTAGGCGAACCGGAATTTGAAGCTGGAGCTGAATTTGGGTTTGGGGAAAACGGCGGCGCATCAGCATCTTTGCCGTCAGGTTGACCGGTCGTCGCGATGGAGTTGGCTCTCGCAGGCGGATCCATCGCGCGCGCGGGTACGGGTTGAGGTAAGCTGCGTTCCGAATTTAACGAAGGAGATTTAGCTGAAGTGACAGCCTTTTTCTGCGACACTTCTTTTGAACTTCCGCCGAAGTCGATCAATCCGATTTGCCACGCGACCAATATGCTCACTAGGCCGGGGACAAACACAGGGAGTATCCAACGCAAATGGTTTGAGCGTTTTTTCGGGTCTCGGGCCTTCGCGCGAATAACAGGTCCCGGAGCGACCGTTTCAGACACGATCGGCGATGGCGTAGGAAGACGTTGCGGAACGGTCTTTGCAATCGACGAATCGACGACCGGTTGATTGGCAGCATCCGGCGACTGTTGCTCAATCGCTTTACGAAGTTCAAGATCGTATTGAGTCTTGGACGCCGGCGACAGCAAGCGCAACCGAGCCTCGGAGACCTCGTTGAGCAGTCCCTCTGCTACGGCAGCATGCTTCCCGTTGCAGCAACTTTGCAAATACCCCATTTGCTTATTTGCTGCCGCGTCGATCACCTCGCGGTCGCTTTCAAAAAGATCGATCCCAAGTAGCCGGTACGCCGTCGGAGGTTGATCGCGTGGGGAGATCCCCAGTAGTTTGTGATAGCCTTCGTAAGCATTGTTCATTAGCGAGAACCGACCGTTTAGCAGCCTCCAAGACGTGGGCATGCCGAGTTTCGAAATCAAACGTTTTTCAGCAACATTTACCTGCCAACGTGATCCTGGCAATTGTACCGATTGCGAGTGGTAGGTGTAGGATAGGTAAAATTGTAACACGGCGATTCAAACGGTGACCTACGAAGGGCCGCGATTCAACTGATTTCCCGGTCGACCATCCCGCCTTCGCGTCCGCCATAAACCTAAAAGCTCATTTTCTTGCCCCCATTTTCTTGCCATAAACTTCAGGCGGGTCGATTTCTCTCTTCGTACTCACTGCAAAAGTCGTTTCTCGCGATGCAACGAGAAGGCTTTGGTGATGGTTTGTTCAGGGCGGTTTGGTGAATCCGAAGGCTTACCAATACACAGCCGATCGCCGACTTGCATCGATCGAAGGAAGTTGTCCGGTTCTTGTCATGTGCCTTGCCGCAGCTACAGTCCTTCAAACTCATTTTCTGACTGCTGGAATCCTTTCTTTTTCAACCTAAACGGTACCTTGCTCCTTGGATTATGCTTGTGTGACATTCGGGGCATCGGCACAACAGCTTTCTTGGCTAAATATGGCCCTGCTACTTGAGAATCGACTTATGCTCAAAACAACGCAATCACATCGGATTCCGTCTTCCACGGTGATGAGACCTGCGCGACGCGATAGCTATCCGCGTCGCATCGTCGGTTGCGTATTGTTATTCGCGGGGATTGTCGGCACCGCGGGTGGAAGAATCGATGCATGTCTGTCTGCTGCCGATTTGCCATCCGATGTTGGTAATTCAGTGGAGCTGGCGGCTGCGGCTCAGGGAGTGCAACGGATCGCCGCACATCGTGGAGCGATGTTGGATCGTCCTGAAAACACGATCGCGGCCATCGAGCGAGCTATCGAAGCTGGAGCCACCGCGGTCGAAATCGACATCCGTACATCGCGCGATGGCAAGCTGCTGTTGATGCACGATAGCAAGGTCAACCGTACGACCAATGGCACTGGACGAGTCAACGATCTGAGCTGGGCTGAATTGGAGAAGCTTGATGCTGGCAGTTGGTTCGGAGCCGAGTACGCTGCGGAACAAGTCCCGTCGCTGGATCAAATACTGCAGGTCTGCCGAGGACGAATTGAAGTTCAATTGGATTTAAAGGAAGAAGGTGCAGCGTATGCCGATCGAATCGCAGCCTCCGTGAAAGCCCACGGCGAACCGACACGAATGGTCGTCGCGGTGCGAAGCGTCGAGCAAGCAAAGCAGATAAAGCAACGGCTGCCCGAAGTAAGCACGCTGATCTTCCTGCGAAAGAAAGGACAGCTCGATTCGTTTTTAGCAGCAAAAGTAGATTTCCTGCGCCCGCAGATTGCCTGGCTAGAGAATGATCCCGCGCTACTAAAGAAGATTCGTGACGGCGGCGCCAAAATTCATTTCGACGCAACCACGGCCACATCCGAAAAGGTTTTGCCACTACTAAAATACCGCCCCGAATCCCTCCTCTGTGATGATCCAGCACAACTGGTCAAAACACTCGCTCAGCTAAAGAAGAAAGCCAAAGGAATCTAAAACGCGATGCGCACCCGCCCTCTGCGTTCTCTCCGGATCCCACACATTTTCTTGCCCCCATTTTCTTGCCACAAATGCCACACGGGTCAAGTTCCATAACGGCTCCTGACCCCGTTTTTGCAAATCGACTTACTTCGACCCCAAACGATCGAGCACGTTGCGGGTGATTTGAATCACGGCCGGGTCGTTTCCTGATAGCCCGTGTGCCCAGTCGGTGGTTCCTGCCGTGACGACCGTGCCCCCGTTTGTGTATACGCCCAGCACGGCTGCTCCGACGCGGTCCTTGGGAAAGCGGTCGTACCACAAGCTGTCGCCGGGGGCCCAGCGGGCCGGGCACGAGCCCAGGATCGTAAACGTTTTCGGCGTACCGTCACGGTGCGTTGGGAACGGCAGTCCGTCCTTCCATTCCATTTCACATCCGTCGCACTCGTAGCCAACGATCGTATCTTTCCCGCCGAATCGGTCGCCGCGTTTGAGCTGCGAGTTTTCAAACAGCCAATGATCGGGGCGATGGACCTCGAAGGAAGCGGGCCCATCCATGAATTGGCCATGGCTGCGATGGTAGCCGCCCCAAAGGAATCCAACGCCGGTGAGTTCGTTTTCGGGCCGCTCAACCAAATGATGGCTCCATGCCGTGCTTAACAATCCGTGATCGCCCTGTCGGTAAATCGGGTCGGTGTTGTAGCCCTGCTTGTGGCAAGTCAACGCACGCCCATCGTCCTCGCTGCGGACTTGCCAGCAGCAGGTGTTGCCGCTGAAGAATGCAACGTTGCCACCATCGCGAATGTATTGTTCCAAATGATCGCGCATCGGCGATGACCAGTATTCGTCGTGACCAACGCTTAGCACGAGTTTGTATTGCTGAAGGATCTCGGGATGAAACTCCAGGTCGCTGTTGACTGCATAGTCGATTTGGTATCCGTTCTGCTCCGCCCACTTCACGAACGGCAGTTCCCATTTCGCAAACTGTGACGAGACGGGACGATTGAATGAGACACGATGCCCCTGAACTCCATCACGATCATGGTACGAATACAAGCTGTGCCCGCCCCAGTTGGTATAAGCGTTGTACGTATTGGTCGACAGTTGCAAAAGAATCTTTGTGTTTTTGCCAGGTTCAGCGCTGCGAACGACAAAGAAGAGCGAGCCGCTGGCGGACTTGTCGCCGTCCTTTACATGCATTTTCGTCTCGTAGTAACCTGTTTCCCAGTCCTTGGGAATCGTTATTGAAAAGGCGCTGGGCCAGTCGCAGCCGTGCGACGAGGCACGATCGGGAATGGGATGAGTAGCACAGGCGATATCCGTCTTTTTGAAGACCTCAACACTCTCCTTGCCAAGACGTTGGATCGTGAGGTCAACCGACGGGCCGCTGGCCGAAAGATGAAAGGAAATCTCCTCGCCCGGTTCGCAACTGAGTCGATTCGCGTACCCCATCACAAATGGTGAGGCCGGCTGGGTCTGGTCGGCTACCGAGGGTCGGTCCAGCGAAATCAGCGCAATCAACAAGAGTAGCGAAAGTTTTCTTCGCATCACTCAATTCCTAGTTCAACATGAAAGACGGATGAAAGTTCGGTCGCATTATAATCTAACGACTTCAGCCTCTCTAAGCGGCTCTTGGTCCCTCCTCTTCTGGAGACGTGAAATTTCTTGGTGACGTATTTATCGGTCCAGCATGCTTTCCAAAATTCTTAGCGGAACGGCGCGAGCCGTCCGGCAAGAAAGTAGACGGCAAGGGCCGCACGCCCTGCAGCCCGAAGAGCAATCTGCAAGTGTTGCCTTTCGTCCACTATGTCACTTGTAAATTTCACGTCCTCTGAAGACGCGATTCCTGCTGACAGGCGGGAATGGTCTATTTTGTGCATGCCCGATGTGAAATGGTTGAGGGTGTCGCTTGACTTGTTGATGCATTACATGTAAAGTAATTGCAGTGGAGTCACTTGGTATTTATTTGTGCGGCAATTATGGCGCTTGCAGACGAACTGAAGAAACGTGGACCGTTCGATTCGCTCGAGCAGGAAGCGACGCTTGCGGTCTTGCGTACCAGCGATTTGCTGGAGAATCGGATCGCCCGTTTGCTGCGTGAACATCGGTTGACGATGTCTCAGTACAACGTCCTCCGGATACTACGCGGTGAAGGCAAGCCGATTCCTTGCCTAGAGGTTGCCGACCGAATGGTCCAAGTCGCCCCGGCGATCACTCGTGTTGTGGACCAGTTGTTAGGGGCGAAGATGATTAGGAAGACGCAGTCGTCTAAGGACCGCCGAGTGTTTCTCGTTGAAATCAATTCGTTGGGGAAGCGTACGCTGGAAAAGCTGGATCAGCCGATCCTTGATCTGCACGCTTCGTTGCTTCGCGGAGTATCCAAATCGGATATGAAGACGCTTGTCGGTATTTTGGAGGCTGTGCGAACCGGAGTCACTGTTTAGTTTTTTTGCAGGAATGCTTTACATGTAAGGTACTTGTGTGTTCTCGCTGTTTTCGTTCAAGGAACTAATTCTTTTGGTGTTAGGTCACCGAGCCATCGTTTTAGGAAACTGATTTATGTCTAAGCTGCTCTACATTGAATCTTCACCTCGTAAACAACGCTCGAAATCCATCACGGTGGCAAAAGCGTTCCTCGAAAAGTACCAGGCGGTACATCCCGGCGATGAGGTCGTTACGCTCGATCTTTGGCAGCGGAAACTGCCCGAATTCGATGGCTACACGATCGATGCTAAGTACCAAGTGCTGCACGGTCATGGCTTCGATCCCGATCAAGAGGCCGCTTGGAAATCGGTCGTTGAAATCTGCGATGAATTCAAGTCGGCGGACAAGTACGTCATCAGCCTGCCAATGTGGAACTTTGGGATTCCATACAAACTTAAGCACTACATCGACGTGCTCACCCAGCCCGGCCAAACCTTTAGCTTCGATCCTGCGACCGGCTACAGCGGCTTGGTCACCGGCAAACCGGTTGCCGTCGTTTACGCTCGTGGCGGCGCCTATGGAAGCGATGAGGCCAAGGGGATGGACTTGCAGAAAGGCTATATGGATTTGCTGCTGGGCTTCATAGGCTTCACCGACGTGCATTCGATCATGGTCGAGCCCACGCTGGCGGCTGCTGACGACGTTGCTAAGACGGAAGCCGCAGCGATCGAGCGAGCTGAGGAAATTGCCTCCGGGTTCTAGGATGGATCGGATTCTAGATTGAATTTCGATGAATACGGAAGCAATCGTTTGATGGCGATTGCTTTTTTGAAGTCATTTTGTTTTTGTGTAAATCAACTGCAGGCATAGAACAATGCTTACCATTCGACGCTCCAGTGAACGAGGCCATGCAGACCATGGCTGGCTGAATTCTTACCACACCTTTTCGTTTGCCGGCTATCGCGATCCTCAGCACATGGGGTTCCGGTCATTGCGGGTCATGAATGAAGATCGTGTCGCGGCCGGCCAAGGATTTGGCACTCACGCCCACCAGGACATGGAGATCGTATCCTACGTGCTGGATGGGGAATTGGAGCACCAAGATTCAATGGGCAATGGTGAAGTCCTTCGTCCCGGTGAATTCCAGTGCATCACCGCTGGCACAGGCATCACGCACAGCGAATTCAATCCGTCCGCGGACAAACCGACGCATTTCTATCAAATCTGGTTGCGACCCGAACGTACCGGCATCGACCCAGGCTACCAGCAAAGACGCTTTGAACCGGCTGGACGGAGGAATCGTTTGCAGTTGGTCGCTTCGCACGACGGTTCGGATGGATCGTTGCGGGTCCACCAGGACGCGAGAATCTATCTGGCGGACTTGACGGCGGACCATGAGGTGAGATTCGAAATCCCAGCCGAAAGGCATGTTTGGCTGCAGGTCCTGCGCGGCTCGGTGCGCGTCAACGGGCAAACGCTTGAGACGAGTGACGCCGCTGCGGTTAGCGATGAGCGTGCGCTATTGCTGCAAACCGATGGCCAAGCCGAATTGATGCTTTTCGATTTAGCGTAAAGCAGACGATTTGTCGCTTCCACCGCTTCCTCGCCGTACCGATCCATTTTATGGAGCCACATCAAAGGATGGATACAACACAAGCCATTTCATCTATTGCCGGACGTGTCATGATCGGCGACGGACGTTCTGATGAGCGCCGTCGGCAACAAGATTCTAAAATTCAATGGTGTGGCAGGCTTTACGGCCGCAGAGGGCATTTCGTTTCTGCAGTGGATGCTCGTTGGCCGCATGCTGTTCCTGATCGCCAACGGTCCAGGGCAACTGAGTCTGGGCAACCGCAAGATCGAAACGGCGGCGGATCCTTTGGCCGATCGAATCGAGGCTACAATCGACGTTGATAGGAATTTTGCTCACTGATACTCAGAGAACTATTGGATAGCTTGAAATGACAACTCTCGGGTGGATCATCGTCTCAGGGGTCGCGATGAGCGTACTCTCGTTGGTGGGTGGACTGACACTCATCTTGAAAAAGAGCACGTTGGAGCGAGTCATGTTGCCGCTCGTTGCATTTGCAGCGGGTGCGTTGATCGGTGGTGCACTTTTTCACATGATTCCTAATGCGATCGACGAAATCGGAAACACCACTTCCGTTTACGTTTGGATCGCGGCGGGGTTCATCCTGTTTCTAGCTGTGGAGCAGTTTCTGAATTGGCATCATTCTCATTCTCCCGATGCAGCAGATCGTCAGCCGTTGACCTACCTGATCTTGTTAGGCGATGGACTTCATAACTTTGTGGGTGGACTGTTTGTCGGTGCCAGCTTTCTGGTGGATGTGCGTCTTGGCATAACTGCTTGGCTAGCCGCCGCGGCACACGAGATTCCGCAAGAACTGGGTGATTTTGGCGTCTTGCTGCATGGTGGTTGGTCTAAATCAGGGGCTCTGACGTATAACTTTTTTTCGGCATCCACGTTTCTGCTCGGCGGCGTGATCGCCTATTTTGCGAGCGGAACAATTGACGTTTCCTACCTCGTTCCGTTCGCCGCAGGCAATTTTCTTTATATCGGTGCCGCCGATTTGATCCCGGAAATCAAAAAGACGAGCAAGGTTTCCACAAACGCCGAACATTTCTTGGCATTTTCAGTTGGGCTTGGCGTGCTTCTGCTGCTCCGGTTGTTTCTGACTACGTAATTACCAAGCGTGGCCGACTCAAATGAGTCTCCTGTACTGGAAACGGCTCCTGACCCCTTTCCGCATGTCCCTTGGCATTTTCAGTTGGGCTTGGCGTGCTTCTGCTGCTCCGGTTGTTTCTGACTACGTAATTACCAAGCGTGGCCGACTCAAATGAGTCTCCTGTACTGGAAACGGCTCCTGACCCCTTTCCGCATGTCCGCAAGGCTGCGGGGTAGTCATTGTTCGTTTCTGGCTAGGGCATTCTGACGCATCCATTCGCGAAATTGGCGTTATTAGCGGGTAGAATCGCTCACGGTATTTTGCCCGCGAATGGCGCTAAGTTACGCTAATGATAACGCTCGTGATGCGCCGTCGGCCTCGATGCGCAGGACGGCCACACTCAAAGCCGCAGCAGTGGTGGCTCGGATAGACGGTCCTTCCAATGCTACAATTGAGGGTACCTCGATGACGTTCCTCTCAGACATTCCCTCCTGCCACCGCCCCCCCCATGAAACCGTTTTTCGCCTACCTGTCCAGCTCACTGCCTGTCAGCGTTTTGTTGACCTGCGTCCTGTTGTCCAGCAACTTGACAGCACGCGAGCCTGTCTGGGTTTTTAACAACGGACCGGACGCAAAGCTGCTATCGCTCGGGCATGGCAACTTGTTCCATGAGGTCGGGCTGACGAAATTGATTCCGACTGGTAGCGACCTTACGCTGACCGTATCGATGGCCGACGCCGATGCGTTTCCTGCTGACCAACGTCCGTTCTTTGCCGTTCGATATAAGTACGACACGACGATCACGAAGGCAGGTCTGTTCTTTACGACAGATTCGTTGAGCGTTCTTTCAGATAAGAGCTACTCCTCCTTTGCGATCGTCGGGGACAATAGCTGGCGAAACGTAATTGTCGACATGCGTTTGCTGAATCCTGAAAATTGGACAGGGACCATTACTTCGTTTCGGTTCGACCCGAGCAACCCTAGCGATACCGAATCACGGTATCAGGTTTCACGGTTCGGTTTCTTCCCGTCCGCAGAGCAGGCCCAGAGTTTTCTCGATGCGGCTGTCGACGCGCCTGACTATGCCGAACCAACTCAATTCATCGCACCGCTGCAACAGGTACGGGTTCCCGGCGGCACCCTTTTTGACGGATACGATCGGGCGGACTTCATGCTCCAGTCGACGTTGGTCGAAAACCCGTCTGAAACGACCGTTGTTTGGTTCAAGCCGCAAGATGGGAAGAGCGACGCGATCGTGATCCCGGCAAGCCAGACCAATCGACGGGGATTCACACACTTCGTCGCTAAGCAACCAGGAGAATACCGTCTGGGGAACGTGGACGTTTCCTTGCGAGATATTTCCAACCTTCCGACTGCAACCCAGACTGCGATTCGATTTGTTGTCGCGCGGGGTTTGCTTGGTGAAGCAGGCAACCAGACTTTCCGTCCCCGCGATCCTTTGGCGGATGCCGACTGGAACCGTGCCGTCGATTCGCTGGCGGAGTACGGCATCGATACAGAAATCCAAAGCAAGCCAACGACCCGTGCCGATGCGGCGGTCGTGCTTCAGGTAGCGATCCAAACCGCCTTTGGGACCCACATCGATTCGCCTTATACCAACGAATATCTGACCCGCGACCGAATTCGAACCGGAGCGTGGGTAAGTCCGCGGTCGGAGGCCATCGGGCAAGATTTCGTCGAGACATACCGCTCTGGCGGGTTCGACTGGATGATCGCCAACGGCGCAATCGCCGGTTCCGAACACAGGAATAAGCTGCTGCGGGATTGCGACAAGTACGGCGTCGAACTGATTCTTGGCGACGGCGCGTACCGTAACCCCGCCGTCGCAACCGCCGAGTACTTCGACCATCCGAGTTTCGCCGGAACCTATGTGACCGACGAACCGGGCACGGACCAGTACGACAGTCTGGCGGAGACCAGCAATGCCTACTACAAGGAAACCGGTGGCAAGTTACCCTACATCAATCTGTTGCCCATGTACGCCAACGCGGCGCAACTGAAGTATGGAGCTTCCGCTGCTGCGATCGAGTATTACGATCCCGATCCCGCTCTGTTCCGAAAATACTGTGACGCGTTCTGCGAAAAATTTGATGCTCCGTATATCTGCACGGACATCTATCCGCTGAACTGGAGCGGTGGTCGACGGACGACCTACAAAGACTACTGCGAATCGATCAATGTCATTGCCGCGTCTGCTCGGGAGCATGGCAAGGATTTCTGGTGCTGCATCCAGACATACGCCTGGGTTCCGAGTAAACGAATCCCGACGGAATCCGAGTTCCGTTGGCAGTCCTACTGCATGCTGTCGTTTGGTTGTAAGGGTTTGCTGTGTTGGACTTATGCAGGTCACAATTCAGAATTTCCGTCGCTGATCACCTTCGACGGAAAACGGACCAACGCCTGGTACGATGCGGCAACCGTGTTCAAAGAAATCCGCAATATTTCGGACGCTTTTGTGCAGTATCAAAATATCGGTGCGATGAATCATAACTGCACCGACGATACGCCCTACTTGAAATTCAGTTCGCCTGTGGAGAACTTCCCGACGGTCGAGCAAATCCGATGTGACGCTCCGCTACTGATCGGTTGTTTTGAAAAGAAAGAAAAGAACGACGCGATGGGGACCGCGCTGACGATTGTCAATATGAGTGAACTGGAAGCCGTCCAGACAGCCCAGGTCAAGGTGAACTTAAAAGGATCGAAAGTCATCGCCTGGCCCCGCGGGCAGCGTGAAGTCGAAACCCCGGACGCCGACGGATTCTTTTCTTTCATGCTCGCTCCCGGGGAGGGGATTTTCGTGGAAGTTGAAAACTAACGTTCGCAATACGGCTTCCTTTCTGCCACTTAGGTCCACCGATGGGCCCCGTAAGTCAAGACTGCATTAAGCCAGTTAGCTCTCGTTGGAACGTCCATTGCCAATGAGGGACCATGTTCGATCGCGAGCAGTTGCTGAATGAGCCGCAGCGTGCACCACTGCCAGGTGTTGTACGCTTAATCTGATTCTTGACGCGTGATGCTTGATTGATTCTGTAATGTCATCGTGGTTCCTGCCTCCTTGGATTAAATCCCAACGGGGGCAAGTTTGTTGGCATCGATGCCAAGCATCTTTCTCGCGTCCGGCAACCGGCTTGGGTCGAATGTTTCGTCGGCGGCCATCGCTGTCAGTGCGGCATAGGCAATGTGGTTCGCATTGATTTCAAAATGCTCTCGCAACGCCTCTCTGGTATCGCTACGACCGAACCCGTCGGTCCCCAGCGTGACATACCGTCCTGGAATCCATGGTGCAATTTGGTCGGGTACCATGGCCATGTAGTCGGTTGCGGCAATGAAGGGGCCTGGGCGGCCGGCAAGTTCTTGCTGCAGGAAACTGGGGGTAGGCATCTCCGACGGTTGCAGTCGACTTTCGCGGTCGTTCGCCATCGCGTCACGCCGCAACAGGTTGTAGCTGGTGATGCTCCACACATCGCTGGGGATATGAAAGTGTTCTGCGAGTAACTGCTGGGCGCGGAGTGCTTCGTTAAGAATCGTTCCGCTGCCAAACAGTTGAGGCCTTGCCGAGGGGTGGTCGCCGTTTGCATCGTTGCGGCGAACTTCGTACATGCCTCGTAAGATTCCGTCACGCGCCCCATCGGGCATCGGCGGCATCGCATAGCTTTCGTTGTAGAGCGTCAAATAGTAAAAAACGTTTTCGTTTTGCTCGTACATTCGCCGCATTCCTTCCTGAATGATGACGACGACTTCGTATGCAAAGGCAGGGTCATAGATTTGCAGAGTGGGAATGGTGGAAGCAACCAGTGGGCTGTGACCATCACAGTGCTGCAGTCCTTCACCCATCAACGTCGTTCGTCCCGCAGTGCAGCCGAGCAAAAAACCTTTAGCTTGTGCGTCGGCGGCAGCCCACAGGAAGTCCCCAATGCGTTGAAAACCGAACATCGAATAGAACGCATAAAACGGAATCATTGGCGTTTGTAGATTGCAATACGCTGTGCCAGCGGCGATGAACGATGCAATTGAACCCGCCTCCGTGATACCTTCGTCCAAGAACTGCCCGTCGACCGCTTGAGTGTATTGTGTCAGAGTGCCCGCATCCACGCTCTTGTAGAGTTGCCCCTTGGGCGAATAGAGGCCGTATCGCGAAAAGACACCTTCCAATCCGAACGTGCGCGCCTCGTCGGGTACGATCGGCACGATTCGATCGCCAATCGCATCATTTTCCATCAGTCGTTCCAGCATCCTTCCGTAGGTCATGGTAGTTGCCGCTGAACGGTCACCGGAACCTTCAAGCAGTTTGGCAAAGGATTCCAGAGACGGAATAGAAAGCGTCGGTGACTGTTTCGCTCGCGCGGGCAGGTAGCCACCCAGGGCACGCCGTTGGTTGTGCAGATACTTAAGCTCGCGACTCGTTTCCGTGGGCTTGTAGAATGGGCTGTCGGCGACCTCTTCGTCACTGATCGGGACGTTGAATCGCGTGCGGAATGCCAATAGTTGATCGGCTGTCATGCTCTTTTTCGCATGCGTCGTGTTGTATGCTTCGCCAGCGGACCCCATGCCGTAGCCTTTGATGGTGTTGGCCAATACCACTGTCGGTGCTCCCCGGAATTTCACGGCGGCGTCGTAAGCGGCAAACACTTTGCGCGGATCGTGACCACCGCGACTGAGTCGTTGAATCTGATCGTCGGAAAGATGTTCGACAAGCTTCTGCAACACAGGTGATTTGCCGAAGAAGTGTTCACGCATGTAGCTCCCCGGTTCATGGGCGTACATTTGGTATTCACCATCGATGGTTTCATTCATTCGCTGGATCAGTTGTCCCGATTTATCGGCAGCCAACAGTTCATCCCATTCACTTCCCCAGATCACTTTCACGACGTTCCAGCCGGCACCGCGGAAAATTCCTTCAAGGTCTTGGATCACTTTGCCATTGCCGCGGACCGGACCGTCAAGTCGTTGAAGGTTGCAATTGATAACAAAGGTCAAGTTGTCTAGTTTTTCACGGGCAGCCAGCAGCAATCCGCCGGTCGACTCGGGTTCGTCCATCTCGCCGTCGCCCAGCAACGCCCATACGTGCGACTTTGAAGTGTCAACGATTCCGCGAGCTTGCAGGTATCGCAGGAATCTGGCTTGATAGACAGCCATCAACGGCGCCAGTCCCATCGATACGGTGGGGAATTGCCAGAAATCTGGCATCAGCCACGGGTGTGGATACGATGGTAAGCCCGTTTCCCGGGGCGTTTCGCGGCGGAATCGCTCTAGCTGCTGTTCGCTGATACGGCCCTCCAAGAACGCACGCGCGTAGACTCCGGGTGAGGCGTGCCCTTGGAAGTAAACAAAGTCGCCGGGGTGGTCTTCGTTTCGAGCGTGAAAGAAATGGTGAAAACCAACTTCAAAAAGCGTCGCGGCCGAAGCGTACGTGGCAATGTGCCCTCCGATTCCCGGATTGTGCTTATTCGCGCGCACTACCATCGCCATCGCATTCCATCGAATGAGATGCCGCAATCGGGCTTCGATTTCGCTATCGCCGGGATACTCTTGCTGCTGCGCCGGAGGAATCGTGTTGACGTAGGGCGTCAGAAGAGGCGGTGCGGTCGGTACGCCAAGGCTTTCAGCGTGTGCACGTAATGCATCGAGCAACTGCGCCGATTCGGTCGCGCCATATCGGTCCACCACGTCACGGAAACTGTCGAACCAATCGGATAGTTCGTCGTTGACGGATGGCTGTAAAGGGTCGGTTGGATTGGATGGCTTGTTCATGAAACCGAAGCCAAAGCAAATTCAATGCCGTTTGTATTCGTCGCCGGTTGACTACCAGCCGATCCAATAGGTTTGCTGGCTCGTCCTTTGCATTGCGTCTATTCATTTTCTTGCCCCCATTTTCTTGCCAATATTTTCCCGTGATCGAGTTCTCTCTTTGATCCCCGGGCATCGCGCGCGCTCCCCTTTAGTTTCAGTCTTTCTTTCGCTTTCTGTCGTGGAGCGGCCGCAAAAGAAATCACATCGTTGTCTAGCAACCTCTGGCACCTAGGCTTGCTGAGAAACGCAGAAACTTCCCCTCGATGGTGGGTATGATGGGCTGGTTGGCATCATGACTTTCTATGGAGTTTTCGTATGAGCAAGTTTGGTTGGCTGCTGGGGATCGTTGTTTTGGCAGCCTCATTTGACGTGGGGCCTGTGGTGGGTGCGGATCCGGAATATGACGTTGTTGTCTATGGAGCGACGCCCGGTGGGATCGCGGCTGCCGTGGCAGCTGGCAAAGCGGGACAGTCGGTTCTGTTGGTCGAGCCGACTGCACGCGTTGGAGGACTGGTCACCAGCGGGCTCTCTCATACCGACTTTCATTCTTTGGAAAGTCTCAGTGGGGCATTCCTTGATTTTGCGAACCGCGTCCAGTCGTTTTATGTTCAAACCTACGGTGCTGATTCGCCGCAGGTTCAGGCTTGCTTTCATGGCACTTTTGGCGAACCCAAAGTGAATCTGGCGGTCTTCCACGATTTGCTAGAGGAACAGGCGAGCGTCAAGGTGGTCCGTCAGCATCGACTTGCCTCTTTGGCTGTTAGTGATTTAGCAGAGCGGAAGCATATTGATTCGGCGACCTTCGTCGATCCGCAAGGCGACGTACTGGCTGTGCGAGGCCGGGTGTTTATCGACGGAAGTTACGAGGGAGACCTGATGGCCATGGCTGGAGTGGCCTGGCGAGCCGGGCGTGAAGCGGCCGCCGAACATGGTGAATCGCTGGCGCCCGATACCGCTGATCAGCAATTGCAAGCCTACAACTTTCGCTTCATCATGACCCGTGATGAATCCAACCGCGTAACGCCCGTTGCTCCACCGGGCTATCGCCGTGAAGATTTCGTGGGGGTTTTGAAGGCGTTGCAGTCGAACCAAATCCAGCACGTTTTCGATTATCCCAGCAAGTGCATTTTTAAGGCTCAGACTCCAGCTTTGCCCGGCGGTAAGTACGACATCAATGATGTTTCGCGGAGCTTAGTGCGGCTCTCATTGCCCGGCAAAAATCTCGGGTGGCCCGACGGCGATCAAAAGGAACGGCAGGCGATATTTGACGAGCATTTGCGTGATCAGGTGGGGCTGCTCTATTTCTTGCAAAACGATCCAGAGGTTCCGGGAAAATTTCAACAGGAAGCGTCTGAGTGGGGATGGTGTCGCGACGAATTTCTGGAATCGAATCACTTGCCGCCGCAGTTGTATGTGCGTGAGGCTAGACGTATGCAGGGAGTGTATGTCTATGCACAGGCCGATAGCGAATACGCCACAGAAGGGACGCGTGCGGTCTTTCACAAAGATTCGATCGCGATGGCGGACTACGGTAATAACTGCCATGGTACGGCTCACGAAGGCCTACGCTTTGGCGGCAAGCATACGGGTGAGTTCTACAATCCTGTACCACCATATCAAATTCCCTATGGCGTCCTGCTTCCCAAGGATGTTGATAACTTGCTGGTTCCCGTTGCCGCGTCCTCATCGCATGTCGGTTTTTGTGCGTTGCGATTGGAACCGATTTGGATGTCGCTGGGGCAAGCGGCTGGGCACGCCGCGGCGCTTGCGGTGCAGGCAGATCATCCGGTGCAACAAGTCAATGTTTCGGACTTGCAACGTCAACTGCACGCCGACGGTTCGGCCACGATCTACGTTAGCGATGTACTACCAGATTCAACGGATTTTGTTGCGGTTCAGTGGTGGGCGGCAGCGGGTGGATTGCAGCATGTCTATCCGGATGGTGAACCGCGAAAACCCCGAGGCCCGAAACTGCACGGACAATACTGCGAAGCCGCTCCAGGTCACGCGGCGGGACTGGACCTGCCATTGGACGCAGATCTTGAACGGCGTTGGATCGATCTCGCCGCAACCATCGGTGTTCCGGCGACTGCCCTGCCAGAAGGGAATGGCAAAATCACTCGAGGCGAATTTATTCGCGCTGCAGCGAAAGCCAGAAAAACGGCGAAGAATTGAATCCGCTGGATTTGCAAGTGAGAGACAAACGTTTGGCTCGGATCGAGCGGCTGTCGGTATTGGTGTGAAGGATTCGCATCCCTCCTCTTGGAACCGTCAACGCTGCAGCGGTCAACGCTAGTGTTTGAAAGTGTCATGCCCGAATTCGTTCTCGACTTGTTCTTCGCTACTGCAGGTCGGGACGTGGAGAATTCATTTCCTGTTTGAGAATCTGCTTCAGCCGATTGACGGTCTCAGGCGACTGCGGTGCCAGGTCGTTTCGCTCTTCGTTGTCGTCCAAAATGTTGTATAGCTGGAAGAGGCCTTTCCTGCGGTCGGCTTCGACCAGCTTTAAACCTTCCTGCGTGATCAATGCACTGCTGCCCATCGACGTGTTGTGGTTATGGACGACGATGTAGTCATGTCGCTGAGTTTGAGGTTTACCTAGTAGCGTCGGTAGGTAGGAAACACCGTCTTTGCCGGCAGGTGTTGGTTCGCCGACCACATCCGCTAAGGTGGGCAGGAAATCGTAGTGCGCGGTCAACAAATCGGTCACGGAACCCGCGGCAATTTTTCCTGGCCAGCGGACGATGAGAGGGCATTGCATGCCACCTTGATACCCACTTCGTTTCAGTCCCGCGCGGCCACCTGCACCATCAAAGATGTCGCCGCACTCCGAGGTCCGCCACTTCTTGTCGGTCAAGTTCGCGGGTTCTCCATTAAGAAGTCTTTGCTTGCGGTAACTCGGTTTCGGGCCGTAATAAAGTTCATGACCATTGTCGGACGCGAACAGCACTATCGTGTTGTCATCGATTCCCAGCGTTACCAATTCGTTCATGATCAGGCCAACGTGGTCATCTAGCATTTTGACCATCGACGCATACTTCTTCTCTGCAAGACTCATTGAAGGATGGTTTGCAAAATCGGGGTGGAGTTTTGGAATGGCCACTGGCCCGTGAGGCAGTTGCGTGGGGTGGTAAAGAAAGAATGGCTTGTCTTGATGAGACCGCAGGAATTTCAAGATCCCTGCAATGAAGACTTCCTGGGAATAGGTTTCGCCACCGTAGCCGACCGGTTCGTTTCCTTCTTCGCTGGTCTTTCCGCAGTTAGGCATCGTATTGCCCGGCAGGTCAAACCGTTTGCCGTTGCGCCACAGATAGGGAGGATAGAAACCGTGACAGCGTTGATGATCGTAGAAGCCTTCGTAGAAATCCCAGCCAAAACGTTTGACGCGTTCGTGCCAAGTCAGAAAGCCGCGATCCAGTTTGCCGAACTGAGCGGTTTCGTATCCGGCCCGCTGCCCGATTTGGGCTAAAAAGACTTCATCGTCCGTGATCGGATGCGCTTTGGCTTTTAAGTTGGTCAAGCGCTTCTGGTAGTCCGCCTCGGTAATCGCCCCAGAGTCGCGCCAAATCGGCAGACCGGGGCGGCTTTGTGACCAGCCTCCCACTCGGCCGTCATGCATTCCCGTTAGAAGAGTCCATCGCGCCGGCGCACAGAAAACACCACCGTAGTAGTTCGTGAACTTCATCCCTTCGCGAGCCAGGCGATCGATGTTCGGTGTCGTTATCACCTGTTGCCCATAGCAGCCAAGCATTCCCGGACCGAGATCATCCGCAAAAATAAGAATCACGTTGGGGCGTTCGGTCGCTTGCCCCTGCTGTGCGATTCCGCAAACCGCAAGCAGGATCGTAAAGACGTACCGTATGGATTTCATGATGCTAGGTCTTTCGCCGTCGAGTGTGTCTACGGTTCATCAGGCACCAATGATTTGATGCTTCCGCCGAAACCTTTCGTACCGTGGGGGCCAGCCCACAGCATTGGATTGTAGATCAAAAGTACCCAACAGGTTTTGCTGGACGCTTTGCATCCAGTGTCACCTGCATTGGCATCTCACGTACGAATCTACTTAGCGGAACGGCGCGAGCCGTCCGGCACCCGCATAGAAAACTCATCTGCCGAACGACGCAAGCCCAATGTCATCTACTTTCTTAGCGGAACGGCGCAAGCCGTCCGGCCCCCGCTTTGAGAATCCTTCTGTCGTTCCACTAAGAAAGGATGCGGTATCGAGCTTACGCGACTCGGCTGCGAAAGCCGTTCGCTATCCTTCAAGCGGCGTCACCGTTGACACTTTTACTTGGCTAGTTTCACGGAATGAGCGGCGCCATCCACTTGAGCGTCTTTTACAACGATCGTATCGGGAGCGTCTTTGCCGGCTCGAATGACAAACGTCTTGCCTTTTGGAGCACCAGGGACAAACGATGTTCCGCTGACACGGACGGTGTAAAGGATGTCACCGCTGTCCGAATCGACCAATTGGACAACGGGTGAATCAACGTCAAATGTCAGTTCACCAAGTTTTCCCCAGGAGGGCGGGCTGTAGTTGTCGAACTGCGAAATCGTCCGCGGCCAGCCTGGGTATTGCTTGGCATCTGGATCGGTAACGTCCACATTCCGAGGCCAGCATTCCATCGTGATCGTGCGTGTGTTTGTATTGATTCGCACGAATCCAAATCCGGCGGCTCGGGTATTCAGCAGGTTTCCGGCAGGCATTTTCTCGGGGTTGGCCGCGGCGTAGTTGGTGACTTTATTGTCGAAGCCGTCGAGAAGGTCTCCCGTGTATTCGGGGCTGCCAGGTTCCCGGTTCTTGCCAGGTTCAAGCGGTTCCCACCAGCGAAGGTAAAGATTGGCGATCGAAGGGACACAGAAGGACCAGATCGCATCACGGTGTTCATCCACGCCATGATGAAAGATGGTGGCCAAGTGTTGGTCGCCTGCATAGTGAAACGCAAAACCTTTTCGTAACGATTTCAATGCGAGATTTCGGCCCGTCTGTGGCCAACCATTCGAATCCATGTCGGCGTGCAGACGGCCGTTGGCTGCGCCATGGATGTGGGCGCCTCCGCAGAAGATGGTTTGTGAAAGAGCGACCTTGACCTTGGCGTTCTGCCAGTCTTGAACCCAGTTATTAATGAAGTCCAGTTGTCTTTGCCCAAGTAAGATGGCTCCTTCAACATCCACACTTGCCGGATCGTATTCGGGGTTGCGAATATGATCGGGACGAGGGCCTTGTTTAGGAACTCGACCGGCCGGACCTGTTTTAAATTTGCGGTCTTCAAGAATCGCAAAATCGATATTGCCCCAATTCAGGTTGGTGAAATAGACCCCAATCCCCTGCCCCACTTTGCGTGGATCGACCGGGTCCGGTAGATGGCTGGTCTGGGCGCGTTCGACTTCTTGAACATAGATGCCAGGTTTGGAGTATCCACCGTCAGCGGCTCCACTGAGCGTTGAGATCTTTCCGCTTTCGCCCCACAGGTTGGGCTGTCCTACGTCATGATCGTCGGGCAGGCAAACGGTGGGTCGGTCTTTGATGATGTCGCCAAAGTCGCGGCCGAATTTCAGCCAGGCCGCGTAGTGTCGATTGTGGTCGTAAACTTGATCGCCTGAGAAAAATAGCACATCGGCGTCGACCTTGTTGACGTTATCGATCAGGTCCTGACGAGCGATGTCGCCGCCATGGGCTGGCTGGATGGAGTTCCCGGTAAATCCGGCGATGATGATTTCTTCTTTGTCCACAGGGTTCTTGCGGATCGTTCCTTCATACTTGGCTTGGGGGCCATGCAGGACACGGTACGCGTACGCTTGGTTGTCCTGCCAGTTTTCGACTCGAAACGGTGCGGTCCAGCCAGGTTCCACAACCGTGGTGCGAGCGACTTCAACCCACTTGCCTTCTTTTTGAATTTCCAGCCGAACGGTTTTGGAGTCACCCGGTTTCAGAGGGTATAGCTGGGCTGTCAGTTTGAGAGTGTTGTCGCTAACCGTGTACAACGCAAAACAAATGATCTCACTACGCTCGACGTCGGGGATCGTCAGGTTGGCGCGTCTCGGTCGTTTTTGTTGTCCGAAAAGCGGCGTGCCAACCAGCAATATCAGAAGGCAGCTGAGGACAATTTGTTTGTGTTTTTGCATGGTCTTTCTTGGCCTATTGATCGGATGGAGTCCTGTCTAGTGTACACAGACGGTTCGTTGCTGGCAGCCCTAAATCGGTCACGTCAGCGTCCGTCACCGTTGGGTTTTGCTGCGGATCATCGGCTGTCTGTCCTGTTTCTGGGCCGCGTCGCTGACGCCAAACAATTAGTAAATAGACAGGGATTAGGAAGTGCGGGGCGCGAAGCACCGCTTCGTGCAGGAATTGATCAGCCCCCCAGTAATGAAGACCCCAGGACATTCCGGCAACCGGTCGAGCGATTGAGGTTAAGAATCCCCAAATGGTCGCGTACCAAGCAGACGGATGACGCAGGTAGGGAATGCAGATTCCGATGCAGACCAGAAAGTCCAGCATTCCCGCAACGCGTAGCAGCGATTGAGCCGTTGGGTATTCAACCTCCAGGATCAAGGAGGTCATGGCATAAAAATTCCCCGGCGTTGGCCAGTATCCAAGTGCGTAGCTTCCATGGCCGGCAAAGGTCATGATCACGGCAATCACCGCGGTGATGACCGTCAGTCGGTGCCGCGGTCCTAGGCTGAGTGCCAACACCAAGAGAATCGGAATTAGCATCTGGCTGCCATGTTCGACGAACATCGGCAACTGACGCTGGGAGGCAACATATTTGGCGTAGCAGAGAATGGTCAACATCCCGCTGCCGAACACCAGTCCAGCCATCTGAAACCAAGACTTCTTGCGGACTGTCAACGTCATCACCGTGCAGGCAAGGTAGAGCCACCAGATTTTGCCGAGCCATTTTTGCACGAACCCGTCGTCGGCACCGGTGCCGACAAACTCATCCCATGTGAGTCCAAGGCGAGTTGCCAGATCGAAGGTGGCGTCTTGCCAAAGAAGTACCCCATAGGGCGCTTCCCAGTAATAATGAACCCAGGTCCAGCCAGCAAAGCAAAGAAACGCACCTAAGCGAAGGGCTGCGATCGGTAGACTGAATGGTTTCGAATCGTTCACATTGGACCTGGAAGGTACGCTCACTTGGGCAGCGTGCTCCATTCTATTCCGATCCACTTCCCCTGCAAAGCGAATCGCCGATCGGCATAGCATTCGTTACGCGAGGGGCACCATTCGACGGTTGGGGGCCCTGCGAACAACCGAATCGACAGGTTGCAATGATGTCGGTTCTCTTCGTTTCAAGTCGATAGCCATCGCCGACTGGTTCTTTCGGGTCGTCGACAGCAGGGGGGCTTCTGAAGTTGCTGCACAAACCTGATGGGTAAACGTACGTCTCTTTCGCGTTTTCCCCGTGGACCGTTGATGGATGTTTCCATCTCCCGTCGTGTCGACGTCAACACGTGAGATAGCGGCCCTCCACCCAAGGGCCGGGACGTCCACGACTTAGACGCCTCCTGCTTTTTCCGAGACGTCGTACCGCTAGGTTCTCAGGTCAAGCGGACGCGCGTGATCGACCCGGTCCGACCACCCGCGATTCTATCGCTGGCGGAGTTCATGTCTATTCTGGTGGTCGAAAGGATCGTACCCACCGGGAATTCGAGGCCTGGATTTCCCGAACAACCTTTTTGGTTTCGTCCGGTTCAAACGGATCGTGCTCGAGTTCATGCTCGAGGTTCTCCAGCTTTTTTCGGATCAGATAGCCTTGCATTCGCTGGTACGGACGAACCTGACCGGTGCGAATGAACGTGCCGACTTCCAGTCGTCGGCTCCAGTCCTCCCAGACCGGCAACCAGAACAAAGCATGATCGATTTGCCCGCTGTTGGCCGCTGCCAGACATTCTCCCCTTGCCAGCCTGATTTCTTCCAAGCATTCGTTTGGCGACGGGTAGTACGCATAACAGGCGACGACGCTCAGCGCGACCAAACCCGCCAGCATCGTCGCACCGATCACTCCCGGCGGGACGACGACATCGAAACCCTGGCGTGGCTGGGCATGTTCGGTCTGCAGCGACGACGCAAACGATCCCGCCTTGGCGTTTTTGCGAAGCGAACTTTCATCAATTTTCAGTACCCGGAACAGCAACCCGAATGCCCCCACGACGGCCAGGACGACCAGGGATGCGATCACGCTGAAGTCCATTTCTTTGGTGACTTTGTCACGGATGATTTGCAAACTCAATGCGTGATTGTTCGGCAAGGGGTTTACATAGATGTCAAACGCATGCGTGTGCCCGGCCGGTTCGACGCCTGGCGGGACGAGCGGTTCATTGATCGCGTAGGACAATCCCACAACAATTATCAGCAGCGATGCAAACCACCACGATGCGGCTTTCCATCCGTAGTGACGTCCGAACCATAGCAGCGTGGCGAAGTTCATGCCCGCACCCAAAATCAAAAGGGTGAACGAAGCGCCGGGCGAATTAGCATGTTGAAACATCATCCCCATCTGACTCATTGCCAGCATCGGCGTGGCATAGACCGGAATCGCCACAAACAACATCTTCAACGGTGCCCACCAATCGTCACGTTCGACTGCATTTTGCATCGCACCGTACGGCAATACCGCGGCGAGCAAAGCCAAGCCCGATAAACCGACCAGAGCGATCAGCATCGTTGTTCCCGTGGTCTCGCGAGCGATGTGGACCATTGTCGCAAAGACTCGGCGCAGTCCGATCAGGTGATCCGACGCTGTCTGTTCTTCATCCATAGCTATCGGCAGCGGCGCAACACGTTTTGAAAACGCGTCCCAGAACAGGCCGAGGGCCGTCACAACCACCAACGACCCCAGCACAAACAGGATGATCACCAACGGTCGGCTGAGCGTTAATCCATACAACAGCGACAGCGGATTGAATAACGGAGCCGACAACGCGAACGCTGACATCGCCCCTGGTTTGATCTTGGCGCGTCGCATTTCGAACAGGATCGGCAGCACGCCGATCGAGCAAACTGGCAGCAGCATGCCGACCAACCACGATTGCGGCAGCGAACGTAGCCCGTCGCCACCAAACAGTCGTCGCGTACCCGCACTGCCCAGGTAATAACGCAGGATGGATGCAATTAGCAGGCCGACCAGCAACGTCGGTGCAGCAGCGGCAAACCCTTGTAGGACGCGAATGAACCCACCGATAAGTATCACGGAAATCGGTTGAATCATGGCGATGTTCCCTTTTGTCTGGCGAGTTGGTCGGGGATTACTAGGACCGTGTCATCGATCAATTTGCAGAACGATTGAATTTGCGATCGGTCATCACTGCTTAAGCCTTGCTTCGCTTTCTCAAGGTTTGCCATTAAGGATTCCGAGTGGTGATATAGCGGCAGCCAATCCGCTTCGGAGAGATTGGTGTCAGCGGCAATTTCCGCCGTCCAACTGACAAGATCTTCGATTTCTTTTTGTGCCTGTTCGTTCACTTCAGGCGAGGCCAGACGTTCACGAAGTTTCGCGGCAACGTCTGAAAGATCCGCGGGCCAATGTTCGGCGACCACGTGATCGTCTTCAAATAACGAGGTCTTTGGTTCGGAGTCTTGGGAACCACAACCGACCATCAGTAGAACGACCAAGGCAACTGTCATGGACCTTGCGAAAGATCTTTGCTGAGGAGGTGTCGCCGCGTCCTTTTTATCGAGAGGCATTATTTGTACTCCGGTGAAGGAACCTGGGTCATGATGCGATCGATCACCAAATCGGTATCGTCTGTTGTTGTCAGTAAACGAACCGACAAAACCGGATGAGCGACTTTTGCTACGTCGCTGGGCGTGACAAAGTCGCGACCTTGCAGTACCGCCCACGCTTGAGCGATCCGTTGCCAGTGCAGCATGCCACGTGGACTGACCCCTAATTGAATCGAGGCATCGTTTCGCGTTGCCTCTACAAGGTCTACCAAGTACTCGCGAACCCGTGGATGTACCGTGATCGTTTGGACTTGTTGTTGGATTTTCCGCAAATCCGACAGGGACAAAACGCTGTGCGGTACGTCATCGTCGCGGTTGATCCGTGAAGCGTTTTCCAAAATGCCCAGTTGTGCCTGGCGATCGGGATACCCGATTTGTAATTTAATCGTGAATCGATCGAGCTGGGCTTCTGGAAGCGGATACGCTCCGTGCGAGTCGATCGGATTCTGAGTTGCAATGACAAAGAATGTATCTGACAAACGATGGGGAACCGCGTCGATCGTCACCTGCCGTTCGGCCATCGCTTCCAATAGCGCGCTCTGCGTTCGTGGCGTCGTACGGTTCAGTTCGTCTGCCAACAACACGTCCGCGAACACTGGTCCGGCATGGAATTCGAACTCGCGAGTCTTTTGGTTGAACAGATTAAATCCGGTCACATCGGTCGGCAACAAATCGGGCGTGCATTGGACTCGTGCCAGACGTCCACCTAAACATTCCGCGAGCGCCTTTGCGAGTGTTGTTTTTCCGGTTCCTGGCAAATCGTCTAGCAATAAATGTCCTTGGGCGAGCAAGCATGCAATCACAATTTCAATTTGTTCGGATTTGCCCAGTAACACTCGGCCGAGCTGCTCACGCAGCCTGTTCAGCACCGTTTGTACTTCGTTTTCCATCACCACGCTCATACCGTTCCACCGTTGTTGAATTGTTTTAATCGGCGCGTATTCAAACCACGAACCACGCCGCTTAGACGTCCGCGGTCGATCGTGGTGCCGCCACCGAAAATGCTCATGTCCGCGTCATTGCAGAATTCACGCACGCGGGTACGAAGAGGAAGATCGCAAGCGACGAGTGATTCCATCCAATCTCGCTGTGGCGTGCCGACGGGACGTTGCTTTCCCGCTAATTTCGCTCGGGTTTCGACGATTTGCATGGCGAGGCGAAGCTGTCGCTGGCGACCGAGTGGCCATGACAACGACCAACCGACTGTTAGCAACCATTCGATCCAAATCAGACGCGTGAAGGCCAGCAAAGCGAACGCGAAGATGATTGCCAATCCATGGATCCAGTATGCGCCGGCAAACCGCTTCGCCACCAACCACGTCGAAGGTGTGTAAACCGGTTCACGGTAGCCGGGCGTCGGTTCGATTTCGAACCAACGACCGTCGTCAAGCCTGATTTCGGTCCAAACATGAACGTCGTCAGGTGTCAGGCAAGCGTGGCCTGCGGCAATATCAAACGAATCCGGCCGCACGTAAAACCCCGTCACAATGCGGGACTGCAATCCGATCTCGCGAGCTTTGAGTGCCGCGACCGTCGCAAATAGATGATCCCCGCCACGTCGATTGCGTAGGAATTCGGCAACTGGATCGTCAGTTGTGGTTGAAGTGTTTCGGTCAAGTGTGAAGTTCGAGCGAAGCTCTTTCACGATCGCTTGAAGTTGCTCATAGGCGGAAGGCCCCCGCCCGCTAACCCCTTTCGCCGAGGCGGGCTGCGGAGTGCTGGAATCGCTTGTTAGCAGCGTAAGTAATTCGTCTTCCATTACTTTGACCGAAGCCAAATTCACCACCGTCAATGGCGGAATTTTTTCACGGCCGGGCATGTACAGCGAACCATCGTTGTCAATGGCGAAGAAGTCCTTACGATCGACGTCCTTGATGTGCAGGCCAGCGGTCATCATCGGCGCTGGTAGGCGAGTCGAATCCAGTCGCAGTACCTTCAGTAGATTGACCTCGACATCATCGGAGTTCTCAAACGCTTTGGGTTGAAGTTTTCGATCAAAGAACCAAACGTGCTTGTCGATCTCGATGCGCTGTAATTTTTCGTCTGCAAGTTTTGCCGAATTCGTCCAGTCCTTGCCATCGAACGTGTCGAACCGATTCATTGCCAAACGAATACCCGTTGGCCCGTCCCACTGAACGACCGACGCTTCGACCGCATCGTCGAAATGGTGATGCTTCTTTGGTGTCATTCGATCGGTGCTGAACGACGCTCCACCCTTCTCGCTTTTCGCCGTCCGCTCGTGCGTCTGAATGGCGTTTTGATTTGCCAACCCTTGGCTGCGTTCCGATTTTTTCTTCTTGGGTTCGCCGATGGTATCGTTGAACATGTCGAATAGGGACGGCTCTGGGGACTCCAGAAAGATATCCGAATCGACGGCGCCGAAGGAGTCCGCGTGGTCCTTGGCCGCGATCGCGGCGTCCCCTGTTCCGACACCCGATCGAGCCGCCGGGTCGGACCATTTCGATCCGCCACTAGTGGGCATGAAACCGAAGGCCAGGTGATCGGATTCTCCAAAACGATCGTGAATCAATAATCCACCGATGATGCAAAGTGTGGCCGCAAGCAAGACGCTGGCTGGTCGCACGCCGCTGGTCGGTCGCACGGAATCTGGCAAACAGAGATCCAGTCTTTCCCAGTGGTTAGCGACCAAATGCCAAACACAAATGGTTAGCCAAAGGATCGCCAACCAGACGGCACGGGGATCGTCGGAAATCGAATTCGAAAATAGCACAAGAAAACCGCTGGTGACCAGCGACATCGCTCGGGTGCGTTCGCTGGTAGCAAGCAACGCGATCACCAGCGACGTGGTCCCGAATAGGGTCAATGCTGACGTCTCAAACGCTATCAGTGATCCACTGCCGCGCGCGACGACCGCAAACAAGACAGGGGCGATGATCAACAGGCCTATAGCAAAATTCGCCAGAAATTGTAGTTTTCGACGTCCCGGTTTGCCGAAAGTCTTCGCGATTTTTGCTACGAGAAGTGCGACAACTAAAACCCCTATCTCCGCGAATAGCCAACCCCGCGACTCCGCAAAGTACCGCAGCGGAATGACCGAAGTGATCGATAGGATGGCCAGTAAAATAGTTTCGTTGCGTTTACGCGGCGACGTTGGCATCTCTCACCTCCGTCCAAAAATCACGCAGCTGATTTGCGAACGTTTCTCCCCGGTGAATGCGTTTCGTTAGTAAACGACCTCTCGCTTGACGTCCGCCTTGTGGGTTAATCAAACGAACGATCGTGTCTCCACCATGGTCCGATGAAAATTCAATTGCTGCGTGTTGGGGCACCGTGTCTCGTTTAGGCGGAACGTCCGTTCCATCAGCCGGCACATCGGCTAGAGCATCCAAAATCTGCCGACGACCCTTTGTACCTTGCGCCAATCGTAGGCGTCGCGATCCGATCATCACACGCATCGGGACGTTCGCTTGATGCAGATTGACCAACAGACTTGCTGCAACGCGGATTCGATCAGCGAGTTGATCTCGTGTGCCTTGACAAAACGTATCGACCCACAAATCCAATTCCACGTTCTGGGGGCCGCCACGTTCGGTCACGATCAATGAATCGACACGGGCGGAAGCGACCCAGTTGATGTGTTTGGCTGCATCGCCCTGTCGGTAAGGTCGTACACCTACAAAATCACCGCTACGTCCACCGCGACTTCCTTCGCCGTGTAGCGAGTTGGTCCCGCCGGCGATGGGGCAAGTTCCGGTAATTGGGAAGACCTTCGGCCACACGGTTAATGATTTCGTTGCCGTCAGCTTACGCTTCGCCGTCCAAATTCCAAACGGAAACGAACAGGAAACCCGAGGCATTTGAACCGGGTAATGCCCACGCAGCGATGGGGTCACCGTGATTCCGAATTCGCTGACACAAAGCGGCGGCACACACGCCAGCCCCACCGTCGGCATCGCCTCGTCGCTTTCGCAGTCCAGGTAGCCCTCAACCGCCAGTCCCCAAACGGGAATAGGGATGCGGTTGCGAACCGACAAGATCATCCGGCACGCATCGTCTTCGGGAACCCAGGTCACTTCAGGCTTCAATTCGCAGGCAGTGACATGAATGGCGACCAAAGGCCACGTGATGCCCACACCTATGATCGCGGTTAACGAAGCAGCCAAAGTCCAGCCGATTGGGTTTAGGAACAGGCCGATCACGACACTGATCGCGGTCGCCAAAACGAACCAGCCGATCGGTTCTTTTAGCCAATAAACAAAACGATTCGCCCAGGGGCAAAAGTCGGTCGTCAACACACGAGACAACCAACCCGCCGAGCTGGGCGATTCATGGGCCATCGCCATGGGATCGCACCTTCGGTACAGAAACAAACAAAACGCGGAGAGAAAGAAACGGCGTAAGCGCTAGACGCTTGGCGGTCCCCGTACCGTGTGGCTGCGTGAAAGATGGCTTTGGGCGATCAGGTCGTCAATGAAAGCAAGCTCGCGACCAACTGCTAGCCGTTCCATGCAGACGACAGCGTCCGCAAGCATGATCGCGTGACGCGAAGCAAAGAAGCTTTGACAAATCGAACAGCGATCCGAATCGTGTTCCTCGGTTGGCTGCGCAGGATCGTGTTTTTCGTCCGGTTTGTCTGTGTGGGCGAGCGCGTCTGCTTGGCAGGTGTCGCCGTGATTGTGGTGGCAGCAAGAATGACTGCCGTGCTCACCCGTCGAAGTTTCGCCAGGATTGACCGCATTCGTTGAACAGCATCCCGCTGGGTGACTCGAGCATCCGACGTGAACCCAGCCGGTGACGTTGCCAAATAGCAATGCCGCCAAAGTCAGGTAAACGGTCAGGATTCGAGACGAACTCAAAGGTCGGTTTCCAGCATTGATAAAGAAAGCACCCTAAGGAATAGCTCTTAGGTGAGAATCAACGGTCCGACCAAGGATGTTAAGATTGTCTAAGCTGGTTTACGTTCTGTCAATCGTTTTGGTTCAGCACGCGTGCAATGTTCATGGCTATTTCACGAAACTAGTGAGTGCATCGAACCACCCGAACGCCTAAAATTTTTTGAGCCTTGACGAACCAGCTGAGTTCGATCATCGTAACAACTAACAATGATCTTTGGTCGGACCATTTTGTTACTCAGTCTCCTGAATTGAATGTCTTTTTGATGCATCCGTTGTTCCGACCCCTTCTGGCTAGCCTACTGTGCGGCACGATCGTTCTCGGTCATGCTCCCGCTTGGCTGCATGTCGGCACCTGTGAAGGTCATGGTCATGCATCGGCCGCCGTCGCTCCCGAGGGATCTGTTTCGGCTTGTTCGTCTGGGTGCATGCATCATGCTTCATCGCCAGCGGCGACCGAGACCGGGGCTGGCTTGCACGATTCGGGGGATCATCAACCGCATGATTCCGATAACTGTGTGACTTGTCAGTCTTTGGCGAGTCCAAGCGGTGTGACATGGGAATTGCTGGTTTCGCTACCATCGCAATTCGTTTCGCACCCTGCCTGTGTCGCTTCTGAGTCTAGTTTCTCGGCGACTCTTCTTTCGCTCCCGCAGCCTCGCGGGCCGCCCGCTGTGGCGTAATTGCTTTCACTGTCTGGCTGTGGAATTAGGCCTTTGGTTTGGCGTTTCTGCAGTTGTTTGGCAGGCTGGAAGCGTGTTTCACGATTGTCTCACCACGTTTGGATTTTGATGGGTTCGCGGTTCGCGAATTCGTCAAGGTAAATGGGCTACCGACCTTATGCGTCCCGCCGCGTGCGGTGCGATCGGTCAATGGTCCGACCAAACCCGATCGGTTGTGCCTGCGCGGTGGGGCTCCTTATGTAAAGCAGTTTGTGGTGGATCTTGTTAAGGATCGACTGCGAAGAAAGCTAGCAAGTCAAACGTGTGCGGACTGTTCGTCGCCGCCGCACACGCCTGCATTGGTCATGCGGAACCTTTGGTCAGGCGGCAATACGTTTTTTTAGTAACTCGTTTTCTAAAAAGGAAAACACCATGCGTAAGTTGTTTAAGAACAAAAAGGGCCAAGGCCTGGTTGAATACGGAATTCTTGTCGGTGGCATCGCTTTGGTTGCCCTGGCTGCCACTGCCATCCTCGGGCACAAGACCACCGACCTGATCGGTACCGTCGCTGGCGCCCTGCCTGGTGCTCATAGCGAAGATGTCGGGCCGATCGTTAGCGGCCAGTTGGTTGCCACGACGACTCAGTCGAGCGGAACGGGGCTCGTGCTAGCCGCGAACGCTGGTTCGTTTAGTGATAACTTGGGAATCGACGTCGAAGGTTTGATTGTCGAGCCAGGTGAATAGTTAAGTGTTTATTGACGAGTTCGCTGTAGGCTTTCAGTGCCTGTAGTGAAAAGACGTGCTGTCTGGCGGAGTTGTTTCCGTCAGGCAGCGTTTTCGATAGGCAATCTATGTGTATTGGGCGGGGCAGTTACCTGACGCTTTGCGTGGTCAAGTTTTAACGGCGACGTATGAACGGATCCCGATGGAGATCGACGAAATGCTTTTTTGGTGGTTGCCAGCGGTTGTCTGTGGCGTGGCTGTGTACCACGACCTGCGATCGCGGGAGATTCCCGATTGGTTGCCAATTGCTCTGGTCCTGTTGTTTCCGGTTCGGCTGCTGCTTGCACCCGATGCGGGCGTTTGGTGGCAACACCTGGTTGGCGGAGCCCTGGCGTTGTGCTTGGGGTTGGTCGTTGGCCGCGGTGATCGATTTGGCGGCGGTGACATAAAACTGTTCGCAGCGATCGTGATGTGGTTTGGTGTTTCGTCGCTACTTCCGTTAGCGATGTGGATTGCCATTGCGGGTTTGCCGTTGGCAATCTTTGCGGCGGTGAGGAAACAGGAGGATTTTGCCTATGCACCGGCGATCCTTGCAGGTGTGTTTTTGTATTCGGTCGCTCCGGACTTGGTTCAACGAATTATGGTGTAGTAATCGAGCGTTAACGTAAGCGTAAAAAATATTTTCGACGACAGATGGAGCGTAAATGATCGGCCAGGATGGCTTGAGTTACCAAAGAGTTTTCCATGGCAAAACAACGGCGTACCGCAGTTCGAGGGTCTTACCTCCCCATCATCTTGATGGCTGTTACCGTGATCGGCATGCTCGGTTTTTCCGGCATGGCTGTGGCCTGGACGCTGGGGTATTTTGACGCGGCTTCCAAGCCCAACGTTGCGGCGGTCGACCGGACGGGGCAGCTTGCCTTTCCGGCAATCGTGCGACCGATGAATGCCCACGAAGCGGTCACCAAAGACGACTTCATTCACCCGCAAACCAAGCAGCTGAACGTTGTCTGGCTGCCCGAGGCCACCGAGAAAGTGGTCTCCCGCAAAATGTCCGACCTGATCGGTCGCGTGCTGCGGCGTGACAAACAGGCCGGGATGGTGCTTAGTGAGGCGGATTTTCTTGAAAAGGGAACTCGCCCTGGATTGGTTGCCGGCATTCCTGCTGGCAAATTTGCCATGTCGATTCCGGCTGCGGAGATTGCTGGGCTGGATCAGTTACGCGGTGGGGATCGCTTTGACTTGCTGGTTTCACTGCCTAAACGAGACGATGGGGGGCAGATCGCCAACAGCGAACCCGCCGCTTTGTTCGGTGGCATCAAGCCACCTTCGCTGCGCGTCGGCCAGCTGTCCCGACGCCATGGCGTCATGCATCTGGTCACCGATGGCATGTTGGTCACGCTGTTTAGTGGCAAAGAGCGTTCGACGAGTGGCCCCAGTGGGTTGACGGTGGCTCCCGGTGGTAGCAAATCCAAGAAATCCACACCCGCCATTGTGTATGCCGAACTGGCCGTTTCCCCCGATGAGATCGGCCCGCTGACTGAAGCCATTTCGCTCGGCACCAAATTGACCTGCGTCCTTCGCAGTGGATTGCCCAGTGATGATGTAGGCGATGCGACGTCCACCGAAGGAATGGTGCCGGTCATCACAGCCGCCAAGGAGGTCAGCGCATTCAGTGCGTTGACCGACGAAAACCTGATGGATGATTCGACTGGGCAGTTGCACTATTACTACTTCCCCGCCGAAAAAATTTCCGATGAATGGATTACCGAGCCTTCGCAGTTGTACGGCCGAGTGGTCGCGCGGCCGCTACGACGGGGAGCGTTAATTTCCGAAAATGACTTGCTGCCTCCCGGAACGCGGCCAGGTATCTCGGCAGGGCTGCAGCCCGGTATGGCGGGAATGAGTCTGTCAAAAGCGAACGTGTTGGGGTTTGAGAATTTGTCGGTCGGCGATCAATTCTCGATTTTGACGCGGGTCCCCGGTGAAGTCACCGCTTCAAGTCCCAGCACCACCTGGGCGACGTTGCTGGGCGGCCAGCCGACCGAAGATGACGCACGGATCGCCGAGATGGTGCGCACCGGCATTCGCGAAGTCGTTCGCAGTGCCATCTATTTAGCTCAAACCGATGGCGATTCGGTCATCATCGGTGTTCCCGAAATGGAAGTCGCTAAATTGGCCCAGCTCATTCGTGATAAAGCAGAAGTGTTCGCAGTGGCGAGGTCGAGCCAGCAAGAGCTGGATTCGACAGGGATTCCAGGAATCCCCGCTTCGCGAGTCAAAGGGGCTGGAAACATAGATACATCCCGTCAGGAGTTTCGTTCGGCCCAGCAAGGCAAAGAAAGTCTAGGTGACTTCCGCTACGTCAGAGCGAGTCCATCTGAGACCGCTTTTTCTAGTCAGAGATTGGTCAGCCAAAACCAATCCGGCAATCCATTCGAATCACCAGAAGGGCAAGGCGACAAAGTTTCGGTGCCGATTTTGGTCCAAGAAGTTCCCGCGTATGAGGAGCTCTGGATCGATGACTTTATCGACCCCACGACCGGACGCATCCAAACGTTTTACTTCGATCCGGCGAATGTCGACGATGATTGGGAACTTGATATCCGCAAACTGATCGACCGTGTCCCACTGCGTCCCTTGCGAGCCGGCCGCCCCGTAAAGTCAATCGACTTGGCACCCCCTGGATCGCCAGCGGGTCCTGCGCTCGGATTGGAGCCAGGCATGCGAGCGGTGACGGTGAATGCAACCCAGTTGGTTGGTCTAGAGACGCTCAGGGTCGGTGCGGTTTTTGATCTGGTCTCCGCCCGCGGCGTGCAAGTCAATTCGCTGGCTGACAGTGTCCGGCAATCGATTGCTAGTAGCGATGCTGTCAAAGAAGCGACCAAGCTTCCCGCCGGACGCGTTGCTGCGTCGCGTACGGTCGCATCGGGAGTGAGGCTTTTGTCGAACACGGGTGTGACGCAAATCATGGTGCCCAAGTCGACGGGCAAGAAGGAAACGCAGACGCAAACCCGCCTGGCAGCTGACGGTTCGACGGTCACCGAAACCTTGATAGCGGACCCCGTCGTATTCGAAGAACGGACCGTTCAACAATTTGTGCTTGCGATTAAAAGCGAATTTGTCGGTTCCGTGCTGGGGCTGTTGGACGATCAGAATCCGATGTACGTATCCGTTCGGCCGTTGACACACGACAACGGATCGGACGACGCAAGCGATGAAGTCGATCGTCCAGTGCGGGCGGTAATCCAGGAACATGTCCGTGGCACGGATATTACGAGCGAAGTCTTTCTCACCGATCGCCCCGAACCGCTGTCGACTCTGGACAGTGCCGCCGCGAAACACGCACGCGAGGCTGGTTGATGACGGAATCCAAACTTGCTCCTCGAGTGCTTGTCTTCACACAAGATGAAGCGGTGGGTCGAGAGATCCGCGAGGCGATTCGCAATGTTGCCGCCGATGGGCCGATTAATGTCTACGTCACCACCGACCTGACTCAGGCCGTCGATACCGTGCGCGACCGCGAACCGAACGCAGTCATGCTTGAACTCTCTGGCGACCTTGCCAGCGACCGAACTCGGATCGGCGAACTGCGTTCAATCCACTCGGACTTGATGTTGGTTGGGGTCTATAGCGCCGAATCGAACAGCGCCAACATTCATTCAGGCTACATGGTGGAATTGGTTCGGCTGGGCGTTAGCGATTTCCTCCGTCGCCCCATCGCCGAAGGCGAATTAAGCGGTTTCATGAACCGCTTGGTCTCCACCGGCCAGGCCAATGAACCGGCCCGAAGCGGGACATGCGTTGCCTTTGTCAGCAACAAAGGGGGCGTCGGAAAATCTAGTCTGGCTGTTAACACCGCGACCGCCCTGGCGCTGCAATATCCCAACGAAGTTTTATTGATCGACGCTTCCCTGCAGATGGGCGTTTGCGCCCCGATGTTGAATCTGACGCCCGAAACATCGTTGCTTGACGCCTTCGAGCAACGCCAGCGTTTGGATAGCACCCTGATCCGCCAATTGGCTACGCCCCATGAGTCGGGATTGATGTTGCTGGCCGCGCCCTCGGACCCCATTGCTGCCGCCGACATTGACGACCAATCGATCGTGCGGGTTTTGAACCTCGCTCGACGTACCTTTCGCTTCGTCATCGTCGACACCTTTCCCTTGTTCGACCAGGTCGTGATGAGTGTGCTGGATATTGCCACTCGCGCGTATGTGGTTTTGGATAATGTCGTCCCCACGGTTCTCAGTGTGGTTCATTTGTTGCGACTGCTGGAAAATCTTCAGTACCCGCATGAACGTCTGCGGATCGTCGTCAATCGCTATCAACAATTGGCTGGCAATCCACTTATCGATGATGTCGCGCGTTCCTTGCGAATGCCGGTCGATCACGTATTGCCTTATGACAAACGTATGATTACCGCAGCCAATGTGGGGCGTCCGTGCACGATGGACTTGGTGCGATGGTCCAAGCTGCATCGCGAATTGAAACAACTGGCCAATGAAATCATCGCGTTGCAGCCCGTCCAAGACGAGGGCCGGCGATGAACCAATTACCTCAAGACAATGTCCCCCCAAGCGATCCGGGCAAAGAGGATTTGGGCAAAGAGGAAGCGGGCAGATTCGCACGTCAGCAATTGTCGAAGGTCCGCTTTAAAGTTCCCGCAGAACGGGCGACCGAGCGAGAATCGTCGAAGAATGCCTTTAGCGTTTCCAGCGATGGTGCAACCCGATCCAAAACGAAGACGGCCGACTACATCACGGTCAAATCAGGTCTGCACCAGCGTTTGTTGGATCTGCTGAACGAAAGCCGATTTGTCGGAGCCTCGGACGAAGTCCTGGAAGACGCCGTGCAGGAATTCGTCGAACGGATTCTTGATACCGAAGACTTGCCGCTTAACGCGGCCGAACAGCGGCAACTGGCCGATGACCTGACGGAAGAAACCTTGGGGGTCGGTCCGCTGGCGCCGCTGTTGGGCGACCCCGCGGTGACGGACATTTTGGTCAACCGCTTTGACCAAATCTATATCGAAAGATTTGGGAAGCTGGAAGCGACCGATGTTCGTTTTCGAGACAACGAGCACTTGGTGCGGATCATCCAGCGAATTGCCGCCCGGGTCGGTCGTCGCATCGACGAAAGTTCGCCGATGGTCGATGCCCGCTTGGCCGATGGAAGCCGTGTTAATGCGACGCTACCGCCGGTCACGATCGACGGACCAACGCTTTCGATTCGGCGATTCGGTAAACGTCGACTTCGCCAAGACGATCTGATGCGTTTGGGGATGTTTTCATCCGCAATGCGTGAGTTCATGCATTGGATGGTGCTGTCGCGCAGCAACGTTCTGGTAGCCGGTGGTACCGGGGCAGGTAAATCGACGTTCCTGGGGGCTCTGTGCGAAGCGATCCCCGATTCGGAACGGATCGTCACCATCGAAGACGCCGCGGAACTACTTTTGGACCAGGTGCATGTGGTACGCATGGAAACGCGCCCCGCCAACCTGGAAGGAACGGGGCGGATTGCGGCCCGCGAACTGGTGATCAACGCGCTGCGGATGCGGCCCGACCGGATCATCGTGGGCGAGGTCCGGGGTGGCGAAGCGCTCGATATGCTGCAAGCGATGAACACCGGCCATGATGGAAGTCTGACGACGGTGCACGCCAATAGCCCCCGCGATGCCGTCTCACGATTGGAAACGATGGTGATGATGGCGGGGATCGATTTGCCCTCCCGCGCGATCCGCGAACAGATTGCCTCGGCGGTCGACCTGATCATTTCGGTTCGTCGCTATGACGATGGTATCCGCCGCGTTGAATCGATTTCGGAACTGACCGGGATGGAAGAACTGACGCCGCAATTGCAAGAGATTTTTGTCTTCAAGCAACGCGGCCGAAAAGATCGCCAGATCGTCGGAGACTTTCAGCCTACAGGCATCGTCCCCAGACGGGTTCATAACCTTCGCGAACGAGGTTTTGATATTCCGCTGGAGATGTTTCGAAGTGAGCGTGAGGGATAGCCATGGCAATCTTCTTGTTCACACTGTTTGGCTTGATGTTAGCCGGAGGCCTGGCTGCCGTCGCTATCGCCATGTCGCGAAGCCAACAGGCGACCACGGCTCGCCGACGCTTGTTCGAACAGGTGAAACGGGTCGACGATGCGACCGCGGCTGAAGATATCCAGGAATTCTCGGTTCGGCACCGCCGTAGTCCTGTGCTGATGCGCTATTGGTGGATCGGCATTCCCGTCGCCCTGTTGATCGTAGGCTTGGTTTGGTTTTTGCTATCGATCCCTTGGCCTTATCTGCTCGCTTTTTTCGTCATGATCCTGCTGTGTGCGGGGCAAATCGACGCCATCTTTGTGCAGATGCGCGTCCAAAAACTGGAACAACAGCTTGCCGATTCCATCGACATGATGGTGGCCGCGGTGAAGTCGGGGGCTGGGTTGCAGTCCGCCTTGGAATCCAGCGTGAAACAGGCACGACGCCCCTGGCTGACCGAAGCCGAACAATTGACGCAAGCGGTTCGCTATGGCGACGATCCGGTCGATGCTTTGGGAGACCTGTCCGAACGTCTGCCCTTGGAAAGCGTGCTGCTGTTTTCTCAAACCCTGGCCGTGAATTGGCGTGTGGGAGGGCGGTTGGCGTTGACTCTGGCGAATGTCGGCCGCACGGTGCGCGATCGGATCGAACTGTCGCGGCGGATGAATGCCATGACCACGCAAGCCAGATTGTCGGTTGTGAGTGTGATCGTAGTGACGTACTTCATTGGCGCATTGATATGGCGGAATGACCCTGAACGGATGACTGGTTTTTTGACCAGCATGGTCGGTCAGATAATGGTCTCCGTTGGCATGATGTTGCAAGCTGTGGGTACCGTTTGGATCTCGTGGATAAGTAAGCCGAGGTTCTAATACGATGACAGGCTTACAAATCTTTCTGCTCTGTTTGGTAGGGGCCGGAATTGTCATCGGTCTTTGGGGGCTGCGCTGGTTGTGGCTGCTGGCCCAAAGCGAGCAACGACTTGCCGCGGGGACGGCGGCGTTGGATGTTCGCGATGCCGATCAGGTCCCTACCCAAAGATCATGGTTGGGGTGGTGGTTGTTTCGAGCGGGGTTCCGCAAAAAGAACGCAGTGACATTGTTCATGCTGGCCACCGGCGTTTCGGTATTAATGTCCGTCCTCTTTGCCTACGTCATCTATCAAAGCCAGGTGTTGACGGTTTTGGAAATGGTGCTGCGGGCGATTCCAGGAAACGTGGGAGAAGTCTTTCTGCCCCTGGCCTGGCTCAGTCCGGTTGCGGCGATTTTTGTGCTTGCTGGATTACCGGCGGTGATCGTCCGCGGGCGTCGTCGCAAACGTGTGACTCAGATCGAACAGGACCTTCCATTGACGCTTGATCTGTTGGCAACGCTTGCCGAAGCGGGATTAAGTTTCGATGCAGCACTCGATCGAGTGCTCGAAACACAGCGACGACAACGACCGCTGGCAGAAGATTTTCGGCTCTTCCGTCTGGAAATTCTGACCGGACGAGGACGCGTCGATGCGCTGCAGCGTTTGAACCAATATGTCAACGTTCCGTGGTTTGGCATCTTTGTTTCAGCACTGATCCATGCCGAGCAAGTCGGTTCGGGCTTGGCCGCCACGCTGCGAGCCCAAGCGGATGACCTCCGCAGCCGTCGCCGTGAACGGGCCTTGGCGATGGCCATGGCCGTGCCGGTGAAGTTGCTGTTTCCCCTGATCACCTGTTTCCTGCCAGGCATCATGATCGCTTCACTGGGGCCGATCATTTTCCAGATCGTGCAGGTGCTTGATCAATTCACTCGCTCCGCGTTCGGAGGGTAACCATGAAATTCTCTCCCTTGGGACGCTGGGAAGATGCCGCGACTGGCGATGTGCTGTTAGATCAATTGCTGGTCGCCAATACCTTTTGGCAACGACTTCGCGGGCTCCAGTTTGCACCAACGCTGAATCCAGATTGTGGGCTCCTGCTTCGCAATTGCCGGTCGGTGCACACGATGTGGATGCGATTCTCGATCGATTTGTTTTTCCTTAGTGAAGACTTGGAAGTGGTCGAAGTGCGGAGGGGAGTGAAACCCTGGCGAATGGTCATCCCAAAATCAAAACAAGTCGCTCACGTGATCGAAGTCACTGCGGGGCACCACAGCCATCTAACCGTCGGAAACAAGACGCGTTTTCAATCGTTCGATATCCAGAAATGACAGCAGCTGACCGCAACGACCGCCAAACGCACGACGCGCCCAGTCCAGGCCCCGCCATGGTCTTTGGCATCGCGCTGATCCTGTGCGCGTTCTGGATGTTGGTCTGGCGCGGATCGCTTGAGGGTGTCTTTCACTTCGACGATTACGGCAACATTGTCGACAACGAACGTATTCGTCAATTGTGGCCCCTGGACGATTTTCTGCAAAACAATCGTCCGATCGGTCTCTACTCCTTTGCGATCAATTATCACTTTTCGGGTACCGATACGTACGCCTACCACATCACCAATTTGGCGATCCACATCACCAGCGGGCTGCTGCTGTATGCTGGTTGCCTGCTGATGTGGCGTCTGTATCGCAAGCATTGGGCGAATGAAACACAACCAGCCTGGACTTACGCTGCGATCTTGACGGCCGGGCTGATCTCCACCGCTTGGGTCGTGCATCCGCTGACGACCCAAGCGGTCACCAACGTGGTGCAGCGATACGAATCGCTGGCTTCGCTGGGATATCTGGGCGTTTGGGTGGGCATGCTGTTGTACCTGGACGGCCGACGCTGGTGGGGGATGGCGATCATCCTACCGCTGGCGTGGATCGGCCTGATGTCCAAAGAAGTCTTCGCCACGGCGCCCTTGGCGGTACTGTTGCTGGATCGTTTGCTGACTCGACAACCGTGGCTTGCGATCGCTCGCCTTCGTTGGCTTCCCTACGCGTTGATGATCTCGCCCTTCGTATGGTTTATTCCCAGCGTTTCCAGATTCTTCGATACCGAGCGAACCCGTGGTAGCTCCATGGGGCTGGGCATGGATCGGATCACTCCCTGGGAATATCTGCGCACGCAAGCGGAGGTGATTTGGCATTACGTCGGCTTGGTTGTTTGGCCGAAAGACCTGTGCTTTGACTATGTCTGGCGGATTCAAGCCAATCCTTGGATCTATCTTCCGCTCGGTGCCGCCCTTATTGCGGTCATCGTCGGTGCGTTGGCGTGTTACGGACGAGCCATTCGCCAGTCCGCCGCAACGTCCACACAAACTTTTGCCATCGGCTTGGCCGGTTGGCTGGGGCTGATTTTCTTTTTTATCCTCGCCCCCACATCCAGCTTCATGCCGATTGCCGACATTGCTGTCGAACATCGCATGTACTTGGCTTCGGCAACGATCATTGCGGGCATTGTGTTGCTGATGCGACACTTGTTAAGCGTTTTGATGCGTCGCAGCGAACGACCGTTGGTCCTCCAGTTGGGGGCCAGTTGTATCCTGATTGCCTGCATCAGCCTGTTGGCGTGGCGCACCCATTTGCGTAACCAAGACTATCGCGACGGGTTGGTGTTGTGGACGACCGCCGCGCAGATCTCGCCCGAAAATCCTCGCGTTTGGTACAACCTGGGGCAAGAGCTTTATAACCGAGGAGACAAGCGTGCCGCACTGCGTCCCATGGTCAGCGCTGTTGGTCTTTCAGCAACCAGCGTGCCGCTGTTTGATGTTGGGTTGGCGGATACGTTGCGGGACGTTGGACGATACCAGGACGCAATCACGCTCTATCAACGCGCCATTTCAAAGCAGCACCGTTTTCCGGAAGCGTACAACAATCTTGGCGCCGTGTTTTTCAAATTGGATCGGCTGGACGATGCTCAACAGGCCTTCGAAGCCGCGGTCGATCAAGACCATCCCGAAGCCAAGTACAACTTGGCGCTGGTCTATTTGAGACAAAACCAGCCTCGTCAGGCGATTCTCTTGTTTCAAGAATTGATCGACAGGCACCCCGAATTCACGGTGGCCAATCGACGACTGGCTTGGATCCTGGCAACGGCGAAAGAGGACTCGTTGCGAGATATCGAACGGGCTCGGCAACTGATGCAAACGCTCTATGACCGAAACACCACGCAAAGTGTTTCCGTGCTGGACACCTTTGGCGTCATTCAAGCCGCGCAGGGCGATTTCGCAACCGCCATCCAGACCGCTCGACAGGCGCTGTCACTGGCCCAAGCAGCTCCAAAACCGAATGCAAAATTGATCGCGGATCTTCAGTTGCGGATCCAGCATTACCAAAACAATCAGCCCTGGATCGGAGGAAGCCAACCATGAATGCTTCGTCAAACTTGGGCTTACGTCCAGCGCAAACTTCGGCCGGCTTGTCTGGAGAGCAACCGCAAAACGTATGGATCGTGATTGCCGCTTACAATGAAGGTAGTCGTCTAGCGACTACATTGAAATCGCTCGCGAATTGCGGCTCGGTGGTGGTTGTGGATGATGGCTCACGCGACGACACCTTCGAAGTGGCCTGCTCGTTTCCCGTTTGGGTTCTGCAACATCCACTTAATTGCGGACAGGGAGCGGCCCTGCAAACCGGTATCGATTTTGCCTTGTCTCAGGGGGCCGATGCGGTGATCACGTTCGACGCCGATGGGCAGCATGACCCGGCCGAACTTTCTCAGATGCTGCAACCGGTTGTCAGCGGGCAAGTCGATGTGGCCCTCGGTTCACGCTTTTTGGGCTCGACGCAAAACATGCCCTGGTCGCGGCGAATCCTGCTCATGCTGGCCATCTGGTTCACGCGGCTGACTAATGGTTTAGCACTGACCGATACGCATAACGGGTTTCGAGCCTTGTCACGTTCGGCCGCACAGCAAATCCGGATTCGCCAACCGCGAATGGCGCATGCCTCGGAGATCCTGGACCAAATTGCCAAACATCGTTTGCGATACGTCGAAATTCCGGTGACGGTTCGCTATCACGCGGACACTTTGGCCAAGGGGCAAAGTTCCTGGGATGCGTTTCGGATCACCGGGCACCTGTTGGCGGGGAGGTTCTGGCAATGAATCCATTTCAATGGATCACGATATCAGGGCTGGGGTTGTTGGCCTTGCTGGAGGTTCGTGCCTTTTTGAAGAACCGCCAGCCAATCCACGTGTTTCGGGAATTTGTCTGGCTGGCTGCGGTCCTGATGATTTTGTTTCCGGGGCTGACCACGCGGATGGCGGATTGGCTGGGCATTGGCCGCGGCACCGACTTGGTATTTTATGCCTTCATGCTATTGGCCACCGGAGCGTTCTTTCATTTCTACGGGCGCATTTATGTGATGCGTCGCGACATCGTCGAACTGGCGCGGCGAGAAGCCCTCCATACGGCCACGCCGGGCGAGGGTCTGCAGCGTCCCGCACATCCCGCGACGATCGCTTCCCGCAATGAAGGAGGCGAACGATGAGCATCGCAGCAAATGATTCACCGACCATCGCCCTGGTAATCCCGGGCCGCAACTGTGCCGCCACGCTCGACCGCTGCCTGCAATCCGTCGTCCCCCTACTATCCCGTAGTGGACGAGGCGACGAGTCCCCCACGGACCACAACGGACGATACGACGAGTCCAGCGCAACCGGACTGGTTGCCTCCTCCGCGACGCCCAATAACCATCGCGCCGGACTCGTCGCCTCGTCCACTACGGCCTCGCCGCCTGCAGCCCGCCTGCAAGAGATCATCTTCGTCGACGACGGATCGACCGACGCGACCGCCGAGATCGCGGCGCGGTATCCCGTGCGAGTGATCGCAGGCACGGGCCAAGGCCCCGGCGCAGCCCGCAATCTGGGCTGGCAAGCGACCGACGCGGATTTGGTGTGGTTCATCGACAGCGACTGCGTAGCTGAGTCCGACGCCTTGGCAAAACTGCTCCCGCACATGAGCGATCCCGAAGTCGCCGGAGTCGGAGGCAGTTACGCGAACCTCTATCCGGACTCGCTGGTCGCCACGCTGATCCACGAAGAGATCGTCGCCCGGCATCGTCGGATGCCGTTAAGGGTTAATTTCCTTGGAGGATTCAATGTTTTGTATCGCCGAACCGCATTGAAAACTTTAAATGGCTATGACGAGTTGGTTACCAATGGCCCGGGAGCCGCTGGTGCCGAAGATTGCGACTTGTCGTTTCGCGCCGTCGATAGCGGTATGCGCCTTCATTTTGAATTGAAGTCACGAGTCGGGCACTATCATCCAACGAGCCTTTGGGGGTATCTACGAACTCAATTTCGACACGGACGTTTCCGCGCGAGCCTTTTCCGGAGACATCGCAACAAGATTTCCGGTGATTCGTATGCTGGATTAATCGACTACGTGCAGCCTCCGGTGGCTTTGGCTTCACTGGCAGTTATCCCGCTGATGGCGTTTGGTCTTTTGGGAGGGATTGCGTTTGGGCTACTGATCGGTCTGCTGTTGATCGTGCAATTGCCTATGGCCGCGGCAATTGCAAAGACTTCGTGTCGACTGGCTCTTATATTCGTCCCATTTGGATTCATGAGAGCCTACGCCCGTGGGCTCGGTTTGACACAGGGCATACTGCTCATAACGCGTTCCGACCAACAGGATTGTACTCCAGCTACTGAATCAAAATCGAACCAACACGGGGTAGCCGGCTAGTGAGTATCAGGAATTCCATGTGTTCGAAAAGCCGCATCAACGTCTTGGTATGTCCGTTTGGAGATCTCAATTTGTTGTTGTTTCTGTTTCAGGAGCTGGAGGCAAAATTCCCGGGAAAGTACTCGCCGACGTTTCTTTCTTTTACTGAATATGATCGTCTTGTCTATCGGAGCTTCGAGTACGAACACATCCATATTTCGCCCGCAACGCGCGCAGGCTGGTTTACGGAAAGCGATCTGGATGAGGTGTGCCGCTTCACCATTGGTCTTTCACGCTACCATGGAACGGCGACACCTGACGACTATTTTCATTCTGTCGCCAACCACTATGGTTATCAAATCAGCAAAGTGCTGTGCTCGAAAGAGTACGATCACGTCGTCCTGTTCAACGGCAGAATGAACTTGTTCATTGCCTGTCTCGATAAAGTCGCCGAGAACGAAAAGCTACCTCGACTCATTTTCGAACAGGGACTGTTTCGCCCGCGATGGATCACGCTGGACGGCCAAGGGGTGAATGCCAGAAACTCAATCCATTCAATTGAGCAGCTTCTTTCGGATGAACCATTCGATTATCAACGGCGCGAGCTTTTCAAGGATATCTCGCTGCTGTTTCCTTTTGAACGGAAGCGGATTCCGGATTTCAAGCGGCGAGTCTCGAAGCCTGGGTTATTCCGCGCCTATATTTCTTCGAAAACACAATCGCGACGGAATCTGTTTCTGCGCACTGCCGAAAACAAAGATTTCTTCGATTCGACGGTGTTTCCGCGCAAGGTGAAACAGACACGGCAACCCGAAATAAAACTCAGCGAGCTTTGCGAGGATAGGAACCACCATTTTATCTTCTGTCCATTCCAAGTCGAAACCGACACACAGATCATTCTGCACTCACCGTGGATATCAAGGATGTCGGAATTTGCCGACATCATGTGCGATGTCGCGGATCGCCTTTACGCTGGCGGAGTTCCGATTCGCGTCTTATTCAAGCGTCATCCCATGTCAGCTACGCAGGTTCCAATATCTCACCCTCGTGCAGATCTGATCGAGGATGTCCCCGTGGATGACATTCTACGGCGACTCAAGCCTTTGGTCGTCACGATCAATTCCACTGCGGGGATCGAGGCGATCGATGCTGGACTGCCGGTGGTCACCTTGGGTGAGACATTCTTCAATCTGCCGGAAGTGATACTTGGGACATGCCGTGATATCGATGCATTGACAAACCTGTTGTCCAAATTTTTTCTTGGTAAAGCGAAATATTCTGCTTTCGCCGGCAGACAGCTTATGGACGCAATGCGTGATAAATATCAAGTATTGGCGTATTCCGATTTGCCTGCTTGCTTCGAGGAGAAAGGCTCTTGATCGCGAAGAGACATTGCACGATAGCAGTCGAGAAGATGGCCAGCCCTTACGCCCGTATTGGGCTTGATTGCGTTGCTGACTGTTTGGCCATGGACGGATACCGCGTGATTCGGTGGCAAGGACCCTACGCGAGAAGGTTCAAGTTTGTTGCATCGGCGATCCCGGATTGCGACGCTGCGGTCATTTGGAATGGGTTGAAACCACGCTATCAAAGTCCAGTGAAGACCCTTAAGCGTAAAAAGATCCCGTTTCTCGTAATGGAAGTTGGGTGGTATCCGCAAGCGGGGACCTATCAAATCGATAGCGACGGCATCAATGTTGGCGCAAGCTGGGTGCAGACGCTACTCAGGCAAAAAAGTTCAATGAGTTCACCCGTCACATTGAATCAAAACGGAATGGATCTGCTGGTGATCATGCAGAATGATGCCGATTCGCAAATCACGCATTTCTCACCATATTTTGACCGGATGTCTGAGTTTTTGAGGTTTTTAATTGGGGCTTCATATTTGCCGTTGCGTATAAGGTTTCATCCGCGACATCCTCCAGGGATCCGCCTCAAGAAGTTGATTCGTCGGCACTGTGACAAACTCACTGTCGATCGCTCCCCAAGTTTGTCGTCAGCACTTGATCAAGCCCTTGCCGTAGCCTCGGTGAATTCATCTTCGGGGGTTGAGGCGATGGATCGTCAACTGCCGGTTCTCTGTTTCGGCGAATCGATCTATGGCGTGACGGGCGCAGTTTACCGGCTCAATCGCGATCCTGAGAAAACGAGACACGTTACGCAGGAATTGTCCCAGGGACGGTGTGACCTCGATTCTGCATTGATTCAGTTGGTCGTGTCGACGATTAAGTCACATCAGTTGCCAGTGGAACAAATTCCCAAACAGATTAAACCTATGATTAAATCCCTCGTTTCAGGCAGTTAACAATTGCAAGGCTTAACGTCAATGCGTCTCAGACAGAAATCAGAACGGCTTGTGGTCAGCCTGTTTCGCGCCATGGGCTACAGTATTCGAAAGATTCCTAAGTTGCCAGAGCGAGTGCGTGGCTACGAAGGAGCAGACTATGCCGACGCACGCGTAAATGTAGGCTGCGGTGAACGCGTTGAAGGTAGCTATATCGGATGCGACGTTCGCGATCTTCCTCATGTAGAGATCGTGTGCGACGCTTGGAACCTTTCTCAACATGCCGCTAACCTTGCCGAAGTCTACACGCGGCATATGGTCGAGCACCTTACGATTTGGGAAGTCGAGCTCGCCTTAAAAGATTGGTTTCGGGCTCTTAAGCCGGGCGGGCAAGTTCACATCATCGTTCCAGACCTGCGGTTTCATATGGAACAGTACATGCGGGCGACGTGGACCGATCTGAACTGGGGTATGTTGACATCTGATGCACGCCAAGGATTTGCGGGGCTGTTTGGGTGGCAACGGGAAACAGAATTTGACCCGGACGTGGAAGAATCGCTTCCCCTCTACTGGGACGTGCATAAGAGCGGATTCGATATTTATTCTCTGACTTTCTTCCTGCAACGCGCAGGTTTTGTCGGAATTGAATGCGTCGTTGAAGATGAATGTCATCTGCACGGTCGCGCGAGAAAACCAGCCAAAAACCTTTCATAAACCTATGCAGCGGATACCTCAATACGATGTATTTCGATTACAACCAAGCGTTGTTTCACCCCGATCGCGACGAGATCGTCGTCAAGCGATGCGGGGGAAAACGAGTCTTGCACATTGGCGCCTGTGACAGCCCACATGCTCAGGAAAAACTCAACTCGGGCATGTTGTTACACACAAAAATCACGGAAGTTGCAGGTGAATGCTTGGGTATCGATATCGATCAAGAATCGATCGATTTGCTCAGGAAAAGGGGCATCGACAATATCGAATTGCGCAACCTGCACGACCTTGATCATTCCAGTTTTGATGCTGATGTGATCGTTTTCGGCGAAACAATTGAACATCTCGAGAATCCTGGAGAATGTCTCGCCAGTCTTCATCGCTATATGGGCGAATCTGCTCAGCTAATCGTTTCCACGCCGAATTGTTTTGGTCTTTGGCTATTCACGCAGTCGCTTCGGAATTTTGAGAAGCTTCACGACGATCACCAAATAGGATTTACGCTAGGCCTGCTTTCTCAGCATTTGAATCGTTTTGGCTTTAAGATCGATCAGTTCTATTTTACCTTTCTTCCAAGAGCGAAGTCTAAATGGTGGCGGAATTGTTGGCGTGGGATAGCAAAAGTTCGTCCGGGAGTTGCTGAAACACTGTGCGTGGTCTGTTCCAAGAATCAAAGAACGTAATCCATCGACTTCACTGAAGAAAAAAAACAGGGCTTGAATTCCTGAAGGCTTCATGCCAAGCCTGCGCGTAATACGTGATGCATGTGGAGGATCCCGGAGTTCTTTCCTTCCTCGGTGACAACAAGGACCATGATTCGGTTTTCTTCCATCAGGTGGAGGGCTTTGGCGGCCAATTCCTGAGCCTCGATCGATTTCGGATTCGCTGTTGCTACCTGGCCGATGGTCTTGTCAGTGAGATTTACGCTCGATGCGATCAAACGTCTTAAGTCTCCATCGGTAAAGATGCTCCACTGGGAATCCTTCTCACTTCGGGACAGGATGCATCCAAGCCCACCCGACGACATTGTTTCAATTGCTGTGGACAGAGGCGTGCTGTAGTCGATTAGAGGTACAGCGTCTTCTGTGAGCATCAAGTCTCGAACTCGCAGCAGTGACTTCCGTCCGAGTGATCCACCTGGATGAAATCCCGCAAACTGATCGGCGGTGAATCCACGTCGCTCGAGATGCGAGATGGCCAATGCATCACAAATTGCTAGCACAACCATGGTGGAGCAAGTCGGGATCAAGTTCCAACCGTCTGCTTCCCCGGTGTGTGGTACAACCAGTGCCTGATGGGTCCGCCTCGCCAACGTAGATTCGCGGCGGCTGGTAATGGATACCGTCGTGACTCCCAAGCGTTCGAAATGCGGAATCAGCGAGAGAACCTCGTCGGTCTCCCCACTGTGAGAGATGCAGAGGGCAATATCATCACTGGACACGATTCCCAGATCGCCGTGGAGTGCTTCGCTGGGATGGAGGTAAACTGCAGCTACACCCGTACTGTTGAACGTAGCGGCGACCTTTCGACCGGCGATTCCAGACTTGCCCAGGCCAACAACGATCAATCGTCCCGCGAGACCATCTAACAAATCTAATAGTTCACCGACCTGATCAGGAATCGCATCGACCAGCCGTGAAAGGGCATCTCTTTCAGCGATCAGAACGCGCCGTATCACATCAAGATCGTTCATTCGAGTGACTCAGAGTTTGGGGGGGCGGACAATCCGACTAGGCTGAGCAATGTTATCGCCGCTGAAACGATCGTTGAAAAAGCCACCTGACTGCCGCCGGCGATATCAATTGGAAGCGAAAGAGATACTGTGAACGCTACGACGCTCAAAATAGCAATCACGGTTAGTTGATGTTCCTTTTGCTGGGCAATTAAGTACATGTTGCCGATGATCCCACCGACGCGAACAGTCGCAGCGACCAGCATGAGTGCGATCATCCAGCGTGCATGTACGAACTCTTTCGGCAACACGTAACGAATCCCTAATTCACTGCAAACCGCTGCCATGATCGTCAGCGTCAGCGTCACTCCAAAATAGGCTGCAAATAAGCGGCGTTTGAAGGACAGCGTTTCACCAAACCTTCCGATCACGTGTGGATAGACTGTTCGCGTCAGGAGACCAATCAGCATTGCGTGAGCTCGAAAAACAAATGCCGCGACGGCAAACAGGCCCGCTTGAATCGGCCCAAACAGGATCCGTGTGAGCGTAACGCCAATCGCAGCTGGTGCGACGTTCAGTATCGTACCCACAGACAAAACCCTCGCCGACCTCCAGAGTTTAAGTAGAGTAGAATGGTCGATTCGTGGCCGGAAACTTCGATGCCTTCGTTTAAAGTCGGCCAGACCGATTAACGCGCAAGCCCACCACTTGGCTCCAAAGAAAACCGCTGCAATAGGAACGGTGATCCATTCGATCCACCAGCAAAAGGCAAGTGCAGATAGAGTGCACACCTCACATATGGTTGCGATGACAGCCGCCTCAACTTGCAATTGTTCTGCATCAAATAATGCCAGCGGAAATAAACATGCACCTAAATTTCCGAACGCGATTAGCCAATACGCTAGCTTCTCGTCATTCCCGATCGGAAGGAAGCACACAGTCAGAGCCGTCAGGAGGAATGCCAGAACCCCGACGCCAGCGCAAAGCAGGAAATAGGAACCAGCGATGTATTCCTTGTTCTGCGGATTTTGAAGGCTCTCACGAATGACCACGTTTCGGAGCCCAGAGATGCCGATGGTTGCTAGAAGTTGCTGCAAGAATAACGCGCCACTCAGTTGTCCGAATTCGGAAGTCGTAAGCGCGTTCGCTAGAATGGCGAATGTAGTGGCTCCGGCAGCCTGCGAAAGGCCAGTGCAGACGACGAGTCCTGACATTGTCCTTTGGACTTGTTTTTCACCGGGAGTCGCAGATCTCTGCAATCGACGTAGGATTCTTTGCACTTTCATACTCGTCTTATTGATGACGCCGCGTACGGCGTGCCCGTCTTCCAGCATCCGCTGACGAATGGATGTAGATGCGCTCAACTTTGGGTGCAACGAACCTAAACGGTCAATTGCCAGTATCGCAGGTCCAGCCCGGGCAAAGCGTAACAAGTGCATAAGAACTGCAAAAGAGGCGAGGTAATTTGGAGAAATCGTTCCTGCATGGTCTCCAGCGTGGTTCGCAATCGCAAAAACTCCGGTGCAATCGCTGTGCAAAAGGGATGTATCTTGACATCAAGACGTCATCCCTTCACTTCGAGTGCGCCGTAAATGAATCATTGTTTGATCCATTAGGTCATAGCTGATTCCTGCTAGTGATACTGATGCCCCGAAGTCGTTTTATCCTGGTTTCGAAGAGCATGCCTTTGGGCTAGCGAAACGTTTGTTTCTCATAGCAAGCAATCGCAGAAAGTCGTGTTAAGCGGTTCTTCACGGGAAGGTCACGAATTTGCTATACTTGCCTTTGGGGTTTTGGTCGGACCTGGAGTCTTGATTTTCTATTTCCGTTCTGAAGGAATGACCTATGTTGCTGTTTCGTTTTGCTGCTTTGACGCTTGCCGCTGCAGTACTGTTTCCACTTGCCACTCCCGCCTTTGCCGATGATTCGGACGACCACCAACACATGCTTGAGGAACATGCTGCTGCCAAACAGCAGCATGCTGCTTGGTTGGCTAAAGCCGAAAAGATGAAGGTCGATCACCGCAAGGCGCTGGCCGCTATGGCTCGTCTGGAAGCCGAGATCTTGGATCACGAAGCGGAGCTTGAAGAGCAGATCTCCAAAATTCGTGTTCACGAAATGTTGATCGAAGCCCATGAAAGCTCGATCGCCGCTCACGAAGCGGGGGATGATGTCGATCACGAAAAGCTGTCTAAACAGCACCAACAGATCCATCGTCAGCATGAGCAAATGGAAAAAGGCATGAGCGCCACAACCGATGACCATGCGGACTTGATCGGTCAATTGATGAAGTTCCTGAAAAATCACACCAAGAAGTTTCACGCCCATGGTTCAGGTGAATAAAGAATCGGGTGGGAGAAGACGTGGGCCGGAACGATGCGTTCCGGCCGCCTTCTTTGTGGAGTGTTTGCGGGCCGGAGGGCTCGGGCCCTTCCGCTAAGAATTCTTGGTTTGCGATCACTTTCTTAGCGGAAGGGCGCAAGCCGTCCGGCCTTTTTGTGGAGTGGTTGCAGGGCCGGAGGGCTCGCGCCCTTCCGCTAAGAATTTTGGTTTGCGATCACTTTCTTAGCGGAACGGCGCAAGCCGTCCGGCCTTCTTTTGTGGAGTGGTTGCTGGGCCGGAGGGCTCGCGCCCTGCTGCTAAGAATTCTTGGTTTGCGATCACTTTCTTATTCGCAACGGCGCAAGCCGGACGCTCTCTCAGGCGTCGCGAATCTTGAAATCAACAAGCCGTGGATGAGTTTTGCTGGAAATTTCCACGGTGTTGGCCAAAACGGTTGCTGAAAAATTCTGGTCAAACGCATGCCCCCCCAGCCGGAAAAACCGGCACAACCGCTCAAGTCGCTGTCCGGGATTGCCGATGATAACGACTATTAGCGGGGTTGGTCGCCCGGATTCATTGGCCCTCAAACCCGTTTTCATAGGGTGACGCATGCCTGGCTTGGGCACACTTCGACGAACCATTCTGCGGCTGGCGTCCGCTGTGGTGTTCGCATTCGCTTGCGTGCCAACGGCGTCGATCGCACAGGGCTTATCCAGTCCTCAGAATCCTGCACTGGCACTGCCTAGTCCCATTGCCTCGCCCCCGGTGCGGCGTGCTCCGGAAGCTTACACGGTTGACACAAGTGGCCCGCAAAATCCGAGTCGCAAAGAGCAACGTTTCCTGATCGAACGCATCGATCCGGAACGAACGCTCGACGTGACCGTCGGACGCCCTTCAATTCTGCGGTTTAAGGTGCCTGCGTTTCGCGATCAAGTGGGGGATCCCGGGATCGTTGATGTGTTGAGCCTGACGGAAACCGAGTTGAGCATCACCGGCAAGAAGGTCGGTTCGACCGTGCTGAATCTGTGGTTCAAAGATCCCGCTAACCCAAGCGGCCAAGAGGTGCTGAGCTACCTGATCCGGGTCTCGGACGATCCGGAACGATCGCGTCATTACGACGTTCTGTTGGAAAACTTGGAGCGCGATCTCAACCATGGTTTCCCCAATAGTGTCGTTGATTTGAGCTACGTTGGTTCGCAAGTCGTCGTCCGCGGGAAAGCTCGCGACATCGAAGAGGCAACGCACCTTTTGAGGATTGTCTCACAGAGTTTGCCTACGGATGATCAGGTCGACCAATCGGTGAGCACCGTACCCGCCGTTTCGCAGAATTCCGCTGCTCCCGGTTTGCTGCAGCCAACGTCATTTCAGGCGGTCGAAGGTTTCACGATTGATGAGATCACTAACGCTGGCGGCGTGAATTCGGTCTTTCGAGGCGACTCAGTGACGGGCGCTAATGCCACTCAAATCAATAACCGCGTGGTCAACATGTTGGAGATCGCGGGCGTTCATCAGGTGATGCTAAAAGTTACGCTGGCGGAAGTCGTTCGCGATTCGGGGCGCAGTCTGATCGCCACGACGCGATTCGGTGTCGATTCCGACAATACCAGCGACATCTCGTTCACCCAAGAAACGGGACTGGGGCGATTGACGTTTCAGACCGATCAGTTCTTTTTGCGATTCGATGCACTGAAACGACTGGGAATGGCTCGCTCGTTATCCGAACCGAACCTGACCACGCTCAGCGGCCAACCGGCAAATTTCCTGGTCGGAGGGCAGTTCCCCATCCTCGAGTCGGTGTCGACCGTCGCGGCGGTTAATCAGAACATTTCCTATGTCCCATTCGGCGTCCAGCTTTCTGTCCTGCCGACAGTGACCGACGGCGATCGGATTCGATTGCAATTGCAGGCAACGATCTCGGAAACGGACAGCGGCGGGATTGGCACGGGGAACGACGATCAGAACAACGATCCCAGCCAACCACCTAGCCTGACAACGCGAACGTTTACGTCGACAGTGGAGCTGCGGGACACCGAGTCGTTGGCGCTCGCTGGATTGATTCGAAATTCACTAAGCAGTTCCTCGGCACGAGTTCCTTTCCTGGGGGACCTGCCCTACGTCGGGAATTTGTTTTCGCAGAACTCGTCGAATTTCCAAGAACAAGAATTGCTGGTCATTGTGACGCCTTATTTGGTTTCGCCGGTTTCGGCCACAACTCCGCTGGCGCTCCCCGGCAGCGATACTTTTGAACCGGATGACCTGGAGTTCTTCTTGCGAGGATCGATTTATGGATCCGTTCCGGAAGACTATCGCACGCCGGTTCGCAGTGACGTGTCGAAAATGCACGCATTTCGTAGCAGCGAACAGAAATACATCATCGGACTTCCTGGGCATTCCTCCGGTCGCCCGTTGCCAGCGTGTCCGTCGCCTGCCAACCAAATCCTGCGTGAGGTGCCCTGATGTTCCGAATCGCATCGACGTTCAAAAAGACGAAGGCAATCGAAAAATCACCGGCTCCACAGGATGACGCAATGGCAGACGATAAGACGCGATCACGGTATCGCAAACGCATTGTCGCTCGGAGCCGAGATGCGGCGGTTGTTATCGTGTCCATGCAAGTTTTCATGGCTAGTGGATGTGCCAATCTCCCTTCGCCATTCGGTCAACGGGAAACCTGTTGTGCCGATGGGCAAGTGGGGTGCTTGCCTATCGATGCGAGCGAAGTTCCACCAGCGGCTTCGATTAATCACACATATCGCTGTGTCGAGCCAATGCCTGAAGATGCGGTTCCCGCTCCGATCGGAACCTACATGGGGCAGTGGCGAGGCGCGATGTCCGACGGGGCCCAAAAGCAAAATTGGATCGTCACCCGAAACGAATGGTTTGACGGAGGCAGCCAGCTTGGACCGAAAGGGCAACAGCACGTTCAAAGGATCGCCCATTGCCTGGTTACTTATCCGCAACTGGTGGTTATTGAAAACGAGCCTGTGGCGCTGGCATTGGGGGACCGTTACGAGGAAGCGGTTCGGGCCAATCAACAATTGCAAATCAAACGTCGTAACGTCGTCGTAGAGGCTTTGGCCGAAGCCGGCGTTCCGGATGCACCACAGTGGGTCGTTTTCGCGGATGACCGGAGTGTTGGCGTCCGTGGCGTGGAGGCTCCACTGATTTATAACTCGCAGTTCAGCGGCACAGGGACCGGGAACCGCGGCGGCATCGGGCAGGGGCAAGGTAGCGGTTTCGGAGGTGGCAGCGGGATCAGCGGTGGTGGTTTTGGTAGTGGTGGATTCGGTGGCGGGGGAATCTTTTAAGATGATGAAACCGCAAATCTTGTGGCTGATGCTCGTTTGTCTGACCGGCTGTGCCGGACTGCCGAGTTTCGACCGATCGCCTGCTTCAAATGAACGCAGCGAATCGAAATCGAATCCTCGCACGCAACCGAGTTTGACCGATCCAGGCAATCAGGAGTTGGCGATTGCCTGGGAGACCGCACGCTTGGCCGAACAGCGGGGCATGGATCCTGAAGCGATCGATGCCTACTTGCAAGTTCGTAAACACGCCCCAAATAAGCCAGGTGTCGCGCACGCATTGGCGGTGCTGTACGATCGGTCGGGAATGACCGACGCCGCTTCACGCGAATACCAAGCGGCACTGCAGGAAAGTCCCAGTGACGCCAACTTGCACTGTGACTATGGCTATTTCCTCTACTCAACCGGCGAGAGCGAAGGAGCGGAAGCGAGCTTGCGGGAAGCCTTGCGGCTGCAGCCGGATCACCAGCAGGCGACGATCAACTTGGCTTTAGTGATCGGCAGCCAAGGCGGTTACGACGAAGCTCACGCGTTGTTTACCAAAGCGATCGGTCCCGCAGCAGCGCTGCACAACGTCGGAATGTTGCGGCTTCGAGCTGGCGACACCGAAAAGGCGAAGACGATGCTGGCGGAAGCAAAACGCCGGGATCCCAGCATTTCGCAGGGCGAATCGGTGTTGAGCTGGCTGTCGTCGTCCCCCACCCCTAACGGGTTAGGCGTCGCAGCCCGCCCGTCATCTTAGGCGAAGTTGCCATGCCGGGGCGTCCCAATGTATAATGCAATAAGATTGCAATTGTACATTTTGGTGAACGCCGGGTGAAAGAAATGGCTGAAAATAAGACGGTTCGCGGGTCGCAAGCGACGGCACATCGGCGGGGGCAGGCGCTGGTTGAGTTTGCGATTATTTCTTTTGTGTTATCGGCGATCGTGGCGGGATTGTTGGGGATCATGGTATTGGCCCTGGGGTCTTTCCAGAACAACATTGCTGCGGAAGGCGCGGGGCGGATACTGGATCAGCACGAAGCACTAACTGAAGCGAACTTCCTGACGCATTTTGAACTCAATCCCCAAGAGTTCAGCATCGAGGACGCGACCGCTCAGCAGGTGTACCAGTTTCTGAACGAGTTTGGCGTCGACAGCTACGAACGACCCGAAGTCGATGAGGCCGGTGAGCAAACGTATGAAACGGTGGATTTGCCGCTGTACGACGAAACGCTGTTGATCCTCAGCATTGATAGTTGGTTGCATTTAGGCGCCCCTGAAAACGCGAACAAGGTGCCGGCGATCAACCGTCTGTTATTGCCGAGTTATATCTTCGATCCCGATATCACTTCCGTCGACGGTGAAGCAGAAGATGGGGCGTATCGGTATCCCGGTGCCGTGGTGACCAATGGGGATGGAAAACCTTCCGTATTAATCCCATTGCTGGATGACGACCGCGACGGCACAACCGTTCCAGGTATCGAGCGTACGTTTAATATCGATCCGGATGAGTTGGACGACGAAGAGCTGGAAGGGGATTACGCCTACCCCGTCGCTTCCAATTGGGTCGCGCCGGTGACGGTCGTCAAATGCGAAGAGTGTGGAGACGTGGATAACGGGGTGGCGTTCAAGCTGGTCATTTTCTATCCCTCCCAACCGGCTTCGATGATTAGTCTTGAGGTTGTTCGAGACGCCGAAGGCAGAATCGAATCACAGACGCCGGTCGAAGCGGATGATGAAGCTCTGGAAACGCAACAAAGTGGTCTGGCTACGCTTCCAACGGGATACGAACCCTTGACGGAGGCATCTGATGTGACACTTGAAGAGAATTCCGCGTTTGGTGCGTCCGCTTCGCGAGGAAAGTATGGTTTGGGTGAAAGCTATGCCTTTCTAATGAAAGTTCGTCCTTATCGCAGGGTGTTTGAGACGGCAAGTGTGTTTCGACTTCAGCACGATCGGTTGATTGCGAAGTATGAATACATCGATGAAGTAGAAGACCCATTGAATGTTGGCGAGACCGTTGCAGTCAGCAGACAATTGCAAGACGACATACCGGAGGCTCTAATGTTTTTGAATCCGCTTATCGAGCGAGATTTCGATTCTTTGGCCGATGATTCGCTAGCATCGAGGCTTCGCTTGGTCCGTCCAAACTCTTCCATGGTCGGCAATGAGAATATTCAGCTGACAGTACCACAGTCAGGGAAGGGGGCATGGCGCGTGGTAGTTGCGGCGGAAATTGAGCCAAGGGAGTTGGGCCAATCATGGCTGGAGGGGCACGTTCTAGAAATCCGTGTATATCGCAATGACACTTTCGTTCAATTAATTGCAGCCCAAACATTGGTACCTCCAATTGCAGAGCCGATTCCTCAAAGCGGAGACCAAACCGGAGACGAGACCGGAGATGGAACCGAGGATGAAACCGAGGACAAAATTCAACTGGTCGGCCAAGCCGTCATCGATGCAGAGCCGAAGGACGTTATCCAAGTTCGTATCTATTCCAAAAGACCAGACGACGCGACTTATGACGTTCAACTTACCGGCGCGCCGGAGCGGAACTGGGTCACCTACGAGTTTCTTGGGGCTCGGTAGATTGGACGTGCCGCGCCGGACAATAATTTGCGCAAGCCTGGGCTGGTAAAAATTCGGAAGTGTGGCGTCTTCGGCTTTCGCACGTTTCATTCCCGAGTCACGAAGTGACGGTAAGTGATAGCCTGGGACGCAAGTCCCAGGAAAGGTAAGCGGATGCAACGAGAGTCACGAAGTGACGGCAGGTGTAATTCGGCAGCTAGCGGGATTTGCTCAAAAAACACATGCCGTCGCTTCGCGACTCTGCTATTCGAATAACTTCACAACCCCGGACTTGCGTCCGGGGCTATCACATGCCACCGCTTCGCGGTTCTGTCGCTGCTCCGCAGCTTTGCGTATGGCGGGTGCACGCAGTCATGGGGTTGGCACCCCAGGCTCTATGCGACCGCCGCGGCCGATGCGCGCCCCCGGGCCTAAGGCGTCTAGGATCTACCTTGAGCCCCCACCACACACATGGACCCAGCGTTGATGGCATGGGGCGGCCGCCCTTTGGTCACCTCACACCGCCGCTACGCGGCTGACGCTGTGCAAAATCTATTGGTTTGCGTCGAACCGCTGGCTCTCATTGTTCGTACTACCTGTGATAGGCTTGCCCACGCTCCCTTGCGGACTCCTCTATGCACGATCATGCCCACGAATTGACGCTCGGACTGGCGTTTGGACTGGGCATGCTTCATGCGCTCGAGCCGGGGCATGGGAAAACTGCGATGCTGGTTTACTTGTCGGGCGAACGCCGCAGTATCTGGCATCCACTGGTGATGGGCGTCTCTAGTGGCTTGGCCCATTCGGTTTCGTTGATTGCGATCGCTATGGCGGTGCATCTGACTCATCACCTGGTTACGGGCGATCATCATCACGATGATGAAGTCCTTACGCAGTCGTTGCAGTGGATTAGTGCGGCGTTGGTGATGTGCGTGGGCGTGTGGATGCTCTGGGCTGCGTGGCGGTCCAAGCCGATGAGTTGCGGTTGTAAATCGCATCGCGAGCACGCGTGTGAATCGCAAAGCGTTTCCAAACGATCGAGCTATTCGATGAGTGCTCTGCTGGGTGTCGCTTTTGGGCTTTTGCCTTGCCCTTCGGCGCTGGCAGCCTACTTCACCAGCATGTCGACCGGTTCGCCAGTCGCCGCTTACACCGTGATCGGCTTATTCGCCGCCGGCATCGCTACGTCCCTGACCGTTGTCGGTATTTTGCTGCAACGCTTCGGTGGAAAGCTAATTCGCAAAGACAGCCGACTGGGAAAATTACCCTGGTCCTATATCCGCGCCCTGCTGATCCTGGCCGTCGGCACTTTCTACTGCGGCCGACTTGCCCTGACCGTCTGAGCGGGCAAATGACAAACAAGCGTCGGCAGGAAGAAATGAGCAAAGCCGGCAGGTGGGTAGTTGGAGATAAGTCGATTGGGCAATAAAGCTTCGAACAGGATGATGATGCTGGCGGTTCCGTATCTGGGCCAGCGATCTATCGTTCTCTGACCATTCTGTTGAACATCGTTCGGTGACTAAGCTTCCGCCGCCGAAAGCTCCGGCGGGCCTCCATGCTCGCCCGAACCGTTCGGTCGCAGTGCCAAGCTGTCTGTTGCGTGGCACGCCCTTTAGGCTTGTCGCTTAACTTGCCGTCACGGCGGCCGTCCGTTTGCGGCGACGATGCGTCCATCCCGCGCCGACGCAGGCAACACTGAGTATCAAGATGCTGGCCGGTTCCGGAACGGCGGACGCATTCACCGTGATGCTGGTACCCGTGGCGGTGAGTGCGAAATCGTTGAAGCTCTGATCGAAAAACGTTGAGAAAGGATCAAAATCGAATTCGACCAGTCCGGCAGAAATCGCTTCGAATTCTAGCTGAGCAAGCATCTTTGGTGACCCAATGCCCGGCAGTGCAATGGGCAATGGAGTAAAAGGGAGGAGCGGGTCTTCGGTGTTGTCGCCGACCGTGATCGTGCTTCCGCCACCGCCTACCAAGGTTGCGGGCCAGGTATTGAGGAAGTTCGCACTGCGACCAGAAAAGACGTAGTCCCCGTTGGTGAGAAAATCTTCGCTCTGCGGATCCGTAAACACGACCCCGCCGCCGGTAATGTTCAGGCCGTAAAAATAGGAATCCAGCTCGTCGGATGAGTCACTGTAGATCAGCAGATTCAGCACGCCACTGTCACCGACCTCATAGCTGGCCGCGGACGGAGTGGCGGTAATCATGATAGCGGCATTTGCGGATCTGGCTCCGCAGAGCATCAGCAGGATTATCGTTAATAAAAATAGGGTTCTGGAATTCATCGGTTTCTCGATTGGGTTGAAAGATCAAAGGAAAGTGTTTGTGGAAGGAACATCAAGGGGTGTCGTCGCCATCGGTGAGTAATCCATCCTTGAGTTTCTTGCCAAACGCTCGACTGACCAAAGCCAAGTCGGCACTATTGATCACTCCGTCTCCGTTTACATCCGAATCTGGATTCTGATTTCGCAGTGACGACATGACGGCCATCCGGTCGGCGATGTCCACCTTGCGGTCGCCGTTCAGGTCACCAAGCATGCGGTAGAACGATTGAACCGTTTCGAATTCACCGTCACCGTCTGCATCGATACCGATCTGGTAGTAGCCATCTCCGGCGTTGGAATTACGATTGCCTCCCAGGCCTTCTGCGCCAAAGTCGAAGCTCAACGCGTTTCCGGATGCACTTAACTCGAATGCGGATCCGGCCATCAGCGAGCCGTTTTCGCCGTTGAGGTCATACTTCATGATCTGCACTCGGTCAGAATCGGCGAGAATTTCATCCAGGCCGTCATCGCTGCCGAACAAAATGTCCAGGTCGCGAATGTAGGACCGTTGAGTCATCCCGTTCTGCACCTCGATCGCGTCGGCGGTGTTACCGACCTTGAAGAAGTAGGTGACATCTTCGCTGGCAACTACGTCGCCGTCGGCCAGTGTGCCGCTTGCCTGGAAAGTGATCCGATAGGTTCCCATTTCTGTGAAACCAAAGTTGACGTGAGTGTGGTTGCCTTCCAGCAACTCGATCAGGTCCGTTTCGGTGATACCATCTGACGTGGCCATGGCCACCGCGGGGGATCCGTCCAGGGCTGAAGTCCACATTGAAAAATGTCCGGGACCGCTGGCTGATTCCAGACGCAGCGTCAGTGAACCATCCAGGAACGTACCGTCCTCGATCTCTTCCGTTCCCAGTCCAAGGAAAAGAAGGTCCGGGTTTTCAACGGCAGGCAGCACGAAGACCGATTCACCGGCATCTGTTCCGATGAAATCGTATTCCGCACCAGCAGGGCGCTGGGCGATCGCATCCATGCCGACGTAGAGCAGTGCTTCGTCGGGATGATACTCGGCCTCGCTGTCATGGTCGTGGACGTGCAGATTCCATTCGGGATCTTCTTCGCCTTCTGCGTGGTCATCATGATCGTGATCATGCCCGTCATGATCGTCTTCGTCGTGGTCTTCCTCTTCATGGTCATGGGCTCCGATGGCGACGCCGATGTCCACGTGCCCTTCCGTTAGAACGGCCTCAAACTCCCGTTCGGCAGCCGCGCTGATCAGAACGGTCCCTGTCGACGTTCGGCCTGTTCCGTCGTTCACCGAATAGGCAAAACTGTCGGACCCATCAAAAGCGTCGGACGGTGTGTACACAAACGATCCGTCCGGAGCGAAGCTGAGGTTCCCCTTCAACACCGTTGTCCCCAGTTCCGCGACCAGAACATCTCCATCCGGGTCCGAGTCGTTGAACAGCACATTGCCGTGGACCGCGTTGCCACGCCCGACGACGTAGGAGTCGTCGACGGTGACGGGGGCATCGTGTTCCGGTGTGACTTCAATCGTCACGGTCGCGACGTTTCCAAAGAGACGGTTGTCATTGTCGGGTGACACAGGAGTGAGCAGGTAGGCCTGGGTGGCTCCATTGAGCTTGCCGTAACCAACAATGCTGCGTCCGTTGTTGATTCCTTCTCCGATCAGGAGCGTCCAGTCGTCGTTGTCGATCAACTCATTCAGGTCGATCATGGCCGTTTCTTCTCCGGCCAACTCACCTAAAACGGCGGCGCCGCCGAATGTCGGGTAGTTGTAGAATCCAGCCACGTAGCCGACGAATTGATCCGTCGCGTTGATGTCTTTGAGTTCACTATGGCTATAGCTCAAATAGTCCAGTGTCCCAACATCGATCATGTGCCCATCGTGATAGATGAAACCATGGTACAGGCTGGTGGAGCTGGTTGGCGAAACGGTTCCTACCACCGAAGCTCCCACTGCATTGCCGGAATCATTCACGGCATAGGTGTAGCTGTAATTGTGTTCATCCATGAGGGCTCCCATGTCGACCACGGTATAGCTATCGTCAGCTTGGCGTTCCCACAACGTTGCATGCGACAGGAACTCCGCATCATCGGCGCGGGTGACACCAACAATGAACTGACCTTCAGGACTGATTCCCCACGCTCTGCCACTGGAAGCGGCGTTGCCAGCAATCGTTGGCAGTTCCAGCATCGCTCCGTCGACATAGACAAACGGTTTGGTTGCCGTTCCGTTGCTGCTGCTGCCGACGATCTGGTTGAGATTGTTGATGTCGCTTGCGACGGCAGAGGTTCCGCCAAGCGTTCCAAGATTCGCGATGATACCGTTTTCCCAGCGGAAGGCCTTGGAAGCATTGTTGTCACTTTCACCAACCACAACGCCCAGGTCGTTGATCGCGTATCCGCGACTGAAGTTGTTGCTGCCGGTTCCTGCTACCACGCCTAGGTCTTCCAATCCGCCGTCCGTCCAACGGAAGGCGTGAAGTGGATTGCTGGCCCCAACGACGATGCCGGAATTGCCGCTGACCTGGTTGAGGTTGTTGACGTCCAGGGCGTAGCTGGTGGTGCCGCCGAGCGTACCAAGTGGTGTCACCTGATACCGTACGTCGGTCGTGGTGTAGGTGAAGGTGTCGCTGCCATGAAAGTTCGGATCTGGCGTATATGTAAACGAACCGTCTGGATTGAGCGTCAGCGAACCATTCTCCGGTCCGGAAACGACCGCCGTTTTCAAAGTGTCGCCATTTGCGTCGGTATCATTATCCAGTACTCCCGGGCCGGGCACCGTCAGGGTCCCGTCTTCGACGACCGCATAGGAGTCATCATTGGCGACAGGGGACTGATTATCGGCCGCAATCGGGTACGGCTGCGGTCCCTCGGATGGGTCGATACTGAAGTAATAGGTGACGATGCCGCTTTCGGTGTAGCGATCGACTCCTTCGTCAAAGGTTCCGTTGGCGTTTCGATCCAAGAACGCGCTGGCAAATACGTCCACCTCGTAGATCCCGGGCTTGGTGAACGCCCAGTTGAGGTGGTTGTGGCTGCCGGCTTGAATAAAGACACCGTCCTGGTCGGTGATGCCATCGCTCGTCGCGATCCACGCGTTCGGTCCCTCGAGTTCCGAGGAATAGACGCTGAACTGTCCGCCTTCGGGGCCACGCATGTCGACCAGTTGCAGCTCAACCCATGGTGCGGTTGCGTCAACGCGTGGATCGTCGCTGTGGTAGCTGGCGAGCGTCCCCGTGGCAATGCCCGAGCCACCGATGCCCAAGTCGGGGATGGTTGGAGGCACGTTGGATTGCGGCAGGACATAGATGTCCGATCCCGCCTCAGCCCCCAGGAAGTCAAACTCCGGATCGGAGGGAGCCGTCACCTGACTGTCGGGGCCGCCGACAATCAAGACCTCATCGGCCTCAAACGGACCATCCAATGCATCGGGATTGATGTCAAGGTTCCACACGCGGTCGGCATAAGCGACGCGGATGTCGCCGTGCCCTTCGGTATAGAAGTTCGTAATTTCGCGAGCCGGACGACGATGGATCGAGAAGACCTCGCCACCAAAGAAGTCCTCGACAAGCGGATTGCCCTCTCCGTCTTCGATCGTGGCTGTGTCAAGCACTTCCAGTCCGATCGTACCGCTTCCGGTGCCGGTCGAGACCGTCACCATGTACTCGTCGCCTGATCCGCTCACGCCGGTGATTACCGCTCCGCTTACCTCGTCAAGGGTGAGACCAAAATCCTCGGTGTCGACATCGGTAACCGCTTCGCTGAACGTCACCTGGAACGTCAACTCAGCGGCCGCCGTCGGGTTTATCGTGGACGCCCGCTCGACCGTTTGGACAAAAGGCGCCGATCCATTGACCAGCACGCCGGACAGATCGACCGCTGGCAGCGTCAAGTCGACCGGATTGCCGAACGGGCCGAGGATCGAGCCGCCATTTAGATGGATCGAGCTCCCGACCAATTCAATACCGTCATTGTCAGCGTCCGTCGGTACAACCGTGTAGCGGAACAGCAGCGTCGTCGTGCCGCTGCCCGATAGGTAGGTCGCCTCGACGTCTTGGTCCCCGACCTGCAGCGTCACACTGGGTGTCCCGGTCACCGTCACTGGGATTCCCAAGTGGATCGACAGGTCCAAGTTTTGGCCCGCTGGGTAGGTCCGAGAGATTGGCGGCTGTACGGTGGTGGCGAATTCTCCAAGCCTATTTGGAATGACGAAGACCTCGCCGCGAGCCAATGCGGCAGCCACCACGTCGGGATCGCCATCACCATCGGTGTCGGCGGTCGCGATGCCGTTGACCTGTCCGACTTCACGCGTGATCTCCATCGGGTCGCTGAAGTTGCCGCCGCCAAAATTTTGAAGCCAGACGACGGGGCCACCATACGAACCGATCAGGACATCAAAGTCCCCGTCCTGATCAAAGTCTGCCGAGGTGGCGGCGTAGGGCGTACTCACACTAGGCAACGCAGTGAATGGCCCGACTGTTCCGTCCGACTGACCGGGATGGAAACCGATGTCCAAGGAGTTGAGACCGACCACCAGAAGGTCGTCAATGCCATCCCCGTTCAGGTCGTCGGCGGCGTAAACGACCGCTCCTGATGTCGAAGCGACCGTTTGCTTCGCTCCAAACGTGCCGCCGCCCTCATTGACGAAGTATGCGAGTTGGCCCGCCCCGGATTCGCCAGTGATGGCCTCAGGAAGACCGTCCCCGTTTAGGTCGCGGGCCACGAATCCAGCCGCCTCGTTCAAGCCGGTGGCGATGACGTTGCGCGAGCCGAACACGCCATCCCCTTCGTTGCGATACCAGTAGATGTCTCCGCCCATGTCTCGCGCGACGAGCACATCCAATTTTCCGTCCCCGTCAACATCGGCCGATCGGATGAACGGCCCATACAGGTCCGTGCCGATCGACTGAGCCGGGCCGAAGCTTCCGCCTAGATTTTCGTGCCAAACCAAATCGCCGAAGTATCCACCCACGATGACGTCCGGGTCGCCGTCGGCATCCAGATCGGCGAGATGAGCTTCCCATGGATAGCCCGCCGCAGCGGACACGATTTGTTCCGGTCCATAGGTTCCGTCACCGAGGTTCTCGAACCAGACAACCTTGTCTGCCCCGAGCGATGCTGTCAAAACGTCGACGTGACCATCCCCATTGATGTCGGCAAGCTCCGGTTCAAAGACGTAATCTAAACCCGAGCCTAGCGAGTCCGGTAAACCAAATGGCACCACGTTTTTTGTAGTGATTGTCAAATTGAACGTGGTGCTGGTTTGTAGCCCACCGCCATCGGTGACCGTCACGGTGATGGTTGCGGTATCGGTTGGATCCGCAGTCGGTGTGATGGTGAGCGTCCGATTGTCTCCGCTGCCACCAAGCACGATATTTTCATTGGGAACGACGTTGGTGTTCGACGAGGTCACCGTGACGCTCAACGCTTCGGCCGCGGTTTCAGCATCGCCGATGATCAATGGAATCGCACCGGTGGAACCTTCTTCCGTGACATGTTGATCTTCAATCACCGCAATTGTGGGAGCAATGTTCACTGGATCCACCGTTACATCGACGGTCGCCGTGGCGATCCCACCGTGTTCGTCGGTGACGGTGTAGGTGAAGCTGTCGTTGCCGTAGAAGTCGGGATCGGGAGTGTAGGAGAGCGATTTCCCATCGGCGGCAATTCCGACGGTACCATGCGAGGCCGCACTGGTTGACGTAATCAACAGGCTCTCGAAACCGTCGGGGTTTGACGAATCATTGGCAAGCACGTCGATTGCGAAATCGATGCTGTCTTCCGGCAACGTGGCTGCATCATCCTGCAATGCGGGCGAGTTCTCGCTACGCGAGGCATCGCCCGAGATCGTATCGACAGCAACATGGAAGGTTGTCTCGGGGCTTGTCACAAATTGGCCGTCAATACGGACGGTGGTTTGGAAAGTCAATGCGTAATTGCCAGGCTCGGTGAAAAACCATGCTGGGTGCGAGTGGCTATTCGAAAGAGTCCAGTACGTATCGCTCGCGTTCCCGCCGCTCGCGGTGTCGTCAGCGGAATTCAGCCCATCGAATGTATCGAAGGCTACATCACCGCCTTGAAATACCGTGGCATGCCCAGGACCCGAGAAGCCGACAAGTTGAATGGCCATCCATTCGTAATTGCCCGTCGCGCGAGCATCCCCAATCGGTGTGTAGCTGTCGATTCCGCTGGTGCTTTCGGTCGCAAATCCCAGAAACAATTTGTCTCCGCTGGCGCTGGTGGGGCCGTACCAAATGTCGGCACCCGCTGGAACGCCCAGAACGTCGTAGAAGGCGTCATTCGGACGCGCGAGCTTCGTCGACGGATCGATAAACAGGACGCCTTCATCCGAATCAATGATTGTCGGACTATAGGTTCCGCTTTGCACCGATCCCACGATGCTCGCCCCCGTGCGGATGCGTTGGATCCATTCGCCCTCGATGTAGTCAAAGTCCATGTCGACGTGTTGGGACGCGGTCGCGGAATCGACAACCACGTAGCCGCCGATTTTGACGTACGCGATTCCCGTAAAGGAATATCCGTTGAACTCATCATCTGACGAGATCGTTACGGTGTAAGTGAATTGGTCGCTGGCAGCCGTTAGGTTCGTCGGGGTGTAACGCAGCAACTCGCCATCGGAGTCGATCTCGAGCGTTCCGTGAGCTGGACTTGATACGCTTGTTATTTCAAAGCGGTGACCGTCCATCGGCGTGACGTCGTTGGCCAGCACGTCTAACGTGCTGGTGGTGCCCGGGATGGCGAGCAGATTATTGTCCGCCACCGCTCGTGGGTTGACGCGGACGTTGAACGTCTGCGGTTCGGGAACGCCGGTTCCGGTGAAGCCCAAGGTCACCGTTGAGCTTCCATATCGGCCCGCGCTGGTGCTGAGATCGCTTGGTCGGATTCTCAATGTCCGATCGGAACCGCCCGAACTAGGGCGAGTTCGTAGATCGCTGCTGGAACTGGTGCTGGGAGTGTTGAACAACGTCGTATTGCTGCGGCTAACCGTCGTCACCCAGGTTGGGTCGGCAACCGAATAGTTCAACGTGAACGCATCGTCCGCCGTTAACACGACGTCCGGGATGGCGTCCGGAATTGCGATGGCATTTTCCGAAGAGGTGGCTCCCACGAAGACGGCGAAGTCTCGCGTGATCGAAGCCCCATTTGCATCGGTCAGCGTAAGGTAAACCCGAGCGGTTCCTGACACGCCGGCAAGCGGCGACAGCGTGATGCTCCGTTCCGACCCGCTGCCCGCCAACAGGATTCCACTGTCGGGAAGCAGGGCGGGATTGTTGGAAACCGCCGAAACCACCAAGGCTGCGGAATCGGTTTCCGCGTCGGAAACCGTAAAGAAAATTGGTGCCGTAGAGGTGCCCATGGTCGTGGATTGGCTGGGAATTCCCGTACTAATGAATCCCGATTCCAGCTCTCTGGTAATGGCTGGCGTGTCGTTGATTGTCAACACGCTGGTCGCCTGAGCCCCAATCGTTCCCAAAGTTCCCGACAGAACTAGGCTGAACGTCTCATTAGCCTCGTCCAGTGAATTGTCGCCCAGCTGAACGGTAATAACTTTGGAGGTTTCCCCAGGGCCGAATACCAGCGTCCCTGAGGAGGCGACATAGTCATCGCTGCCTGCCGTCGCCGTGCCATCGACGGTTTCGTAGTTGACCACAAGTGATCCCTGGGAACCGCCTGTGCGCTGGACCTTCACCGTTTGATATCCGGCTTGCTCGTTGACAAGCGTCGCCGCCGATTCAAACTCGACAACTCCCTGTCCCACCAAGACATCGAACGTCTCCGTCGCTGTCAAGGTTCCATCGCTAACCGTTAGCGTGATGGTTGTGCTGCCGGTTTGGTTTTCCGCTGGGGCGATCGTTACCGTTCGGTTCGTACCGCTGCCACCGAGCACGATATTCGCATTAGGTACAAGCGTGGTGTCGGACGACGTGGCCGTCACGCTCAGATCGCCAGCGGCGGTTTCCAGGTCACCGATAGTGAACGCAATCGCTGCCGTCGGGGTACCTTCATCGGTCGCTTGGGTTTCGATAGGCGAGATCGTCGGTCGATCGTTCACCCCACCCACCGTCAACGCGAACGTCTCCGTCGCTGTCAAGGCTCCATCGCTCACCGTCAGCGTGATGACTGTGCTTCCGGTTTGATTTTCGGCGGGGGTGATCGTTACCGTCCGGTTCGCATCGCTGCCGCCGAGGAGAATGTTCGCGTTGGGCACAAGCGTGGTGTCGGACGAGGTGGCCGTCACGGTTAAATCACCAACCGTGGTTTCGAGGTCGCCGATGGTGAACGCGATCGCACCGGTCTCCAGATCTTCGCTTGTCGATTGATTCGCAACGCTGGAGATCGTCGGGGCGTCGTTGACGCTATCGACGGTCAGCAAAAAGTTGTCGGTCGCTGTCAGTCCCTCTTGATCGGTTACCGTGATCGTGATCGTGGTGGTTCCGAATTGATTCGGAGCTGGCGTGATCGTCGCTGTGCGATTGGCGCCACTGCCGGCGAATACGATGTTTCCCTCGGGAACCAACGCCGAATTGGAGGAGGTGGCGGTCACCGCGAGATCGCCGACCTCGGTTTCCGGATCGCCAACAACAAACCCGATGGCTGCGGTTGCGACGTCTTCATTGGTTGTTTGATTGCTGATATCCGAAAGGGTCGGGGCGGAGTTCACCGGACTCACCTCCACGATAAACGTCTCCGTGGTGGTCCCTCCATCGCCGTCGGTGACCGCCACGGTGATCGTGGTCAGTCCGGCCTGATCGGCGGCCGGAGTGACCATCAGTGTTCGGTTTGTACCGCTGCCGCCAAGCACCAGATTTGCGTCGGGAACAACGGCTTGGTTGGAAGAGGTCGCGGTGACGGTCAATTCAGTCGCTGCTGTTTCGGCGTCGCCGACCGTAAATGTTAGATTCGGCGTTGAGCTATTTTCTGCCACCACCTGATCCTCCACGTCTGAGATCGTCGGTGGCGAGTTGATTGGTTGATCGTTGTCAACGATGGTGACGATCGTCGATCCATTTGTGCCAATCAGACCGTTGGCATCCAGTTCAACCTCGCGGATGTAGCCGTCCAGGTTGCCGGGCGACGGTGAGGTAAGCACGACGTTAAAGGTTTCATTACCTTCAACGAGCAAGTCCTCGAGGATCGGAATGGTGATCGTTTGGCGAGTCTCTCCATCAAGAAACTCAAGCGACCCCGCGGCCGTCGTGTAATCACTGCCGGACGTTGCCGTACCACTGGTGGTTGCGTAGTTCGCGCCAATCCGACCGTCGCTTCCTCCGATGCGGACGACATCGATCGACGCGGTGCCCGCATCTTCGCTCACCGAATAGCTGGACGCGTCAAACTGCAGTTGCCCAACGCTGCTTATCGAGAAGTAAAGCGTGATGTTGTCGCTCTGACTGAACCCATCCTCATTGGGCGTTTCAGCAAGACTGTCATCGCCGAAATAGGCCGATAGTTTGACATCGACCTCATAACGCCCGGGGTCGGTAAAACCAAAGCTGAAATGGGAATGGCCGCCGTTAAGAATCCACATCGCGTCGTCGGTGGAGATCCCATCGGTCACATCCAGCCCGTTCGCATCGGGGTTGACCACGCCGTCGTCGTAAGATGACATGGCCACCACCGCACCCCCAAACGATCCGGATTGCCACATCGAGAAGTGCCCGTCTCCGTCGGTTCCGTCTGGGTTCGTATGACGCACTTCGGAAAGAGTGGCTTTGACGTACCGACCGCTACCGGAAACCCGCCCCTTTGACTCGGTGGTGGGACTGTAGCGGTCGACCGAACCTTCTACCCCATAGGAAGCAAAACCGAGATACAGCGATTCAGGATTCTGTGACTGAGGCATCAGGTAGAAATCCTGCCCCGGATCGACGCCAATAAAGTCATATTCTGAGCTGGCTGGCCGTGGGAAAACCGATTTTTCGCCAGCATACAGAACCGCTTGATTGTTGTCGTATTGAACCGGTGGGTCGCCGTCGGAATTTTTGGCGCCAAGGGACCACTCGGAGCCCGACCGCTGAATGTTCAAATCCACATGCTCAGTCGTCACAAAGCTGACCAGTTCAGCGGTCAGCAGTCGCCGCTGTTCCAGTGCCTCCACACGACACCTGTGCTTGGCTCGCGCACGGCGATTCTTCGCGGCTGTTTGTTGACGACGTTTGGATTTGCGGAATGAAGGGAACATATTGTTAATCCTGGGAAGAACTATTTGACGACTGGGCAAAGATCTGGAAGAGCAAAGTTGATATTGGCTTCGGCCCACCCTTTGACGACTTGACAGGGGATCAATTCCACATGTCCATCGGCAAACAAGTAGTTGGCGTATCCGGTGCTGCGTTCGGCTGAGGGGCGGGGCTGGAGCGGGTCGCCGACACCTTGGAAACGATCCGCTTTCACGTCGGCAAGCACGCGAGCCCAATTGGTCGACTGGGGATAGCGAATCCAATTCCGTGAATGGGTGTGGTCTTCGGTGATTGCCGTACCACGCGAATCCGAGATAGTGAACACCATGATTGTGCGGTGCGTCGACTTTAGGTGGTTGATCGACAAAGCCTGGTCCGGTCCAGCGACGCACAGGTACTCGTTGAAAATGTAGCTGGTGCCTTGGTTTTCACGACGCTCATCAATCCGTGGATCGACCGGGCAAAGCCGGATGCTGTCAACGTTTTCAAAATAGGGCGAAAGCGTGTAGATCCATGCACCTTCGATACCCGTATCATGGGTTGATTTGGGAAAGACGCCGCGATGGGTATCGCAAAAGGCATGGGTGGCGATCCCGATCTGACGCAAGTTGTTCGCATCGGTGACACGATCGGCTGCCTCGCGAGCTTTCTGAATGGCTGGCAGCAAAAGTGAAATAAGGATCGCGATCACGGTGATCACAACCAGCAACTCCACAGCTGTAAAGCCATGCCTCTGAATCAGAGCCGATTTGCACAGCGTTGTGTTTTTGTGCATTTTTCTTTTGTGTAAAAAGTGCATTTGCATGGTGCATGCAAATGCATTGGTTTGGGGAGGTAGCGGTCGCAGAAAAACTCTGAGCTGAATGCCTCACTGATCGTGAGGCATTGCCAATGCTCAGAGTCGTGCCTGTGAAAACTATTGGTCAGTCGGTGTTTCGCAACATCCGCACGCACATCGATAACGATGGTTGAGCAGGTGGGCGGAAACCAATAGCATGCCGCCTATCGGTGTGATCCATGGAGTTAGCCCGGTTAGGTAAGTCGATGAAAAAAATGAGGCGGCGATGTGCGTGTTCTCACCGCTGAGCGTTTGTGTGTCAGTGTCGGTGACGGTGTCTGCGGCAGCGTGTTCACAGCAAGTATCGGTACATGCCGCTACGGTCAGGTTGGTTGCTGCTGGCGACTCGCAAGCGACACAGCAATCGTCCGAGAACCCGAATGCGGCGACGGTGATCATCGACAATCCTGCGACGGCAATCGAGCCAGGCATCCAGCGTCGATGATGGCGAAATCCTGGTACAAAAGCAGCGATCGCAATCACGAAGCACGCGATAGCCATCACGCGATGAAATCCCTCGTCGGCCAGAAAACTAACCCCAAACGCCGGCAAGAACGCGATCACGAACGGCATTGCTGCACAGTGAATCGCACAGCCGATTGACGCGACGATGCCGACCCAGTCCTGCCAACGAGACATCGCCTCAGACTTCGACGCTGAGATGCGTGAAACGATCGAATTTGGTTCTATGGTTTCCAACATTACAAAACCTCCTCTTCCACATGCTGTTCGGTGACTTCCACTTCGATAGGCGGAAACGTCGATTCCAGATTCGCCCAGTGTTCCGGTCCCTGTACATATTCCAGATCGGTCAGTAAGCAATCGTCGAGAATCTGGATGATTCGCTCCTGATTCATTGCGTTGCCGATGAACACTAATTCCTGATGCCGGTCGCCATGCTCACCGACGAACTTGGCTTGAATTTCTGCTATCGACTGGTCGTCTGCGGGCCACTGGTCGTCCGGTGCAGCGGCCCACCAGAGGCCGAGGGGAGCCATTCGAATGGAACAACCGGCCTGCGACCAGTCGAATGCCCAGTCGTGGCGAGATGCGATCCACATCAAACCTTTGCTGCGTAATACTCCGGTGAACATGCCGGCTTCCATATCCGCGTCAAGCGCGTCCGTCAGGCGTTTGGGGTGAAACGGCCGCTCCCGCCGATAGACGAAATTCGATATTCCGTACTCTTCGGTTTCGGTCTCCTCTTCTCCACGCGGCACGGCACGCCATTCCGGTTGCGATTCAGCTTCGCTAAGCGAGAACAATCCGGTCCCCATAATTTCTGTCAAATCGACTCGGCTTTCGGTCGTGTTGAGGATTTTGGCGTTGGCGTTCAGTTGTCGTAGGATACGATTCAGTTGTTCCAGCTCATGCGGCGAAACCAAATCGGTTTTGTTAACGATGATCACGTTTGCGAATTCGACCTGATCGACCAATAAGTCAACGATATTTCGCGTGTCCTCGTCATTGAGTCCCAATCGCCGGTCGGTAAGGTCGTCCCATGAACCAAAGTCCTTCATGAAGTTTCCGGCATCGACGACGGACACCATCGTGTCGAGCTCGGCGATCAGCGACAGACTCTGCCCTTCTTCGTCCTCGAATGTGAACGTTTCGGCAACGGGCATCGGTTCGGAGATGCCAGTTGATTCGATCAACAGATAGTCAAATCGCCCATCGCGAGCGAGTCTGCGGACTTCGACCAATAGGTCTTCTCGGAGTGTGCAGCAGATACATCCGTTGGACATCTCGACAAGCTGCTCTTCGGTGCGAGACAAGTTCGCATCTCCCGATTTAACGAGCGCCGCGTCGATATTTACTTCGCTCATATCGTTGACGATTACGGCAACTTTTAGGTCATCTCGATTGGTCAAGATATGATTCAGCAGCGTGGTCTTTCCGGCGCCAAGGAAACCGGAAAGAACGGTGACGGGCAGGCGGTTGTGTTGATCCATGGAACCTTTTCGCGAGTGTGCGGGCGGCTAAGTGGGGAATGCGCACGGGGGCGTCGCCCGTGACCTCCCCCGCGTTTTTAATCCTCAACAGCCAATGCTACTGTAGTTGCAAGTCGTGTGCAACTGCAGGCGTTGGTTGTATGTGGGGTAGGGGAAATCCCGCCCAGCTTGCTATTTCCGAGATCGCCAGTCATCGCAAACGCTGCCGGGCACGGATTTCCTAGCCGGGGAATGACTCGAGGATCGATTTGTCCTCTATATCAAGCCACCTTTCAGCATCCGTTCCTGCTGCGCAATCAATCCCGGCGGCAGTCGGGACCACCCCCGAAAGGTCAATTTCAAATGGCAAGGAATCGAAAATGACGACGTCAGCCGCATGGGGCTGCGTGGCACTGAAGCAAACGGGCTTGCTTATGTCGCCAATTGAAGTCTCGCTGGCGGCGCACGACCGCTCGAGTCGCGCCGATTCCCGTGTATTCGGCTGCAGCAGCGAAGGCGAGGCATCGTTATTGGCTCGGCATGAAGAAACGAGCCGAACTTGAATTTCAACTACCGCGGCAACGGTGGCGACGAACCTTAATTGCGGGACGTCGCTACTCTGCATAATCTGCCACTGACGTTCAATATTGGCACGGAAATCGCAATACTGATTGATGCTGACTGGAGGCCGTGCCCACGTGAGATGGGGCGTTCATCTCGCGCGGTGAAACCACTCTTCAACTTGTGGAGACAGGACGATGCCCGAATGGACGGACAAAGATGAACGACAGTACGAACACATTAAGGAGAGCGAGCTTGATCGTGGCAAGTCAAAAGACGACGCGAAAGAGATAGCCGCTCGGACGATCAATAAACAACGTCGCAACGAAGGCCGGACCCCGAACAGAACGACGCAGGGGACCGGTAACCCGAACACGTCGCTTGACAAACGCACCGTCGATGAGCTTCGCAATCGAGCCGCTGAATCGAGCCGCTGAATTGAGCATCAAGGGGCGAAGTAAGATGAAGAAGCAAGAATTGATCGGAGCCATCCGCGGTTCAAGCTGATGGCGAACGATCCGCCAGGGATGTCCGGTCGGTTGAAATGTGAATTTTTTGTGGCTGCTATCCTCGGAGGAGGCGGCTAAGAAAGCGTCGTCGTTTTGCCAGTCGCCGCGTACATAACTCATTTAGGATTTGATTCCGCCATGACGATGATTCCGACCCGAGATGGACAGGCGATTTACGTCAAACAGTGGGGTGACGGTCGACCGGTTGTTTTGCTCCACGGTTGGCCACTTTCGGCCGATAGCTGGGATTTTCATGCGATGAAAATCGCTGATGCTGGATACCGGGTGATCTCCTACGACCGCCGTGGCTTTGGTCGGTCGGATCAACCGTTTGGCAACTACGATTACGATTCGCTGTCGGATGACTTAAGTGATGTGATGACGGCGATGAGCGTCGAAGACGCCACGATCATCGGTTTTTCGATGGGCGGTGGCGAAGTCGCTCGGTACATGTCACGTCATGCTGGTCGACATGTGAAGCAGTGTGGTTTGATCTCGTCGATCGTCCCGTACATGCTAAAGGGCGACGACAATCCGAACGGTGTCGACCAGTCGGTTTTTGATGAAATGACTGAATCGATGCTGACCGACCGACCGAAGTTCTTTGCTAACTTCTTCAAGGATTTCTACGGCGTCGGGGAGATGTCCCACCCCGTCAGCGATGAATACTTGCAGTGGACTCGCACGGTCGCGATGCAAGCGAGTTTGAAAGCTACGCTCGCCTGTGCAAAGTCCTTTGCGACCACCGATTTCCGTCTCGACTTGCCCGCCATCACGATTCCGACCTTAGTGATCCACGGCACCCAAGACGCAATCGTCCCGATCGACGCCAGCGGCCGACCGGCGGCAGAAGCAATTACGTCAGCGACGTTGAAGGAATACGATGGTGCTCCGCATGGACTGTTGGCTACCCACAAAGATCAATTGGCGGACGACTTGCTCGCGTTCTTGAGAAGTTGACGCGTTCGCCATCAATCGGCCGCTGCAATCAAACGGGCAATTCGTCCCGAATGCCAAGGCGGATACGAAGCGGCTTTGCGCTGAACGAGAAACCTGACGTCGAACCGTTCTGTCAGGAAGTTCAATAGCGATTTTGCCTTTGCCAGTGACTTCTCACTAAACTTGATATTCGCAATCGGCACTTCGATACAAAACGTGAAGAAGCAAAATTCACGCAGGATAATGCGTGACCATTCCACCTGAATGTGGTCTTCAATCGCTGCGAACTCCTTCTCGATACAAGCATCCCTCTCTAAACAAAAACACTTCAAGCAACGGTGCTTGGTAACACAACCCAATTTTTCGGGCAAGCGCGGTCAACGGTTGCACGTCGTCGTTTGGTTTGATTGAGTGCTTGGACCACAATTGAAACTCGTCGAATTGTCTGACCAAATGTTTGGTTTCTAAGCGGGGTGCCGAGTCGCCGCGCAGCTTGACACTGGATCGACCATCGGCCAAGTGATTCCTGAAATCGTCGTAACCTATGAGGAACCGACAAGCACGGCATGCGAACCTGTCACAGGATCGTCACTGGTCCCCCGATGAATTGGTATACCACCAGTCCCACGGTCGTGAAGGAAATCGCGATGGCAGCACCGGCGACCAAACCGTCTTTTGCCATCAAAGCAATCGCAAACGCGGCAATCGCAGCGCCCGCCAAGTTCGCACTAAACGGTATGAATTCTAAGATGGGCGTTGCCATTGCGACCAAGATACATGCGACCGCAATCAGCGTCGTGCCAGCGTGATTGACCAGCCACTGGAGTCTTGGCTTGGTGATGCGATCCAGCCAGTGCGCCGGCTTGCGTAGCCAAGAGACCATCTTTCTGGCCCGCTTTGCCTTCAACTGCCTGCGTTCCATCCAGGCTGGGATCCAAAGGTGGTCGCGATGCATGACAATCTGACTGGCAACGACAATGACCAGCAGTCCCAGAACCACAGGAACACCTGGAATATCCGCTGGCCCGGGCACCAACATGATGAAACCAATCAATAGAAGCACCGGCGCAAAACTATGCTGTCCGAGCACGTCCATCACGTTGCCAAACGTCAGTGGGTCGTGCTGGTCCGCAGCCTCGTCTAGTTGGTCCAAAACGTCTTCGGTGGGATGAATGGATGATGCAGGCAATGAACCGTTCCTTTGAATTACACATTAGGCGTCCCGTCGATGCCCAGATTTCTCAACTCTTCGGCCGATGCGGGGCCTTCCGGGATGACCGATAGCGTTCCTTCGGTTTCGATAACGACTGCTGCCACTTCGCTGGGCTGGGCAATTTTGCTTTGACGCATCGCTGCAAGAATCTCTTCCTTCGTTACACGCTGCTTCTTCATGGCTTCACGGAGACAACGCCCCTGAAAGAAGACTAATGCGGGTTCGGACTTGACCAGTTTTGAATACCATCGGTAGCGGACGGCAAGCCAAGTCGAGACGAGCTGCAGGAGGACCAATAGCCCCAAGGCGGTGATCCCTTGGACAAGTGATACGCTCTGTGACGTGAGCGCCGAAGCCAGCGTCGACCCCAGTGCAATCGTCACGATGAAGTCGAACGCATTCATTTTTGAAAGCGTTCGCTTGCCGCTAACCCGTAAGATCAGGATCAACGCCGCGTAGCCGATCGTGCCAAGTACCAGCGTTCGAACGACCGGTGCCCACCCATCGAAAAACATTTTGCCGCTGATAAAGTTGGCCAACAATGTCGTCTCCATGATGGTTGACCCGATCTGTTTTCTTCATGAGATCGCTCGTCCTATCAATAAACCAGACAAACGCAAAAGTACCGTCGGCTAGACGGAGTCCCAATGCTTGCCGCCGCAGCCTAGACATCTAGGCCAGCCCTAGATATCTATGGCTATGACGCTCTTAGCAGATTTTGATGTTCAACTCTTTATGCCTGAGCGGCCGCTGAATTGATCGACGATTCGGCAATCTGCGTTAGCTTCTTGTTGGCATCCCCCTCTTCTTGAAGAGTTTGCTGTAGGAGATCGGCAACGTCTTGGCGACCACATCGCTGGGCAAAGTTTCGCGCCGATCCGTAGCCAGCCATCTCATAGTGTTCGACTCGTTGTGCCGCCGCGATTAGCGCTGCATCCTTGATCGCCGCATCGCCCTTGGCCCCGATCATTTCGTCGCCTTCTGAGACCAGTCCTTTCATCGCGTCACACGTTTTACGTTTGGCTGACGCATCCAAGAGTTGAAAGGCTTCTTCAAGTCGATTGACATGTCCTTTGGTTTCGTCCAAATGGCCGCGGAAGGCTTGTTTCAACTCCGGCGACGAAGCGGCGTCGGCCATTTTGGGCAACGCATCCACCAGCCTGCTTTCGGCGTCATACAGGTCTTGCAGTTGGTCGACAAGCAAGCATTCGAGTGAATCAAATTCGGTACTGGTAAAGAGTCCCATTGGTTTGGCTCCTTGCTGAGGATGAAGAGTTTGACTGAAAACTTGTGTGTCAGAAACGCTGCAACTGACGTTCCAAAACCGCGGACCGGAGCCTCCGCACGTGATCATGACTTGCCCCCACGCGACGAAGCGATAGAAGAACCACAACAGAAGTGCTGCGGAATCGCTTAAGCAAAAGCCGCCCCGTCATGCGGCTACACGAACTGCTTCCCATCAGACTCGATCGACGAGAATATTTTGCACAACGCTTGAGTGTTGGATTCCGATGTCGCAGGACCGATCTAATTGAGCGATGAGACACCAATGATGATTCAGGATGACGGGATTCAACGCAATATGACCAGCGGTGCGAAAATGGGGCGATGCCCAATCGCCCCAGTGCATGCACGTGTGCGATCACCGTCATGGCGATACCGGGATACGACAGAGACGCAGGCAATTGCAAGGTGTTCGGGAAAGGACGCATCAAACAGCTTTGAGTCCAAGAGAGACGGCGTGGTTGCTTGATGGTGTTACAGGACAAGCTGAAAGCGAAACCGTCGTGCCAACGGGCATAGCATTTGCTTCGGGCATGACCGGTATGAAGTGAGAACACCGAATTCACATATGCTCAGCATCTAAGCGATGGATTTTGCAAATGAGCGCCCTCTCCGCCTCGCAAATTCGCCCAGACTTGCGACGTGACCCAAACGCTCCTGCCAGGGTTTCATTGCATGGATCATCGTCTGATCAGCAAGGACAAAAATCGCTGAACGTTGGATCGAAGGAGCGAAAGATTGCAACCTTCGGCGGCTCGGCTTTGGTTTTTGGCGGGACTGTCGCCGTGTTCTGCGGTAGCGGCTGCATCGCCTGTATCGCGGCGAGCGTTCTGCAGCAAAACGGGTTCGCAACTGTTCACGACCTGCCTGGCAGCGTGTCGGCATGGAAGAAAGCCGGCTTCGAGTTGGTGACATCGTCTGACGCAAAACCAATGACTCGTGAGACAAACAAACTAAAAACGGATTACTAGATCCGGTGACTTACAGATTCCTCTATCTGATCTTTACTAACAAAGGAGAAGTTCAATGTGCAAACGACTAAGTTGCTGGGCCGTAATGGCGGCCATGATCCTGACCGGCGGGTTGGCACCTGTCGCCGCACAACAGAGTGAAAAGCAAACTCCTAAGGAAGCTCCCGCAGGGGATGCTGTCGCCGACGCGCAGGCATCTCGAGAAGTTCCAGTCAAGCGGCCGGAGCAGAGAAAGAACGAACATGATCGCTCAGACGTCTTTGACGCTCGGAAAGCTTGGCCCTCGTCCCCGGTCTTCGAAAAACAGCCAAAGGAAGGAAAAATCTCGGGCTTTGATTTCTATCGCGATCCGCTGAACTCCGACCGACCATACCAAACGTTTGAGGAAATCTTCGAAAAGGAGAATGCTGGAAAGCCGAATGTAATGGAGGCCCAGCGAGCGTTCTTGGAGAGCCGCTACGTCTTGGAGCCACGATTCGACGCCAAGGCAACGATGTCGCGAGGGAAACCGCTATGCGTGGGGCCGACGGCGAGACTGCCGAACGGGATGACATGGGAACAGCTTACCGAGATGACGCCAGAGGAGATCCAGAAGCAAGGCGTCTTCCCCTATCCATCGCTCCCTCATCCGCTCCAAACCAACGGAGGTCAGGTCTTCCCGCGGATGCAGATCGATATGTTTCCACGATTGGAGCGATTTGACGTGGACCACGACCTGCCCGAGGCGTTCTTGCCAGAATTCCCGCCCGCCATTTACCTCAACAGTCGGCCGGAACTGGGCGACGTCTCACGCGGTGAGGTCGTTTCGATCAACAACTACTACCGGCTGTTCAAGGACATACTGACACCCGTGCAACTCGACGGACTGCGCCTGCTTGTCACGCCATTTCCGCAGGAGGAGTTCAATCCAACCGATGACCGCAAGAGTGCTCAACCAAGCCTGGGCGTGACTTGCTTAGATTGCCATGTCAACGGCCACACGACCGGCCAGTTCCACCTCAACCCGGACATGCGTCCCGAAGAGCGGCGGATGCGGCTGGACACGACCAGTTTGCGGGGAATGTTCAACCAGCAGATCCACGGGTCGAAACGGAGCCTGCGCAGTGTCGAGGACTTCACCGAGTTCGAGCAGCGGACAGCGTACTTCAACGGCGATGAAATCCACGCCATCAAGAAGGGAATGAACATCCTGGACAGGATTCAGGTCAGCCACATGGCTCAGATGCAGAATATGTTCGATTTTCCCCCTGCACCGAAGTTGGACCCGATTACCGGACGGCTTGATTCCAAAAAGGCGAGCGAAAGAGAACTCCGGGGTGAAAAATTGTTCTTCGGTAAGGCAGGGTGCGCCCTATGCCATCCAGCCCCCTTCTATCTGGACGACAAGATGCATGACCTTCACCTGGAACGATTCCTCAAGAATGAACCGGGCGATGGACCGATCAAGACATTCACGCTGCGTGGTATTAAGGACAGCCCGCCCTACCTGCATGACGGTCGCTGTCTCACTCTGGAAGATACCGTCGAATTCTTCAACCTCGTTCAAGGACTAAAGATGACTTCTGAAGAGAAGAGCGATCTAGTCGCCTTTTTACGTTGTCTCTAATCATGAGAAATGAGACTTCCCCCAGTGAACCTGGGCAGTGAGCCAGTGTTGTCCGAAATGACCTCCGCCGCATTGCGTTCAGAAGCTCAGGCGACACACCTCCCGTCAACACGGATGACCACATGTTTGGACTGTGACGACGGTGGCTACATGAAAAAGCCTTGCGATTGCTTTCGCAAACGTAAGGCTTTTCGTCGTCGAGATAACTGATTGTTGGTGGTTAGAAGTGATACTCGACACGGGTTACGAAACCGTCGAATGTGAAGTCGTCACTGAGGTCACGGTAGTTGCCCGCGTTGTTTTGTACCGCTCCGATCCAATCCTCTGTTTTGACTGTTCCCATCCACGAGTTGAACATGTAGCCCGCCGTGACTCGCAGTCCACAGCAATGCTGCCAGCCTGCTCCGACTTCCAGATCGAGCATTGAAACCATGCGGCCTGCATCCCATCCGGAGGAAACTCGAATTGGGTCAACGTTGCTTGAGTGCAGGTAGGACGCGTCGAATTTGCCAGCCAACAAGCTGGCGTTTGTTTTGCCGTAAAGGAATGTACCGCGGCGCAAGTGATGCTCGATGTCGGCACCCAAGCGAAGGCCGGCACCGTTGAATTCAATGTCGCTTGTCACGGTTTCCGTCAGGCCCGCGCCGGTATAGACAACGCTCAGGTCCTGATCCAAACGACCGTATCGAGCACCGATCGTTAGGTTCGCTGCCGTGCACGCGTTTGACAAGACAATAAATCGATAGTCTAAATCGGCAAGCTGGAAGTCGATGTCGTAGCTGCCAGAAGCGGAGAGAACATTTGCGGCGGCATTCGCTTCGTTTGGATGAACCAGCAACTTGGCCAACGAAAGAGGAGCGTTCACATCGACTTGATCGGATTGGCTGCTGCTGTAACCGGTGTAGGACAACGAGAAACTGCTGCAGTGGTCGAGTGCTTTGGTCAGTCCCACGCGAAAGCCTAGCTCGGCTTCTGGATCCAGAATTCCGACGTCGCCTTGGGGTACGTTGCCATTGACCGGCAAAGCGTAGGAGATTTCGGCGTCGCGGGCGCGAAGGACGAGCAGTTCGCCAAAGACGCCAGAGCGATGAGCCCAGGCGGGCGTTTGATAAACGGGCGAACCGCTATTGAAAGCTGCCGGTTGGACGGCCGAACCGTTCAGGTCCACCGGCTCGTTTGCTGCAGCCAAACCGCTGTTCAACGCGAGCAAACCGAACATCGCGCCGAAAAGTGCTTTGATTTTCATGATTTTTCCTGATTATTATCCAAGCCGTTTCCTGTACAGCCTCGCCTGATAAAGGCTGTTATCGGCAAGCCGCCTTGGGGGGCATTACACCACACGGTTTCCCTCTTACATTCGCTGTAACCGTGCGTTTCATATGATTTGGTGCACCGCTCGCTAAGAGGAGAGGATGATTCCCAATTAATTTACGCAAGTCTGATAACTGCTACTCGGGGATCGCAATCGGGCATCCTCTTTGGGAAACCGGCAATGTTGGGCGATGAATTCGACGGCGATGAAGAGGGCGATCTTGAGTCGTTGGTCGATTTGATCGCGATGCGTTTGTCAAGCTGAAATTTAATAAAACGATTTAAAAGACTAGCTTTTGCAAATCCCGCACTTTACTATGCCTTCCCGGGTTGCCTGTATTGCGTAGTCCGCGAGCGGGGCATGTGGGCACGCCAGGTTTCACTTTGAAGACTCGAACGGACGCTAAAGTCCGCGCATCTATTTACCGCATCAGCACCAGTGTCGTCTCTGCGAGCGTGCTCGCACCATCACGACTGCACCTGTTTCCTCGAATAATCCCACCTTCACATCAAGAGCAGCGTCTCAACAAGCGGCCTATCCGCTTCCAGCCCGTTGAGGAACATCGCCATGAAAAATAATAATCGTCGAAGAAATCGTATTCATTTGTCCAGTGCTGAGAAGCAACGTCGCGCGATTAGGCGTCGGCGGGAATCGAAACTGCGATTCGAAACCTTGGAAGATCGCCGGTTGCTGGCAACGTTTGCCGAGGCAGGTGCGATTCTAAATCTGGAATTAGAAGCCGGCGAATCGGTCGGCATTGTTGCGAATGCGAATACCTATGAACTGACGATCACAGGTGGCACGGGAAATTGGACTGGAAGCAATAGCGGCAATGTCACCGGCGCCGGTAGCAACCCACTCACCGTCACGGCGGCCGGTCAGATCCAGTTTGATACGATCAACATCACAGATGCCGGCACAAACGCGAATACGTCGGTAACATTTGATGGCGGTGTCGGTGATTACACAGATGCCTTCTCCATTGCGCTGACCGACGCCCTCGCCGGCAATATCACCTTCGCGGCCAACAGCAATTTTGATACAGCCGATGGGATCTTAACCGCTCAAACCACCGCTGCCATTACCGTGAATGCCGGCGTAGGTGTGACGCAGACAAACGGAACGTTATCGCTGAGCGCGGGCACCAGCATCACGGCGCCTGGAATTGACAATGGGATAGCAGATATCACGGCACCAACCATTTCACTTGCTGCTGGTGGAACTGCGGCGATTGGCAACAGTGCCGCCAATCGCGTGGAAGTGGATGCTGGAACACTGAACGCAACGACTGTGGGAAATCACATTTGGCTGGCAGACACAGCGGGTGGTGTTGCGCTCGGGAACCTGGATGCTGGCAGTGCGATGATCCTGCTGGACGTCAACGGCCCCATCACCGATGGTAACGGGCCTGCAGTGAACTTGACCGCAGGCAATGGAGTCAACCTGACGACCACCGGGCCTGGTAGCGCAATCGGTACGGTTGGTGATCCGATCGAGACCGCGATCGGGGCGCTCTCGGCGACGACTAACGATGGGGGCATCTTTGTTGCCGATTCAAATGCCCCGGGACTGATCGTCAACGCCGTCGTGGCCAAACAGGGTGGCAAAACTCCGTTCATCGGCGGCAGCAATGAGGTTGTGGTGGACCTTCCAGCGGTCAGCGGTACCCATGACGTTTCCATTACCGCTCAGGGACCCGTCATGCTCAACAGCGTTGTCGCCCCGGACGCGGTGACGCTTAGCTCCGCAACCGGCGTCATTCTGGACATGAACCAGGAAGCGAACGATATCCTTGCCCAAAGCGTGACCCTGATCGCCGATGGTGCGGTCGGCCAAATCACCGACCCGATTGAAATGACGGTCGAGCGTTTCAGTGCCAACACGACCGACGGCGATATTTTCCTTTCGCAAGGAATCGTCGGTACGGCGACATCTGTTGTTGCGGGTGGCGCAAACAATGATGTGGTGGTGAAAAGTGCAGCGGAAACCTTGCGAATCAAGGTCATCGCAGCACAAGGAAACGTCACCGTGCGGAACGCCGTTGGATCTTTATTAGATGACAACGGTGGAGCGGTAAATATCTCCGGACAGGTCGTCGACTTGTCGGGAGCGACCGGCATTGGAACTACCGGTGATCCGCTGGAGACAACCGCTGTCGATCTGGTCGCAACCGTCACGGATTCAGCTGCTCCTATTTTCATCGCGGAGACGAACGGACTCAATTCGGTCGCGGCCAAAACCAACGCTGGCGACGTGACGATCACCTTCACCGGCGGGCCGCTTCAGTATACGGCAAGTACGGAAGTGCTTTCCGCATCCGGCGCAGCTGTGACCTTTGAGACAACGTCCGGAAATGTCAAATTAGACGTCGTCGACGCGGGAGCAGGCGACGTGATGGTCACTGCGCCCGGAGCGATCACAGATGACACTAGCGATAGCTTGCTGGACCTCCGCGGTGGGACGGTCACGCTGCTTGCGGGTACCGGCATCGGTGCTTTGGGAAATGAAATCGACACGGAAGTTGCGACACTGATCGCGACGACCACAAGTGGAGGTGTCTTTATTCGAGAAACCAATGCACTTTCGTTGACTGCTTCGACGCTTGGCGGGGATATTGATGTACGCACCGCGACCGCTGACATGACCCTGGGGCAGGTCTCGGCGACTGGCCTGGTAACTCTGCATGCCGGCGGCGCCATTCTGGACGGAAATGCTAACACCGACAATGTCTCAGCAGACACGCTGGACCTTGTCGCGTCGAGCGGAATTGGAACCGTCGGCGATGGGCTGGAGACGTCGGTCAACGATCTGACGGCCAGCGGAGGCGCGGGCGGAGGGCTATTTCTTAGCAATAACAAAACGTTGACGCTAACTTCGGCGTCGGCAACCGGAGGGAACGTCTCCGTCGCGGCCGCCGGAAACCTGACGCTCGCCGGCGCGTTGACCGCGACCGGTCAGGATGTTGTGTTGTCTGCCATCGGCGAATTGATTGACATGAATGTCGTCGGCGATGATATCACCGCCAACCTCGCCACATTGAATGCGGCCAAAATCGGCGTCTCTGGCGACAAGATTGAAACCCGTCTAACAGGCATTACCGCGGCAACGACATCTGGCGGCATTTTCGTAAGCAACACCGGCACGAATCTTGCGCTAGTCGCGACGGCGCTTGGACAGTCGGCCAATATCGATATCAACACCACGGGCGATATCGTGTTGGATACGGCCACAGCGCAAGGGGACACGGTCAAGCTTCGAGCGGGCGGGGCGATTACCGACGGCAACGATCCTCCGCCGCCCACCCAGGTCAACATCACCGCCAAGACGCTTGATATTGCCGCTCCCGGCGGCATCGCGACGACTTTTAATCCGTTGGAAGTGGACGTGGATCAGGTTGCCACCGTGGACGGCGGAACGAACGGCGCCAGCGTGACCAATGCCGGCCCGCTGTTGCTGACCGAAGCAGCCATCCAATCTGCAGGTGTGGGCACCCTGGCGTTCGATGCCGAGTCGATCACCATTGAAGATATCGGCGACGACATGGCAACGCTGGCAGCTAACCGATCGCTGGAACTGCGCACGCAGACGGGCGATATCGTTTTTCTCGATTCAGCCGACACGATTGAAACCAATGGCGTAGGCACGATCACCATCCAAGCCGGAATGATTACGGGTAGTGGCGGGGTGGCCGTGCTGGGCAATCTAAAGACGGCCGGCGGCGACATCTTGGTCACTGCCGATAAGCACATCACGATCGGGCAACTAGACGCGGGCAGCGGAGATGTCACGGTCCAATCACTTTCCGGAATCATCCTGGATGGCAACGGCGCAACAATCAACGTGATCGCCGGGACGACGACGCTGGTCGGTGCCGCACCGACGGCTCGCGAGGCCGAACTTCACGAAGAGTTCAAAATCGCAGAGGCGGCGGCCGCGAGCGCAGAGGCGGCCGCAAAAGAAACTTCGGCGGAGGCTTTCGGCAGTGGATCGGAAATCGTGGCTGCCGCGACGGTTCAGGCTCAGGCGGCGGTTAATAGTGCGATTACGTTGGTCGCCACCAAGCAAGCCATTTATGACCCACTTAATCAAACTGCGTCGGACTTGGAAATCGCCATCGAGGTATCTTCAGGGATCGCTTTCGGTTTGGATATCGGAGCCACTGCGGCAGAAACAGCCGCCGCAGTAGCCCAAGTCATTCCGCTTACTGGTGACGGAGGGGCGGCAACCGTTGCGTCGGTAATCATTATCGCTTCCAAGGTCGCCGACGCGGCCGTGCTGGCGGAAACGATTGCGAAAGATAAGATTGATACGAAAAAAGGAAATGCGGAGACGGCGCTGACGGAAGCGAAAGGGGAACTTGCCGCAGCTAGATCTACCTTGACATTGGCGACGCAGACTAGAAATGCGTTCCAAGAGTCCTTCTCTATCGCCGATGCATCGGCGATCAAGGCAGGGATTGTTCGTGACGCTTCGGCACGTGTTCGCGACCAGGCAGTCCTGGCCCGCGATCAGGCCAATGTGATTGGCACCTTCGCTGACCCGCTGGGCCTACAGATAACAGGCGTTATTAATGTGACTGCCGGCCCGACCGACAGTTACCTGCAGGTTGTGGGCGACACCGCCGTGGATTTGATTCAGGCTACCGGCAGTGTCACGTTGATTTCGACCGGAGTGATCAGCGATGCCGACGCGGGTGGTGGCGCGGACATCACTGGATTGGGGCTGACAACGATCGCGGTCGGTGGCATCGGGACCGCCGCCGATCCGCTTGAGACTCGCGTCGACACGCTCAACGCCAGCAACACGACCGGGGGCGATATCGCGATTGCCAACACCGTTGGCGCGCCGGCAGCCCTCGACATTACGGGTATCTCGAATGTTGGTGGCGGCGATGTGATTATCTCGAATCAGGGTAGTACCGCCGCTGGGCAAGGTATCACGATCAGTGGTCCAGTTAGTGCGGCCGGAGCTGGAGCAGGAGTCACGATCGATTCCGGTAGCCCGCTGACGGTGGCCGCCGACGTGTCGGCAGCCGGTCCTGTCACACTGACTGCGGCGGAAACCGCAGGGGCCGGCGACGACTTGACTGTCAATGCTGGCGTGACGATCGAATCGACGGGTGCGTCTGTTTTGTTGCGTGCCGGTGACAATATCAACGTTGCCTCGACAGCGACGATCAAGGCCGTTACCGATATCACGATCACCGCCAATTTCAACGACGACGCTGCCGATACAGCGGGTGCGGAAGTGGTTGTCGCTGGATCGCTGATCGCCCCCTCGGCATTGATCAATGTCGACCCAGCGGCCGATGACGATGACACGTTCATCATTACGCCTTCGGTTTCTACTCCGATCACGGTGGATGCCGAAGACGGTAGCGACACACTTAACTTTGTTGCCGATGGCCTAGCCGTCACGATCCTCGGCAACACGATCACGGCCGCTGGCCGAGCCGCGGTGACATTCAATAACTTTGAGTTCGTGAATATTCTGAATTCGGGCGGCGACGGCAGCGTCACGCTGCTGACGGCCCCCGGCGACGCCGACGTGATGGTCCTGACCGGAACCGGTCAGGGAGCGGGCACGTTCACGTTGAATGGAGGCATCCCCATCTCGTTCAGTGGCACGACCAGCTTCACCTTCAACGCTGGCGACATGGACGACGCGATCACCGTGTCCCCGTTCGCTACTTCGGTGTTGCCCTGGAATGTCGCAGTGACCATCGATGGTGGCGCCGGCACCGACCGCATCACGTACAACAACGTGGTGGGATTGTTCGATCATACAATTGTGACGGCAACCGCTCCCGGAGCGGGGCACATCGATTCACCCGGCGTGACGTCGGCGTTGAACAGCCAATTGGTCTCGTTCACAAACGTTGAAGACATCACGGCCAACGCCAATCCCGGTGAAGACGAGAGCCTGACGGTGAACCACCGCGACACCTCGGCTGTCGATACAACCTCGTTGCTCTTCGATCCCGCCCCGGGTGGCGATGATCTCCAGCTTGACGGGTTGTTTGACATGGTCATCGACACGGACAACTACGTTGGCCTAACGATCAACGGCAGGGGAGGCGACGACACCTTCAACGTGACGCCCGGTCCCATTCCTGTACGCATCGATGGCGGCGACCCTGTCGGTTCGACCGCTGGCGATCTGATTAACTTTACGCCTTCTAGCGTCTTCATTATCGAACCTGGTCCGGAAAACGATGAGGGTGGATTTAACGCGATTGGCAGCCAGCGAGTCAGTTGGGACCACATTGAGGAAATCTCTGTCACCGGTGGCGGCCCCAGCGTCTTTCTGGGAACCAATGGTGACGACGACATCACCATCATTGCGCGAGACAGTTCAACCCACGCTGCGGCGGACGGTGTGCAAGACTTTACCGTCAGCCTGAATAACGGGCCGAGCATCCTGTATCTGGACTCCCCGGTCTTCTTCGTCGATGCCCTGGGTGGGGACGATGATGTTGTGGTTCGCGAGGCGGCGCCCAACGGCGCTGCCTGGAATGTGCAACTGTTCGTCGCTCAAGGGACCCCGGGCATGCCGACCGGTGACCAAGGCGACGTGTTCGCTTTGGAAACGCCCGGCACTCAGACCGTTGACTTTACACCTAACCCAGCTTCCTTCACGATCCCCACGCTGCCCGCTGGCGTAACGCTCACCATCCCCTCCCCCTCGGGCGTTGATACGGCCATCGTCAACGATGCTACCAACACGTCTGTAATATCGCTGACGCCATTTAATCTCAGCGTTCCGCTGGCGAATTTCGTCTTCACTTCGTCGCCGGGCGGTGTTGACACGATCCTTTATAACGGTCTGGGCGGTGGGGATGCCCTGACCATGCATGGCAGCGCCTTTGACGACACCTTCATCATTAATCCAAGCAACGGTGGCAGCGGCAGTTTCCGCTCCGACCTCTCTCCTACGTTCGACTTTACTGGCGCCGACGCGATCACCGCGACAGGCGGCAGCGGCGGTTCGGACGAAGTGATTGTTGAGGGAACCAACAGTAACGATGTGATTACGGCATCGGCCGCGACGCGGATGGTGACCGTCACCGATTCCACGGGGACAACGCTGAATCCAGTTGTCCTGGGAGCAGGTATCGATATCGCGACGATCGAAGCCAAAAAGGGAGACGATTTGATCTTGGCGTCGCCTGATCCGGTAGGCGGGGCAACGGTGCAGTTCAACATCCATGGCGACCTGCCCAATGCCAGCGACCGATTGGTTGTCGAGGATCAAGGCATTGGAAACACGGTTCAACACCATCAGGGTACCGATGGGCGAAGTGGTTCGGTGATCGTGGGGGCTTGGCCGCCAGTATCGTACGAAGGTATCGAATACATCGATATCTTGCCGCTTGACGACGACAGTAGCAGTCCGACGTTTGGTGGTACTGGCTCCGATGGACTGGGACGCATCGTTGTGTTCCATCCAGATCCGTTCTCACAAAACAACAGCTTCCGTAATCCCACGGAATTGCCCGACTTGGCCCAGCATACGGCCAAGCCGAACATCAGTCCCGGTGGCTTGGCCGATCCGTTTGGACCGGGCTTTGACTTGCCAGGCGACGTGGACTGGTACCGATTCATCGCTCCGAAGACCGGGACTTTTCGGTTTGACGTGCTGTTCGATACGGTTGGCACTTTAGCAAATGGCCAGCCCGGATTGCCTGGTGACGGATTGCTTCGCGTTGATATGTTTGAAAGCGATGGGACGGCGATCGTTCGCTTGCCTACCGAGACTGACGCAAACATGCAGACGATTGGTGTCGAAGAGGGCCTGAGCTACTTATTGCGTGTGCAGGGGCAGACTGTCGATTCGATCAACTTGTACGACATCAACGTGGTCGATCTGGACTTGTTGGGGCCGCAAGTCTTTGATCCGGACGGGCCAGGTCCTCTGCACGCCGTACAGATCACTGACAATCCGACGTACAACCTCTTTGATGTCAAGCCTATCAGCCAAGGGCCAACGCCACTGGTTCATAGCTTGACCGTCAATATTCAAGATTTGCCGATTCGGTTTCCTGGGTTTGTCTACGGCGCACTAGACGCCGACGTTTCGTCAGCGGTTGGGCATTATCAGGTGGTTGGCGATCACAACGGAATCGTTGCAATCTCGAAGGTGATTGTGCGAAATGCTCCTGCCGTGCAAGGCGAATTAGCGACCGCTACGATTGAAATCCAGTTTGAGCAACCGCTTCCGGACGACCGCTTCACACTCACGATCTCCGATTCGGTTGTGGATCCTGGCGGAAACAAGTTAGACGGTGAAGGAAATGCCCAAGAACCGCAAGGCACGCCAGCCTTCCCGACTGGCGACACCATCGCCGGAGGGGATTTTGTGGCTCGCTTTACTGTCGATAGCCGAGCGGAAATTGGAGTTGCAGCTCTGGGAAGCGTCTACGTCGATACCAACGGCAACAACCTGTTCGATCCCGAAGCGGTGAACAGCGACGATACCAATGAAGACATCGTTTACAAACTGGGCTTCCAGACCGACAACACCTTTGCCGGCAATTTTGCTGCCCCTGGTGATGTGGCTGATGGCTTCGACAAACTGGGCAGCTACGGTCAGGTCGCCGGTCAGTACCGCTGGTTGATCGATACGAATAACAACGGCGTCGCTGATTTGGTGATCGCCGATCCTGCTCAGGTGAATGGTCGGCCGGTGGCTGGTAACTTCGATGGTAACGTTGCTAACGGCGACGACGTCGGATTGAAGGATGGCACGATTTGGTATCTGGACACCAGCCATGATTTCCAGGTCGATACCACGCTCAACGGCGACATGGTTGGCCTACCAATCGTGGGCGACTTCGACGGTGACGGCATCGACGATTTGGGAGCCTGGGCCGATGACGTTTTCTCGCTGGACTTGAGCGCCGACGGGATCGATGGATTTACGGACCAGCAGTTCACGTTTGGCTTCCCCGGAGTTCGCGAGATTCCCATCGCTGCGGACTTCAACGGCGATGGACTGGATGATATCGGATTATGGAATCCCGATGGCGGTGGCGTAGCTCCTGGGGAGCAGTCGGATTGGATGATCCTGCTCAGTCAACCGGCATCGAACGTTCAGTTGGACACAGGCGTCTTTAACGGGGTGGATTCGATTAGTTCGGCCAATCCGCAAGGAACCTTTCTGGCGGACGACTTTGTCCCCGTCGACCCCAGTCAAGAGTATCACCTGTCCGGTCAGGCTCGATCTGGCGACGGAGCGGGTGGCCAATTCGAAGCGAATAACCGCCAGTACTTTGGCTTTGCCAGCTACGATTCCGATCAATTACAAATTGTTCCGTTCCATGTGAATCGGTTTGCCAATGCGGCCGATACGCAGCTAGCCGCACCGCTGAATCCGGGCGATACGCAAATCGTTCTGCAAGATGCGAGCGGCTGGGCCAATGCTGGGGCCGCCCATCATCGCAGTCTTGCCTGGTATGGGTACACCAACAGCGATGGCTATACCTATCCCGACTACACCTACACTCGTAACGTAGCCAGCAATTTGACGACCGGCCTGTGGAGTGCCGGTGGGATTGCGGGGAATGTGATCACGCTGAACCAACCTTGGGCAGGACCTGCGATTCCCGCCGGAATGGCGGTTCGCAATACGATGTCTGGTGGGACGTACAGCTACGCTGCACTTTCCTACCAATCGGTTCCCGAACAGTGGACAGAGTATGGCGCGACGCTGTCGGGCAGCGGTATGGGTCTTACCCAGTTCCGCCCCGGTACAGCCTTTATTAAACCGGTTATGCTGACCAACTTCGTTGCAGGTTCGACCAACCTGATCAACTGGCGAAACGTAGAAGTCAGTGTATCCACCGCGGCAGTGCCGGTCACCGATCGGATTGTTCCGAACCCGCAAGGGGCTGGCAACGTGATCGATTTTACTCCTGAACCGTTTGGCCCTGACTTGTATGCCAGTTACGGAGATGCTTTTGCTTTGCCGGTTGTTGGTAACTTTGATCCGCCCGTCGTTCCGGCGTCGGGCTCGATCGATCCGGTCGTGGTCGTCGGCTTGAACGCCACGAACGCTGTGGATGCTTACGATGTGGATGGCAGCGGGACTGTGGAGCCGAGGGATGCTTTGGCGGTGATCAACTATCTGAATCGTCACGGTAGTGGTGCCTACGGTGAAGGCGTGCAAGTTGAAGCGAGCGGGATCCAACAGAGCTTTGGTTCAATGCCGGACGTCAATGGCGACGGCAGGGTCGAACCTCAAGACGCACTGCGAGTGATCAATCGACTGAACCGTTTGAGCCGCGATGCTGCGTTGCAGGGGGAGATCGCTGCAGGACTTTCGGCGAGGGTGACAGCAGAGGACAAGGACGCTTCGCTGCAAGCCGGCGATGAACTTGCCGTGCTGGATGCCTCGACGCGCAAGTTGACGCAGTCGGACACCGAGGAGGTCTTTTCGCAGTGGCCCGCGGATCTAGCGTTTGACTCTGAATCGGACGAGGATGAAGAAGACGATTTGGAGCAGCTGGTCGATTTGATCGCCCTGGGACTGTAGGGTTCAGGCGATCCTGTTCACGGAGACAAGCTTTTCGATGCTCGTCAGCGCGTGGTCAGGCCCAAAATTTCCACCGTCTGGCAACGATAGCTACATGGAAAAAGCCTTGCGAATACATTTGCATTCGTAAGGCTTTTCGTTGAAGGACAATCGCTGATTGTCGCTTGTTTAGAAGCGGTACTCGAAGCGAGTCACGAAACCGTCAAACGTGAAGTCATCACTGAGATCACGGTAGTTGCCCGCGTTGTTTTGTACGGCTCCGATCCAATCCTCTGTCTTGACGGTTCCCATCCACGAGTTGAACATGTAGCCCGCCGTGACTCGCAGTCCACAGCAATGCTGCCAGCCTGCTCCGACTTCCAGATCGAGCATTGAAACCATGCGGCCTGCATCCCATCCGGAAGAAACTCGAATCGGGTCAACGTTGCTTGAGTGCAGGTAGGAAGCGTCGAATTTGCCAGCCAGCAAGCTGGCGTTTGTTTTGCCGTAAAGGAACGTACCGCGGCGCAAGTGATGCTCGATGTCGGCACCCAAGCGAAGACCGGCACCGTTGAATTCGATGTCGGTTGTCACGGTTTCGGTCAATCCCGCGCCTGTATAGACAACGCTCATGTCTTGATCTAAACGACCATATCGGGCACCGATCGTGAAGTTCGCCGCGGTGCACGCGTTTGATAAGACGACAAATCGATAATCCAAATCGGCAAGCTGGAAATCGATGTCGTAGCTTCCAAAGGCTGTCGGAACATTGGCGGCGGCATTCAATTCGTTCGGATGAACCAACAGCTTGGCAAGCGAAAAGGGAGCGTTCACATCGACTCGATCGGATTGGTTGCTGCTGTAGCCCGTGTAAGCCAACGAGAAACTGCTGCGGTGATCCAGTGCCTTGGTCAACCCAACGCGAAACCCTAGGTCGGCTTCTGGGTCCAGAATCCCCACGTCGCCTTGGGGTACGTTGCCATTGACCGGCAAAGCGTAGGAGATTTCGGCGTCACGGGCGCGAAGGACTAACAGTTCACCGTACAGACCGCTGCGGTGTGCCCACGGTGGACTGCATGAAACGGGCGCGCACTCTTCGTACGCTAAATGACTCTGCTGCTGGATAAGTGGCTGATCCAACGCGGCTGGGGATTCCGCGGAGGCGGAAACGCAGGTGGTTATTAGAAAGCCAAGCAGCACTCCATGGCGAATATTGTTGGTCATTTTTATCGTCCGAATTGATATGAGCGGTCCGTCAGATGTGAGGGGTATTCAAGGGGCTTCATCGGAAGGGTACGGACCCCTCATGCACCACCGAGTGCTGTGGTGAGAAAACCGTAATAACTGGACTAGTTTGCCACGGATTGCCCGTAAAGCTGAGATCTGAGGGAAATAGGCAGGAAGGGTAAGAATTCGCATGGTGGCATGCGCCCACCAATTCAGGCTGGAAACGCCTATTAGCAATTCGATTAAGTCAAATGTTTTTTAACGATTATCCGAATTTGATTGACTTTGCGGATTGTCAAAATTAGCCTCGTTGGTTGCCTCTGGTTATTCGCTAGAGGGGGGGCGTGGTGTTGCAACTTTGATTTTTTCGGGAGATTGGTATGTTGATTCGGAGCGAACGCTTATCGAGAACCTCGGTTGGAATGAGGCGAACCGAGCGTCATATTCGCCGCCAACGTCGTCTGATAGTGGAATCTCTGGAAGATCGGCGATTGCTGGCGGTGTTTACCGAAGGCATCGATTTCTGGGGGCCTCAAGGACCTCAGCCGACGATTAATGCTCAGGTCGAAAACATCCCCAGCACGGGCGCTGGTGCGAATCCTGTTGTTGGTGCCGTCCACACGGTCCTCCCCGATCCGACTGACGCAGATGTCCTGTACCTAGGCGCGACGAACGGCGGAATCTGGAAGACCACCGACGCGACTGCAGCCAGTCCAACTTGGACGCCACTTACGGATCAGTTCGCGTCATTGTCAACCGGAGCGATGGAGTTTGACACGACTGATGGTACTAACCAAACGATTTTGGTTGGCATCGGACACACTAGCAGTTGGAGCAGGATCGGCGGCGCGCTGACCGGTCTGTTGCGGACAACGGACGGTGGAGCAACATGGGATCCGTTAGGTCAAGATGATTTGATCGGTCGAAATGTTGTTGGTGTGGCGATCCGTGGCAACACAATGGTCGTGGCTGCAAACAATTTTGGTGGCGGTGTGGGGGGAGGGATTTATCGTAGCGATGACGGTGGTGTGTCTTTCGACTTGGTTTCGGGCACTGCAGGTTTGCCGACGGGTGCTGCGTTTGACTTGGTCAGTGACCCAACCGATAGCAACCGACTGTATGCATCGGTAAGCGGCATTGGATTGTTTCGAACAGATGACCTCGGAGTCACTTGGAACAACATCACGTCAGGGGATGCATCGCAAAACGCCGCTTTTACGGCGCTGGGGAACAATAATGGCGAAATGTCCGTCGCTTCCAATGGACGCGTGTATGTGGGCGTGATCGCAAATGGACAGCCCAATTACCTTGGCTATTCCGATGACCCCACATCTCCTGCGCCGACTTGGATGGAAATGGATTTACCGGTTACGCAAGAAAGTGACGGTGATTTTGAAGGACTTAGTCCTCGCTCCAAACCTGGTGGCCAGGGGGCCATTCACTTTTCGATTTTGGCCGATCCTAATAATCCAAGTATTGTCTATGTCGGCGGTGATCGACAGGATTCACCATTCGTTAATGCAATCGGCTCAAATAACTTCACAGGCCGCTTGTTCCGAGGCGATACTACGATCGCATCGATTAACCCTGGATCGACAACAAACATTCTGTCGCCCCAGTGGGAACATTTAACCAATGTGCAAGATATGGGGTTCGTTGATGGCGGGACGGCCAGCAATAGCTCGCCACATGCGGATTCGAGAGAAATGGTATTTGATGCCAACGGAGATTTGATCGAAACCGACGACGGGGGGATTTACCGACGGACTAGTCCCACCGACAACACCGGTGACTGGTTTTCCCTCGTCGGCAACCTCCAGATCACCGAATTTCATGACATCGCCTACGATTCAAATTCGGATATTATTATCGGCGGTGCTCAGGATACCGGAACTCCCGAGCAAACTGCCACGGGTTCGCTTACCTACGACAGTGTGACGCAAGCCGATGGTGGGGATGTTGCTGTCGATACGCTTGTCGGAGGTGGCAACTCCCTGCGGTACGCGAGTACGCAGAACTTTACGACTTCGTTTCGCTACCGCGTTTTCGACGCTGGAAATAGTCAGGTCGGTGCGACAGTCTTTCCATCGCTGGCGGTCGGCGGCGGGGGGGCTGCGATTACCAGTCAGTTCGCAACTCCCGTCATCACCAATGCGGTTGCTCCGAACCGCTTGATTTTGGGCGGCGGAAATTCGACCTATGAATCGATGGACCGCGGCGAGAATCTGACCGAGATCGCGCCAGGGTTGGTCATCAATGCGCCTGGTAATGGAGACCGAGATGGGATTCCTGTGGTTTACGGGGGACGCCTGAACAACGTGGACAATCCTGAAATCCTGTACGTTGGCTCAGGCAACCAAGTCTTTTTGCGAACCACTGCTGCCGGGCCATTGAATGCCACGGCAGCCTTGCCTGCGGGGGCTACGAATGTTCAAGGGATTGCCGTCGATCCAGAGAACTGGATGACGGTTTACGTCGTCGATTCGGACCAAGTCTTCCGTAGTTTCGATGCGGGGGACGCCTGGGAAGAGGTTTCAGGGAACCTCAATGATTTCTTGTTGCGAACGGTTCGTGTTGTTAACGGACCGGGAAGCGACGCGGTGCTGGTGGGCGGTGCCAACGGCGTTTATCGAATGCTGACAACCAGTGACCAAGTTTGGACCGAATACGGTGCGGGACTGCCAAACGCGCCAGTGTCGGAGCTAGTTTACGACACGACCGACGACCTGTTTCTTGCGGGGACCTTGGGAAGGGGAGCCTGGACCGTTGACTCACCCATCAATTTGTTCACACCAAGCGTGCTCACCGTCTGTGGCGACGACGATCACCTTAACCAAGACGATCAGATTCGATTGATGCTGAATGCGGGAAACCCGACACTGCTGGATGTGTTCGTTAACAATCCGGGGACCGTCCCCGATTTTCAGATGCCGATCGGGTTATTTCAGCAGATCAACGTTTTTGGAGTCGGAGGAAATGATGAATTGATTATCGATTCTTCAAACGGTTTGCTAAGCCTGCCTATGGGGATTCGTTACAGTGGTGACGGCGTGTGTACAAGTCGCGAGGGTGACGCTGCGGATCCGATTGTTGGACTAGATAGAGGTTTTGATAGGCTGACGATTACGACGGTAGACAGCGGAACCGAATACGTCAGTGAAGAAGTCGCAGTCGGTCAGCTCCCCGGTTCAGGACGACATTCGATCAATGATGCGTCGGGCAGCCAAGTCGTTTGGTTTGAAGAACTCGAACCGGTAACGACGATCGTGAATGCGGCAACGTTTGCGATCACCAGCATTCCGGGGCTCGCCAGTTTGCTGCAAGACGACAACCATGTCACCTACGAAGCGCCGCAAATCTTGCCGGCGCCTGCAGGACGCGTGACGGTCGACAACTTTGAACCAATCGAGTTTTCCAATAAGGCGAACGTGACCATCAATCTCGGTTCGGGGGACGATTTCTTTGTCGGGAATCACAACGGTTTGCCGACCGGGCTAGAAACTCTCACGGTTAACGGCGATGCAGGCGACGATTCCGTTCAATTCGAAAACATTCCCGACGCGAGTTCGACCTCGTTTGTTTCGGTGACGATCAACGGAGGTGTCGGTGACGACTTGCTGGATGCTCGCGAGGTACAAGTGGAAACAGCGTTTGCCTTGCGTGGAGATCAGGGCCGCGACACGTTGGTCGGCGGGCGAGGCGATGATTCGCTACAAGGTGGCGACGGTGACGACTTGATGGTCGGCGGCGATCCACGGGCGTTTGCTGCGGGATTTTTGATTGGTGACAACACGTATGACGGCGGCGCTGGTTTCGACCAAATGGGCATTTACGGGACGGATCAGCTCAGTCCGTTTTTCGATGATGCGATTGCGGTGACGCAGAGTAGCACCTCGTCGCTGGTTCGCAACTTTAACGGCAACTCTGCGATTGAAACGTTTAGCGGGCTTGAGGAAGTTCGCATCGATTTGTTTGCTGGTGATGACCTGGTGACGATCAATATCGACGATTCGCTGTTCGATATTGGCAATGACCCTCGTCCCGACGTGTTGCGATACCATGTGGTTGGGGGAGACTCCAACACTGGCGATTTGTTGCGGGTCGTTGACGATGGGATTGGCGATACCATCCTGCAGAGAATCGCTCATGATCGTCAATCAGGTACCTTTACGATCGCCCCAAATCACTCATCCGTGACGCCTTTCGCGATGCCTTCGCAAATTGTCTATGAGGGTATCGCGTTCGCTGAAGTTGCAAATGCCGATCCGGTCAGCGGTGGTACCGGCACGGACGGTGCGGGACGTTGGGTGGTTTTTAAACCTGATCCCTTTGAGTCCAACAACACGCTTCCTAACGCCACGTTCTTGGGGGCGGGAGCCACGATTAACGTCGATCCAACAATTGATGGATCCCTGGCCTTGGACCGCGACTTCTATCAAATCACGGCCGCCTCCACTGGCGTGCTTGATTATCGCGTCTATTTTGAAACCCTTCCTACGCTCGCAAATGGTCGTGGCGGGTTGCCGGGCAATGGCGAATTAAGGGCGCGAGTCTACGATTCAGACGGAACGCTCGTTGGCGTCAGCACCAATCTGTTGGATGCTGCTGGCAATATGATCGGATTAAGGTTCACGCACGGTGCGGTCGAAGATCAGACCTATTACTTGCGCGTCGAAGGACAAACGAACGCAGCCCTCAATGTCTATAGCGTTGCGGTTGAAAATGAAGTGGCGCCGGTCCCTTCGGTTGTCGATTTGCAGGCGGCGTCTGATTCGGGACGCCACGATAGTGATAACATCACGAACGTCGTTACCTCCACCTTCGACATCCTTTTAGATGACGATCGATTGGACACTTTTCTAAATCTGGATTTGTTGCCCGATACGTCCGATGACAATACGGCCAATGCCGCGTTCGACTATGGCGTCGAAGTCTTTAACAACGAAGTCTCGCTTGGCTTTGCATTCTACACCGGTGTTGGCAACACTTGGCGATTCACGGCCGCCCCTGGTGATTTGCTGGAAGGTCACAATAACTTTGTTGAAGCCGCCGTCTGGGTCCGCGACAGCGCAACGCCTGAACAAATTGGGCGTGGCGAATTAGGTGGGACCCTTCAGGTGACGTTAGATACGGTTGCTCCTCCTGTCAGTATTGTCGGTATCAATCCAGGGCAGACCGACACCGGCGTTATCCCCCAGGCTCTTACCTTCACTGACCGGATTACCTCCGATGCGGAAACAGGTTTCTGGGGAATTGCCGAAGCCGATGCGATTGTGCGTCTGTATGTGGACGGACTTCAAACCATCAATAATGACAATAACCTAGTCGACAATCCTGGCGAGTTTCGATTGACTGTTGCCTCCCCGCTTGACGGTGATGAGGTTTTCGAAGTGGGGCAATGGCAAGCTAGCTTTATCCGCAATCTAAATGACCCTGCGTTCTTTGATTACGATGGCCTTCGGGAGGTGCTGGTCACCGCCGAAGACCTTGCTGGAAACGTGAATACAGTTAACGATGCCAATGGAGATGACGGGCAAGTGCTCGATGTTTTCATCGACACACAAGGCCCACAGGTTACGGATATCGAGATCACGGGGCATTCGGCTTACGATTTGTTCGATATCAAGCCGGCACAAGGTCCGACGCCGCTTGTCAATGCGCTGACGGTGTCCGTGCAGGACTTGCCGGATCGCATCATTCAATTTCTCTATGACGCTTTGGAATCGGAGACGGCCAATAGTCCTGGCCATTATCAAGTCATTGGGGATCACAATGGCAGCATTGCTATCGATAGTGTCGCGTTCACACCCGATGTGCCTGTCCCCGGTAGTCCAGCGACCGGAAAAATTCAGATCAATTTTGCCAATCCCCTGCCCGATGATCGATTTACGTTAACGATCTCCGATGCAGTGGTCGATCCTGCGGGCAACGCCTTGGACGGTGATTCCAATGCCAGCCAACCCAACGAAGCTCCGGTATTCCCAAGCGGCGATGGTCAACCCGGCGGTGACTTTGTGGCTCGCTTTACCGTGGATTCTCGAGCCGAAATCGGCACCTTTGCGTTTGGAGGCGTCTATATCGACACCAATGGTAATAACGTCTTCGATCCCGAAGACATCAATAGTGACGATACCAATGAAGACATCGTCTACAAGCTGGGTTTCCAGACCGACAACGTATTCGCGGGTAACTTTGTCGCCGGTGCGGGGGACGTCGCCGATGGCTTCGCTAAGCTGGCGGCTTATGGTCAAGTCGCTGGTCAGTTCCGCTGGTTGATCGATACGAATAACAATAGCGTCACCGATTTGGTGGTCGCCGATCCTGCTCAGGTGAATGGTCGTCCCGTCGCTGGTAATTTTGATGGCAACGCCGTCAATGGCGATGAAGTGGGATTGAAGGACGGCACGATTTGGTATCTGGACACCAGCCATGATTTCCAGGTCGATACCACGCTCAACGGCGACATGGTTGGCCTACCAATCGTGGGCGACTTCGACGGTGACGGCATCGACGATTTGGGAGCCTGGGCCGATGATGTCTTCTCACTGGACCTGAGCGCCGACGGGATCGACGGCTTTACGGACCAGCAGTTCACGTTTGGCTTCCCCGGGGTTCGCGAAATTCCCGTCGCTGCGGACTTCAACGGCGATGGACTGGATGACATCGGATTATGGAATCCCGATGGCGGTGGCGTAGCTCCTGGCGAGCAAGCGGATTGGATGATCCTGCTCAGTCAACCGGCATCGAACGTCCAGTTGGACACAGGCGTCTTTAACGGGGTGGATTCGATTAGTTCGGCCAATCCGCAAGGAACCTTTCTGGCGGACGACTTTGTCCCCGTCGACCCCAGTCAAGAGTATCATCTGTCCGGTCAGGCTCGATCTGGCGACGGAGTGGGTGGCCAATTCGAAGCGAATAACCGCCAGTACTTTGGCTTTGCCAGCTACGATTCCGATCAATTACAAATTGTTCCGTTCCATGTGAATCGGTTTGCCAATGCGGCCGATACGCAGCTAGCCGCACCGCTGAATCCGGGCGATACGCAAATCGTTCTGCAAGATGCGAGCGGCTGGGCCAACGCTGGGGCCGCCCATCATCGCAGTCTTGCCTGGTACGGGTACACCAACAGCGATGGCTATACCTATCCCGACTACACCTACACTCGTAACGTAGCCAGCAATTTGACGACCGGCCTGTGGAGTGCTGGCGGGATTGCGGGGAATGTGATTACGCTGAACCAACCTTGGGCAGGACCTGCGATTCCCGCCGGAATGGCGGTTCGCAATACGATGTCTGGTGGGACGTACAGCTACGCTGCACTTTCCTACCAATCGGTTCCCGAACAGTGGACAGAGTATGGCGCGACGCTGTCGGGCAGCGGTATGGGTCTTACCCAGTTCCGCCCCGGTACAGCCTTTATTAAACCGGTTATGCTGACCAACTTCGTTGCAGGTTCGACCAACCTGATCAACTGGCGAAACGTAGAAGTCAGTGTATCCACCGCGGCAGTGCCGGTCACCGATCGGATTGTGCCGAACCCGCAAGGGGCTGGCAACGTGATCGATTTTACTCCTGAACCGTTTGGCCCTGACTTGTATGCCAGTTACGGAGATGCTTTTGCTTTGCCGGTTGTTGGTAACTTTGATCCGCCCGTCGTCCCCGCGTCGGGATCGATCGATCCCGTCGTGGTCGTCGGACTGAACGCCACGAACGCTGTGGATGCTTACGATGTGGATGGCAGCGGGACTGTGGAGCCGAGGGATGCTTTGGCGGTGATCAACTATCTGAATCGTCACGGTAGTGGTGCCTACGGTGAAGGCGTGCAAGTTGAAGCGAGCGGGATCCAACAGAGCTTCGGTGCAATGCCGGACGTCAATGGCGACGGCAGGGTCGAACCTCAAGACGCACTGCGAGTGATCAATCGACTGAACCGTTTGAGCCGCGATGCTGCGTTGCAGGGGGAGATCGCTGCAGGACTTTCGGCGACGGTGACAGCAGAGGACAAGGACGCTTCGCTGCAAGCCGGCGATGAACTTGCCGTGCTGGACGCCTCGACGCGCAAGTTGACGCAGTCGGACACCGCGGAGGTCTTTTCGCAGTGGCCCGTGGATCTAACGATCGATTCGAAGTTGGACGATGATGAAGAAGTTGATTTGGAGCAGCTGGTCGATTTGATCGCCCTGGGACTGTAGGGTTCAGGCGATCCTGTTCACGGAGACAAGCTTTTCGATGCTTGTCAGCGCGTGGTCAGGCCCAAAATTTCCACCGTCTGGTGACGATAGCTACGTTTGCCAGAGGGTGGTTCTCCGTCAAGGGACAGGGATTGAACGGCGTTAGGCTCCCCGTTCGTGCAAGCGATTCGTTTGATAGGCTTCGATCAAACGCTTGAGCATCTGGATTCGATATCGAATTCGCTGGCCACGTTCGGTGTCGCCTGTGCATCGTGGAGAATCGTAAACACGGATGTTCTGCACCTTCGGCACAATGTCGACTCCGTCTCGGATCGCTGCTTCGACTGAGTCGAAATGGGAGTGTTGTGCTAATACGATGCGATTGGGTTCTAACACCAACGTGTAACCGTAATCGCCATAAGCTTCCGAGAATGCTCCGTCGATGGTGATCGCTTTACCGCTCCGCTTGAGCGGCGATTCGCCTTCTTCGACCTTGACGGGGACGTGTCCGTTGACAATTAAACCGCCTGCGGTCTCCATACCAAATTCGGTCAACACTTTATCGCAGAAGTCTGTTTCGTGGATCAGTGAGAAATAGGGGTCCTTTATCTCTCGATGAGATGTCTTGTCTGCGATGAAGTCGCGCTCCAGGGTGGCGATTCGGTCTTTGCCGAAAAGTGGAGACCGTGGCCCGCTCCAGAGATACCAGAGGAAATCCAGGTCGGATTGTTCTGAGTCGACAATCGCGCGCCTGACCACCTTTTCGATTTCTTCAAACAGTTCGCGACCCGACAACGCTTGCCCATCCACTTCAAGCGGAAGAAAGTTCCCCTCGGCATCGACGGGAACACACCCATGAAAGATCAGGCATTCGTCCCGTTTTAGATACATTGAACCATGCCCAACCATGAACCGCATTTGCTCACGCAGCTTTTGGCTGTTTAGGAAGGAGTGCTTAAGACATGTTAGGCAACTCGCTTCTTCTTCGGATAGCTGGTACGGGTTTTCGGGATCGACGGTGGGGAAGTTTGTATCGAGAAGTTCATAGGTTTTGCCGTCGATGATGATGGTTCCCTTTTCGTGATCGATGCGGTGCATCAGCCGTCGGTGGTCCAAGTCCCAGTTTGGGTTTCGCTGGATCATTTGACCTTCCAGCTTGAATTGCATCACCGCAGCCGCCTTTTGCATCCTTGCGACCACTTCGTTTGGTCGCATCCCTTCCCCTTTGGGCATGAAGTGTTCGGCAGGGTCGTTCGCGTAGATCGTTCTCGCTAGATGTTCCAGTGGCGTTAGCGGTACGCTGTATCCTTCATCCAGTTGTCCTAGTCGTCGGTACCTCAACGAGACCCGCAGGACCGTGCAAATGAGTGCTTCGTGGCCGAGCGATGCGCCCAGCCACAGAACATCGTGATTTCCCCAAATCAGTTCGACGTTTGGCTGCAGGCGGAGGTAGTCCATCACGCGATCGCCGCGTGGGCCTCGGTCCCACAGGTCACCCGCAATAATCAGTTCATCAACTGCAAGGTTGCGAATAAGACGCCCGAGAAGGTGGATCAAATGTAACGCTCGATCGCGTCGGACAAGTTCATTAAGCATCGCCCCTACAAACTCGGGGCCCCGTTCGGTGGAAGGGGCATGCATGATTTCCAGTAACA